>NZ_QAOO01000003.1 GCF_003051105.1 Nitrosomonas nitrosa | reverse complement strand
GTAGCGCTCAAACAGCCTGGCGGTATCGATGGTGTTCTGCAGCGGCTTGGGTTGATACTGTTTGGATTGGACAGACGTCGTTTGTGCCGTATGCGCTGACGCTTCAAAGGCACCCAATCGCTTGATCAGATTCGGTTTCGATAGAGACCGGTCAACGTAACTGGCTTTAACAGCCACGCCATGGCTGGAAACAAACACCAGACCATTGCCGCGTTCCTTGATTACCAGGCCATGGTTTTGCAGCAGTTGGTGCAAACCCTGCCAGGTGTCAGCCCGCTTGATGTCATCGAGGCATTCGCGCCGAATCCAGCCAAGCAGGCTCTCGATACCCGCTTTGGCTTCGATGTCCTGCATGATGCGCGAAGATTTGTCTAGCTGGGCTTCATGATTGACTTGGGTCAGTCCGTACTCCCGCTCGATCTGTTCGCATAGGGTGGCAACCTTTTTGTAATCGTAGTAGGGGTTGTGGATCGTCAGTTTGCGTGGATGAATCTTGTTGATCGCAATATGGATATGCTGATGATCCGTATCGTCATGCACGACACTGATACGCTGATGTTCACGAAATCCCAGTGCTTCACAAAACCTTTCTTCTATTTCACTCAGCTGGTCATTGGATAACCGTTCACCCTCCGGGAAGCTCAAGACCAAGTGACAGGTTTTATCGGATCGGGCACGCCTGTTCATCTCCTGCGTATTCTGGATTTCAAGCATTGCTGGTGTCAGTTCATCGGTATAGCAATTTGTAATTGAAATCCGCCCAAGACGTTCACTTTTGCCTTGCGGATCGGTCAGATACTTTACCAACGCAGAGTAATTGCTTTTGCGTAGCGATTTGATGGGAACGATTTTAGCGATCATGGCATTTAAGCAGCTTAAATAATCTGGTTATTCCGAATATTATTTCCTGAGCTTCATGATTTCTTTGAGCATCACACTTTGTGTTTCTTGGATGGTGTCCAGGGTCATATAGAGCTGCGACTTGCCGATATATTTCGTGCGCTCGTCATTGGTCAGCCATAGCTTGATCAAGCCACCAAGCCGACCCAGATCGGCATTGATTTTGAGCAGTGCATCCACCTGCCGGTTATCGATCATACTGGGCACGCTGTAACCCAGACCCAGATTGCGCAGATATTCTGCAACCGTCAATCCCGCCTCATAGGCTTTTGCTTTGATCACCCTCTCCTCCTCCGGCAATACAGGAATTCTGAGCCGCTTATCTCGTTTGGCGCGCCGCACTCCTTTGTTTCTATTCACAGCATGCTGTTTATCATCACCACTTTGGTGCTCTGGAACCGTCATTTCGCTTACCTCGTAGAGCAAGATCAACGTTGAGCACAGTAATGTGCGAATAAAGTTTGCGTGGAGATGGCCATCTCCACATATCTTGCCCTGTTGTGTAGATTTTTTAAAATATACTACCATTATATTATAAGTTTGCAAGTAGTTTATTTTCGTTATATTATAAGTTCATATGATTTAAAAATGCTTGCAAAAAGTTTCTTTCAAGCAAAATAAAGCGTGTTTGTAACAAAAAGAAAGCAAATAAAAAGCAAAAGAAACAAAGTGAAACGAATTGAAGCTGAAAGCAATTCGATTGCCGGCAAATGAAACACAGAGGTGTGGTGAACACGTTTTTAAAAACAAAATATTCCACCAAAGAATAATTAGATGCGGGAAACATGGTGATGACCAAAACCTTATCGGAACGTATCGCGCTATTTACAAATAAGAACAAAAACACCGGCAAACAATTTTTACCGGCGTTTATCGCACTGAAGCCGGATATCGAGCAGGCGTTACAAGATGGGTGGACGGTACGACAGATCTGGAACACGCTGCATGACGAGGGAAGAATCAAATGTTCTTATCAATGGTTCAGAACCTTGGTCAACCGCCATATCGGGGATGACAGAAAACAGAAATTACGCACCGCATCCACCAAACCAGCGATCACCGATCAGGAAGGATTTCGTTTTAATTCTACAACTGAAAAAGAGGAGCTTATCTGATGGCCAAGATACATATGATTCTGCAAGGCAAGGGAGGTGTCGGTAAATCGTTCATCTCATCGACACTGGCGCAGCACAAGATCGCCAAAGGGAAAAATCCGTTATGCATCGATACCGATCCGGTTAACGCTACATTCTATGGATTCAAAAAACTGAATGTAAAACAGGTTAATGTGATGAACAACGATGAGATCGATCCAAGAAAGTTCGATGATTTGATCGAACTCATCGCCAACACGGAAACCGATGCCATTATCGATAACGGCGCGAGCACCTTCGTGCCGATGTCGCATTACCTGATCAGCAACCAGATTCCGGCTTTGCTGCTGGATATGGGACATGAACTGATTGTTCATACCGTGATTACCGGCAGCCAGGCATTGCTCGATACACTCAATGGTTTTGCGCATCTCGTCAAACAATTTCCGAAGGAAGCGTTATTCGTTGTCTGGCTCAATCCTTACTGGGGCGAAATCATCATGAACGGCAAACAGTTCGAGGAAATGAAGGCCTATGTCGACAACAAAGCCCGTGTATCGGCCATCATTAGAATTCCGCACTACAAGCCGGAAACCTTCGGTAAGGATTTAAGCGAAATCCTGCAGTCGAAATTCACGTTTGATGAAGCGCTGAAAAGCAGCACTTTGCCGGTGATGGTTCGCCAGCGATTGACCATTATACGCAGACAGCTGTTTACCACTCTTGAAAACGTGTCCGCGGTTTTGTCATGAACAACGACAAACTGGATGCATTGATCAAACGGATCGCGTCAGAACACAGCATCGTTTTGACCAAAGATGATCCGATTTTGATGATGCATACGCTCAATGAAGTACTGCTGGAACAGAATGAAAAAGCGCACGCTGAATTGCTGCACAAATACGAAGCCATTCTGCAGGAAAACTTGAATCAATGGCAGACGGTCGCCAGCAAAAAAGCCAATGCGCTGATCAGCGCACAACAGAGCAATTTCAGCAAAAGCAACGATCAGCCAATAGATCAGAGCATGCAATTAATCAGCGAGAAAATCAGAATCGCAATCAATCATGAGATCCGTGATCTGACCCGAATTTCCAGGCAGGCGGCCATTATGAATTTACTGGCCGCCGTTCTGGTGCTGATTTCAGTGGTGATTGTTTCGCTTATGCTGTTATAGCAATTTTTACCAAAGGTTGAATGGCTTATGAAAACCTTGACCCTGACTGAAGCGGCCCAGTTTCTGAAACTGCACCCCGAGGAAGTGCGCCGACGCGCCAAAGCGGGAATCATTCCCGGTGCCAAATTAGGAAAACGCTGGGCTTTTATCGAAGATGACCTTGCCGATCATATCCGCTCGTTATATGCTTCTACTCGGCAAGCGTTGCAAGTGGGACATGAGGAGAAAAAATTATGCCACTCTTTAAACGCGGTAAAACGTGGTGGGTTCGATTCACCACACCAAGCGGCGAGCGCATTAGATGCTCTGCTGCAACAGAAGACAAAACCCAGGCGCAGGAATTCCACGACAAGCTGAAAGCCGAAGCGTGGAGAGTTGTAAAAGTTGGTGAAAAACCAAAATATACCTGGGATGAAGCTGCTTACAAGTGGTTGATGGAAACGCAACACAAAAAAACACATCATGATGATGTTTCCAAAATCAGTTGGCTCCAACAATACCTCCGGGGCAAGTATCTTCATGAGATCACTCGTGAGGAAATTGCAAGGATAGGTGAGTTAAAGTTAAAAACAACCACACCAGCTACAGCAAATCGGTTATTGGCATTGATTCGCTCCATTTTACGGCGGGCTACTCTTGAATGGGAGTGGATTGATAAAGCGCCAACTATTAAGTTGTACCGGGAGCCCAAGCGACGGATACGTTATTTGAATGCTGATGAAGCCAATAAGCTCATACAGGAGTTGCCGGTGCATTTGGCAGATATTGTGCAATTTTCACTGGCTACAGGTTTGCGGCGAGCAAATGTTACAAAACTTGAGTGGTCCCAAGTTGATATGCGGCGCAATGTTGCATGGATACACGGCGATCAGGCAAAAGCTGGGAAACCAATTCATGTTTCACTCAATTCTACAGCTATGACTGTATTAGAGAGACAAGTTGGAAAACATCCTAAAACGGTATTTACTTATAAAGGTATGCCTATAAAGCAAGTAAATACCAGAGCTTGGCGAAAAGCATTAAAGCGGGCCGGTATCGAGGATTTTCGCTGGCATGATTTGCGTCATACCTGGGCAAGCTGGTTAACACAGAATGGTGTACCGTTGAATGTCATTCAAGAGATGGGCGCATGGGAGTCTTCGGAGATGGTGAGGCGATATGCACATCTCGCACCAGCCCAGTTTGCCGCACATGCACGTGTCGTGGATGCCATGTTTTCTGGCACAAATTTGACACAATCGAAGTAAAGAGCTATCAGCAGATGCGCTAAGTTATTGATTATTGGTGCTGTTGAGAGGAGTCGAACCTCCGACCTACTGATTACGAATCAGTTGCTCTACCAACTGAGCTACAACAGCCTCTATAATCTGACCAACAAACGCGGGATTATAGTGGTTTAAGTAATTGTGAGCAATTACAAGATAATTTTGCTACAAATCCTATTTGCTGCTAGACAAGCAATAACAACACCCCAGAATAATCATCCAAGCATTTCACTGCAAATTCGTTTAAATTCTCCGATTGTTATCATAAATCTGTACATTCTTTACAGAAAAAGCCATAATTCGATAATGAAATCTAGCAATATATCGTCCAAGCATATCCTGGTTATCCATGGGCCAAATTTAAATCTTTTGGGAAAAAGAGAGCCAGAAATTTATGGCAAAACAACTTTAAATGATATTAACAAAAAACTGCATGAGATGGCAGATGCAGCCAAAGCCAAGCTTGATGTTTTACAAAGTAACAGCGAGGGTATATTAATAGATCGCATACAACTTGCGATGCAGGATGGGACTGATTTCATCATTATCAATCCAGCAGGATTAACGCATACCAGCATTACTTTGCGTGATGCAATAGCCGCAACAGGACTGCCTTTTATTGAAATACATCTGTCAAATATTTATGCACGAGAACCCTATCGTCAAAAATCTTTTTTTTCTGATCTTGCGATTGGCGTAATTAGCGGATTGGGAGCTAAAGGCTACGAACTGGCACTGCAATATGCATTGACCAAACAATAATATAAAAAAAACACTGATACCTACAATGCCACCATATCATCATAACGCAATCAATCGTTGATTTAATTTTGTCAATCTAGCCTAATGGCTAGAAACGAAGAAGCAACTAAAATAAACAATACAATAATTAGGTAATATATAGTAATATGCGCCGCCATTACTTCAAGTACGCCGTCAATTGCTAGCAAACTACATACATTTTTCTATCTTGTTCTTAACTCAATCTCGCAAACCGAAACGACGATATCGCCTCAGGTTTGATTCTAGATTACTCGTGAACGGGTTGTTCCCGGGAGGGTGTATATGGATCTAAGAAAACTAAAAAAACTAATTGAATTAGTTGAAGAATACAACATAGCTGAGTTAGAAATTACCGAGGGCGAAGATAAAGTTCGCATCAACAAATTCGGTCACCCACCGCAGACGCACTCAGCTACACCGCAATACTATCCACCCAGTGCGCCTTCGAACATCAATGCAGTCGAATCTGCGTCTGAAACAGATGATTCAAAACCAAATCTACCAGAAGGGCATATCGTCAAATCGCCGATGGTCGGTACTTTCTATCGCGCTTCTGCACCCGGAACAAAGCCTTTCGTGGAAGTCGGACAAACCGTTAAAGTTGGTGATACGCTTTGCATTATTGAGGCCATGAAACTGCTCAATGAAATAGAGGCCGATAAAAATGGCGTCATCAAAGCAATTCTGCTTGAAAATGGTCAGCCCGTTGAATATGGTGAACCCTTATTTATTATTGGCTAACTTTTTTATTATTCATCTTTTAAATGTTATCTCCCTGACTTCACCTCAAATACATTAAATATGTTTGAGAAAATACTTATTGCCAATCGAGGCGAAATCGCATTGCGTATCCAACGTGCTTGCCGTGCCATGGGCATCAAAACCGTCGCCGTGCATTCGGTCGCTGATTCAGAAGCCAAATATGTCAAACTTGCTGATGAGTCGGTATGCATAGGCCCCGCACTCTCTACGCAAAGCTACCTCAATATTCCGGCCATTATCAGCGCAGCCGAAGTAACCGACGCCGAAGCCATTCATCCTGGTTATGGTTTTCTCTCGGAAAATGCAGATTTTGCTGAGCGAGTAGAAAAAAGTGGATTTGTATTCATAGGCCCCCGCCCAGATACGATCCGTCTGATGGGTGACAAAGTCAGCGCGAAAAATGCAATGCGGCAAGCAGGCGTGCCCTGCGTTCCTGGATCGGATGGCGCATTGCCAGATTCGATAGACGAAATCAAAAAGATCGCCAAATCGATAGGCTACCCCATCATTATCAAAGCGGCTGGGGGAGGCGGTGGTCGCGGCATGCGGGTCGTACACACTGAAGGCGCCTTATCGAATGCGATCATCACCACTCGGAATGAAGCACAAACAGCGTTTGGCAACCCCGTCATCTATGCAGAAAAATATTTAGAAAATCCAAGACACATTGAAATTCAAGTATTGGTTGACGAGCACGGCAATGCAGTTCACTTAGGCGAGCGGGATTGTTCGATGCAACGCCGCCATCAAAAAATTCTGGAGGAAGCGCCCGCCCCCGATATCCCGCCACGGCTGCGCGATAAAATCGGAGAACGGTGCACAGAAGCTTGCCGTCGCATCCATTATCGTGGTGTAGGCACCTTTGAATTTCTTTACGAAAACAATGAATTCTATTTCATTGAAATGAATACCCGTCTACAAGTGGAACACCCTGTGACCGAAGCCGTGACAGGCATCGATCTGGTGCAAGCCCAGATTCAAGTTGCCGCGGGTGAAAAGCTATCCGTGCGGCAAAAAGATATCGTAATCAAGGGTCATGCCATCGAATGCCGTATCAATGCGGAAGATCCTTATAAGCTGACACCTTCCGCTGGCCGCATCACGCAATATCATGCGCCGGGCGGCCCAGGTATCCGCGTAGACTCGCATGTTTATCATAATTATATGGTGCCCCCCTATTACGACTCGATGATAGGCAAAATCATTGCCTATGGAGATGATCGGGATCAAGCCATTGCCCGCATGCGTATCGCACTGTCGGAAACCGTCATCAATGGCATCAAAACAAATATCCCGCTGCACCTCGACTTGCTCTCCGATACGAATTTCCTCGGCGGAGGTATCTCGATCCATTACCTCGAGCATAAACTTGCGTTGCATAATAAAACAAGCAAGGAAAATGGTTAATCAAGCCGACTGAGGAACTTATCCTCCAACAATGTCCTGGTTAGCGCTTACATTTGAAGTCAATGCCGCCGACGTCGAGGTCGTAAGCGACAAATTATTCGAATTAGGGGCGTTATCCGTCGACATTCACGATGCAGCTGCAGGCACCTCGGACGAGCAACCTTTATTCGATGAACCAGGTGAATATGCTGGAGAGCTTTGGTCGCAGGCAGCAATTACCGCACTATTTGGACAGGATGCAGATAGTGCCGCAATCATGCAAGCCATCACTCAAGTGCTCGAACTTGCTGACCAACCTGAATACCACTTATCTACCGTTGCTGAACAAGACTGGGTCAAATTAACACAATCTCAGTTCGACCCTATCCGCATCTCCTCAAAACTGTGGATTGTACCTACTTGGCATCACCCCCCTGACCCGACCGCGATCAATTTGATCCTGGATCCAGGGCGGGCTTTTGGCACAGGCAGCCATCCGACTACACAACTATGTCTCGCTTGGCTGGATCAGCACATCCACCCAGGCGAAACCGTACTCGATTATGGATGCGGCTCGGGCATCCTCGCAATTGCAGCATTGAAACTGGGAGCCGGCTTTGTGATGGGGGTCGATATCGATGATCACGCCATTATCGCTAGCCGTGACAATGCGATCCTCAATCGATGTGATCCGAAAAAAATTGCATTCTCCACTCATCTGGACACGCTCCTTACGGCCAATCCAGCGGCGAATAAGCCAGTTGATAAGGTTGTTGCCAACATACTGGCCAACCCTTTGATCATGCTCGCGCCAATCCTAATGAATACTTTACGGCAAGGAGGCGCGATCGCCCTTTCAGGTGTCCTAGAAGCGCAGGCCAATGAAGTTATCCATGCTTACCGGCAAAATATTAAAATGGAAATTGCAGACAACAAAGAAGGCTGGGTTTTGTTAACCGGCGTAAAACAATAACGTTTTCAGGATAGCAATGGCGCTTATCACGCGATGCTCGGAATGTAGCACTGTTTTCTGTCTAACGATCGATGAGTTACGTGCTCACGATGGCCAAGTGCAATGCAACCAATGCCAGCAGGTGTTTGACGCGTTTGCATCGCTCGTAACGATTCCTGAATCGTTGATCATCAACTTACTTTCCGATAAAGAATCAACTCGAATCAGCGAATCGGTATCCCCGCCTCGACATGAATCGGTTGCTCCCGCTTTCGATTTCTTGAATCAAGAAAAAGATTTGGCTTATGAAGCCACCTTGCTCGGCGATCAACCTCCTTCTCGCAAAACACGAAAATGGTTTTTTACGAGTCTAATGATGCTGATTATTCTGGTAGGGTACAGCCTTTATTTTTACCGGATAGAACTGTCTGTTTCCGTACCCGCTATCAAGCCATTCTTGGAAAAATATTGCTTACTATTGCAATGTACAATCAGCTTACCGCGCCAAGAGAAATTGTTGAGCCTGGAATCTTCAGATTTGCGTATCGATCCAAACCGACCGGGAGAAATGGTAGTCCTCACGGCAACCATACAGAATCACGCACCTTTTCCCCAGGAGCTACCTGCGCTGTTACTCACTCTGACGGACAATCAAGGACAGCCGCTGGCAAGACGCACTCTGACGGCGAAAGACTATCTCGGCCCTAACAACAAATCGAAATTTTTCGCAGCCAAAAGCGAGATCGAAATCGAACATCATTTCGATAACAGCGAACTAAAAGCGACCGGCTACCGCCTCCTGTTGCACTACCCCTGATTCACTCGGCAAAAAGGAAGGTGGCAGGAATACACTCCAACCACCTTTAGAGAAACACCAATTTATTACTAATCTAAGTTAATTTTCTCAACGAGTTATCTCAAATTCAGGCAATTAGCATAATAAGTGGTCGTGGCCGGCCAATCTGAAAAGATACCGGTTATTCCCACCTGCTTGGCCAACACATCCAACGCGACATATTTATCGCCATCATTGTTGATAACATCGTCAATCGTCTGATGATACCAGTCGCCATCATTGATCAATGGCGCAGAACGTTCAAATGTCCAGGTGATGATGTCGAGACCTGATGCTTTGGCCGCCTGCGCATAACGTGACGGCACGATTTGACCATTCTCATTCACTGCAAGCAACATCCACATGGGCGGCGCGATAATCTTTACCCCACGAGCGGCAAGGTCGTTCATGCTGGGTTTCCAGGTAGCGGGATCGGTATGATCGAACTCAGCCTCCTCATAACGACCATCGAGATAAACCGCCTGTTCGCCAAATTCCGGCTCATACTGAATCCAGTAGAGTACGTCAGCAAGATTGAAAGACTGCGGATAAACGTTTTGAGGAAGAACACCTGCCTCTTTGTATTCGTCGATCATTTTTTGCGCGTAATCATGCTGGGTGAAATCCCCCTGAAAAGGCATGGGCACACTCGCCTGCTTGAGTTCAGGTATCATTTTCACCCCCAATTGCTTAAACAATGCAATACTTTCCTTATGCGACAATAGCGTACCTTTCCCGGCATAGAGATCAGTGCGCCAGTTCGCTGTACCTCCCAGATATGCTTCTGCCGTGGTAGCAGCTGGATCGCTTGCATCCATTTTGCCGCTGAGCCGCTTGAATTCAGCGAGCGTAATATCACTGGTACAGCATTGCGCATAGGCTGGCTTAATCACTTCTCCTGTAACTGGGTCAATTTCGGCAGGCACAAAAGGGATGCTGCATTTTGCCGCCAACTCTGGGATAGCCAGAATATTGGTCGTCGTATGCAGATCGCACTGCGAATGACGGCAAACCAGCTCACGATCTTGCGTGAAAGTGACATCACATTCGATCATGCCTGCTCCCATTCGTGCCGCGGCCAAATAAGATTCTCGGGTATGTTCAGGAAATTGCAAGGGTGCGCCACGGTGCCCAATCGAGAAATCCGTTCTTTTAAACGGCCCTTCCGTACAGGACATCAACTTATCCTTAAGTACGCTTTCGTCCATATCGTCGATCAAAAAAAATGGCCGAGGGCCGAGCTGCACATTCATGCTTTTTGCTTTTGCTGCTTCTTCTGCACCCTTCTTAGGTAATGTAACAGGGCCATCCATCCCAGCATGCGACAATCTGACCGCCACCAAGGACAACAACATGCATGCAGCAACGATCGCTAATGTTTTTTCATAATCCATGAGAGATTCCTCTTAATAGTGGAAACACATTTTTCGTCTAATAAGCACAGCGCCGTGCACGCGTACCTTACGATGTGTTCATGTCTGAATGATCTCAATTATGTTAATTTTTTTTGAAGTAGGCCCTGTTTAGACACGCTGGTAGCGCGTTATACGATCGCCACACAAAGACATACCCCCTCCGTATCGCCCTTCCTCAAGTCATGAGGGAGGGCATGGGGTATAATCTACCCTTTGCATTGTTAACTTAACATCATTTCATCATGTCTCACCATCACCGCACTACTCTCTTGGAAAATTTGCTTGCTCGCCGCATTCTGATTCTCGACGGCGCAATGGGCACTATGATCCAAAGCCATAAGTTGAGTGAAACCGATTACCGAGGTACCCGTTTTGCGGACTACCCTCATGATCTCAAAGGTAACAATGATTTGTTGACTTTGACGCAGCCTGAAATCATCCGCTCGATCCATGCGCGCTATCTCGAAGCTGGGGCTGATATCATCGAGACCAATACCTTCAACTCCAATGCACCTTCGATGGCTGATTACCACATGCAAGAATGGGTATATGAGCTGAATTTTGCCGGTGCACAACTGGCGCGAGAAGAAGCGCTCGCGATGGAAACCAAGACACCCGACAAACCTCGCTTTGTCGCCGGTGTTATTGGCCCCACTACCAAAACTGCCTCAATTTCACCGGATGTCAATGACCCTGGCTTCCGATCGATTACCTTCGCGCAACTCGTCACCGACTATTCCGAATCGATTCACGGTTTAGTCGACGGCGGAGTCGATATCCTGCTGGTCGAGACCATTTTCGATACCTTAAATGCCAAGGCAGCATTGTTTGCCATCGATCAATATTTTGAGCGACATCAGTTGCGCCTGCCGGTGATGATTTCAGTTACGATCACCGATGCTTCCGGTCGCAATCTTTCCGGTCAGACCCCGGAAGCATTCTGGAATTCGGTCAGGCACGCCCAACCTTTGTCGATCGGGATCAATTGTGCGTTGGGTGCAGAATTGATGCGCCCTTATGTCGAAGAACTCTCCAATGTTGCCGACGTCTATACCAGCACCCACCCCAATGCCGGTCTACCGAACCCCTTATCGGATACGGGTTACGATGAATCTCCCGAATATACGGCAAGCCTGATCAAAGAATTTGCCCAATCGGGTTTCGTGAATATTGTCGGGGGCTGCTGTGGTACAACACCCGACCATATCAAGGCTATCGCCGAGGCCGTCAAGGATATCGCACCGAGAAAAATACCCGACATCCCCAAGAAACTCCGCCTATCGGGTCTAGAGCCGCTCAATATCGGCGATGACTCGTTATTCGTCAATGTCGGCGAGCGTACCAATGTGACTGGTTCGAAAGCGTTCGCACGCTTGATCCTGAACGACAACTATGCGGAAGCATTAAGCATTGCGCGCAGTCAAGTCGAAAATGGCGCACAAATTATCGACATCAATATGGACGAAGCCATGCTCGATTCGCAAAAAGCCATGGTGACCTTCCTCAATTTGATCGCAGCCGAACCCGATATCAGCCGCGTGCCGATCATGATCGATTCAAGTAAATGGTCAATCATCGAAGCTGGCCTGCAATGCATCCAGGGTAAAGCGATCATTAATTCGATCAGCATGAAAGAAGGAGAAGAGGAATTCATTTATCATGCGAAGCTCGCGCGTCGCTATGGTGCCGCGATCATCGTCATGGCATTCGATGAACAAGGACAGGCCGATACACAAGCACGCAAAGTGGAAATCTGCACACGCAGTTACCGCTTGCTCGTCGACCAGGTCGGCTTTCCGCCTGAAGATATCATTTTCGACCCCAATATCTTTGCGGTTGCCACGGGTATCGAAGAACATAATAACTACGCGCTCGATTTCATCGAAGCGACCCGAGTCATCAAGCAAACCTTACCCTACGCCAAAGTCAGTGGCGGCGTATCCAACGTCTCCTTCTCTTTCCGCGGAAACGAGCCGATCAGGGAAGCCATACATACCGCCTTCTTATACCATGCGATCCAAGCAGGCATGACTATGGGGATTGTCAATGCAGGGCAACTGGGCGTTTATTCCGATATTCCCGGAGATTTACTCGAGCGGGTAGAGGATGTGCTGCTCAACCGCCGCCCCGATGCGACCGAACGCTTGGTTGAATTTGCCGAAAATTTCAAAGGGCAGAAGAAAGAGCAGATCGAAGATCTCTCTTGGCGTAACGAACCGGTCCGTCAACGTCTGACCCATGCACTGGTCAAAGGGATCAGTAGCTACATCGAAGAAGACACCGAAATCATCCGGCAAGAAATCGAAAACAAAGGCGGGCGACCCATCGAAGTAATCGAAGGCCCGCTCATGGACGGGATGAATGTAGTCGGCGATTTGTTTGGTGCAGGAAAAATGTTCTTGCCGCAAGTCGTCAAATCTGCACGCGTCATGAAACAGGCTGTCGCTTATTTGCTTCCCTACATCGAAGCGGAAAAGAAGCTCTCTGGCGATAACAAGCCTAAAGGGAAAATCGTCATTGCCACCGTAAAAGGTGATGTGCACGACATCGGCAAAAATATCGTCACCGTGGTGCTGCAATGTAACAATTATGAAGTGATCAATATGGGCGTGATGGTGCCAAGCGCCAAGATCCTGGAAATGGCCCGCAACGAAAAAGCAAACATTATCGGCTTGTCCGGTCTGATTACGCCGTCGCTGGAGGAAATGGCCCATGTCGCCAAGGAAATGGAGCGTGAAGGCTTCACCATCCCGTTGCTCATTGGCGGTGCCACCACCTCTCGAGTGCATACAGCGGTAAAAATTGCCCCGCACTACAGTGGTGTGACGGTATGGGTACCCGATGCAAGCCGTGCCGTGGGCGTATGCAGTCAACTCATGTCGGAAGACCAGCATGTTGCTTATGCACAGGAAATCAAAGCTGAGCAAGAAAAAGTGCGTACCCAGCAAAAAAACAAGAAAGGGCCTACGCAATTACTAACCCTTGCTGAGGCACGTGCCAATGCAGTGAAAATAGACTGGCAACAGTACACACCGCCTGAATCTAGCTTCACGGGTATTCGCACCTTGAACAACTATCCCTTGGAAGCGATAGTACCCTATATTGATTGGACGCCTTTTTTCCAGGCATGGGAGCTATCTGGGCGCTACCCGGCCATTCTCACGGATGAAGTGGTTGGCGAGGCTGCGAGCAGCCTGTTCCGTGACGCGCAAACGATGTTGAAAAAAATTATCGAGCAGAAATGGCTCACCGCCAATGCGGTCATCGCGATCTTTCCAGCCAATACGGTCAATCATGACGATATCGAAATTTACGCTGATAAATCGCGCAGCAAAGTACTGATGACCTACCACTGCTTGCGCCAGCAAACGGTCAAACCGGCCGGGCGACCCAACATATGCCTGGCTGATTTCATCGCGCCCAAAGAAAGCGGCCTGCTAGATACGATTGGTTTATTCGCCGTTGGTGCAGGCTTCGGTATCGATGAGCGTGTCGCCGCCTTCGAAGCAGCCAACGATGATTACAGTGCAATCATTTTAAAAGCATTGGCTGATCGTTTAGCCGAAGCGTTTGCCGAACACATGCACGCACGCGTCCGACGGGAATTCTGGGGCTATGCCAAAGATGAAACCCTAACCAACGAACAGCTCATTGATGAACAATATCAAGGAATCCGCCCGGCGCCGGGTTATCCAGCCTGCCCCGACCATACCGAAAAAGGGCCCCTATTCGCTTTACTTGAAGCAGAAAAACGCGCCGGTATTATCATTACTGAATCCTTTGCCATGGTACCCACTGCAGCCGTTTCTGGCTTCTATTTCTCCCATCCGGAATCGACCTATTTTGCCGTGGGTAAAATCGGTAAGGATCAAGTCGAAGATTATGCTAGAAGAAAAAGCTGGAGCATCGAAGAAGCGGAAAGGTGGCTAGCGCCGATATTGTCCTATGAACGTTGAGCAGGCTTCATGGTAGTGTGCTTATCGACAACAGAGCAAGCTTTCCATTCAGATGGATCTCCCTCCTCCCGACAAGCACATTAATCCTGTATTTGCATGTTTTTGTTTTAAAAATGACGGTGCTGTTGAGACTGACAAGGATAAGAATATGGAGCAACTCGATCGTATCACCCAGCAACCCGGCATCATGGGCGGCAAAGCCTGTATCCGGGGAATGCGTATTACAGTCGGTATGATCGTCGGACAAATCGGTGCGGGCCGCAGCGTCGATGAAATTCTCACCGACTATCCCTATCTTGCGCGTGAAGACATTATGCAGGCGCTGCGTTACGCCGCATGGCGTGCGGAGGAACGTGAAGTCATTTTAGCTTCTTCATGAAACTGCTCATCGACATGAATTTGCTTCTACGTTGGGGCGCTGGGTCGATATGCAAACTAGCGCAGGCTTTGAGGCAGCTCACGGGTCTGCACTTGGTACATACAATGCATCAGACAGTGAAATCATGGCTTACGCCAAAGCGAATGATTATATCGTTCTGACACACGTTCTGGAATTTCACCCAGCACCCATCTCTGATTGCTCGCAATCAGGCGTTTTTTTCGTCGTTGGCGAGTCTAGGCTGCTTGCTGGTATTTTAATTTACGTTTTATAGCCTTGCGTTTCCGTTCCACATCCTGCTGCCACAGAATATCACCTATTCGGCGGATGTTTCTGGCAACGATAGCTAGTGCAACATAACGTTTAAAACCTTCAATGCCATAATTTGGACATTTGTCTAAACCGTGCACTTCCAGTGCATTAATGGCTGATTCCACTGCTGCGTAATAAGCCGGGGAAAAATGAGGAATCAGTGTGCCGATCATCAAAAAAGATCGATTGCTTGAAAAGATTTATTGGGTAACTGGGACTGAAAAACAGAAAAATATCGCTATCTGCAGGCAATACTGAATCTAATACAGGTACCGATTTGAGTATCCTTAGAAAATCGCTTAACAACAACTGCCAATCGAAAGATTCTGATTCATAAGCCATGATATGCCAACAATGATTAACCCCGCTGTTCACGCGCTGCGGATAACAACATTAAAAACTCAATCAATTATACGCAACTCGCTCATTTACTGAATCCTATTCAGCTAACCAAGCCGCTTCGCTATCTAACCCGCTATCCGGTCGAATTTACGCGGTCTACCTGCTTTAACCTGACCAATCTTACGGCCGAGCACAGATTCAATTTCTGCCTTGAATCGATCATGACCCAGCGGCGTACCGGATTGCAGCGCTTGGCGAAACAGTACCAATTCATTATCCTCTACAGAGACATTAAAACATTCTTTATAAGCTTTCCTCCGAGGTATACTTGTTAAACCCAACGCCAAGTATTGGGCATGCGGTGTAATCAATGCATTATCAACACCCAAGGCGTTGCAGGCATAACTAGACCAACGGTATTCTGCTGGGTGCATCACCATTCCAGCACGCACTGGATTCAGCTCAATGTAACGCATGCAAGCCAGCAAATAGTTATCTGCATCGATCAAACAAGCTTTATAGCGCCCTTCCCACAAACTCCCCCGTCTGCCATATGTTTTATTTATATAGGGCACATACTGACGGCCGACACTTTGAAACAACAAGCTAATACCGTCCGATGTTTTGGGTGTGACGAGCAAATGCACATGATTCGTCATCAACACATAAGCGTGTAGCCGGCAATCCAGATCGTCCGCTGCTGCTTTCAAAAAACGCAGATAAGTCAGGTAATCTTCATCGTCAAAGAATACAGGTGCTTTATTATGCCCGCGCTGAAATGCATGCACCGGAATACCGGGCATAAAGAACCGGGATTTTCTAGGCATTACGGGACAATAGCTGCATAGGATTTCGGCACTTTAACCCTTTAAATCGTTTAAAACCCTTATCCATAGTTACCCATTGACAATTCCATTCCAATGCCAATGCCGCAAGATAAGCATCGGACACATCATTCCCGCGAGCATCGATTTGCAACAGACAATCCGTAAAAATCTGCCAATGCCTTGTACTTGGCATAATGCATACAGCATTCTGCGCATGCCTCACCTGGTTCACAAAACGCATGGCACTTGATAAATCCGACGGTGTTTCAAATACTTTTGGATGCGTAACAACCCGTAAAAAACCATTCATCACCATTTCGGAATAACCGAATGCTTTTGGGCTGTTAACAGTGGATTCCAACCAACGGTGACAAGCTTGATGATGTGCAACATCCTCACGATAGGCATATACCAAAACATTGACATCCATTAAAAACATCACAAACCATCCATAACGTCATTCAAACGGCGGCTATTGTCCAGATCAATTCCTGGCTTTAATCCGTCGCCTGAGAAAGTCTCTAGTTTTATTTCACGATCACTAGCTGGAGGATGTGAAAAAAACTCTCTTAGCGCATCTTCCACAATATTCTTCAGTGAACAGTTCTGTTCCGCAGCTTTCTGCTTCGCATAAAGTAATAACTGGTCATCGATATCAATGGTCGTTCTCATAATTAAAACCCTTTAATACAAGTTCTTATAAGTATAAAGAATAGCATAAAGCAATTAATTAAACATAATGATGTTATTTATAAAATGGATCTGACCCGTTTTTACCAGGGGAAGGCATTTTTTGGCGCGAGGATATTTCTGCGCGACGGTAAATCAGATGACAGAAGAAATGATCAAGCAACTCTTGGAGAATCACATTGCACCCAATCCAAACGATAATTTTTGAATGGAGCCGGAATAAGACGCGTCGTTTAGTCGGTGCGTACCGGACTTCCAGTCGGTAACTCAAACCCAGCGGCTAAAGCCTGTGGATTTGAGTTACCTTATTGGCACATATTTCGCGTGCTATTTGACACTTTTTTACTCCGGTATTAACAGGCCGTCAGATAGGAAGATTTAACCTAGATTCCTCGGTTGGACGGGACGGAGTGTGCGGTTTTAGGGGTGCAGGACAAGGCGCAACGACGCGGAATAGTCACGCTATTCCAAGGAGTTGCAACGCAGTCATGCGCCCATAAAATCGCGCAGTCTGCATCGTAGCGTTGACAACCCGAAAGGTGAAGGCGAAAATTGTTGCAAAGCTAGAATATTCATAATGTTAGCGCCAGAATTAGCAATCAACTGAGGATCTAGGTTTAACTGAGCATCAAGAGTAAATTTCTATTTGAGATTTCCCACTGCTTTTAGCGCGTACCAACGCTTCCTCTGCACGCTTGATCACCACCTGTAAGTGCTCGTGGGGTTGACGTAGCGTCACACCGCTACTAAACGTAACGGGTATCGGCTGGTGACGCGCACTTAGAATCGGTCTGTTTACCAAGGTATGCTGCAATCGTTGCAATACGCACACTGCCTCTGCTATGCCGGTATCGGGCAGTAAAATGATGAAAGCTTTGCCACTGAAGCGGGCGATGACATCGCTGGGGCGCAGGGTCCGTTTCATCAGCTTGGAGAAGTGGATCAATACCTTGTCACCAAACGGATAACCATAAACTTCATTGATTTCTTCGAAATCATCCAGATCGATCAATATCGCGCATAAAGGACTTTGATTCCGATCAGCACGCGCCGCCTCGCGCGCATATAATTCCTCCAATCCGCGTCGATTGAGTAGCCCCGTCATCTGATCGTTATGTACCAATTCCCGAATGAGCTCGAGCTCATGCCGTAACGATTCGATTTTTTGTTCGGCATAACGAATTTGTTCCTGCGCACTGGATAACTCACTGTTATGACGCAAGTCCTGCGTTTCAGACAACACAGTATTCAGTATACCGATGATCTCACTGACGTCGTGGGTTTTGCGTATCTGCTGCGCATATTGCTCAGCGTGTTCATAATATTCATCAAGGGTAAGTTGCGATTGATGTTTTTTCGTACTGACCGAGCTGTCCTCACTCGTCGTTTCGGATGATTTAACCAATTTTAATCGCTTGTGACGCGAAGTCTGCATGATCACGTATCTCCTGTTAGCCACTCTATTCACTATCAACGGGAAACTTGGCCAGATCCAGGTGAGTAGGCCGCTCCTGTAACCTCTCCTCCTTCTACTCTGATCAGCTTGCAATTTAACCGGGCAAGCAATCATTAAAAACTCGAAGACAACACTTGAGTGATACGCGGCATACTTCCTGGAACCTGGAAATATATTCCCCGTTTGGGAATATTTATCCTGTGCGGTAGGTTAACAAATCCAACCTTCTCGGATAAACGGGATTAACCATAGAAATTTCATGCTGTTCTCCGTTTAGCCCGCGCTAAGGAGGGCAAGCTTACCTAGATGGGAGGGTCACGTGCTTTGCTCAGCATGACTGGCAGCTAACCTCAATTTTCAGTCTGTTACTGCCAAATCAGGTCATTATTTCACCTGGGACACCTTCCCTCGAATCAGCAAGCGGCAATTTCAGTTTCACACACGTTCCTCGGTTTAATTCACTTTCTATCTCCAGAATACCTCCCGAGGCTCGGGCAAATCCATCCACCAGACTTAAGCCAAGACCAATACCCTGCCCAATTTCACGCGTCGAAAAGAAGGGCTCTCTTACCCGTTTCAACGTAATTTCATCCATACCGCAACCGCTATCCTCAATCTGAATGATCACCCACCGGCGGTCTTCGTGGCACGCATCTGCCTCTATGTAGTCGCATAGCGATATAACGCCCTGGCCATTCATTGCCTGATTCGCATTGATGATCAATTCGATGATGGATTCTTCAAAAACCGAGGAATCCGCCTTGATGGTCGCTCCGGTTGCCTGCAAGTCAAGTACGAGTTTGCATGTTTTTGGCAACACCTGATCGATACGCTCTTTGAGCGATATGAGCGTCTCATTGACGCCGATTGCATTAGCCTCGATGATGGCTATTCCAGAGAAAATCTTCAGTCGGCGAACCAGACTCGCAGCACGTTCGGTTGCACGCATATTCATTTTGGCACTTTCATAAGCGGTATCTGTGGGTGAAAGCTCATCGAGGAGCTGCTCGGCCGAACCCAATATCACTAACATGATATTGTTGAGATGATGCGCCAAGCCACCCGTTAGTTTGCGCACTGCATTTTGTCGCTCTATTTCTCGCATTTGCTCTTCCGCACGCAAACGTACCGAGATATCTTCCATTACTCCGACAAATCCATTCAATTCCCCTCGCTCGTTCTGCAGCGGGAGTGTTTTGATGGACAAATAGCGCGGTGATTTTCCTGGCTCGTTTTGCTGAAACTGATTTTCGAAAGGTAACGCTTCAGTAATGGCACGACGCCAGGCAGCCTGGAGGCGAGCTTTATCTTCAACATTTACCCGCTCCAGCCAATGCTGCGAAGCATCCACTCCAGCCAAAGTAAAATACAATGCATTTGCCTGAACGAGTTGGCCATGCTCATCCAGGCTAAAAACACCCACTGGCAATGAATCATATAAAGCGCGTAATTCCTGATTCACTCGGGAAAGCTGCACGTTGGATTTGATCAACATGCGTTGTGTCGTTGCCAGCTGATTGTTCAGCCTGGAAAGCTCATCGTAAAGATGCCTATCTTGCTCGGTGCGAGCATTGATTTGCCGTGTCGTTTCTTGCAATACTTGCCGCAAACGACTCAAGGAAATACCCGTATCATTCGCGATTTGTTCGCTCAGGCGTACGAGATACTTGCGGCTCTCGGCGGCGATGACTATGATCTGCTGATCGACATGCGCTGCGCCGAAGTGAAGGGTAAGAGGCTGATCATTCACTAGGACATGGATCTCCCAGTCGAACGCAGCGTCGTGTGATAGGGTTGCTGCAAAGAATCGCTCAAATTTGACCCGATCAGCATGATCGATCATCTTGATCAAATTTTCATGCCTATTAATCGGGATCGCCAGATCATTGCAGATGATTTCTATAATCTTGCCCGTTTCATCGCAAAGCGCCGCCAAGCCTTTCCTGTCAGACATAAATCAGTTTCGCTTCACCAGCTCCATGGCTTTACTGACTGCACTTTCAGCATCAGCTGCCCAACCATCTGCACCGACGCTGCGCCATAAACGATCTGCAACCAGAAAAGGACGCCCGCCGACGATCACAGGAATTTTCTTCAACAACGGTTGCTTTCGGAGTTTCTCGATCAAATCGCCAACTGCAGTGACATGGTAAGTCATCGTAGCGGATAGCGCGATGATATCGGGTGGATGCTGTTCCAATGTTGCCAACAAATCTTTGCTCGGCGTATTAGCGCCGTAATAATCGCAATCCCAACCCGCCAGATCAAAAAAATCGGCAACGATACGCACGCCGATCTCATGCAAATCACCTGCCACACAAAGGGCAGCGGCCCGCAATCCTGTTTTCGGCACTTCAAGAATCGAGCGATAAAACTGATTCATTATCGTCATTGTCGCGGCCGTGCAAAAATGCTCTTGCGCAACAGTGATCCGGTTCATTTGCCAAAGGCGGCCGATCTCGCGTTGTGAACGCTGAAATACATCCAGATAAATCTGCTTGAGTGGCACCCCTGCTGCCAAAGCTTGGTCGATCAACTGGACAGCCTCACGTCGATTACCCTGCAATAGGTAATTGAGATAATCCTGTGTTAACCTGCCTAGCGATGTTTCAACGGAAATAAAATCAGGCGGCGACTCGGGCAATCGGGGAAGATGCGCCAAAGCCGCCTCTATCGGCACGATCGCAGTTGTTGCTTCATCATCAATCAATTGCTGCATGATGACCGTCTTCAGCAGTAATAAATTTTCAACCAGATCTTCGACCCGTACACCGCGGGAAATCAGCATCGACTTAACCCATGCGATATAGTCGACAAACAGTGCGGGTTCGTCGTGTCCGATGGCTTCGGCAAGAAAATCAAGATGATAATCATTATCTCGCTTGTAAAGCATACGCCCCCGTTCACCATAACGAAACATCAACTCAGGCCGTCTGGAATAGTCGGTGGCAATCACTTCTGCGGTAATCGCTTGTTTACACTCCAAAATTCTTTTAGCGATCAGCACTGCCCAATTCATTCATATTACTCGGTGATGTGTTCTAAATAGACAAGACGAGTACGCTTCCGATCGAGCTTCAATCCCTTTGGCATAAATCGATGTGATTCACGATGCAAATCACTATGATGCCACGCAAGAAAGCTGGCACGATCGATCCAATACGTGATCAGCCAAATCTCTTCCGGGGCATCCTCAGGGCTCAACACATCCATTCTCAGGAAACCCGGTGCTTGATCGACCAAACCAGGCCGATTACGAAAAGCTTCTTTTACCTCATCCACTTTATCGTTGATTACCGCAAATTGACTTACCGCAACGAAAGCACCGGTCATGGCTGCCGCTTATCCTGATGCAGATCGAGGATAGTCCGTATTTTGGTAGCAAGACGTTGCTTGCTATAGGGTTTCTGGAGAAGATGTACACTCGGATCGAGCCGGTTATGGTGGACGACCGCATTCTCAGCATACCCGGAAGTGAACAACACAGCCAAATTGGGATAGAGCCGATGCACCTCATCAGCCAATTGAGGGCCATTCATACCACCAGGCATGACAACATCGGTAAACAACAAATCAAAATCATCCCTCTGTTTCAGTACTTCGATAGCTTCAAGTCCGTTGGCGGCGCTGACAATTTCATAACCTAATTGCTTCAACAATCCTTCCACATGGGCACGAACAAGCTCATCGTTTTCGACCAGCAGAATTTTTTCCGTTCCAGTATGACAAGCGGCCACGCTTTCTGTTATTCCCTGATTATTCGGCACATTGGCCACACTTGGCAGATAAAGTTTCACCGCCGTACCCTGGCCTAACTCGCTGTAAATCTTGACATGTCCACGCGATTGCTTGATAAACCCATACACCATGCTGAGTCCTAGGCCGCTCCCCTTGCCGCCATCTTTAGTGGTATAAAACGGCTCGAACGCACGCGCTAACGATTTAGCATCCATCCCCACACCTGTATCCGATACGGCCACCATAACGTATTGGCCAGGCTGCACCTCCACATGCTGGCTGGCATAAACATCATCAAGCTCGACATTAGCGGTCTCAAGAGTCAAGCGGCCACCATCAGGCATCGCATCACGTGCATTGATGCACAGATTCAATAGAGCATTCTCCAGTTGGGGTGCATCCACCATTGCATGCCACAACCCTCCATGCTGAACCATCTCAATTTCAACTTGCTCCCCCAATGCCCGCCGCAGTAAGCCCTCCATTCCCCCCATCAATTTATTGACATCCACCGCTTTTGGGGCAAGCGTTTGCTTTCGCGCAAATGCGAGCAACCGATGCGTCAACTCTGCGCCACGTTCGGCTGCCGCGAGTATCATCTGTGCAAGTTGCCGGTGTTGATCACCCTTTGCCAAATCCTCCGTCAATATTTCAGCATTGCCAAGGATAATCGTTAATAAATTATTGAAATCGTGCGCTATTCCACCTGTAAGCTGGCCAAGTGCTTCCAATCGCTGTGACTGTCGTAACTGCTCCTCGAGTTCTCTCTGCTGCGTGATATCGATGATATTTCCCACCATACGGATAGGCTTGCCATCCTTATCGCGGATGACAAAACCGCGATCGATCACCAGTGCATAGCTCCCATCTGCGCGTGCGAATAGATATTCATCCTGCCAATTTTGCGCATTGCCATGGATGGCCGCCTGTACTTTTGTCAGTACACGATCCCGATGCTGCGGATGAATATGCGCTGTCCAGGAAGACGAATCGGAAGGCAACGATTCCGGAGCATAACCAAATTGCTTACCCATGCCGTCGTTCCACCAAATGGTATCTGTGACCAAATTCCAATCCCACACGACATCACTCGTCGCTTGCGCCACGATCTGGAAGCGTTCATTACTTTCCAGAATCGCATGTTCCGCCGCCTTCTGCTCTGTTATATCTTTTGCCACACCGATCAAACGCTGGATAGAGTCATTTTCGTCCTTGAGCGGGTAACGGGTATCGCTGATCCAGCGGATGGCGCCATCCGGCCGGGTGATCCGGTACTCAAATTGACAGCCTTCATCCTGGAATTCGGCCATTGTCAGGTTGACAGCCGGTTTATCAGCATCAACGATCGCTTCATACCATTGTTGCGGGTGTTGCAGAAGCGCAGCACAGGAACGGCCCCAAATACGCTCGTAAGCAGAACTGACATATTCTATGCTGCCATCCGAAAGGTCGAGTATCCAGAAGACTTCATTAATCGTATCGGCGATCTGCCGGAAACGCCGCTCGCTCTCAGCAAGTTTTTTTGCATCGGCGATACGTTCAGTCTGATCGACTATCAATACCAAGATGCGTGGATTGTGATAATCGTCATCTTCCAGGTATTCAAGGAACAAATCGGCTTGCATGATCGCGCCTCTATTAGTTTCAAGCTGACAATCATTCAAGCGGGTGTAGCCTTGTTGATTGGCAATCGACAAGGCAATCTGCAAGGCATCGCGTGCCTCACTACCATGGCCGATACGCCGAAAAATGGGAGGAACGGTCATCGCACGCTTCGCCGGTAATAGGCTGCGCTCTGCTTGCCTATTGAAATCGATGATGTGACCAGTTTTGGCCTCTACGATCATGGCCGGTTGAGGCAATGCTTTGAATAATTGCTGAAAGCGGCGCGAGGATGATTCAAATCGCACATTTACGTCGCGTAATTCCTGCGTTTGGATTTCCAGTTCAGCTTGATAGACCAGCAGTTCGTGAGTGAGCTCGGCCAAGGTAATACCTTCCCGTGACAAAATGTCCTGAGCCGTGTCGATACGGCCCTTCCTCAAAGCTTCGATCGCATCCGCCTTGATCTGATCGCTAGCCTTTGTCATTCTGTCTTCGCCATATTTACTACTGATTTCTCTTTCTGCTTGCTCTCAACGGAAGGATAGCACGCACGCCGGATCGATCCAACCTGTTAAATTGAAATAGGCTACCACACACCCACCCTCGCTGAGCGCAACGGCATGCATCAGGAACCACCGCTGCTGTTCAGGCGTATGACAAGGATAAAGTATCATAAAATGGGGTTGTTGGCGTTCGAGAACGGCAGAGAGTCCATTCAGTAACGCATGCTTATACTCATCTCCCATATCGCATGTTCGGCAAATATCGAGATAGTTGATGCCAACGCCGCTCTGTATCAAAACATGATCATCGTTGGATTCTGCGAATACCCGCCAAGATTGATTAATGATTTGGATAGTCCCGTTCTGATCGAGCACGGCAATATGCGCGGGCAAGGCATCGAGTACGGACTGCAAACGTTTGATATCGCGCAGACTCGACACATCGACACAAGAAATCACCAACCGCGTCAGCTCCCGCCGGTGATTGGCAAACGATAAAATCGTCACCAACCAATTTCCACCGGACTCATCTCGAACTTCTCTTTGCCGAGGAGAAGGGTCCTCCAAGGCTGCCGAGATTTCCGAAAACAACTCCGGATAAACGAGTCCATGATTGAAATCGGTAATCGGTCTGCCGATATCGCTTTCACGAAAACGAAACAACTGGGTCGCTTGTGGCGTGTAGCGTGTCAACCGTAATTCAGCATCGAGGAAAATCAGCGGAATCTGCGCAGCACGGGTCAAGCTTTCCAGATCGGCATTGGCTTCATTCAACTCACTGATCTTCAATTGATATTCGGCATTGATGGTGTGCAACTCCTCATTGACCGATTGCAACTCTTCATTGGTGCTCTGTAATTCCTCATTGGCGGCCATGAGCTCTTCGTTAGCCGCTTGCAGTTCTTCGTTGGTCGTCCCTAGTTCCTGGATAGTATCTTGCAGATTGGTACGCGTTAGCACCAATTCACGTTCGAGATCTTCTACCTGCCGGCTGCTGATGGAAGATAAGTCGATATCCTCCAGCACGCGTAACTTCTCCGCTGGCACAACGGCGGGCGTTTCGAAACAGACCAGAAGGTATTCGATACGGACTGCATCGGTATCCAATGGCCAGATCGTGACATGCAATTCTTGTATGCCGTTGGTATGATCATTGGTCTGAATCTGAACCGGGCGCGATTTTTGCGGCTGTTTTTCGCGCACTGCGCTATGCAGCAGCGTCACAACCACCGGCGCCAAATTTTGTGGTAATAGATGCAGGATATCGAGTGAAGCATCCCCTGGCCGGAAGCGTAGAAATTTCTGTATATCGCCAAAAAGGTGAATCAGCTCGCGCTCCGCATTGATCAGCATGGCGGGGGGAGCATAGTGGCGTACGAGTGATTCCAAAGATCGGAATAATACCGAGCGGGTCGCGGTCTGATCAGTACGATAGACGTTTTTTGCATGGCGCGTGCGACCTGAAAAGTTAAAGCCCATCAGCAAATCATCAGGTGGCAATGTAGTGACGCGATGCTGCAATCGATAAATTTTCTGACGTGTATCAAGCGGCAGGTAGTCGTTATCGGATGCAGAGGGATTTTCACTGGTACCTAGAAACAGCGTACCACCCACTTTAAGTGCGTAGGACAGCCGACGAATAACACGATCCTGTGCGGAAGGCTGCAAATAAATCAGCATATTGCGACAAGATATCAAGTCAAGCTGGGTAAACGGCGCATCGGCCAGCACGTCGTGCCGCGAAAATACGATGCGTTGTCTGAGTTCAGGGCGTACCTGCCAGTAGCCAACGCCCGCAGCGGTAAACCATCGATTACGCATCTCGACCGGCATATTCTCAAATTGCGCTTCGGCATACCGCCCGGCGCCCGCTCGCTCGAGATAAGCAGGCTCAACGTCAGTTGCAAAAAACTTCATGGGTATATCGCAGCGGTATTCTGCCATCAGATCAAGCAGCATGATGGCAATCGAATAGGCTTCTTCCCCTGTCGAGCATGCCGGCACCCACACGCGAATAGGCTCGTTAGACTGCTGCTGACGTCCGGCAATCAAGTTTTCCAGCGCGAGCGCGCTCAAAGCTTCAAATGCTTCCGGGTCGCGAAAAAAACGCGTGACCGGGATCAGTAATTCATGGCGCAATGCTTCAATTTCTTCTGCGTGAGCAGAAAGAAAATCGGCATAGCCTTGCAAATTAACCATGCCGGTTGCATTCATGCGTCTCTCCAACCGGCGCAACAAGGTATTCGGTTTGTATTGCGAAAAATCAATCTGCATGATGCCGCTAAACAATTGCAGCACAGATTTGAGCGAAACTTCTTCGCGTAAATGCTCACTGCCGACAAGACTTCTAGGGCGAATCTCGCTTTTGGTAACAATCGAGGCGACTTCTACCGCTAAACCCTCAGGTGACAGGACATGGTCAACCACGCCTGTCGCGATGACATTACGTGGCATGCCATCGAAGCGCGCCGTTTCAGGATCTTGCGCAAGCACCCAAGCGCCTGCTGCATCGAGTGCCAAAGCACCTTGCGTGCCATCTGATCCGGTGCCTGAAAGAATGATTCCGATCGCCCGTTCTGGCGCCTCCAGAGTAAGGCTATTGAAAAAAGCATTGATCGGCAGGGTAATGCCCGTCGCAGGTCTTGGCACAAGTCTCAAAAACCCGCCCGATATGGTCATGGTCGCCCCCGGAGGAATCACATAGACATGCCCTCCCTCGAGTTGCAATTCATCTGTTGCCACCATGACACGCATTCGGGTATGGCGCGCCAGCAAAGTATCCATCATGGTTTTATGTTCAGGCGCGAGATGCTGTATCACGACAAAAGCCGTATTATCCATGGGAGCCAATGAAGCAAAAAAGCGATCCAGTGCGTCCAGCCCCCCGGCTGACGCTCCCAACGCAACTATCGGTCCGGCAAATGCGCTTTGTTTCTCAGGCTTGATCATTTACGGTTGTTTTTTTACATTTTCTCTAACCGGCTCTACCCATTGTGCAGCACAACTCTTAGCTTAGCCGCCAAATCCTGCCGGCGATACGGCTTGCTCAACAGATGGATACCGCGATCCAATCGGCCTTGATGAATAATGGCATCTTCGGTATAACCCGACGTAAACAATACCTTAAGCGCCGGATGCAGCTTGTGCGCTTCGTCGGCCAGTTCGCGGCCATTCATCCCGCCTGGCATCACTATGTCCGTAAAGAGCAAATCGATATCGGACAACTGCTCGAGCTTTTCGAGCGCTTCCGGACCATTGGTCGCGCTCGTGATACGGTAACCCAAACTCTTGAGCTGTGCGATTAAATGCTCGCGCACCAATTCATCATCCTCAACAACCAGAATATGCTCTGTTCCACCAACCATCTCCAATTTCCTACCAATATGCTCAAAGACAGGTTCGTTCATCGCTGCGCGTGGCAGAAAAAGTTTGAACGTACTGCCTTCGCCTTCTTCCGTATAAATACTGATATGCCCTCCCGATTGTTTAATAAACCCGAAAACCATGCTGAGACCGAGGCCGCTCCCCTTGCCTGCGGGTTTGGTGGTAAAAAAAGGATCGAAAGCTCTGGCCGCCACCTCTGGAGACATGCCCGTGCCCGTATCGGAAATCGTCAGCATGACATATTCGCCTGGGGTAACATCGCCATAACGATGAGTGTACCTTTCATCCAGGAAAATGTTAGCGGTTTCGATAGTAAGCTCGCCTCCTTGCGGCATCGCGTCACGCGCATTGATCGCCAAATTGAGGATGGCCGTTTCGAGCTGCCCCGGATCGACCTCAGTGCGCCACAGACCGCTGCTTTGAACGATCTCGATATCGATATTCTCGGTCAATGCGCGCCGCAACAAGCCGTCCATTCCCCGCACCAATTTATTGATGTCCACAACCTTCGGATCGAGTGCCTGGCGGCGCGCGAACGCTAACAAGCGGTTGGTCAACGCGGCTCCTCGTTCCGCTGCGGTCGAGGTGATCTCTACCAACGGCTGCAGCGAAGAATCCTCGGCCAGACTTTCTTTCAACAATTCGACATTACCGAGAATGACCGTTAACAGATTGTTGAAATCATGCGCAATTCCACCGGTCAGCTGACCGACCGCTTCCAGGCGCTGCGCTTGCCGCAGGCGCTCATCGAGCGCTCTGAGTTCCGTGACGTCGACCATGCTGCCTAACATCCGGACCGCTTTACCCGTTTCGTCACGAATGACAAACCCTCGGTCAATCACCGTAATCACTTCCCCATTGGCGCATAGGTAACGATATTCATCGTGCCAGTTGACTTCCATTCCCTCGATCACTGCATGGATGCCCTTGACCACCCGCCCTCGATCCGCGGGGTGGATAGCGTCGGTCCAGGATTCAGGACCTGGCGCTGCTGGCCCCGGACTATAGCCGAATAAATTCTGGTAGTTATCATTCCACCAGACTTTGTTCGTGACTAAATTCCAATCCCAAATGACATCGTTGGTTGCCCGGGCGATGAGTTTGAACCGTTCATTGCTGAGGCGCGCAACTTCTTCCGCTTGCTTCCGTTCAGTAATATCACGCTCGACCGAAACCCAATGGGTGTACCACCCTTTATCATCGGCGATCGGAACGATATCGAGTTCTATCCAAAATTCTTCCCCCGCTTTGGTATAGTTAATCAACTCAGCCCGCACTGGCTGCCATGCTTCGAGCGCTCGGCGAATGCGCGCGAGCTCAAGAGGTTGCGTCTTCGCTCCCTGTAATATGCGGGGCGTTTTACCGATCACCTCCTCGAATTGGTAACCCGTTCTCCGTACAAACGCTTCATTGACATACACGATCTTTGGACCCGCTGGCGCATCGATGGGCTCCGCTTCCGTGATCAACAGGATATCGTTCTGACGCGAGACGGCAGTTTCGAGTAGACGCAATCGCTCCTGTTGCACCCGCTCTTGCGTGATATCCTGAAAGTACACTGCCAGTCCTTCCGCTGTCGGGTACGCTTTTACACTAAGCCAGACTTGCAACGGCGGATAATATTCGGTAAAGGCCACGGGTTTGCCTGTCTCGAGGGCATACTCGTATTCGCGTTGGAAGGCGTATCCTGTTACCTCGGGAAAGCTCTCCCAAACATTCTTGCCGATCAACGACTCCCGATTTCTGCCGATGATGCGCTCAAATTCCTGGTTGATAAATGAGAAACGCCAATTTCTATCCAGCAGGAAGAACGCGTCGCTGATGCTATTTAGCGTCTCTTGCAAGCGCCTGGCCATGGATTCCGATTGCTCGCGGGCGGTAACCAGCTCGGAGATATCCTGAAAGGCGCCGTAGGCCGCACAAATCTCACCCTTCTCGTTTCTTTCTGCTTCACCGATGGCGCGCACCCATACCCGCCTGCCTTTTGCCGTGACGATCTGCAACGTCTCATCGAATGGCCTGCCGTGCTCGACACATGCGGAAAATACCGTTCGTATCCACTCATGACATTCAGGCGCGTAGAAATCGATCGCCTGCGCGATCGTCGGGCTATAGGAAGCAGGCATCTCATGAATGGCGGCAGTCTGTTCACTCCAGATCACGTGATCGTCACCCATATTGACACGCCATCCACCCAGTTTCGCCGTTTTCCCAGCTAAGCGCAGTAGTTTCATGGTTTCTTGCATTCTGATCTTGTCAGCGTGTTGTTCGGTAATATCCTGAACGACACCGACCAACACGCGTCCCATCGATGTTTCAGCCACTTCTGCCGCCTCGCGTACGATGCGGATCGAACCATCTGGCCGGACGATGCGATGCGTTAAATCATAGTGTGAATGGGTATCCATCGCTTCCGATAACTGCTGATACAGCATCTCACGGTCATCAGGGTGAACGAGACGGAAAAATGCTTCGAACGTATGCCCGAAGTCAGTAGCACTAACACCGAAGATGGGATAGATATTTTCCGACCAGCGTAACGTACCGCTATCCAGGTTGATTTCCCAACTCCCCATATCGATCAGTCGTTGTGCGTTGCGTAATAACACCTGTTGATGCAAGAGGCGCTCGTTCATTTCTTTGAGCGCTTTCGACTGCGCAAGAATATCTGCTTCCTGCCGCATTAACTGGTCTTTAAATGAAAGCGTCACGCCCGGATGACTCAAGCGCGCTTCGGCAAACTGAACAAATTCGGTCACATCTTCGACGCGGTGAATAATGAATGCGATGCGGCCATCCGGGTCTTTTACGGGTGAATTGACCGGACTCCAGTAACGCTCCTCGAACCCGCCGCCACGCTTCTCCGGCAGAGGAATAGGATAACGTTGCACCGCCATGATATCGGCTGTCCCACTCGCTTTAACGCGTTCAAGTGAAGCCTTCAGGTTGCGGGCACCGTCTGAGGGTAAGTCGCCCAGATCATCAGGAAAGACTTCGAATATGCTTCGACCGGTAATTTCTTCCCTGTTCGTAAAGGTCGCTTTCAAATACGCGTCGCTCACTGCGACAATCTCGTAATTGTCGGGGTGCAATACGAGAAATTTACCTGGCGCAGTCTCAAAGAAAGTTTTGAAATGATAAGCCGTCTTTTCAGCTTGCTGACGTAATTCACGTTCACGCACGAGTAGCGCATTTTTTTCCTGCTGCAGCACAACGAAGCGTGATACATCGCGCGCTGACACCCATTCAGCCTTGCGCCCGCAATAGTCCAGGGTATGCGACCGAATCTCGACGTGGATCACTTCCCCGCTTTTGAGTTGGTGCCGCCCTATATCGGTCTCGTCGAGGCCTGTACCGGCCTGCTCGATAGTTTGCGTTAGCGCGGCAAGATCCTCGGGTGGACGAAGGGCATCGATTCCCAGCGACAAAAACTCATCTCGTGAGTAGCCATATTTTGTGATAGCGGCATGATTGACGTTGAGAAAACGATCAGTATCCTTATCATAAACCCACATGGGATCAGGGTGGTTCTCAAACAGGAAAGTCCAGTCGACCTCCATGCTCATTTTCCTTGCTTCTCTGCGTTACTGCTGGGTACTTCCTTGTTCATTGGGTTTTCTACAGCGTTCCAGTTAATCATCATTGATAGCGGTTGTGTAACCATGCCAGTAAATCTTGCCCCTTCATCGCCCGAGCGATGTAATGCCCTTGGGCATAATCACAACCGATCTCACGCAAAAAATCGAGCGTCCAATCATCTTCAACGCCTTCAGCAGTGACGCGTAAGCCCAAATTATGCGCCAGCCCCAGGATCGCTATCGTGATTTTCCGTGACTCTTCCGAAGCGGGAGCAGATATCACGAACATTTTATCGATCTTCAGCTCAGAAAACGGCAAGCGCGCAAGCTGAATGAGGGAAGAGTACCCTACTCCGAAATCATCGATGGACAGGTGAAATCCTTTCAGCCGGAATTGTGTGAGCAAATCGAGCATGGCAACGGGATCGGCCATCGTGCTGGTTTCGGTAATCTCCAGTATGATACGGCTCGGGTCGATTCCATAATCCACGCACAAGCCGGCGATCCAACTCGCCATTTTCGGATCGTCCAGTGATTTGGCAGAAACATTGAGAGACAAGGCGATATCGGCATTCTGAAAATGCGCTGCCAACCAGGCAAAGGCCTGTTCGAAAATCTGTATGGTCATGCGACCAATCAACCCGGACTCCTCCGCCAGTGCCATAAAACGATTCGGCATGATCAACCCATGCTCGGGATGGACCCAACGAACCAATCCCTCCATACCCGCCAACGCACCGCTGGCACAATCGATTTTTGGCTGATAGTGAACGTTGAACTGTTGACCCTCGAGTGCGGCTTGCATCATTTCCTCCGTCACTTCGATAAAATCGATTGGATCATGGGTTGTCTTCACCTCGGCGTATCCTCTGCTGGGCGGAGGTTTCACCATCAGGAGTGCACGCAAATCTCTCGGGGTAAACGGTTTGGAGAGAACCCCTGCAACCGTCAAACCATGCTCGACTGCGGCCCTGCTGGCTGCATCGAGCACGCGCGCCCCGACCCCGCTCGCAACAATGATGGTCGCACGACAATCTAGCTCCGCCAGCCGCCGCAGCGCATCGACGCCATCGATGTCCGGCATCACCAGATCGACGATGATATGGGTCGGCTGCCAGGTATCGAGCAAAGCGAAGAATTCATCCACACCGACAGTCGAACGAACCTCAAAACCGACCCGCTCGGCGATAGCGCAAATCGTAAAACCGACACTGGCATCGTCATCCAGCACCAACAAACGATTTTCTTGTACAAGCTGATCCATTAATGGCTATCCTTATTTAACACCAAACGAATTTTTGCTGCCAAACTCTGCCTGCTATAGGGTTTTTGAATGAGATGAACGCCCGGGTCCAGTCGATTATGATGAACGATTGCATTTTCAGTGTACCCCGAAGTAAATAAAACGGATAAATCCGGATACATTCGCTGCGCTTCATCGGCAAGCTGACGTCCGCTCATCCCACCTGGCATGACGATATCGGTAAACAGTAAATCAAAATCAGCAATGCCCTTCAATACTTCGATTGCTTCCGGTCCATTAGCTACACTAACGACATCGTAACCCAATTGCTTGAGTTGCTCTTCCACATAAGTGCGCACGAGCTCGTCATCCTCGACCAGCAATATTTTTTTCCTGTCATCGGATTCGTTTATATCCACGACCTCGATCCTGTCTGTCCGTTTCGATGCACTGACCGCGCGCGGTAAATAAAGCTTGACGGTCGTACCCTGACCCAATTCGGTGTAAATCTTGACGTGGCCACGCGATTGCTTGATGAAGCCATACACCATACTGAGCCCAAGACCACTGCCCTTTCCGACCTCCTTGGTGGTGAAAAATGGCTCGAACGCATGGGCCAAAGTATCTTCGTCCATCCCCATACCGCTATCGGACACGGCCACCATCACGTATTGACCCGGCCGCACTTCGGCAACTTGGGCCGTATAGGCATCGTCGAGATAGGCATTGGCCGTCTCGATAGTCAAACGTCCCCCAGCAGGCATTGCATCGCGTGCATTGATGCACAAATTCATGATCGCGTTCTCGAGTTGCGAAGCATCGACCAGTGCTGGCCATAGCCCGCCTCGTTGCACCACTTCGATCTCAATCTGCTCACCCAGCAACCGGCGCAATAACCCATCCATTCCGCTCACCAATTTATTGACATCGATAACTTTGGGATCAAGCGGCTGTTTACGCGCAAACGCGAGCAAGCGGCTCGTGAGTTCCGCACCACGTTCGGCAGCGGTCAGAATCATCTGTGCAAGCTTTTGGTCCTTACCCTCCAGGACTTTACTCTCCATAAGCACTTCGGCATTGCCAAGGATCACGGTTAATAAATTGTTAAAATCGTGCGCCACGCCCCCTGTCAGTTGACCGATCGCATCCAACCGCTGAGCTTGATTCAACTGTTCTTCGAGTCGCCTTTGCAGAGTGATATCGACCATGCTGCCCACCATACGCAGTGGTTGCCCATCACTGTCACGAATAACAAAACCACGATCCATAATGAGTGCATAGCTTCCGTCCGCGCGTGCGAATAGATATTCATCCTGCCAACTATCCTCTTTGCCTTCAATCACCGCCTGGATTTTCGAGGTAACGCGCTCACGGTGCTGAGAATGAATATGCATCGTCCAGGAAGTAGAATCTGTAGGCAGTGTATCTGCTTCGTAACCGAACAGCCGGTACATCCCGTCATTCCACCAAACCGAATTGGTGAGCAAATTCCAGTCCCACACCACATCGCTCGTTGCTTGCGCGATGATCCTAAAACGCTCTTCCGCCTCTCGATATGCAGTCATATCCAGCCTGCTGACAAGAACTTGTCCCGAGGGGCTATCAGTCGGCGGAAAAGTCATTCTAATCAGCGCATGTATGCGTCTCCCCCTCACGGTACGCAACGAGGCTTCAAATTCTGCAACCTGCTTCCCTTCTGTCAACGCTACCAATTTCTCGATAAATCCAGGCAAGGTGTCCGGTGTCGAAAACACCGTTTCCAGCGAATTGATCAATTCTTCCTTGTCATTCGCTTCGAACAGCGTCAAACTTTCCTCGTTGACATTCACGATCTTGACGGCACGCAGCGCTTCCCTCACCCAGGCTGGATGTGTGTCAAAATAACTTCTAAAATCGTTGACGCCACGCTCGCGCAATTTGTTCACCATGGCAATGACTGACGTCCAATCCTCCTCCCAGATCGATACGGGAACGAGGTTATAGATCGAGCGGTAGCGTGCCTCGCTCGCTCGCAGTTGTTCATTCTGACGGATACGTTCGATCGCAATATTAACTAGCTGAGCAACACGTGCAATCAGAAATTGGTCTTGCTCGCTAGGCATTTGCTGTTTTTCGCTATACAGCACAAACATAGCCAATATCTCGCTCTTCGTATTCATGACAGGTAACGCCCAGCTCACTCGCAAGCCATATTTCAGGGCGAGATCACGATAATCCTGCCATAGTAGATTGAGCTGAATATCGGCGATCACGGCTTGTTTTCGCTGATAAGTGGCCCCATCAGCATTCGAATGATCGTTTCTGATAGGCATGCTCTCGATGGCGCGCTTATAATCATCGGGCAGGCGAGGGGCTGCACCATGATGGATACGGCCGGCTTCATTGATGAACAAAATGGAAGTCAGCACATTGGGCAATAACCGATCGACGGTATTAGCCACCTCTTCCAGGATGGTCGTCAACGTCATGCCAGCGCTGACCATGTCGAGCACCCTTATTTCGAGAGAACGCAACGCCGCGTCGCGCTTCTCCTCGGTAATATCACGGAAATTGACGACTGCGCCGCTAATTACGCCAGTCAATTCATCTTTCATGGCCGCAACGGTATATTCCACCGGGAAACTGGTGCCATTTTTACGAAAAAATACTTCGTTATCGACATGCCGCGTCACACCATCGCGCAAAGTTTGATAGATCGGGCAAGTTCCAGCAGGATACACGCTGCCATCCGCATGGTGATGATGTATCAGCGTGTGCGAATGCTGCCCCAATACTTCATGCTCTTGATAACCGAGCATCGCGAGCGCAGCCGGATTCTCAAAAATGATATGGCCACGTGCATCCAGTCCGTGCACACCCTCGGCAATGGCCGACAGGATCAGTTGGTTACGTTGACGAATTTCCGATAGCGCCATCTCCGCCCGTCGCCGCTCGGTAATATCCCGCGTAACGCTCAAAACCCCTTCGATGACATCATTGGCGCCCCGCAGGGGGGTAGAATGCGTTTCCATCCACCGTTCGGTTCCCTTCAAACCGGTAATCCTGAAATGCAGCCGTCCGCTTTGGCCACTCAGCACCCGGTGATGCAATGCGTTAAACGCTTCACGGTCGTCAGGATGGATCAGGTTAATCACCGCTTTACCAACGACCTGCTGGGGTTCATCGGCGCCAATCATGTTAAGGCCGGCAGGATTCATATCGAGGAGGATGCCTTCGGGCGTAACGATCTTGACGCATTCGGGTTCGTTTTCGATAATCGCACGCAGTCGTTCTTCCCGTCGCGCCAATGACTGTTCGGCCAATTTCCGGTCATGGATATCGAATGCCGTGCCGTACCATTTTCTGATGTACCCCGATGCATCGCGAATCGGCTGGGCAGTCACCAGATGCCAGCGGTATTCCTCCATTTCCGCACTGAGGATTCGAAACTCGATCCGGTACTCTTTACCCATTCTAATGGCTTTGTTCCAGCTTCGGAGGCAGCGCTCCCGGTCGTCTGGATGAAGCGCCTCGAGCCAGCCATTGGTTGCCAAATCCACCTTCCCAAGGCCGGTATAACGATAAAAATAATTGCTGTGGTAATCGACAATACCGTCCGGCGTCGCGGTCCAGATGATTTGCGGCAAGGATTCCGCCAATTCGACTAAACTTTCTCGCCGCTCTTCTGCCGCGATTTGGGCAAGACGCAGCTCAAGTAGTTCTTCGGCCAATTTACCGAGATGTTGTAACACATCGATCTGCGCCTGGCTCACCTGGCGGGGCGATCGATCAAATACACAAAGGGCGCCCAATCTTAGTCCGTTTCTGCCGGCCAGGGGAACAGCGGCATAAAAACGCAAGCCAAACGAGCCGGTGACCATAGGGTGCTGTGCTGTTCGCGGATCTGTTTTTGCGTCTTCTACAATATAGGGTTCGTTCTCCAGTACGACCGATGCGCATAACCCAGGCACGCTTTCGACTTCACTAACTTCTAACCCATGGCGTGATTTGAACCAGACACGGTGTGCTTCGACGAAGCCGATGGCCGCAATGGGCACATTGAGCGTGTGTGCCGCCAATATCGTCACACGGTCGAAAGCTTCTTCTGCAGGCGTATCCAAGATCCGGTAATACCGTAATGCGTCGCTGCGTGCAGCGTTCTGTTCTTGAAAACACCCTGTTTTATGATTATCCATTTATCCTCTATCCTGCGCCCTTGAGACTGTAAGACTGCAAACCAGCCGATTGCTAGTCTAACGATTTAACGATTGCAACCTATCATTCGAACCAGACACGATACAGCCCGCGCTTATCACTTTTTGATTCGACCGGTTCAACCCGTCGAATAAAACATTTGTTGAAACGAATTGTTCGTTCGCCTACCCTGTGGGTCAGGGTACCTTTCGATGCTTTCGCGCTTCCGTAGCTGCATTGCCAAATCCACATTGTGGTCAAGATAATATAACTGATTATCGAAGTATACGTCTCGCGATGGTGCCAGCAATAAACGGATCAAAGGTGGTTATTTATAGCGATTGCACAGGAAATTGAAATCGAAAAATCCATGGGGGGAATGATGTGACTTTGACGACGATACCGAGAATTGGCGTTCGCTGTGGTCAGTAGCGTTTAGCGGCTACCGAAAATGCATCAAGCAGGCGAGCTAAGTGTAGCGGTAGCTAATCGACCAGTTTGTGTTTGATCGCGTAGCGGACCAACTCGGAATTATTCGTCAGTTTGAGTTTTTCCATGAGGCGGGCACGATAAACACTGACTGTTTTGGGGCTCAAACACATGATGGCTGAAATCTCCGACAGGGATTTACCGGCCGCGATCAAGCAGAGCGTCTGATATTCCCGGTCGGATAAACTCGCATGCAATGGCCGCTCGCTATTGGCTGTTATGGCATTGGCCAGCTCCTGGGCAAGTGCTGGTGTAATGTATTTATTTCCGGCTGCAACTTGACGAATGGCGGTGACAAGCTGCATGGGCGCGCTTTGCTTGTTCAAATAACCGGCGGCACCTGCCTTGATCGCACGTATCGCGAATTCGCTCTCGTTATGCATGCTGAGCATCAAAACGGTCAGGTTGGGTTGATCTTTTTTGATCTGTTTGAGTACTTCGATGCCATTTCTGTCCGGCAACGAAATGTCGAGCAGCATGATATCAAAAGCCTGCTGACGTGCAATCGTGATGGCTTCGAACCCGGTTTCGGCTTCACCCGCGACTTCAATATCATTTGTTTCACTGAGAATCTGTTTCAATCCCTGGCGAACAATGGCATGATCATCGGCAATCATTACACGAATCATGATTTCCTCCTTACTGCCAAACTGGGGAACTCCCGGCTATTTTCTTGGATGATTGCACTTTACCAGCGACCGGAATTTGAACCACGACACGTGTTTCTTGACCTGGCACACCATAAACACGCAGATCACCCCCTAATTGCTGGCAACGTTCACGCATACCACGGATGCCAAAGGAGCCCGTTTTCTTCATATCTGCGTCGGTGATTCCCCTTCCATTATCGGATGCTTCGAGATGAACCCAGTTATCGTATTCGGACAATCTGACATCGACTCTCGATGCGCTCGCATGTTTGGAGATATTGGTCAGTATTTCCTGGAAAATACGGAAGATCGCAATGGCCAAGTCAGCATCCAGCGGTATATCGTCCTGTTCACAAGAAAACTGACAAGCAATATCCGTGCGTTTGCTGAACTCTTTGGCTTGCCATTCGATGGCCGCCACGATGCCAAAATCCAGCACACCCGGTCGTAAATCCATAGAAATTCGACGGGTACTATCAATGACGTAATCGACCAATTCTTCGATCGAAACCGCTTTTTGACGATAGAAATCAGGTTTTCTTGGTTTCGTATCCATACAGGGCAGCAGCTCACACTTGATCGCTGTCAGCGTTCCACCGATATCGTCGTGAATTTCGCGTGCTATTCTGGCACGTTCATGTTCCTTGACCTTCTGCAGATAAGAAGACAACTCCGCCAGCTGCGCATGGGAGCGCGCGATTTCGATTTCCGCCAGTTTATTGCGGGTAATGTTCATGACGATACCATCCCACAATACCGCACCGTTGAGTGATCGCCGTGGCGTTGCACGTAAACCGACCCATTTGATATCGGGATCACTCTTGACTTGTATGCGTCCTTCCCAATTCCAAGTTGAAAAATGTTTAGCTGATGCGAACATAAGTTCCTCATAAGCCACTCTATCTTCAGGCAATATCAAATCGGTGAATAATTCAGGCTGTGCAATCAATGCGGTCGGTAAAATCCCCAGCAACATCACAGAACCTTCACTCACATAGGGGAAGCTTCTGGTTCCGTCATGATTCAATAGAAATTGAAACACGAGGCCGGGCAGATTAGAAGCGATCGCTCGGAAACGCGCTTCACTTTTCTGCAGCGCAAGTTGTGTCTCGCGAATATGCTGAACTGTTTCCATTTGCTTCAGGCTGCGCTGGATCGCTGGCACCAATCTTGCCATACGCGCCATCAGGATAAAATCCTGCGCTCCGGCCTTCATATACCGTTCCGCCAATGTTTCGTCACTCTCCCTACTCGACACGATAATCACAGGAATGGTGAGATGATGCTTGGCGAGATAAGACAGGACTTGTATGGCGCCCAAGTCAGGCGTGACATCATCGCACAAGATGATATCCCACGAGCATTCCACCAAGGCCTTAGGTAGAGCACTGACATCATTGATAAATTCCGAATGGAAGTGCAATTCTCCTTGCTTTAGCATGGTACAAATCTGCCTAGCATGATCGGTCGTATATCCCACCAACAGTATCTTGAGCGTTTTGATCGTCATCGTTCTCAACACTTTACCTGGAAAATGAATGATGCATATTACAGAGCTATCCGTCAAAGCTAAAGTATTTTTTCAATAGATTTCTCTGCCGACTGTCCATTTTAGCTAAGAAAACAAGCCATAAATCCGCAACACCATGCTATTCCTACATTTTATTGCCACATATATTGGCGATAGTACCGCGGCTCGATTACATGCGCATTAAACTTTTCTCCATTTTGCCGATTACCTCAACAACAATCATCAATTCACTGAAGCGGTAACAAGGCCAACTTGATCGCTCGTTAAGAGGTGATTTTTGATCTTAAAGAATCATGTGGCGAATGAACGCTAATTTTTAGCTTTTTTTAAGCTTTTAACCACCCATACTGCACACGTAGAATGACGCCCTTAAATACAAGCGATAACTTACCTGCATGCGATGCTCATCTTTCACCTTTTTTGATTGTTCAATTTACTTCACCATCGATATGAACGAAGCGCAAATCCTTGCGACCTATAAGGCGATTTTGGCGACCACCCGCCAGATGCTGGTAGCGGTTGAAAAAAATGAGTGGGATACCGTGAATAAGCTTGGGCAGCAATGCAAACAGCTGACAGATACATTGACCGCCCACCCCATTCGTCAGGTCTTGAGCAAAGAGGCACAAAAAGAGAAAGTAGCGCTTATTCAGCAGATTTTAGCTTGTGACGCGCAAATCAGAGCGATCACCGAACCGGGCATAACGCGTTTACATCACTACTTATCCAGCGTACACAAAGCCTTCGAATGATTTTCAGTGGATTGAGGGCAATCAATAACGCTCGACAGTCGTTGGCGGACATGTTGAAATAATCGTTATCACCCAATAAAAATTGCGATCCAGACGATGAGCAGGTTAACAACGGCACGACAGCAAAACACGCCCTCTTTCATTTCCGGAAAAAAGCGCGTTCAAAAAAAATGGTTGCACGCGAGTTTAGGGATATTCACTCTGATAACCATCCCGTTTAGTCATGCAACGACAAACAGCGATGAGCTTGTCACCACGGCGCAGGATCAGAAGCATCTAGTCGTTACCATTTATAACGACAATCTGGCGCTGATCAAAGATACACGCCAACTGATATTGGACCGCGCGCGCAACAACCTTGCCTGGCGCGAAGTTTCTGCGCAGATACGCCCCGAAACAGCGTTATTGCGCAATCTGACTGCTCCTACTGGCTTTCATCTGCTGGAACAGAACTTTGATTTCGATCTACTCACACCCAGAAAACTGCTGGAAAAGCATGTAGGCAAGGCAGTCACCGTCGTACGCACACATCCCACAACGGGTGAGGAAACAAAAGAAAATGCGACGATACTCTCGGTCAATGAAGGCGTCATACTTAAATTCGATGACCGTATCGAGAATAACCCACCTGGTCGGATCGTATTTCCTGGCGTACCGGAGAATCTGCGTGACAGACCGACTCTACTCATTTCACTGATCAGCCCTTCACAAGGCAAACACAACCTCGAGCTTTCCTATCTTACGGAAGGACTATCCTGGCACGCTGATTATGTAGCCGCTCTTAACGAGGATGATAGCCACCTCGATCTGAATGGTCTTGTCACCCTGACCAATCAAAGTGGGGTAACTTATCCGCAAGCTGAATTACAACTGGTCGCGGGTGATGTGCACCGCGTTCAACCCGCGCGCCGCTTGACTAGAAAAACGATGGCCATGGCAGCCGAGGCTATCGATGCAGCACAAATGAAAGAAGAATCTTTGTTCGAATACCATCTCTACACCCTCCAGCGGCCAACCACCCTTGCAGACAACCAAACCAAGCAGGTTGCGCTCATGTCGGCTGCGAATATTGCTGTCAGCAAGGAATATGTGCTGCAAGGTGGTGACTACTACTATACCGGAATGTACACTGCCATCGGCCAAAAACTAAAAACGAGCGTATTGGTTCGCTTTCTCAATAAGGGGGCGGGTCTGGGCATACCATTACCCAAAGGCATTATTCGCGTATACAAAAAAGATACCCAGGGAAACAGTCAATTCATCGGGGAAGATCAAATTGATCACACCCCGAGAAATGAGCAAGTACGGCTCAAATTAGGTAATGCGTTTGACGTGACAGCGGACAAAGTTCAAACCGATTTCCAGCAGATTGCCGGTACGTTACGCCATACCAGCATCTACGAAACGGCATATCAAATCACGCTCAGAAACGCAAAAAAAGAAACCATTACCGTACACGTACGAGAACCTATCCCTGGGGACTGGGCAGTCCTATCCGAGTCTTCACCCCATACCAAACTCTCGGCAGGCATGGCTGAATGGCAAATTGCGGTTCCGGCTGAAAGTGAAGCCACGCTGAATTACCGTGTACGGGTCAACTATTAAACCTATTCTTCCATTGCAGCTTCCAGTGCTAACCAACTCTCTTCCAGCGCCGTAATTTTGCGTTCCAGCTCAGCATGGCAATCATTGAGCCGATTGATTTCTTCGCGTGCACGGCTTGTGTAAGTTGCCGGATCAGCGAGCTGCTGATTGATTAACGCCAGCTCTGCTTGTGCCTGAGTTAATGCGACTTCAAGCTTGGCTTGCTTAGTGAGCAACGCTTTCTTATTCGGCCTGGCCATTTTTGCTTGCGTGGAATTCGTCTGCTTGGGCTTATCGGTGGGGCGTGTACGCTGACGCTCAACCCAATTTTTATAATCTTCCAAATCGCCGTCAAATTGACGCACCTGCCCATTTGCCACCAGCCACAACTCATCGGCTACTGCGCGTATCAGGCTGCGATCATGGGATACCAGAACAACGCTTCCAGTGTATTCTTCCAATGCCAGCGTCAACGCGTCTCGCATATCCAGATCGAGGTGATTGGTCGGTTCGTCCAGAAGCAATACATGCGGCCGTTGCCAGGCCAGCAAAGCCAGCGCCAGGCGGCTCTTCTCCCCCCCTGAAAAAGTCATTACTGGCCGGTTTTCGCTTTCGGCAGCCAGCCCAAACCGACCCAAAAAGGTGCGGAGCGCCAAAGTCGTTTCCTTAGGCGCCAGACACTGAAGATGCTGCAGCGGCGTCATCGCGCCATCCAGGCGCTCGAGCTGATGCTGCGCGAAATAACCGATGCGAATATCCGTCGCGATCTCCACTTCACCGGCACGGGGCATCAGTTCTGCTAACAAGAGTTTGATCAGTGTCGATTTGCCTGCGCCGTTCGGCCCCATGAGTGCGATTCGCGCACCGGCCCGGAGATGGAGATTGACATGCTCAAACAACGGCTGGCCATCATAGCCAAAGCCCATATCGTGCGTTTTTATCAGTACATCCGGGCCACGTTCGGGCGCCTCGATCTGAAGCCAATACTGTCCCTCTTCTACCTGCATGGGCACGATACGCGTCAATCGCTCAAGCGCCTTGATCCGGCTCTGAGCTTGTTTGGCTTTGGACGCTTTGGCCTTGAAACGCCGCACAAAATCTTCCATATGCGCAATATGCTTCTGTTGCTGCTGAAAAGCTTGAGCCTGTTGTGCGTTATGTTCTGCACGGGCACGCTCGAAATCATCGTAATTGCCGCTATAACTGTCGATGATACGGTGATGAATATAGGCGATACGATTCACACACGCATTCAAAAATTCACGGTCATGCGACACCACGATCAAACTACCTGGATAACGGGCCAAATAGTGCTCCAACCAGATTATGGCTTCCAAATCAAGGTGATTGGTTGGCTCGTCGAGAAGCAATAAATCTGCACGATGCATCAAGGCACGTGCCAGGTTCAAGCGCATCCGCCAGCCGCCAGAAAATTGCTTGACAGCATAGTTCAACGCCTCGTTCGAGAAACCCAAGCCATTCAGCAACTGTGCGGCACGTGCCTGCGCACCATACCCATCAATCGCTTCATAGCGTTGTTGGGCATCAAACCACTCGGCATCATGAACAGCGCGCGCCAAAATGGCCTCCAATCGCCGCAGCTCACTATCTCCATCCAACACAAACGTCAACGCAGGCTGATGCGAGTTGACAATCTCTTGCTCGACGAATGCAATGGTTTTTCCGGCTTGCAGCGTAACTTCTCCCTGATCAGGTTGTATTTCTCCACGTATCAAACGAAATAAGGTTGATTTTCCACAACCATTCCGACCGACAAGACCAACTCTCTGGTTTGCAAAGACCTGTAAGTTCGCATCCTGTAACAGCGGAATACCATTTTGCAAATAAGTAAGGTGCTGAATATTAAGCATGATTAATGTTAGAAATGTATCGATTCCATCGCTTCAAACCCATTCCGGAAACCTACGCGAACGGTAATCTCTACAATACCGATCGATGGGTATCTTTCTAAAAAAGATCGATTATGCGATCCAAGCTTAGCAACATCTCTCGGCATTTCATTGGCAAACCGATTTGGGCACGCGTAGAAAGTACAACCTGCTTAGCAAGGAATATTCCCTCATCCCTGTTATGCATTTATATTAGAAACTGCTTGACATTATAAAATAATCCACACTTCTGCTAGCGTCAGCGACATCGCTGCCAAGCCCGCACAATGACGCACTCTGAATATTAAGTAACTGATTATTAAAGATAATAAATCTGCTCAATATTTGATCGAATCAGAAAATTTAGTTGTAAACCAATTACCTTAGCACAGGTATTTACAAATTACCCACAAACTTATCCACAGAAACTGTGGACAAAAAGATTTGATTGGAAACCATGAAGATAATAATTCGTATTATTATAAAAGACTTGTGGCATCGTTCACCAAACATTGGGCCCTCTGCAATCAAGGAGAAGTTCTGTGGTGAATTGCAAAAGAACCGATATAGCCTCGAATGTATCATTCAGGTCCATTTAAGAAATGGTCATTCGTAGTGATCGTTACGCTATTACCTTCAAAACCAATGACAAATCAGCGCACTGATCCGATATCCACACCCGCAATCCTGCCGCTACAACAATTTTTCGAGACCAGTTCTCATCTCTGCTTGATCCTACGCGCTCATGACCATTTCATCATTGAAATGGCAAACGACGCATTTCTCGCCGCTACCTCGCTGCGGCGTGAGTTGATTATTGGCAAAAATTTGTTCGAAATCTTTCCTCTCAGCTCAATAGAAGATAGTGACGACAGCATCAACGTGCTACGTGCCTCGCTCAATCGCGTGCTGACAGATCAATGCGCAAACACCATCACTATAAGGCAATACATTATCCCGTCGCGGGATAGCGGAGAAAGTGCCCTATACCAATACTGGAAGCTAAGCAATACGCCTGTATTCGATCCGTCAGGCCATCTGCGCTATATCATCCACCAAGCTGAGCACATCATCGACCCGATGATTGCATGCGCGCAAAGGAGCGAAAGCATCTCAGCATTCGCTGCCATCTTCGAGCAAGCCGCAGTCGGTCTTGCCCTCCTTACCGCAGAGGGTCACTGGATACGAGCCAACACACGGCTGTGTGAGATCATTGGTGATGGCTATGAAGCAATACGGATGCGCTCTTTTCAGGATATCTTTTATCCAAACGATCCCACCGGCTACGCTGAGTTCCTACACCCTCTGCTTGCGGGTGAAATTCAAACCCGCTCGACAGAAAGATACCACCTTCGCAACAATGGGCATGGTATTTGGGTTCGCTTGTTTATGACATGGATCCGTCTGGCAGATAGCTTGGTTGATTATTTCGTGCTGGTCGTTGAGGATATCCAAACATGCAAAGAAATGGAAGAAAATCTCAAAGAAGCGAAACGGCTAGCCAAGCTAGGTTACTGGAAATGGGATAGAGATACGCACACGCATACCTGGTCCGAGGAGATCTATCGTATTTATGGTCGTAATCCAGCACTCCCTCCAGCCATTTATCCGGAAGTTCAGATGTATTTTACTGAAGAAAGCTGGCTAAAATTAGCTGCTGCCGTCGAAAAAAGCTTGGCCGAAGGGGGTGCCTATGAATGTGACGCAGAGGTCGTCAGACCCGATGGTAGCCACCGCTGGATTACCGCCCGCGGTGATGCGATCCGCAAGCGCGATGGCCAAATTTTGGCACTGCATGGCACAGTGCAAGACATCACCGACCGGAAGCTAGCGGAACAAGCGCTCCTCCAGCTCAATGCCAGTTTGGAAGCACGCGTTGCTGAACGAACCGCCGAGCTCAATACGCTCAATCAATCGCTGGAGAGTTTCGTCTATTCTGTTTCACATGATTTGAAGGGGCCCCTTCGTGGCATTGAAGGCTATAGCCGTTTCTTGGAGGAAGATTACGCTGAGCGGCTGAACGAGGAAGGTCGTTTGTTTGTCGCCAATATTCGTGCCGGGGTCACTCAAATGAGTGCGCTCATTGATGATTTGCTTGCTTATTCACGGATGGAACGGTGCAAACTGGAACCTACTCCACTCGATCTATCTATCCTGGTCAATGAAGTGATCGCAGAGTATACACAAGATATTTCGGCGCATGAGATTAAGATTGTTGCAGATTTGCCGTCTACCTATGTACAGGCTGACGCCGATGGCCTTGCGCTCGTGCTGCGCAACTTGCTGGGAAATGCAATCAAATTCAGTAAGTACGCATCACAACCCCGCATCGAATTTGGCGTTCGCAAGGAGGCTAGCTTCGTCATAACATGGATTCGCGATAACGGCATCGGTTTTGATATGAAATACAATGATCAAATATTTGAAATTTTCGAGCGTCTCCACCGACTGGAGGACTACCCTGGAACCGGTATTGGCCTAGCGTTGGTCAAGAAAGCCATGCAACGCATGGGTGGGCAAGTTTGGGCCGACAGTGCGCCGGGGAAAGGCGCCACCTTCTATCTGAAGCTACCCGTGTACATCACTCACAGAGATCCACAATAATAATTATGACGTCGCATCCACCCATTCTCCTTGTCGAAGACAATCCGCTCGATGTCGATCTCACGCTACGCGCTTTCAAGCGCCGCAACCTGGTCAATCCTGTGCACGTTGCGCGTGATGGGGAAGAAGCCTTGGCTTGGATACCGCTGTGGGAAGCAGGAGAAACACAACCGGCCGTCATCCTGCTTGACCTCAACATGCCACGCATCGACGGTCTCTCCGTTTTGAGATCATTGAAAACGCGCGACGGATTGCGCCGTATCCCGATCGTTATCTTGACGACTTCAAAAGAAGATCGGGACATCAATACCGCCTACGATCTAGGCGCGAATTCCTACATCGTCAAGCCTGTCGATTTCGACAATTTCTTGCAAGTAGCCCAGCAAATCGAGCTCTACTGGTGTATCACCAATGAACTGCCAAGGTAAAGATCATGCGTGTGCTCTATATTGAAGATTCTTCCAGTGACGCCGATCTAACCAGGCGTATGCTGGCCCGATCGGCACCTGAAATCGTATTGGAAATTGCAACGACACTGGCCCAAGGATTGGCACTGTTAACTAAACCCGATGCTTATGATCTGCTTTTAACCGATCTTTCACTTCCTGATGGTACAGGCTTGGAAGCATTAACACTCGTGCGCGATCGGCAACTCCCCATTGCTGTTGTGATTCTTACCGGCTACGGCGATCAGGATTCCGCCATTGCCGCGCTTAAAATGGGTGCCGATGATTATCTGGTCAAGCGGGATAATTATCTTGAATGGCTGCCTCGTACGTTGCGTACCGCGCTCAGCCGCTTCCGCAATAAAGCGGTCCACAGCCAGCGGACAATCCGAGTCTTGCAGGTCGAGTCCAATGCTGCTGATGCCGAATCCATGCACCAGCATCTCGCGCAATATGCTCCTCACATTTGCTTGACTACCGTAGGCAGCCCCCAGGATGCGTTAGCATCCCTGCCGAGCAGCGCAGGCGAAGATCCCGATTTCGATGTACTGCTCATCGAACACCGTTTACCCGGCATGGATGGGTTGGCATTTATCAAATTGTTACGCGAAGATCGCAAGCTGGACCTTCCAGTGGTATTGATCACGAGCCAAGGCAGTGAAATGGTGGCCGCCCAGGCATTACGGCTCGGGGTGGATGACTATGTAGCCAAACACGAAGGTTATCTCTATGAAGTTGCTGCTGTCATTGAAAGAGTTCAATATCAGGCGGAATTGGCGCACGAGCGGGCCAATCTAAAAGAAGCCAATCTGCGCCTGTCCCATTTGTTAGCCGCCAGCCCGGCGATTCTCTATAACCTTCGCCTCGTAGACAATACACCCCACCCTGTTTGGGTCAGCGACAACATCGAACAGCTGCTCGGTTACCCCTCCGGTCAAGTCTTGAAGCCAGACTGGTGGTGTTCGCACTTGCATCCAGACGATCGAGAAGCTGCATTGTCCCGCCAACCCGATCTGTTCATCAAGGATCGGTTGTCGCACGAATACCGGTTTCTCAATAGCGCGGGTCAAGCTGTCTGGATCAAGGATGAAGCGCGGCTGATTCGCGATAGTCTAGGCAAACCGTTGGAAATCGTAGGCGCCTGGCTCGACGTAACCGAACACAAACGCGCCGAGGTCATCCGTCAAGCACGCCAGTCCGTGCTTGATCAGATTGTTGCCAACCATCCCTTGCCAGCGATCCTGGATGATATTGCACGACATCTGGAAACCATCGAAACGGACATGCTCGTTTCCATTTTATTACTGGATCCCTATACCAAGCGCTTGATCCATGGTGCAGCGCCAAGCCTGCCTGAAGACTATAATGCAGCCATCACCGGGCTAGAAGTTACCGACAACACATGCCCCTGCGGAACAGCTGCCTGTTGCGGTGAGCCGGTTATCGTCAGCAATCTCGATGACCACCCTTATTGGGATTTTTTTCTAACACTCACGCATAAAGCCGGTCTACAGGCCTGCTGGTCAGTCCCGTTCAAAAATGAGATGGGACAGGTTCTGGGACTTTTCACCATCTACTACACGATGCCGCACGAACCCGAGCCTGCCGACCTTGAGTTGGTTGATGAATTTGCGCGTATTACTGCGCTGGCAGTGCAGAAGGTACGTAATGCCGATGCGTTGAAGCAAGCTGCCACAGTCTTCGAATCGACGCGCGATGGCGTGGTGATCACTGATCTTGAACCGCGTATCGTGGCTGTTAACCGCGCCTACATGGAAATTACCGGTTACCGTAAATCGGAAGTGATCGGCAGAAATCCAAAACTCATCAAATCAGGCCGCCATGATCAAGCGTTTTATCAGTCGATGTGGAACAATCTGATTCAAGCAGGCTATTGGCGGGGTGAAATCTGGAATCGCCGCAAAAATGGGGAAATCTATCCGCAGTGGCTGACCATCAGCACCGTGCACGACGAAAGCGGGAAACCGCGTAACTACGTGGGCGTGTTTACCGACATCAGCCAGATCAAGCAATCTGAGGCGCGCCTCGAACACCTTGCCCACTATGATCCGCTAACCGGTCTTCCTAATCGCCTGCTGGCACAATCGCGTTTACAACACGCGATTGAGCGTGCGGACCGGAACCACTATCGCATTGCCACGCTCTATCTGGATTTGGATCGCTTCAAAAACGTCAACGATAGTCTCGGTCACCCCGTGGGTGACGAATTGCTTTCATTACTGGCGAATCGCCTGAAGAGCCGGTTGCGTGAGGAAGACACCTTGGCACGCCTGGGTGGAGACGAATTTTTACTGATACTGGAAGAAATAAAAGATACTCGCCAAGCCGCTACGGTTGCGCAAGCGCTGATCGACCAGCTCACAACGCCTTTCACCTTGCCGAGTGGCCATAAAATCTTTATTGGCGCCAGCATTGGCATCAGCAGTTATCCGGATGACGCTCAATGTGTCACCGAGCTCATTCAACATGCTGACATGGCCATGTATCTGGCCAAACAAGAAGGCCGCAATACTTATCGCTTTCATACAAAAGCATTGAGTATTGCCGCTAACGAGCGGCTGGCACTGGAAACCCGCTTGCGCCACGCGCTCATTGCCAATGAATTCATCCTTCATTATCAACCTTTGATCGATGCACGCAGCAACCGGATCGCAGGGGTAGAAGCGTTGGTACGCTGGCAGCCGGTGGATGGAGAGATGGTTCCACCCGCCAAATTCATTCCCATCACTGAGGAAACCGGCTTGATCGTGCCACTGGGCGAATGGATACTGCGTACCGCCTGTAATCAAGCGCGTGCTTGGATGGATGCCGGTTTACCCCCCCTGGTCATGGCCGTCAATCTTTCGGTACGTCAATTTCAGTCGGAAAATATGGTTAGCATGGTGCGCCGTGTCCTTGCTGACACGGGCTTGCCCGCTGAATATTTGGAGTTAGAATTAACGGAGACGATGTTCATCGAACGCGGAGAGCAGTCTATTGCCACACTTAAAGCGTTGAAAGACCTCGGCGTATGTCTGGCGATTGACGATTTTGGCACGGGCTACTCTTCGCTCGCTTACCTGAAACGTTTTCCTATCGACAAATTGAAAATCGACCAGAGCTTTGTGCGTGATTTGGCCGAAGACCCCAATGATCGTGAAATTGCCGCCACAATTATCGCCATGGCGCGTGGCCTCAAGCTGGAAGTGTTGGCCGAAGGCGTGGAGACCGAGCAACAGTTGAGTTTCTTGCAGCAGCATGGTTGCGATTACTATCAAGGCTATCTATTTCACCGGCCCGCCCCGCCGGCGCAACTCGATAAGTGGCTACGAGACAAGTTACTGCCTAAATACCAATCCGTTCCCAACTAACGAGCCCGGCATATCAAACAATAATTCGTTCGCGATGGCATGACAAATAGGGTTAAGGCTGGTTATGCATTGCCTCCTCTCCCGCCGGCTTTATCAAAACGTGAGATCCCACTGCAGCCAGTAGCGCTGATTCGATTGATTGCCGATCGTTAAATGGCTGACTTGGAAATTCACTTTGTTTAAATGCCCATTGAAGAAATAGGTCACCACCCCACTGGCCTCTTGCTGCCGATCGTTTTTAAAGCCGGTATTGGGATCGACGAAAGCATATCGGCCGGCGAACTCCAAATTTTTAGGAATGAGCGGAAATAGATAGTGTGGAAAATAGCCCGCTTGGACCAGGCCGCCCATCATGTTCGTTTTTCTGGCTGGATCGCCTTGACTTTTAAAGGTATCTACCACTTCTTTCCAATGCATTTCATGCTGCATCGAAAAACCCCGCCACTTAAAACGAACTTCTTCCATCATTTGATTGATACGGTATTGGCCATCTTGACCCGCTGCCAAGCCGGGTAGATCACGGCAACTGTTGCTATCGGTTGCAAATACCGTGCATCGGCTTCGGTTGGTGGCAGCCGCAACAGCGAAATTCAGTGCTGGTTCTTCATGATATTCGATATCCGATTGAGAAAATGGCATCTGCCCGCCCAAGGGGTTCCATTGCAACCTGCCCGAATACATCATATGATCATCGTCATTGCTGCTTTCGCCAACCCCCAGCCCCGTAAAGACACCGGCATAGTAGCTAATATCATGCCAAGCACCTGGAAATAGATTACCGAAAACTTGCACACCTTGTTGCCGGTCCACGGTAAAAAGATCGTTGACGATAGAACGATTGACAAATTGCTGATTAGCGGAAGAAGTTACCCGTTCATCGTTATAAAAAACCTTGCCTCGGCCAACCCACAATTTTGCCCACTTATACTTATCGATGGTCAGGGTAAGGTCGCGCAGTACAGGCTGAGACCAGTCATATTGCAAATAGAACTGCAGCCATGGCCAGTACGCATGGCCTCTGAGCCGGGTTCGCGCCCGGCGGATCATGAATGAACTGTCATCACGCTCCAGATCGCTGAGCGAGCGAGGGTCGCTGTCGAATGGAATTGCATAGCGAGCCTGTATTCGATTCTGGATAGCCAACGAAAATTTGTCATTTTCCGTTCTGAATTCGAATCCGTTTTTGCCGTAACTGACGTTGGCAAACCCCTCCTTCGGTTTAGCATCCGCTTTATCAGATTTTTTTTCTTCAGCGGTTTGCACCGGCGCGATCTTCTCAACTTTTACCGGTGTAGTAGCGATCGGTGCCGCATTTTCGGGCGCAACCGGCGCAGCATCCGTCATCCTGGCTGACTCACGCTGTTCCAGATATTCCAACCGCTTCAGCTTCTCATCCAGTTCTTTCAGCTTGGCGTCCAAACGCCTCTCGATGGTCAGCAGCTCTTGCTTATATTGTTCAGGATCTTTAGGTTCTGCCGCCATTGCTGAATGAGTGAGTAGCGCGCCGGTCAACGTTGATTTAACAATGTGCGATAGGGGTTTAGAAATAAGTCGCATATTCACATTCCTGGGTTCTGCCGGTTTCAATCATGGCTCGAAGTTCACCAGAAAAATCAGACTCAACTCGATCAGATCGCCTATTATGACAGTTTTGTTACAAGCGAACAAACCTATCTGAGAACCGTCTAGCCGGTCCCTATTGCCGGTTCAAATGGAAATAAGCAGGCAATGTCAGCAAGCGTCGATCTTCCACTGCCCCGCCTATCGTGAAATGGTAAAGCGATTGGAATGTGATCCCCTCTATCCCCACCAAGGCATGAACGGCATCATCAAAGAAACACCCGATCCCTGTCCCCCGCACACCCGCCGCTTCTGCTTCCAGATACAAGATCTGACCTAGCAATCCGGCCTCCCAAAACAATCGTGAGTAGAACCACGCGCCCTCAGCCTGCAAGCGACTGTCAAACTCGGCTAGCATGCCCAGCGAAAAAGCGCTGTCTGCGGCAATACTCTGACGACAGCTTAGCTGTGCAGCCACATAGCGGACATCACCTTCCCATAGCTGGTAGAAGAGCAGGTCTTCAGGACAGATCAGTGGCCGTTTCCAAATCAATTCCTGGCTGAGTGATGCCTGGATGAATGGAAGCTTTGCCGGGTCGCGGACTAAAAGATAGAGTCCGGGCACCAACCCTTCCACACGGTGCACGAAAATCATCAGGTGAAGCGCCGGATCATACGGCCAGACGTCCCATGGCACCGGACGCGCCGCTTGTTTGTATTCGACACCAGGAACGGTCCGCCGCAACATCCGGAAAAAAGTTGCTGCCGCAACCGATGTCTGCCCATCAAACGACACCGCACTGCGACGCTGACGGATGATTTGAGCTGCTGATAACGCGCTGGAAGAAGGCGCATATCCATCGCCAGTTGCAGCGTCCCGATCGAAAAGGACTGTCAGCGATAAAATCTGTTTATCAGCCCGTTTCTTCCACGATGCAGTTGCTACCTCATCGATCGCTTGCCAGTGCACGCCATGCTCGCTACTCAGCCGGTTCGCTTTTCCCTGCCATGTCATAGCCGCAAGCGCATCCACAATCGACGTATCCAACAGCAACGGTATTTCCTGCGGATTGACATCAGCCCCTGCATCATGGCTTGCATCGCATGGCCAGATCACTGCCAGGCAGTCCGGATGCTCCTGTTCTGCCGAGACAAAATCGCTACTACGGTCGACCCCCAAAAGGCGTGCCACTGTCCTTTGCTCCATACCCTCCAGCAACGCCATTTTCCAACCCAGTGTTGCCGCCGCGACCCGTGCAGCGCCAAGCGCGTGCCCAACATCATGATTGCAATAGCGAAACGCCCGCTCGCCATACTTCCAGGCTTCCCGCCAATGAATTGACGAAAGCCCGAACAGAAACGCGCCCGATGGAAATGGCGACATCAATCTTGCCAATTCTTCATCCTGGAATGCCGCTCGCCACTCCAAACCATGTTCTTTAGGCGCATAGTGATAGAGCCCAGATTGAAGATCGAGTCCTTCGCTCTGCGGTATAACAAGATAGCCCTCGGTCGGATGCAGATTGCCCGAAGAAGGATTGCTACGCAAAGCCCATTCGGAGGCCCCGCTTTTCTTCCACGCAGACAAAGCCAGTGAAAGCTCCAGGAATCTGGACAGCGAACGAATACTGACAGGTTGACTATCAACGGAACCGTATCGGAAGAGTGCATCATAGACAGGTGATCGCGGCGATTCATCCGGCGCCAGCAATGGCAGTGCGATCAAGGGCGCGCCCTCGAATCGCCGAAATGGATCGGGCTGGCTTGACCAATCGAGATACCCCAAGGATCTCGCATAACGATTGAAATGATGCTTCGTCTGGATATGATAGCGAATAACCCGATCGATATCCGGCGCTTTCAGTGGTTTAGGGGGCGCCTCATTCATGATCGTTCAACCCGGTCACCCTCAAAAGAGATAAGAGCAACGAAATGTGTAGTACTCCGTTTTAATCGTCTTTAACCTTGTGCAGAATATAATCCTCTGCCAAATCGCCGCTGATTCTTTTTCCCTGTTTGTCGAGCTGAAAAAGGATATTCTCACCAACTTGATAACGATCGGGTCCATCCGGTGAATTTTGCAAATGAATGACACTGCCCTTCTCTTCCCAGATAAATACACCCCGTTGCTCAAATAGCTTATCATCCTTGCCTAAATAGTATTTGCTGAGACGATACGATTGATCTAGATCAAGCGTGAGCAAGGTCACGATCCCCGGACAATCAGCGCAAGGCAAAACACCCGAATACCGACCCTGCCAATCGAGAGAATTCACGCTCACATGCCCACTTGCCGCTTGGTGTGCTACAGGTGTCGGCACTTCCGCATCACAGCCATACAAAAAAAACGCAATCGTGGCAAACGTGATGGCAGTTATTTGTCGTCTCATGATGTCTATGCTTCGCGCACCTGTCAATTGGGGCAGAATAAATTAAGTCTCACTATTCCTGGGGCACCATCCTGGGCCGACGCTGTTCGTCGATGGCCACGTAAGTCAACACAGCTTCGGTTACTTTGATACAAATTTCCTCACCGCCTTCACGTACACCGCGTTGCGCGTAGACCGACACGTCGACAGTGATCGAGGTTCGTCCTATTTTGACGATATCGGCGTAAAAACTGACGATATCACCCACAAACACAGGCTGTTTGAACACGAAAGAATTGACGGCGACGGTGGCAACGCGCCCACGTGCACACCGAATGCCAACAATACTGCCTGCCATGTCCACTTGCGACATAATCCAACCCCCGAAAATATCCCCTGCATGATTGGTATCCGCGGGCATTGGCACGGTACGCAGGATAGGCTGCCCGCCTGGCAAGGCAACATGCAAGGTCGGATCACTTGGTATGTTTAGCATTTTTGTCTTTCCGTAATCCTTAGAAAAACCTACACCAGCGGTTAAAATGAAATCGCGCGTGCAGTAATTTATTCGTTTTTCCCTTCTGAACGCCTAGCATACAGCTCTTCGATGATATCCTTATAGCGTTCCATGATTTTTGCCCGCTTCAATTTCAACGTTGGTGTCAGCATTTCATTATCGACAGTCCAGGGTTCAGGGATCAAGGCAACCTGATAAAGCTTGGCATAGCCGGGAAATTCTCTGATTTGCTGAGTTATCATCTCCAGCACCCTTTCTCGAGCTTGCTCATTCTCTGCGAGCTGGACCGGATCGGCCTGTACCCTACATTGTGCGGCAACGTTTTCCCAGCCACGCTTGCTCAATACGACCAATGCACTCAAATAAGAACGCCCTTCACCAATGACCATGACTTGTTCGAACGATGGATCCCGTAAGATAGCCGCTTCCATATCAGCTGGCGGCACTTTCTCACCCGTTGAAGTCACGATGATATCTTTCAGGCGGCCCGTTATGGTAATTCGCCCTTGTTCGTCGATACTGGCAATATCACCGGTATTCAACCAGCCATCATCGGAAATAATCGCTCGCGTCGCTTCCGGATTGTTCCAGTAACCCAGCATGACATTAGGGCCGCGCACCAATAAGGCATCATGCTGGCCCAGCTTGACTTCCACACCCGGAATAGGCGGCCCTACGCTCGAAGGCAGATTATTGTCGAGACGATTAGCGCTTATGACAGGGCTGGTTTCTGTCATGCCATAGCCCTGCAATATCGGCAACCCTAGACCAATGAAAATACGTGAAATCTCAGGTGACAGCGCAGCCCCCCCGCTCATCACTTGCTGCAACCGTCCACCCAGCTTATCCATCAATTTGCGTGCGACCAACTTATCCAACAGTGGCCATAACAAGTGTGCGGGGCGCCAACGGCCTCGCCCTTGCTGATACTCGAATCGGCTGTAACCGACATCGACTGCAAAATTGAATAATTTTTTGGCAAATGCCGGGCCTTCATCCAACTTGGTACGAATGCCAGCATAAATGCGTTCATAAATGCGTGGTACAGATACCAAAATGGTGGGGCGAATGGTGAGCAAATCCTCTTGCAGTTGCTGGATCGAGCGTGCATAAGCAATCGTTGCGCCACACATCATCGGCACATAGTAGCCTGCGGTGCGCTCGAAAGTGTGAGATAACGGTAAAAAAGAAAGCAGTAAATCATCGGAGGTGACCGTCACAATTTGAGCGGAGGCATGGGCATTGGTCAGGATATTGTGATGACTGAGCATCACGCCCTTAGGTCGCCCCGTCGTGCCAGACGTATAAATGATCGTTGCAAGTGCGTGCGGGTCGCTATCCGAATGTTTACTTTCGCTTGCTTGCTCGGGCAACCACCCACTCAATGCCACCACGCGTTCATCATTCGGTTGAGACGCCTCATCCACGGATAGCGTCATGACAACGATGCGCGACAATTCAACAAGTTGTTCTGTTACTTCGGAGAACGTTTCCCACTGTGTCAATTTTTCTACTAACAGTAATTTGGCACCGGAATGCTGCAAGCAATAAGCTGCATTTTCCGCACGATCTTCAGTATAAAGGGGCACAACCACCAACCCCAATCCGATGGCCGCCTGTTCGAACATTACCCACTGCGGGCAGTTTCTCGACATTACCGCCACACGATCACCCGGGGTCAGATTTTCACTCGAAAGCGCAGTCTGCCAGCGCGCGATCGCCCCTGCCATTTCCGCCCAAGTATAGTCGATCCATTTTTCCGCCGTTACATCGTAATCCCGATATGCTATGGATTGGGGTGAACGGCGTACGCGCTCCCGAAATAAACCGTCGAGCGTTTTAGCTACTTCTACCGGAATCACATCTGTTTGAGTGCGCTGATTGTCTGTCACTTTTACTCCCTGTTTGTATAATTTCGCTATTCACAAAAACCCAGTAGATCGTTCCTGCCTAACCACTACAATTTGCCGCTTGGTTTAGCGCATCAAGTCCGCTACAGAGCAGTCTTACAAACCCGCCATGAAGGGCACTCGTTTCACTTTAACAATCTACTGGTCGGCGCTATTGGTTATGACGCTGTTCTTGCTGCCTCCTAAAAGGTTGTGAAACGGTTGTGAAACATCGGACTGCACACGCCCAACGGAATGATTGGAATGCAGGGTTAATTTATTCACAGCCTCTAAGATTAGGTGGAAAATCATCGACCATTATCACCTGACGCCGCAGCACTTTCATTTTTTCGAGCAACGCTGCCTCTTCGGATGTAATGATGCCGCGCGTTAGTGCCTCAGCTGCTTTCGCGTCATTTTGCCCAGTCAGGTGCCCCGCCTTGACCGCATCGCCTAATTTATTCTCGATTACCTCGCATGCGATTGCACACTCCAAAGCTTGTTCGAGTTGCGCCAATGGTTCACTATCGGCCGTTGGCACATAAATTCCTGCCGTGAGACGATCACGTGCTTCCCCTGGCGCCAAAATAAGCCTGGCAACGGAATGGGAAAGCGTATCCGACGGGGGCGCAAGCCGCCTTCCCAACGGAAAGATCAGTAGACGCATCCCTGCCCGCATCAAGAAGTGCCACGGCACATTCCGCAGCAATTCATCAAAAGCTTGCTGAATTCGATAAAGCGCATCCTGCATCGACCAGTGCAACAATGGCAGATCTGCGGCAGGCCGCCCATCATCCTCAAAACGTTTAAGCGTTGCGGAACATAAGTACAGCATACTGAGAATATCGCCCAGTCTGGCTGACAGCCGCTCTTTACGTTTGAGTGCCCCTCCCAACTTCAGCATGGCAATGTCGGTAAACAGGGCGAATGCTGCCGAGAAACGAGTCAATTGCTGATAGTAGCCAACGGTGTCACTCAGCACGCCTTCAGGCACCCCTTTGATATACCGGCTACCTACCCCATACAAGAAACTGCGAAACACATTGCGCACACTGAACGCAATATGGCTGATCAACGCCTGGTCAAACGACACCAAGCCGCGTTTTTTATCCGGATCACTAGCGGCATTGATTTCCTGCAATACATAAGGGTGGCCGCGAATCGCACCTTGACCGAAAATGATCATATTACGCGTCAAAATATTGGCGCCTTCCACGGTAATGCCCACTGGAATTTGCTGATAGGTGCGCGCAAGATAATTGCTTGGCCCCATACAAATGCCTTTACCGCCATGGACATCCATGGCATCGTTGATCGCCTGGCGACTGCGCTCGGTCAAATGGTATTTGACGATAGCCGAGACTACTGATGGTTTTTCTCCCAGGTCGACAGCACCGGCTGTCATGACTCTCGCAGCATCCATCATATAAGTGTTGCCAGCAATGCGCGCCAAGACCTCCTCGACGCCCTCGAAATAACCGATCGGCAGCTTGAATTGCACCCGCACGCGTCCATAGGCCCCACTCGTGCGTGCTGCCAGTTTGGCTGCGCCTGTACTGGTAGCCGGTAACGATATCGCTCGCCCAGCAGCCAGGCAGTTCATCAACATTTTCCAACCGTTGCCCACGCCTTCACGCCCACCGATTACCCATTCCATCGGAATGAATACATCCTTGCCAGAGTTCGGTCCATTCTGGAAGGCCCCATTTAATGGAAAATGACGCCGGCCGATATTGACGCCAGGCGTATTGGTTGGAATCAACGCCAGCGTAATGCCTAGCTCCTCTTCGCTGCCCAGCAATCCGTCCGGGTCGCGCAGCTTGAATGCCAGCCCTAAAATAGTCGCAACCGGGCCCAAAGTAATATAGCGTTTCTCCCATGTGACACGCATGCCAAGGACGTCTTGCTGTCCATTGAATTCGCCTCGACAGACGATTCCCACATCGGGCAACGCCCCCGCGTCGGAGCCCGCTTCAGGTCCTGTCAGCGCAAAACAAGGCACCTCGTTACCTTTTGCCAAACGCGGCAAATAATGTTGCTTTTGTTCTTCTGTTCCGTAATGCAATAGCAATTCCGCCGGCCCCAACGAATTGGGCACCATGACCGTAACCGCTGCCGAATTGCTGCGGGAGCTGATTTTCATCACGACCTCGGAGTGTGCGAGCGCTGAAAAGCCGCACCCGCCATATTCCTTAGGAATGATCAAGCCAAAAAACCCATTCTCCTTGATAAATTGCCACACAGGCGGGGGCAGATCATAGTGCTCATGAGTAATACGCCACTCATCCAGCATTGCACAGAGTTGCTCGGTTGGCCCTTCCAGAAAAGCGCTTTCCTCCGGGCTGAGCACAGGCTTGGGATAAGCCAGCAACTTATGCCAGTCAGGCTTGCCGCTGAACAACTCACCCTCCCACCATACGGTACCCGCATCCAGTGCTTCTTGCTCAGTCTGCGAAATCTGGGGAAGAATTCTACGAAAAAATTTCAGAATCCATTTCGAAAAAAGGTGGCGACGCAAGAATGGAACCACCATAACGACCACGATAATGGTTATCAACGAGAGCATGAACAATATGAAAGACAGGAGCATAGTTTTCCCTGTTTAAGTTAAGATGCTAGTTACACTACCGCAGAAAATGCTTGTGTCAAGTCTTGTGTAGAGAAGTTTTCAATGGGCTATCAAAATTCTCGTGAGGTGTTGTAAAATCAACGCAGTGATTAACCATGCTCAATCAACGTTCATGTCCGGTAGATTTACGTGAACCGGCATCTTAGCACCTACATACATCAGCATTCATTTCATTAGGATTATCAATGGAAAACCGGGCTCACGCCCTTGCCGCGGGTTTATTCGTCATTATCCTTGGTGTCGCTGCCGCCGCCGCCATCATGTGGTTTAGTGATCAGAAGATCCTGCATGATCATTACACCCTGGTATCTGAAGAAGGATCGGTAGCGGGGTTGAATCCTGAATCTTCGGTACGTTACCGGGGTGTTCCGGTTGGCAAGGTCGAAGACATCAAGTTCGATCGTGACAACCCCAACCGTATCCTGATACGCATCGCTGTGAGCAATAACATTGTTTTTCCTAAAAACATCTATGCGCAACTCGCTACACAAGGTTTTACCGGACTTGCCTTTGTCGAATTGAATATCGAAGGTAAGGAGCCATCCACCGAACGACTCCCTCACGATGCGCGCATTCCCTTGCGGCCTTCGTTCATGAGAGAGCTGTCGAATTCTTTCGAGGATTTGATTAGAAACGCCAATCAGGCGATCAAACGGATCGACGCGTTGTTGAACGAGCAAAATCAAGCCCAATTCGGTGCCATCCTCACGCATCTCGCTCAGGCCATCCGCCGTTCCGATAGTTTGATGGAACAATTGCAATTAGGCGTTCAATCCCTGCCGGAAGTCACCCATGAAGCGAGCCAGGTGATGAAACAAACCCACCAACTGCTATCCGATATCAATCAAACCATTGCCAAACTCAATCAGCGGGAAGGGTTGCTGGACGGCCTGACACAAAGTAGCCACGAAATTGCAGACAGCCTGCCCAGATTACGGGAGGTCACCTCTGCGATAACTCAAAGTACCCACCATATCAATCGCATGTTACTCAAACTGGAAGAACAACCGCAAAGCCTACTGTTTGGCAGCCCGCCAGCCGCACCTGGTCCAGGAGAAACAGGCTTTATACCGCCACGGAAAATCCAGCCATGATGAAATTTGCTATTATGTTATTGTTGCTTGCCGGCTGTACGCTTACGCCCAAAAAAACCACACCGGTAGCGGTTTATGATTTCGGCCCACCGGCATCCGTTGAACAGCATACCCCCATCTCCATCGACCACAGCATTTTGGTAACCGATATCCTTGCGCCAGTCTGGCTGGATAACCAAACCATTGCTTACCGTTTGGCTTATCATGACCCCGCGCGTATTTATGCTTATGCCAATAGCCGCTGGGCTGCCTCACCCGCGAAATTACTCACTCAGCGCCTCAAGCATAAGCTGAGCACGCATACCCGCAACGGGATCGTCAGCAGTCGCGATGGGTTAAAAGCGGATTATACCTTGCTCATCGAACTCGAAGAATTCACCCAGGTATTCGATCAGCCTGAGCAGAGCCGTGCTGTTATCCGCCTGCGTGCCAGTTTGATCGAACGCAGCACACGGCAGTTGCTCGCGCAAAATCCCTTCACAATCGAACGGAATACGCCCAGTGCAGATGCAGCAGGCGCGGTCGCTACGCTGATTTCAGCGAGCGATGCGATGGCTGCCGCATTGATCGACTGGTTGATCGAACATCTGACATTGAAAGCATCCCACGGCAATCAATGATATCAGCGATGCCGCCGGGGTTATGTTAATATCTTTTCATTGTCCACACTCTATGCATCACGTGCGTTTACTTTACTTTGCTGCTCTACTGCCTCTTTGGCTGGCTGCCTGCGGTCACAAAGCACCACTCTATCTTCCGCAAAATGAGCCACCGCCCGCGTCGCAATCAATTCAGGATGAGCAACCCAATCAATGAGCGAGTCAGTGACCTTTACCTATCAGTCCGGCCAACTCCATGCTGAATCGGTACCTTTATCAGCGATCGCCAAACAATTCGGTACCCCCTGTTACGTCTATTCGCGTAAAGCGCTGACGGCGGCCTACCAGGCCTTCGATCAAGCCTTTGCGGGACGAGACCATCTCATATGTTATGCGGTCAAAGCGAACGCCAATTTGGCTATTCTCAATGTACTTGCACGGCTCGGCAGCGGTTTCGATATCGTCTCGGGCGGCGAGCTGCAACGCGTCCTGACAGCGGGTGGCGATCCACAGAAAATCGTATTTTCCGGCGTAGGTAAAAGCCAAGATGAAATGCGCGCAGCACTGGCGGCAGGAATCCTCTGCTTCAACGTGGAGTCCGAAATGGAGTTGGCAAGCCTCAACCAGGTTGCCAAGGAAATGAACCGGATTGCGCCGGTGAGCTTGCGCGTCAACCCCGATGTCGATGCAAAGACACATCCCTATATCTCGACCGGGCTCAAGGAAAATAAATTCGGCATTCCGATGAACGAGGCAGAACGCATCTATCTGACTGCCGCACTGTCATTCAGCCACGTTCATGTTACAGGCTTAGATTGTCATATCGGTTCGCAGTTGACCGAACTCGAGCCGTTCATCGAAGCCAGCGACAAAATGCTGGCTCTCCTGGATCGCCTAGAAAAGCAGGGTGTGCACATCGAACACCTGGATTTGGGTGGCGGCCTCGGCATTCGCTACGATCAAGAAACCCCGCCTTCGATCCAGAACTATGTCGCTGCATTATGCCGCTGCCTGGACAACCGCAAACAACGTTTGCTGATCGAACCAGGCCGTTCGCTAGTTGGCAATTCGGGTATATTGCTGACGCGTGTTGAATATCTTAAGCACGCCCCGCATCGCAATTTTGCGATTGTCGACGCCGCGATGAACGATCTGATGCGCCCCGCCCTGTACGATGCATATCATGACATCTTGCCGGTCATCCCGAAAACTGGTGAATGCATGACTTATCAAGTGGTTGGGCCTGTTTGTGAAACTGGCGATTTTATTGGCCACGACCGCAAACTAAACTTGGCGAAAGATGATCTATTATCCGTCATGGCTGCCGGGGCCTATGGAATGAGCATGAGTTCGAATTACAATACACGCCCGCGCGTAGCAGAAGTCATGGTGGATGGTGATACTGTTCATTTGATTCGCGCCCGGGAAACAGTCGAGCAACTCATGGCACCCGAAAAAATGCTTGATGAGCTCCACCGATGAGTCGGCCCGGAAAAATCGAGTTCTCATCCGATCACAACGCTTATTTATGACGACAAGCTATCAGGTAATGACGATCCCAGCCAGTATCGAAGATAGAAATTATCAAGATCGCATTCTGCAAGATGTCTCCAGGACTTTTGCACTGACTATCCCGCAGTTGCCCCCTTCGCTTTATCCGGTCATCGGGAATGCTTATTTGCTATGCCGTATCGTGGATACAGTGGAAGACGATAACGGTTTATCCTCGGAGCAAACCCGCAAATTTACCGACATGTTCATACGTGTCGTGAGTGGCGAAATCCCAGCAGAAGCATTTGCAGAAGCGCTCTATCCCCTGCTCTCCACCCACACGATTCCGGCTGAGCACGACTTGATCAAAAACACCCCGGCAGTGATTCGCATTACACATAGCTTCAATGCGACTCAGCGCAATGCACTCGAGCGTTGTGTCCGTATCATGGGTCAAGGCATGGCAGATTACCAGGATTGCGAATCACTCGCCGGACTCAAGGATTTAGCGGCGCTTGATCGCTACTGTTACCATGTCGCGGGTGTTGTCGGTGAAATGCTGACTGAATTGTTCAGCGATTACTCCGATGAAATTGGCCGCAATAAACAAACCTTGATGGCGCTCTCTGTATCATTCGGTCAAGGCTTGCAAATGACCAATATCCTCAAAGACATCTGGGAGGATAGAAAACGGGGGGCTTGCTGGCTGCCACAGGATATATTCCGGGAGCAAGGATTCGATCTTGCCGATTTACGACCTGGAATCAGTGACCCACGATTCCACCAAGGACTTGCTGTGCTGATCGGTATTGCCAAGGCGCATTTACGCAACGCGCTTACCTATACCTGCATGATTCCATCCAAGGAAGCAGGCATACGCCGCTTTTGTTTATGGGCATTGGGTATGGCTGTGCTGACGCTCAACAAAATCAATCGCAATCGTAACTTTGACGAAGGCAATCAAGTCAAAATTTCACGGCAAAGCGTCAAGACAACCGTATTGCTGACCAGTTTACTGGCGCGCCAAGATTGGGCCTTAGAAAAAGTATTTGCCTGGACGTCTCGGCAACTCCCAGAAGTTGATATTCTCGGCAAAAAGGTGTAGAACGCTTGCTGGACTCTGCTTCGTTCCATCCTGATAAGAAAGTTAAAAAACGAAACGACGCTTGGCTTTATATTTTCTGTAACGACTTTGAGTGGTTTCCATGAAATCTTTAGTAACAGGCGCCAATGGTTTTGTCGGCTCTGCCGTAGTACGATGTTTGCTGGCAGCCGGTCATGAAGTACGCGCATTTGTCAGACCGAATAGTGATCGGAGGAATCTCGTCAAGCTTCCTATCGAGACCATAGAAGGTGATCTGCGTGATGTCACTTCGATAAAACGTGCGGTAGCAAGCTGCGACAGCCTGTTCCATGTTGCTGCTGACTATCGCCTTTGGGTGCCTAACCCATCCATCATGTATGACGTGAATGTCAATGGAACCAAATCGCTGATTTTGGAAAGTGCGGAAGCGGGCATGGATCGCATGGTCTATACCAGCAGTGTCGCCACATTGGGATTGAATCCGAACAGCCTGCCAGCCGATGAAGAGACGCCTTCCAACCTCGCATCAATCGCCGGCCACTACAAGCGCTCCAAATTTCTTGCCGAACAGCTCGTGCAAGAACTTGTTCGCCAACATCAGCTCCCGTTGGTGACTGTCAACCCTTCCACACCGATCGGCCCGCGCGATGTCAAACCCACTCCCACCGGCCGCATCGTGCTCGACACACTCCGGGGAAAAATGCCGGCCTACGTCGATACGGGCCTCAACGTGGCCCATGTCGATGACATTGCTTACGGCCACCTACTCGCATATCGTTTTGGCAAGCCAGGCGAGCGCTATATCCTGGGGGGCGACAACATGACGCTCCTGCAGATACTGCAAACCATCGATGAACTCACCTGCAAACCGACCAAGCGCAGAAGTATCCCGGTCAAGTTGATGCTGCCCATCGCCCACACCATGGAAGTCATTGCGCGCATCACTAAAACCGAACCCCGCGCCACCGTCGACAGCATCCACATGGCCAAAAAGAAAATGTTTTTTACCAGTGCCAAAGCGGAACGTGAATTAGGGTATCAATCGCGACCGGCCGTGCACGCCATTCAAGACGCGATTGATTGGTTTAAAAGCGCAAATTACTGCTAAGAAACCGGATTGCTTCATTGCTACGACATAACGTTCCTATTCAGACAAGCCGGGCATGCTAAATGACCCATCGCTATCGTCACGCTGGCGTTATCGCTAAAACGGCCTGTAGCGACCGGTAAAGCGCTCTTGTTGGTAACGCTGCCATGCCATTTCTTTTCGGTAAGCTGTTTTGATTGCACTCAATACGCTGTCCAGATTGACGGGTCTCGTTTTCTCAACTGCCTGGCCTGTCAGATGAACACCCAAGTGTAGTTTGCCGCGTTGATAAAGCGACCAAATTTCCGAGCCATAATCGGTTTCGGCAAGCTCAGGGGCAAATCGGCTGAGATAGGTTGTGATATTGGCGATATCTCGTTTGAATATTTGCTGCGCGCAATGATTACCCGCGGCCAAAATGGCTTGTGGAAAATCGATAACGACGGGGCCGCGTTTACCGATCAGAACGTTATATTCGGATAAATCTCCATGAACGACACCCGTGCATAGCATGCGGACCACTTGCCCGATCAGGAAATCGTGATATGCCCTCGCCTGCGTTTTAGTCAACGTCAGCTCACTCAAACGAGGCGCAATGCTTCCATGTCGATCCGTGATCAATTCCATCAGTAACACACCTTCAAAAAAACCACGGTACTTCGGTACCCGCACACCAGCCGCAGCTAGCTGGCACAAGGTATCCACTTCGGTATTCTGCCAAGCTTCTTCGCGGGTAATGCGGCCAACATGCCTCTTTCTTTGCATAGCCCGCCAATATCGGTTGCTTCTGATTTGCCGTCCGTCTGAATAGTTCTGGTCTTCTTGGGAAAAGTAATATCGGCTGGTCTCCTTGTAGACTTTCGCGCAGCGGATACTGCGGCCACAGCGCACGACATACACCAATGCTTCCTTCCCACTCATGAGTTGACAAATCACGGCGTCGACAAGGCCTTCTTCAACCAATGGTTCGATTCTTTTGGGGATTTTCATAAGCGTTTCATGTCAGCATGCCCATTTCTCACATGCTTGCCATTCCTCCTGTCAAATAAGTTGATACTCTCCACTTAATTGATGAGAAATTCTCGAAACCGATTTCTCACCGAATAGCGTGTTGGTTTTGCTGATAGCGGGCCGATTTACTTCGATGCCATACGGCATCATCGGCATCGGTTTGTGTGGTGCCGACAGGAGATTTTGCAAAAGGCTGCAGGTTTGTGAACGTTGCGTCCTTTCTGGATTCCGTCATACCTAGAAGAAACTTACTTACGAACGATTTAAATAAATTCCTTTGATTGAGTTTGATGAACATACTACCTCCTTGTTCGTGGTCATCACACAATGATCGTCATAACCAACCGCATGATTAAAATTGTAGAGAGAAAAAAACAACCTTGGAATGTGGCAAATTGCCGCGCGACAATTTGTCGCAGTCTATTTATCTGACATATCACAACTGCCCCAAACAGTTGATGAGGATGATATAGCGGCTTGATGACATAATTATTAAGCGCTAATCTACTTTTTTTGTATCGCAACGGGTGAAGTGGCTTGAACCCTGGCGTGTTAAGCTGGTGAAAATCGACAAGGAGTTTTGCAATGACGTCAGAGAAAGAAGACTTATTCCCACATCAGGATGTGCTGGCTCAACTGCATGAGAATCGCCCTCTTTCTGATAAATTGAGCTTTTTGCACCAATTGATCCGCGAAGATTTTCCGTTTATCGATCGCCTTGCCATTGCATTGTTCGACGAAAAAACAAACACCCTTAAAACCTATACGCATAGTGCAACCGATGGTGACAGCCCTTTGACCGCCTATGAAACGTCTCTGGATGCAGCGCCCTCGCTCAAGGAAATCATGCAGCGACGTCGACCCCGCTTGGTGCAGGATCTAACCATTTTTAACAAGGGTACTCACCAGCACACCCAGAAAATTGCAGCCAAAGGCTACCGGGCAAGCTATACCATGCCGCTTTACCAGAGCGGCACGTTCATGGGATTTTTATTTTTCAATTCATATGAGACCCACCCTTTTGTATCTTCCATATTGCGCCAAATCGATATATACGGCCATTTGATCGCATTGATGGTCATCAGCGAGTTAACCGCTATCCGTACACTGCTATCCGCAGTCAGAGCGGCCCGCAGCATGACGCATTATCGTGATGTAGAAACAGGTTCCCACATTGACCGGACAGCGCATTACGCACGCTTGATAGCTAGAGAATTAGCACCCCGCTACCGCCTGAAGGATGAGCAGATTGAACATATCTTCTTGTTTTCACCTTTGCACGATATCGGCAAAATTGGCATACCGGACAGCATATTGCGCAAACCCGGCAAACTGGATGAGCACGAATTTGAAATCATGAAAACCCATCCGGAAAAAGGGCGGGAGATCATCGACGCTATTCTCGAAGATTTTAATCTTGGCACGATTGGTCATGTGAATATCTTGCGCAATATCGCCGAATATCATCATGAAGCGATCGACGGCAGCGGCTATCCCAAAATGCTCAAAGGCGAAGAAATTCCGATCGAAGCCCGAATCAGTGCAGTCGCCGATGTATTCGACGCGTTGACTTCGAGCCGAACCTATAAAGCACCCTGGTCGAATGAAGAAGCCTTTGCCATGCTGCAGCGCTTGGCCGACAGCAAGCTGGACAAAGATTGCGTCGAAGCCATGGTCAACAATCACGATAAAATTCTGCAAATACAACAGCGCTTCCAGGATAAAGACCAATAACGAGGCATAACTTGATCGACGGCACGCCCAAAACGCAGTAGTAATCCTCACCTTCACTCCGAGTCCCAAGTGGAAAACCCTTATCCAAAATGGTATAAAGCATCACTGATAATCAACGAACAGTAGCCAATCGAAATATCCGACTAGACAACTACTCAGCCTTTTCTTTAAACAAACACCCTAAACGCGCGGTGCACAGTCCTTTCACACCGCTTTTGTAATTCACCAGCAAGATTGAAGCCTATGACCCCTTCTCCGATATCCACGATTTCTGATAACGCCCAGCAAAAAATTGTGCAACTGATCGCCACTGAGCTTGCCGTCATGCCGCAGCAGGTGACAGCAGCGGTCAACCTGCTCGACAGTGGCGCAACCGTCCCTTTCATCGCCCGCTATCGCAAGGAAGTCACGCAAAATCTGGATGACACGCAACTGCGGGCCATCGAGGAGCGCCTGCAATATTTGCGTGAACTGGAAGAACGCCGTCAGACCATTCTGGCCTCAATCGAGGAACAAGGAAAGCTGACGGATGAATTGCGCCAGGCGATCGAACAAGCGACAACCAAACAGCTTTTGGAAGATATCTACCTGCCGTACAAGCCCAAGCGCCGCACCCGCGCGCAAATCGCACGTGAAGCCGGATTGGAGCCGCTGGCCGATGCGCTGCTGCTTGACCCCACCTTATCTCCTGAGCAAGAAGCGGCCAAATATATCAAGGTGCAACCTGCTGCTGCAGGCGTAGAAGCGATCAACGTACCCGATGTCAAAGCTGCACTCGAGGGCGCACGTGACATTTTGGCTGAACGATTTGCTGAAACCGCCGAGTTACTTGCTACTCTGCGGAGCAAACTCTGGCATGAAGGGATTGTGACTTCCACGGTCATCGCCGGCAAGGAAATGGCGGAAGAAGAAAAATTCCGCGATTACTACGCTTATGCCGAACCGATCCGCACCATCCCCTCGCACCGTGCACTCGCCTTGTTCCGGGGCCGCACCTTGGGTGTACTCCGAGTGGAGCTCAATCTGGACGATGCAGCGGAAGCCACGGTTCCGCACCCTTGCGTTGCCATGATTGCCGCTCATTTCGGTATCGAGCATCGGGGGCGCAGCGCAGATAAATGGCTGGTGGATGTCTGTCAATGGACTTGGCGTGTCAAAGCACATCTGCATCTCAGCACTGAATTGCTGCTGCAATTACGCGAAGCAGCCGAAGCGGAAGCCATCAAAATTTTCAGCCGTAATTTGCGTGAGCTACTGCTGGCCGCGCCGGCTGGCGCCAAGGCCGTGCTCGGCCTCGACCCCGGTTACCGTACGGGTTGCAAAGTAGCGGTAGTCGATGCAACCGGCAAGCTGCTGGAAACCGGTACCATCTACCCTCACCAGCCACGCAACGACTGGCAAGGATCGCTCGCGACCCTCGCACAAATGGTCATCCGGCATGGCGTGGAATTGATCTCGATTGGCAATGGCACCGCCAGCCGCGAAACAGATAAATTGGCGGCTGAAGTCATCCAACTTGTTACAGAACAGCAGCCTGCGCTCAAAGTTACAAAAATCGTCGTCAGCGAAGCCGGTGCCTCGGTCTATTCCGCATCGGCCTTCGCTGCAGCCGAATTTCCCGAATTGGATGTCAGTCTGCGCGGTGCGGTATCGATTGCCAGACGCCTGCAGGATCCCTTGGCCGAACTCGTCAAAATCGAACCGAAAGCGATCGGTGTCGGCCAATACCAGCACGATGTCAACCAGCGCATCCTGGCGCGCACGCTCGATGCCACTGTGGAAGACTGCGTCAATGCGGTCGGTGTCGATGTCAATACGGCATCGGCGCCCCTGTTGGCAAGAGTTTCCGGCCTGAATCGCATTTTGGCACAGAACATTGTGGCTTACCGTGATACCCATGGCCCTTTCCCGAATCGACAAACGATCTGCAACGTACCACGTGTCGGTGAAAAAACATTCGAACAGGCCGCGGGTTTTTTGCGCATCAATGATGGCGACAACCCGCTGGATCGCTCCGCCGTCCACCCGGAAGCCTATCCGGTAGTGGAACGTATCCTCACGCGCCTGAAAAAAGGTATCGAACACGTCATGGGCCAACCGGAAGTATTGAAGAACCTCTCCCCCGGCGAATTCACCGATGACACCTTTGGTCTACCGACCGTTCAGGATATCCTCACCGAACTGGAAAAACCCGGCCGCGACCCCCGTCCGGAATTCAAAACAGCTACCTTTCAGGAAGGCGTTGAAACGCTCGCCGACCTGCGACCTGGCATGATCCTCGAAGGTGTCGTCACCAATGTTGCCGCTTTCGGCGCCTTCGTCGACATCGGTGTGCATCAGGATGGACTCGTGCATGTCTCCGCCCTGGCAAATTCATTCGTCAAGGACCCCCACCAAATCGTCAAACCCGGTCAGATCGTCAAAGTCAAAGTACTGGAAGTCGATGCCGCCCGGCAGCGTATCAGCCTAAGCATGCGCCTTGAAGACAAAGCAGATGCGCCGCTCTCAGCTACCGATACAACCCGTACGCCTCGACCTCACAAAACTCGCAAGCAGCAGCCACGGGATACACAGCAAAAATCCACACGGAAACAGGAGCCGGTCAGTGCCCTGGCACTGGCACTAGCGCGCGCCAAGGAGAAAAAGTAGCGGGACGTTGATCAGAGATCATATTGCCGATCGATTGGTTTGATAATCTCTTCGTACCTTATGTTTAAATCATCCGCAGAGGTTCTCTTCGAAGGCTAAATTTCGCATAAAACAACCGCTTCGACTTACACCGGCTTTCCCTGACACATCATAGCTGGCTGATCAAATTAACCGTTGGCATCCAAGCATCGAGTGACAACTTCCGTAGTACGGCAGTTGACACTCGAGCGATGAATACATCATTAACTGCACCAAGATTATCAGCTACTAATTCATGTTAGCATACTGGTCTTCGAGAGCAGGACGATAGCTGACCACCACGGCATCTGGCGCTTAGTCTCCGTCATGACAGTGCCGAGGGGATCATGCGGGAGCAAACGGCGGAGTATTCAGTCGGTTTTGGCCGAGCACAATGACAGTGCAATGGTTTTGCGCTCGCGTGATGGCGTTGTAGAGCAACCTGCGCAAATGCTCCGCGCTGCCTGTAGCGGTGTGCGGCCACAGTACGATGACATTCGGAAACTCGCGGTTCTTGGCGCGCTGGATCGTCATGGCAAGATGGCCGTGTTGCTGCCGAAAGCCCTGGCGTAAACGGTTACGCACGGACTCCCGGACGAACTCGGTAACTTTCGCGGCGGTGAAAACTGCTTGCCCGTGCGCTCTACGCAAGCGATCCATGCGGTTGATGGCCTGCGCGATGGCGGCGTGCCCAGCCAAAGGCGTTAGAAGCGCGCGAAGATCGGCGTAAGACGCTGCCTCCGGTAAGGCGATATCGCCCAGCAAGCCGTCGGCTTCTTCGTTGTCGTGACGATCCCACGCAAGCGCATACGGTCCGAACGTCGCTCCGGTCTTCTTCCATTTATGCGGCTTCGTCTGAACGGTGTTGAGCGCGGCGCAGATAATCGCGTTGCCCGCATCCGGGGTGAGAATGACGACCGGGCCTTGGCGCTGCGCAATCTCATTCGCAATCGACCATGCCAGAAGTGCGTGATTGGCATTTGTCGCAGGCACGTCCAGAAGCCGGAAGCCCGCACCGTTCCATGTCGTCCTGTTTTTGTACGCCTTGGCTGCGAGAGGCGCTTTCACATCCCAGCCCTCGCGCAAGGCTAGGGCGGCGGTCAGCAAACCCTGTTGTTGCGTGCGCTGGACCTTAGTGAGACGGTGGGTCTGCCCAGCGCCTTCAAGCCAGCCCATAAGGGGCGCAGTGTCGCGACCGTCATAAAGACACTGAAAAGCGTCTGCTGCCGCGACGATCCGGCAGGATTGCGAAAGTCCCTGAAGTATGCACATACGGTGTTCGTCGAGGTCTTGTGCTTCATCGACCAGAACTAATGGAAAGCTTCTTGCTACCCATTGCCGGACAGATTCATGTTCCATAAGGCCGGCTGCCAAGGCGCACGGCCCGTCAAATTCGTTCAGTGTAGCGACCTGCTCCTGCAGTTCTGGCGTAATCAAGCTCCTGCGCCGCGCGGCCAGTGTCCGGGCGAACACATCGAAGGTCTGGCAATCAAAGCGCCTGCGGAAAGTTGGGTTCTCGCCCAGCCGCGCATCCAGTCGGCGACGCGCACCATTCATGAAAGTGAGCGCCAAGAGCTTCTGCCCTTCACCCAGCGACCCGTCCAGTACGAGTTCTCCCGCACGGCTCACGAGGTTGTAGGTCTTGCCCGTGCCCGCCGCACCCTCGAAGAAATCGAATGTCATGTCGGCGCAAACCGGAAAACATGCATGTCAGCGGTCGAGTCCTCGTCAATGCGAGTAAAGAGTGGTGTTTTCGCGCTCGCGGGATCGCGGAGCACGTCGCACAAAGCGCCCAGCAACTGTGCGGCGCATGCCCGGCACGCAGCATTGGCCATGAGGGTTACGGCGACATTCTCATGGGTCGGCGCGTAGGATTTTTGGGTGAGCAAATGAGCGGCAAGCGCCGCACGGTCAGCGAAAGCAGTACCCAGCGCGACTTCGAGTGCTGTCAGCATTGCTGCTTCATCTGCGCCCGCAATCCACGAAACCACATGCTCCATCGCCCAATCCTGCGGCCACAACACTACACAGCGCGGCGGCGGATCGATGACCTTCACCGCATCGAAGTAACCACGCCCATCATTGTCCCCGTCTACGAGGATGCAAAGCCGCGGGTGAACGGCGCTGACCAGCGCAAATGTATCGGCAATCTTAGCGTCTATGGTCGGCACGACGCCTACGAAAGTGGAGAAAAGCGGCGTATTCTCTTGTACGTTATCCCAACCCTGATGCTGCTCAAGGGCAGTTTGCAGCACCTCAAGCCATGCCACATCAGAAACCCCTTCGGGGATCAGTACGCATTCGTGCATGAGCGCGGCTACCAGCTTTTGCCGCCATGCGTACAACAAATGTTGCTGGTGGTTGGTCGGTTGCGCGGGCACCGGATTCATCAGCGGCCTGGCGTTCAAAACACCCTCGCGCGTCTCAATGAAGAGCGTGGCGGGTGGCGGAAACATCGCAGCCACGATAGGCGAATGGGTCGTGACAATCGTTTGGTCGCACAGTGCATTGAGGCGGTTGATCAGCCGCTTCTGTTGCGAGGGCTGGATATGCAGTTCCGGTTCCTCAACCGCCAGCACAAAGGACTGACCTGTTTCCGCCCGCGCCTTTCCGAACTGCATGAGCAGCAAGAGACTTTGAAGGGAAACGAGGCCCGTTCCATGCCGTCGCGAGGGAAGGCCAGGCCCTTCTCCGTGAACGAAGTGCGGCACGATAGTATCGAGAATGGATTCGCTGTCGGTTGAGGTCAGGCGTAGTTGGAGTCTAGGGGCGTTCGATATGAGCCCGCGCAATTCGTTATTGGCTGAGCTGATGATCTCGGAAAGCCCATCCTGGTCTTCGAGCTGCGTGCCTTCCGGCGGTTTCCAGAGCCTCTGCCGCTCTGCTCGCACAGTTTCCGCGGGTATACCCCCGAGTGTCGCTACCACACGGCGGAACAACTCAGAGGAAAAGGAAATCCAGCGATCCCATGTGCGTGATGCCGGAACCAGGAAGAAGCCGAGTTCCTGCAACGCCTTTGCAGGGATGGGGCGTAGATGGGCATTTTCCGCAAACGGGTCACCTAACGTCGCTTCATCGTCTACGAAAAACCGGATCGTCTCAGCTTCCAGTTCATCAAGATCGAAACGTGCAGCAAAGCCGATCTGAACTGCCAGGTCCGTATGTTGCTGATCCAGCGCGGCACTCAGAGTTTTGGTGTTGGGGTCGAGCCATTTTTCAACGCCACGCTCGAGATTGAACCACGAGGGGTAATGCTGCGGATCATTGGTTGTAAAGCCTGATACGGTAGCAATGCACAGAATGCGTGCGGTTGCATCAGGCTCGCTGCCGTAGAAATCGTGTTCGGTCAGGCGACGCACCAACTTGTCACGCCCGAATAACAGTGCCAGCGCCTCGATGATCGTGGTCTTGCCGGAATTATTAGGGCCGACGAGAACTGAATGATCTCCCAAAACGACATCTGCCGAACGTATGCCCCGGAATCCGTTGATTGTCAATCGAACGACTTTCATGGGGCGCTATCCTCCAGATTGGTCATGAGAACACCCGTTCCAGCGTCGCTGGGATCAGTGCGTCGTTTGCTTGGTGGATGGTGGCGTGTCGGGCTTTGAGTTTTGCCACCTTGGCCTGCAGGGTATCGAAAGCCTGCTGTGTTGAAAACGATGGAACCGGGATTTGAATAGCCATCAGCTTCTCAAGGCCCAGTGTTCGGTTACGGCCAGCCCCGCCCGGTGATGCCTTGCCAATCTTTTCCAGGCCAGCATCGGTCAGAAAATAGTAGCGCAGGAACTCCGGCGAGGTGATATTGGGATCAACGCGACAGGTGATGAAACGATGCGACCCGAAACGGCCCGCGTCCTCCGGTTGGGCAACTGCAATGGCGCCCTCCCAGGCAAACACGTTGGAGAAGAGCAAATCTCCCGGTTCGATACTGAAAAGCCTCTTGGTGCCCACGTCGGCGCCAGAGAGTGGGGGCTTGTGGAACGTGCCGTTCCCAAAGGAGCGGATACCCAGCTCGGGATAGCTGCCTTCCAACTCGATGGTTGCCTCGCGCCGCACTAGCGGCGCCACCTCCGCCATCGGTCGCATGGGCGCATCGGCAATGGCATCACGGAAGCGCACCGCGAGCAGACGATCGGCGTTGTGCTCGATGGCGTCGAGGTGTTCGTTCACCTGCCGAACCTTGTCGTCGAGCGTGTCGAGTCGGCTGACGATGGCTTGCTGTTCTGGCAGCGGCGGCAGGGGAATCTCTTGTGCGAGAAACCGATCTTCCTTGATGCGCATACGGTTGGTCGTGCCTTCACTGGCCGCTTTGCACAGTTCAACGAAGTACCGGGAGCGCACCATCCATCCCATGAACACCGGGTCAAGTTGCTTGCTGTCGGCAAACTCGAAAGAAGGAAAGTCGTTGCTGACGATGGCGCCATCGAGCTCTTGTGGGATCAGCCCGATCGCGCCGTTGCGGGCATCAATCTTGGAAAGGATCAACTGATTGGCACGCACCACCCGTCGTGGTGTTGTCACATCTGCACGACGAACCTTACCGCGGCTGATGACACCCTTACCCCAAAGTCTGATAGTGACTTCATCGTATTCGGCGTCCGGAGTACACACCGCAGGCTCGCTGGATCGACAGAGCACATAGCCCAACGCAACCTTCGGCCACTGCCTCATTCCTGCACCTCAGCCACCAGCGCTTCGATCTCGCCGATCAGGCGCAGCACATCCTCTTCACCCGCACGCATGGCGGCGACCAGATCCTTCGGGTTGGCGTGTTCCAGCCCACCGGCGGCGTGCGGGCTCTTCAGGTCGAGGTTGTAGATCGGCCAGTAGAGCGCATCGCCCTCGGCCTGCGAGGCCTTGGCGGCGGTCTCATGGGCTTGCTGCTTGGTCTTCAGCTCGCGCAATTGCACCTGCAAGGTAGCCTTATCGCCATTGGTCGCGTTGCTGATGGCCTGCTCCAGCTCTCGAATGGGCTTGCCCAGGGCCAGTGCGTTGGCGCGCTCGGTTTCCGCCCGTTGCCAATGTGGCGTGGCAGCATCGATGGCGGCGGTGCGCTTATCGGCGAATTCCACCCGCCAGGCCTGCGGGCCTTCTTCGCGGTGGTTCCACCAGTCGAGCACCGGCTGGAAGGCCTCGAAGGGCAGCGGCGCGGTCTTGCTGTACTTCTTACGGCCTTCGGGCTGGGGCAGTTCGTAGTACCAGAGGGTATCGGTGGGGCCGCCGCGCTGGAAGAACAGCAGATTGGCCGGTATATCGGTGTAGGGTGCGAACACGCCCTGCGGCAGGCGCACAATGGTGTGGAGATTGAACTCCTTCAGCATCTCCTCTTTGATGACGGCGCAGACGCCATCGCCGAACAGGGTGCCGTTGGGTACCACCACGGCGGCGCGGCCGCCCTGGTCGGCGCCATGGCCAGCATAGCGAAGCTTGCGCATGATGTATTGCAGGAACAGCAGCGCGGTTTCCGCCGTCTGCATGTTGGCCGGAAAGTTGACCTTGATGCCGACTTCTTCCTCGCCGCCGAAGGGCGGGTTGGTGAGGATCACGTCCACCCGATCGCTGTGGCCGATCTCGGTGATGCGCCGTTCCAGCGTATTGCCATAGGCGATCTGCGGGGCTTCCAGCCCGTGCAGCAGCAGGTTCATCTGCGCCAGCATGTAGGGCAGCGGCTTGGCCTCCTGGCCGAACAGGGTATCGCGCTGCAGGGTGCGGCGCTGGTCCGGGTTGGTCACCTGCCGGGCAATATGGCCATAGGCTTCCACTAGAAACCCGCCGGTACCGCATGCCGGATCGAGCACTGTTTCACCCAGGCGCGGGTCGGTCACCTGCACCATGAAGCGCACCACGGGGCGCGGAGTGTAGAACTCGCCGGAGTCGCCGGCAGCGTCGCGCATCTCACGCAACATCGATTCGTACAGGTGCGAGAGGGTATGGATATCTTCGCTTGAGCTGAAGTGGATACTGTTGATCTTGTTGATAATGTCACGCAGCAGATAGCCGCTGACCATGCGGTTCTGTACACCACGATAGACGTTGGCGATAACCTCGCGCTGGCTACCTCTCTCGCCGCTGCCAGCCAGTCCGCGCAGATAAGCGAACAGGCCCGCGCCGCGTGAGCCGTCGGCACGATGGCATTCGTCCTGGTTGATGAAAGCCAGTAGTTCGTCGCCGGTAAGGCCATCCTCGCGCGCAGCCCAGTCGCGCCAGCGGTAGGGGGATTCGATGATGGGTTGGTAGGGCTTGCCGTCGAGCTCTGCTTCTTCCTCATGCACGACTTCGAGATCGTCGAGGAACTTGAGGAACATCACCCAGGTGAGCAGTGGCAGACGGTCAACGTCGCCGTTTAGGCCCTTATCCTTGCGCAAGATCTTGCGGGCGCTGCCGATCAGCGCCGACAGGTTGTCGCGCGTTGTCAGCGGTGCCTTGGCACGTTTGGTTCTAATTTTCTTTTCGGTTGCGGTCATTCAGAAATGTCGCGTCATTGGTAAAGGGCCGTCTGCAGGCGCGAAACGGCTTCCTTGAAGGGTTTGATGCCACCAAAATGCCGGGTGGCAATCTCGGTGGGGCTGCCGAAGCGGTCGAAAGGTTGCACCTTCATCAGTTCGGACAGGGCATTGAACTGGATAATGCCGCGCTCGATATATTTATCGAGCAGCAGCGCGAGGATTTCGCGGGCAGCATCGCCGTACTGGCCGAACAGATCCTGCGCTGCCTTCCTGGCTTGTTCAGCGCGTTGGCGACGAGTGAGCAGCGGCGCATTCCAGGCCAGATGGCATAACAGATCGAATGGGTCGGCGTCCGACTGGTCGGCGCTGGCTGCCAGCTCCTCGAAGCTGATGCCACGCTCGGTCAGCTCACGTAGCACCTCGGCGCGGGTATTGGAATTGGCCCAGGCGGATTGCAGCGCATCGCGGGTCGGGTACAGGGTGCGAACGGTGCGGCCAGAATATTCGGTGTACTTGACCACCTGAAGCTTCTTGCCGTCGGTATCGAGGTCGTAGACCAGATGACCGATCACCTCGACGTCGCCGCCGTCGATATAGAACTTGCGCGGTTCCAGAGGTGGTTCATTAATGGAGATACCGGCACCCCCCAGCCCGATCTGCTCTTCAGGCACCTCATACTCCACCGCCTGCTCTTCGGATGGCGTCTCGAGCTCAGTCGACGTTGCGCTGATCTGATCACCCAATTCATCGATCGTTACTTCTTCGATGCGTGCCGGCTCTCCATCGAAATCCGGATCGGCAAAGTGCCGGGTAGCAGTGCCGGTGAAGTCGATGATGTTGAAGTATTCCTTGCCGTAGTCGACCCTCAGCCGGGTGCCGCGCCCGATGATCTGTTTGAACTCGGAGCGTGAGCCGACCACGCGCGCCAACACCACGTTCTTGACCATCTCGGCATCGACGCCGGTGGTCAACAGTTGTGAAGTAGTGAGGATCACCGGCGTAGGTTTGTCCACGTTCTGAAAGTAGGCGAGATGGGTTAGGCCAATGGTACCTTCATCGGCGGTAACGCGGCAGACGTAATCGGGGTATTGCTTGACTAGATCACTACTAAGATTGACCAGTTCCTGGCGCATTTCGGCCGCATGCTCCTGATCGACGCAGAACACGATGGTCTTAGCGAAGCGGTCAGTGCCTTTGAGGAAGTCGGCAAGGTGCTTCGCAATTGCCTTGGTGCGCGCGCGTAGTACGATGACCCGTTCGAAGTCCTTGGTTTGGTACTCGTCATCCGGCACAGGGCGGCCAAAGCGGTCGAGCTCATCCTTGGATGGCCGCCAACCAGCGGCATCCACGGTGGTGATGACACGATGAACCCGATAGGGGGCGAGAAAGCCGTCCTCAATGCCCTGGCGCAAACTGTAGGTGTAGACCGGGTTGCCGAAGTATTCGTAGCTGTCACGCGATTCTTCGCGCAGCGGCGTGGCGGTCATGCCGAACTGCACGGCGGGCGAGAAATAGTCGAGCACCTCGCGCCAGTTGCTGTCGTTGCGGCTGGAGCCACGATGGCATTCGTCGATGATGATCAGATCGAAGAAGTCGGGGCGATACTGACGGAACACTTCTTCGTTGGCGGTGAACAGCGCCTGATAGATGCCGAAGTACATGTCCCGGCTCTGGCTCACGTCACCACCAGCGATCTTGTGGCGGGCGTCGCCAAACGGTGCGAACATCTTGGCCATCGGATCATCTACCAAAATGTTGCGATCGGCCAGGAATAGAATCTTCGGCCGTCGGTATTCGCCAGTGCGGTTCCAGCGGCTGTTCCACAATTTCCAGCAAAGCTGAAACGCCACGCAAGTTTTGCCAGTGCCGGTGGCCAGGGTGACGAGCACGCGCTTCTGGCCGAGCAGAATGGCCTCGATCACGCGGTTGATCGCGATTTGTTGATAGTAGCGCGGCACCTTACCCGAGATCAGATTGAACGATTCAAGCAAATGGGGTGTGGCCGGATCGGGCAGCGCGGTGGCGGCAATCAGCCGTTGCCAGAGTTCGGCGGGTGTGGCGAAGCGATCCACCTCGCGCTCGGTGCCGGTGGTATAGTCGATCTCAATAATGCGATGGCCGTTGGTGGCATAGGCGAATTTTAGACCAAGAATTTCGGCATAGTCCTTGACCTGTTGCACCCCGGTCTCTGCTGGTAACCTCAGTTCCTTTGCCTCCACGACGGCCAGTGGGTAGTCACGCCGGTAGTACAGCACATAGTCCGCACGTTTCTGCTTGCCACGACGCACGCGACCGCCAGTGACAATGATGCGGCCATTGGTGAAGGTGCGCTGCTCGCCGATCACGTGTGGCGCGCAGCCCCATCCGGCATTGACCAACTTAGGCGTGACCAATTCTCGGCAAGTGTCGGCCTCGGTCATGATCTGTGTCGTTGTCGTCATCAAGCCTACCTGTTCTACTCCTCTTGAGGCAATCCCATTGCTGCGCGGCAGAAGGATGCAATTGATACATTTTTTTGGCTCGGACATCGAACATGAGCTAAACGGTATATCCTGACAGGACAAAGAGTTACAGCGATTTTCTTGCCACTTGACTCGGCGGTTTGGTGCAAATTGAGCGGATAAGCCCGAGTTTGAGCCAAAATCAGCTCAGCTTGACAAACAAGCCGCTCAGGATATTCTTTCGCGTTGAGTTCACTGCCTATCGGCTTTGAACCTATCGAGGTCTCGGCCGCTGTACCCGCGTAGCGAATCAGCGGTCTTTGTATTTTCTGGGTTGCTATCACGGATCACCTGCCAATAGTCGGAGGCGCGATATTCTTGTCCCACCCTTCGAACAGCGCTGCTGTGGGGTACCCTAAGGTCGCTTTGATCCAATCAATGTGCTGCTGTACACTGACTCGTGATTTGATTTCGTTACGCAATTCCTCGGATCGCCAGAGGCTGCTAATCATGTGGTGTCGCACACGCGGATTCGCGGCTGTCAGCACATCCGGATTGGCCTCGTCGTAATTCACCTCGAACTTCATTTCCGCTCCTCTCAGATCAATTGAGCACGACCAGAAACTCAGTGGCCAGCGCCTCGGGTCGCACGGCACGCGTGTTCGGACTGCGATGCAGTTTGCCAGGCCGTGGCGCTCTAAATGTCGCAAGGTGCGCGACAGGTTGCTGGCCACACGGCCTGACCACTGGACCAGCTCCAGCACGGTGCAGGGTTGGCGTTCGTGCATCAGAAGCAGCAGCGCGCGGTTTTCTTCCGACAATAAGCCGGCCAACTTCCGCCAGGAAACGAACCAGACGGTGGAAGTGGTATCACTGCTATCATCCGCGGTCCCGCCAGTAACTTTGCGGGACGGATGCCAATCACTTTGCGCATTGTTCTTTTCCGGTTGTGATTCCGTGATGCTATCACGCAAACATACTATCTGTCAGCTGTAACGGCGCATTTCGCAGGTTGGATTTACGCCTAGCTCCACAACATTTATAAAAACATAAAGATAGACCTAGATTCAGGATAACCCGCTCGATTTAGGGTTAAACGTAAATTTTAAATCAACTGTTGAGAGACAGATTGTCTGATACAACCTCCAAGAAGCATCCGTTCACTCCTCACAGGCACGCAATTTTAATAGTTAGCGTTACTGAGTTTTTCAGTACCCGCCCTCAAGTGCTCTGCACGCGATAAATGGATTGGGTAGCGTTATCGTCATCAGTATGACCGCCTCCATCTGGTAGCAAATAACTCGCGTTTTCTTATTCTCCCGGAGCATCATCACCCAAACCTTGCCTCCCAAGTCTTGTCGCACTGTAGACGCCGAATTCAACAAGACTGGCTGGAGCGTTTTGGTTATCCTCTCCTGCTACTGGAAACATTTGTAGATCCTGATCGCTTTCATGGCACGATCTACCGCGCCTCAAACTGGATTCTAGCCGGTTCGACCAAAGGGTATCGGCGCACAAGGGAGGGTTATGAACGAACACAATCATCCAAGTGTGTGTTTATCCTGCCGCTGCAACGCAATGCGCGCGCACTGCTTTCTCGTCCTGTGCTCAATGACCGTTACCTCACAGGAAAAGCGAATATGAAACTGACAGCCAACCAGATGTTATCTCTTTATGATGCCTTCAAGGCAATCAATGCCCCCCGTGGAGCGCAAGGAAAGAAGCACCAATTGCCCACAATACTCTCACTATCAGTAGCTGCCATTCTCTGCGGGATGCGTGGTTACAAAGATATTGCTCTGTGGGTGCAATCACTTGGTAACAATGCACGCAGCCGCTTTCGGTGCAGGAAACGAAATGGCCGCTATGAAGCGCCAAGCCGCACGGTAATCCGTAATGCCTTAGTTAATGTTGACCCTGAACAACTGAATCAGGCGCTGAATATCTGGAATGCACACTATGGCTATCTGGATGAAAGACTAGCCATCGACGGAAAAACCATGTGCAACGCGCTTGATGACCAGGGCAGACAAACGCATATCATGAGTGTCATTGGCCACTAAAGTGGTTACTGCTACACCCAAAAAAGTAGGGGTGCTCCCTTCCAAACACCCGTCAGAGTAAAAACAAACCAATGAAATCAAGATGGCTGCACCCATGCTGGATGCCATTGCGATTGAAGGCAGAACCATAACAGCAGATGCGCTGCTTACCCAGCGTGAATTGGCGCAATACCTCGTCGAGGAACGGAATGCAAACTACCATTTCACGGTAAAGGGGAATCAACCAACTTTGCTTGATCTTTCTTTCTATTTTCAGAACATACCACTCTAACCCTGATCCAATAAGTTAGGTAGTAGCGTGGATTTGATAGGCCAAATTTCCATGAACAAAAGGTATACAATTCCAGCATGTATGGCCTCTACTTTAATGCCCTTCATTAACAACTTCTCGTCCCGTGGTTGAGACAAGAACGTTACGATATCTACTGTAACGGCCCATTCTCATGAAATACCTTCGCAGAATCTGAAGCTTACCTTTTATTAATCAGTCGCTTCCTAGGTGGCAGCAGGCATGCAGTGTTAATACAATTAAACGTGGTAATACGCAACGCTCATATCGCCAGACCAAAACACAGTCTCATCCACTCATTCATTCTTTTTTAATCTTTCTTTAACAACCTCATAACAACGAGGCAGGTAGCATTACCGCAGAAACTCAACTCACTGGAACGGACCACGTTCTGTTGCTTTGATGATTTTTTCAGAACACACTTCGGATAAGTAATTCTGTGAATGCTTTTAAAATCTTTTGATTAGGCGCTGGTTGAATACAGGTGGGTTCTAGAATCATGTTCAGCTTATTTTCCGAAGGTGCTCAGTTTCCGCTGCGCTGGCAACTACGGTTTCACCACGTTGCCGGCGAAAGGTCTTGTTAAAAGCTTAATTGAAATTTCACATGGAGGACAATATGGATTCAACAATATCAATGAAACGCATCGAGATCGTCATCGATGCTGGAAAACTCGAAGAACTTGTTAGCTTGTTATTGAAAGCCGGCGCCAAAGGCTACACAGTGCTTAGAAACGCGGGTGGTTTAGGATCAAGGGGTACACGTGATCCGAATGAAGTGCTCTGGGATGACGGGAATGCCGTTGTAGTTCTGGCCTGCAAAGAAGATCAGGCAGCCAAGATTGTGGCAGGATTATCTCCAAAACTGAAAGAGTTTGGTGGTATGTGCCTGCTTTCTGACTGCAAATGGGTAGAAGGACCTGCCGTTTCATATTAATTATTGAAAAACCACCGAATAACAATCCGGTGGTTTTTCATCCTTCATCAGTCGGCCGGATCCTGTCTGTGTCTACCCAATGATGGCATATCTGCTTACTTTGCATTCCATTTTAGTCTGGCAGGACGCTCACGCCAGCAATGCTTGAGTTCAGTAAAACAATCCTGTGCTCCAATACCCTATTCGCAATTCTATTAATTTTCACAACCAAGCTTATGAGCATGCGTCATCGATCATCATTATTTTTTCAACGAATTTTTGCCCTACCCTGACTCCCCCTAAAAATCCGCAATGGATGTGCGATGCATGAATGCATGATGTGCGAAAATAACGAGCTCAATCAACGATAGCTTTTATGAATTTCGCCTCATGCACACCATCACTTCTCGCGAGCATGCTCTATTCAAACAGTTAATCAAACTCGAGAAATCAGCTCGGCAGCGGCGATCAGACTGTCTAACACTGCTTGATGGGGCTCACCTCATTCAAGCCTATCGGCGTGCCCAAGGCCTGCCAACCAAACTGATCGTGAGCGAATCAGGCTACCAACACCCTGAAATTCGTAGTCTAGTCAGCGAAATAAGCAAAAATGCGGAAGTTCACGCCGTGATGTTCAGCGATGGCCTATTCAAGCAAGTTTCACCCGTTAAAACACCGACTGGTATCATTGCGCTCATCACCATACCCACAACCGTACCGAATACTGTCAATGACCATCAAACATTTTGCTTATTACTGGAAGCGATACAAGATCCTGGCAATCTGGGTTCGATACTGCGCTCAGCTGCCGCAGCTGGTGTCAGCGATATCTATTTATCCGACGGTTGTGCCGATGTCTGGTCACCGAAAACATTGCGGGCGGCAATGGGTGCCCATTTCGCGCTCACTCTCCATGAGGCATCAGATCTGGCGCAGGTAATTCAACGTTTTAAGAATAGTAACGGCAGGGTCATTGCCGCCACGTTACGAGCGCCACGACACCTTTATCAAGTGGATCTCAAAGGTACAATTGCGCTTGTTTTTGGCAACGAAGGCGCTGGATTGTCACAGCAGATACTGGGTGTCATCGATGAGCAGATCGCCATTCCAATGCAAGGCAACACGGAATCACTCAATGTAGCCGCTGCGGCGGCGATTTGTTTTTTCGAAAAAATGAGGCAGCAGTATTATGAACACTAGCCATAGACCACCGTACCTGAAGCCGAGTTACTAACGAAATGGAAAAATCGATCGTTTTATACCTGCATTATCACCCACCCTTGGCATGGCACGCCTTAATCAGTTTTTTTTGCAGCCGGGGCAGCTTTCGGGTAGAGCAGCTTATGGCAAATCGCTACCTGCGAACGATCCAGCTCGACGATCATACCGGCTGGGTTGCAGCAAGGCAGGATACCGAGCATAACCAGATCGTCGTGGAGGTATCCCCGTCGCTATCGCCTTATCTGTCCTGTCTCCAGAGACGCTTACACACTTTGTTTGACCTGGATGCAGAACCCGCCATTATCGAAGCGCATCTCAAGAACGACAAAACACTACGGCAACTCATCGCCAATAACTCCGGTTTACGCGTTCCCCGTACTCTGGATGCCTTCGAGTTGAGTTTGCGCGCGATACTGGGACAGCAAGTTACCGTTAAGGCAGCCACTACGCTCTATAGCCGTTTTGTGACAGCTTTTGGTAAGCCAGTAGAAACCCCGTTTCCTGGATTGGATCGCACCGCGCCCGTGGCGGATGCGATCGCCAACGCTAAGCTGCAAACCATTATCGATCTCGGCTTAACGCAACGACGCGCCCTCACCATTCACCAGCTCGCGCAAAAAATAAGGGAAGGCGCATTAGATCTGGAACAAGAAAATCGGACTGAGATCCTCAGACAGCTGCTTGAGTTGCCAGGAATCGGACCATGGACGGCACAATACATTGCCATGCGTGCGTTAGGTGATCCCAATGCCATTCCCGAATCGGATCTAGGGCTTATGCGCGCACTTCAGTTAAAAAACCCCATGGAAGTTCGGCGTCGTACAGAAAAATGGCAACCCTGGCGTGCTTACGGCGCAATTTACTTATGGCATCATTTAACCTAGATAGGAATCTAGGTTAAAGTACAGGAGGCTAAACGATGAACTACTACACGATTATGGAGAGCCCTATCGATCCACTGTTACTGACGAGTGATGGTGAACATCTTACGGGCTTGTATATGGATGTGCACAATTACCTGCCACACATGAAAGAAACCTGGGTGCATGATCCATCGCGCTTTACTGAAACCATCAGTCAGTTAAAAGCTTATTTTGCAAAAGAGCTGTATCAGTTCGATCTTCCGCTCAAAGCAACGGGAACGGCGTTCCAGGAAAAAGTTTGGCAATTACTTACGACGATTTCCTATGGCGAAACTGTCAGTTATAAAAGTATCGCTGAACGCATTCAATCACCCAAGGCAGTACGGGCTGTAGGGTTGGCAAATGGCAAGAATCCTATTTCCATCATTATTCCCTGCCACCGCGTGATCGGTGCCAACGGCAAATTGGTTGGCTATGGCGGTGGTCTTCCCCGCAAACAATGGTTGCTGGCGCATGAAACAAAACAAAGTGAGCTGCCAGGGCTCTGAGCGTCACTGCCTATCCGATAAAAGCAACCAGTGCTTTTAGTCCCGGTAGAAGACAGGCAACATCATAGGAGCTGTCCGAAGCATGGCTACTCAGTTACACTTCATAAGGCTCGGGATCGTCTGCCATTGGCGGTTTCGGTTTAGAGGAGGTAGCCGCCATCGGGTCATTGATCACTGTGCCCGGAATTTTCGGCGTATTACACACCACATCAGCATTCTGAGCACGGTGCCGCAATGCATGATCCATCAGCACCAATGCCAGCATCGCTTCAACTATCGGTGTGGCACGAATGCCAACACAGGGATCATGTCTGCCATGTGTCTCGACGATAACGGGATTCCCCGTCTTGTCGATAGATCGTCTTTCCAGCCGGATGCTCGATGTCGGCTTGATCGCTACATTGACGGTAATGGGTTGACCAGTAGAAATGCCACCTAAGATACCCCCTGCATTATTACTCAGAAAACCCTCGGGCATCATTTCATCGGAATGCTCCGTACCCTTCTGACTAACACTTGCAAAGCCTGCCCCGATTTCCACACCTTTAACCGCATTGATGCTCATCATGGCATAGGCTATTTCAGCATCCAGCCGGTCATAAACAGGTTCTCCCCATCCGACGGGTACCCCCTCGGCGACTACGCTGATTTTCGCCCCCACCGAATCTCCCGACTTGCGCAAGCGATCCATAAAACTTTCCAGTTCCGGAACAAGGCTGTTATCCGGCGCGAAGAAAGGGTTTTGATTGATATCTTCCCATTGCTTGAAAGGTATCAGGATAGACCCTAACTGCGCCATATAGCCGCGGATGACAATACCGTAGACTTCATGCAACCATTTTTTGGCAATGGCTGCCGCTGCCACACGCACCGCCGTTTCTCTGGCAGACGCACGCCCGCCGCCGCGATAATCACGAATTCCGTATTTCTGCCAGTAAGTGTAATCGGCATGACCTGGACGAAATACATTCATGATTTTGCTATAGTCCTTACTGCGCTGATCTTCGTTGCGAATCAACAAGGCAATGGGTGTCCCTGTTGTTTTTCCTTCGAACACACCTGAAAGAATTTCCACCCGATCCGCTTCACGCCGCTGCGTAACGTGGCGCGATGTTCCTGGTTTACGCCGATCTAGCTCATGCTGAATATCATCATCGGTTAACGTCATACCTGGCGGACAACCATCCACCACACAGCCAATCGCAGGCCCGTGGGACTCACCAAACGAAGTGACACAAAAAAGCTTTCCAAGTGTATTGCCTGACATCGTATTTTTCTCGTTATCTCAGTGGCCCAAGTCTATCATAGCAGGCAACGATTTTCTCATGGCCTTCCTCGAGATCGCTGATTTTCTTCCCTCACTGTGAGCCTATCGGTAGAATGCTATACAGCCTAAAAAATATTGTTTCGATTGATAAATAAAGCCTAGGGGAAAGCATGAATACCGAATATGTCAAAACATTTCTGACAAATTTACAAAAAAGAATCGTAGCTGGCCTGGAACAAATCGATGGCAAGCCTTTTGTGCATGATGCCTGGGATCGCCCTGAGGGAGGCGGTGGCTTGAGCTGCGTAATTGAAGAAGGCAATGTACTAGAACGAGGCGGCGTTAACTTCTCCTATGTGCATGGCAAAGGCTTGCCTGCCTCGGCAACCGCTGCACGTCCCGAATTGGCCGGACGTTCCTTCGAAGCGACCGGTGTATCGCTGGTCTTGCATCCTCGTAATCCCTACGCGCCTACGGTTCACATGAATGTCCGCTTTTTTGAGGCCAAGAAAGAAGGCACAGAACCTGTCTGGTGGTTTGGCGGCGGCATGGATATGACACCCTATTATGGCTTCACAGAAGATGCCATCCATTTTCACCAAACCTGTAAAACGGCGCTCCAGCCTTTTGGCGATGAGTACTACCCTCGCTTCAAAAAATGGTGTGACGATTATTTTTATTTAAAACACCGTAAAGAGCCGCGTGGAATTGGCGGTATTTTTTTTGACGACCTCAACCAACCTGATTTCACCACCTGCTTCAGCTTGATGCAAAGCGTGGGTAATCATTTTTTGACAGCCTACCTTCCTATCCTGCAAAGACGCCTCAACACCCCCTATGGTGAGCGTGAACGCGATTTCCAGGCATATCGCCGCGGGCGTTATGTCGAATTCAACCTGGTCTGGGACCGCGGTACCCTGTTTGGTTTACAAACGGGCGGGCGAACGGAATCCATCCTGATGTCACTCCCCCCTATCGTCAAATGGCGGTACAACTGGACTCCGCAAGCGGGTAGTGCGGAAGCCGCGCTTTACACTGAATTCTTAACAGGAAAAGATTGGGTAGATAGCTAGGAAACTGCCACATGACCTGTATAAATGGGTTACCTATTGTCATCTGTCCGACTCCCCAAAACCGGTCGCAAGGCCGATTTTTTGTCTCTTACGAGGTACCCATATCAATTGGCTGATGATGCGCGATACAAGCCAAGCTTACATCAGCTGTTGTTTTCCTTTAAATAATTGGTGATTGCTGCGAATTGCGCAACAGACAAATTTTCTGCCCGCAATCCCGCATCCAATGCCAACGCACTGAAGTCATCACTATCCAGGAAACCTCGCAATGTGTTACGCAATGTTTTACGCCGCTGCGAGAAAGCAGCGGTCACCACTTTGGAAAATAGCGGTGTTTGCTCGATAGGTACGACGGAATGTTCCAACGGAAGCATGCGGACGATCGCAGACTGCACTTTGGGTATTGGCCGGAAACAATCTGCTGGAACGAGCAGTATTTGCTCCATCTCAAAACGATTCTGCAGCATGACGGACAAGCGGCCATATTCGGGTGTGGAAGGCATGGCGACCATGCGCTCTACCACTTCCTTCTGTAACATGAAATGCATATCGAGAATATGCATACAAAATTGCCCGAGATGAAACAACAACGGAGTAGAAATATTGTAAGGCAGGTTGCCGACAATCCTTACACGATTCCCCCACTGCGAAAAATCAAACTTTAATGCGTCGGCTGAGTGAATAGTGAGCTGCTCTTCCGTGAACTCCCGGTGTAAATGCGCCACGATATCACGATCGACTTCCACAACATGAAGATGACCCAGCACTTGTTGCAATGGACGTGTCAATGCAGCCAATCCAGGGCCGATTTCAACGAGCAGATCACCGCTCGTTGGCCGGATTGCCTGGATGATAGCCGCGATGATCTGCTGATCGATCAAAAAATTCTGACCAAAACGCTTGCGTGGAATAGGTTTCACGATCTCATCGATACAAATACTTAAGCCCGCAGTGATCGCTGCAGCAAAATGTAGACTCGTTATCAAGCATGTTTCTTCTGGGCAAGCGTTATCGCCATTTCTATCGCCATGCGCAAACTCCCTGCATCGGCATTTCCGGTACCCGCCAAATCAAGTGCAGTGCCATGATCGACCGAGGTACGGATAATGGGCAGCCCTAATGTCACGTTGACACCCGAGCCAAAGCTTGCATATTTGAGCACTGGCAACCCTTGATCATGATACATCGCAAAAACACAATCGTAATGCTGCAAGCGTGCTGGATTAAACAACGTATCAGCCGGTAAAGGACCGACGAGGTTCATACCCTCGTTCCGAAGCTGATCGAGTACTGGAATAATGATGTCAATCTCTTCACGACCCAAATGACCGAATTCACCCGCATGCGGATTGAGTCCTGCAACAGCAATACAAGGCTTGTCGATTAAAAAACGGCCGCGCAAATCGTGATGAATGATCCGCAATTTTTGTTCCAGTTGTTCGAATGTGATCGCATCGGCTACAGACCGCAATGGCAAATGTGTCGTAGCGAGTGCCACTCGCATATTGCCGCCCACCAACATCATGACTACGTCACTACCGGTCATTTCTGCCAAGAATTCAGTATGGCCGGTAAAAGGAATACCTGCCTCGACGATAATGCCCTTGTGTACAGGCGCGGTCACCAGTGCGTCGAATATTCCACTGCTACAGCCCACTGTTGCGTACCGCAATGTCTTGAGCACATAAGCCGCATTGGCCGTATCCAGTTTTCCAGGCAATACTGGCACCTCGGCCGAAATAGAGCAAATTTGCAAGCTACCCGCATTATGCTCGCGGACGCAATCAGGGGTATAGTCGATGATTTTCAAAGGTTGTTGCAGCATCGCAGCCCGTTCCTTTATCAGGTTACGGTCGGCTATGACCACTAACTGGCATGGCAAGGCTTCCTGCGCTATCTGAACACATAAATCAGGACCAATGCCGGCAGGTTCGCCGGCCGTCAGCGCGAGCTTAAGAAGCGGTTTCAACTCAAATCAACCATTAAATATCTTCGGCCCGATATTCGACGTAAACCTGATCGCGCAGCTGTTGCAACCATTCTTGCATGACCATATCGGCTTTTCTGGCATGGATCGCCTTGTGGGCATGCTGACGTTGTTGCTGCTCGCTCACATCTTGTGTTCGGCGTTGAACGACTTGAATCAAATGCCAACCAAATTGTGTTCTGACCGGCGGGCTAATTTGTCCAGGAAGTAGCGCATCCATCGCCTGCTCGAATTCACGCACGGTATCCCCTGGAGAAAGCCAACCCAAATCCCCGCCAGATGAAGCGCTTGCATCTTCGGAATAGGCTTTGGCCGTTTCAGCAAAATTCGCGCCACTATCGATGCGATCTTTGATTTGCATAATCATGCGATGAGCATCGTCCTCCGATGTCAATTCATTGATCTTGATAAGAATATGGCGTGCATTCGTTTGATTGATAATGACAACGGGCGTTTCTTGCGGGCGCCTGCCCATTAACTTGAGAATATGAAAGCCGACAGGGCTTTGAATGACAGGCGTCACTTCGCCCGGTTGCATATTGATCAACATCTCGGCAAAAGCCGGCCCCATCTGCATGATAGGACGCCAGCCAAGATCACCGCCCTGCAGCGCATTCGGAGCGTCGGAAAACTCAGCGGATACTTGAGCGAACTCAACCCCTTCTTGCAATTTTGCTAATGCCTCCTCGGCACGTAATCGTTTCGCCTCCACTTGGGCAGCGTCCATTTGTTCAAAAATCTGAACCAGGATATGCGCCACATGGTAGTCATCGTTTCCAATCGCTGACGTTTCCTGTGTTCGAAGAAAATTATCTATCTCCCCTTCCGTCACATTGACACGGCTGCTGATCTCACGCTCTTTTAGTCGCACCATGAGCATTTCATCGCGGATCTCATCACGAAAGCGGCTGAGACCGATACCCTCCTGTTCAAGCGCAGCATAGAAATCGCCCATGGAGAGATTATTTTCCTTAGCAATATTCCTCAGGGTCTGATCAAGCTCGGTATCGCTCACGGAAATACCTATTTCTTTGGCGCGCTGCAATTGGATTCTCGTCATAATAAGGCGCTCCAGCAACTGCTTTTCTAGCACGTCATAGGGAGGCAATTGGGTACCTTGTTTTTGTAATTGCTTGACGGTATTTTCAATCAAATCGTTGAGTTCGTTGCGTGTGATAACTTCCTCATTGACGACGGCGACAATGTGGTCGATCGGCACCACTTGATTGAGTACAGTCACTTCCTGCGCGGGTTCAGTCTCTTCCTGCAAGGGGATAGTCTCTTCCTGCGCCATGACATATCCCCCCGTCAAAACGAAGAACAGCATGAACACGCATTGCACAAATCTTCTCAAATTATCGTTGCAGAACCGTATCTTCCTACCTACGCTTATCACCGTTGTTATTTATCCCTTAACAAGTTGTTCAACCTAATCACTGTTCACTGGTTCGGGTGTAGCCGGGAATCCCCTGCTGCAATGCCCGTATCGGATTGTTTCCGATACGCATCAAACCATTCAATTCGAGTTGGACAAAAAATGCCGTTGAAGTTCTTTCCGTTGCCGTAATAAATCGGTTAAGCACCATGCGCAATGACCAGCAACACGAGTTGTATTCTATTCCTACCAGCCCAGCTAGCAGCTTATCATCCTTCAACGAGTAATTCACACTGGCCATGGCCTGCCAATTCTTGAGTATGGGCCACTGCGTGGATGCATCGACTTGCTCTAGCCCCACCCCTGGCGGTAGAAAAAACGGGTTGGTCTGAACCAGGCCAGGTATGCCTCGTGTGAAACGATAACCCAGATTGAGTACTTTCCCAGGCTCTGGGTGATAGCTAATACCGGCACGGATTTTTTCTGTCCGTAACTCGTTCTGATCGAGCTGTATGCTCGTATCCGTCGTAATTACAGGGGTAATCCGCCCCGTTATCGCCGCAATAAAGTCAGATTTATCGCTGGTCGTTTGTTGTTGCTGTGAACCCAGCACAACGCGACGATCTGAAAAACGTATCCTTTGTCCAGCGGCTATCCGTAATCGTTCATTCCCTGTAGAGGATTCGATCAGACGGGAAGTCAAGGCGAATGTGATTTCATTGGCGTCATTGATTCGATCATGACCGCTGAACCGGTTCTCGGTAAAAATCTGAGCAAAGCTGAAGTCCATTTCTGCAGAATCGAAGTTGGGGAACAGGCGGTCATCCTGATTCCGGTAAGGGACATAAAGATAATAAATCCGCGGTTCTAAAGTCTGCACGAAACTTTCATCTCTAAACGTGGTATCGCGCTCGAACACCACGCCACTATCAAGGCTGAATATCGGTACAGTACGATTAGGGCTTGATTCTCCCATCTCACTGACTGGATCACTCAAATTATAGCGGGTATGGTGCAAGCCAACTTTGGGTTTGATAAAACCAAAAGAGGTTTGCAGAGGCACGCTGACACTGGGAAAAAGTACCAGACGCAACCCATCGACCAGATTTACACGTTGCCCATCAGGGGTGCGTTGTCCTCCATGATAAAAATGAGTCCAGACGCCAGTAAAATCGAAATCAAACCCATAGATGTTCCGTTGCGAGGCTGTCACGGAGAATTGCGGTAGCCGTTTATAAGGTGGCGTGATCAGTGCGCGTGGATCTTGGATCGTCTGGAAACTTTGAACCAGTGCGGTGAAGTTGATCGCCCCGTTAGGCCCCAGATGGCTGTTGTAAGAGGTCGCTATCTGTTGCAGCAAGTTGGTTCTCGAGGTTAGTCCAACGTTATTGGCAAGATCGCGGAAAAAATCACGGTCGGAAACCAGATTATAGTCGAGGTTGCCCGTCCAACCCTTTCCCAGATATTGAGCGTGATTTAGGAACAGACCGTAACGTGTTTTATCCGTAATCAGATCATCCGGCAAGATATCGAACAGCACCTGCCCTCCCATCGTTTCCCCCATGTAGCGGAACTCGTTGTTGAACATGATGCCTCGCTTACTCATGGCGCGAGGAGAGATCGTTGCATCATAGTTGGGTGCGATATTCCAGTAAAACGGCAGCGATATTTCTACCCCACTGCGCGCTGTATTCCCCATGATCGGCGCGAGTAGCCCAGTTTTCCGCTTACCGCTATAGGAAAAATCCATCCATGGCGCATACAGAATGGGTACATTCTTGAATAATACACTGACATTGCGGGCGGTACCGATTTCTTCCTTTTGATCGATTTGCAAATCATCCGCCCGGATGAACCAATCATCGTTGCCAACAGGACAGGTTGTATATTCTCCCTTTTTTAACCGGTAATAGTCTTCACCCTCGGATACGAACAGGCTACCGGTTCCCCGCCCCCCGCCTTCTTTCAGAAAATAGCTCGGTTGACCAAGCTCCCCCTTTTTGTTTTCCAGATTTATCTTGAGATCAGTACCCTCCAGCACGTCTTTCTTGCGCTCTAAATGTACTTTCCCTTCAACCACCACATCTTCGGTAGCAGGGTAATATTTAATTTGGTCGGCAGTAATTACCTCATCACCCCGCAGCAATTTAGCATTCCCTATTGCGTCAACTTCCCGCTGGGGATAGCCTTCTATTTTGTCAGCCTCGATATGGATAGGAAGGGGCTTTTTTTCTGGAATGGGTTTTTCTGAATTAACTGGCTGGTCGGTCGCATTTGCAACCACAGCTAAACTGGTCAATAAAAAAAATACAAAAATCTGGAAAAAGTAATTATTCATTACAGATGGAATATATCCTGAGGGTATCTCTAAAAATCCATATTTCGTCACAATACAGCGTTATTCACAAAAAATGTTTCCTTACATATCAATCATATGCTGCGTCAACATTTTTTGTTCTGGCCTCATCTTGTTCAAAACGCTGAATTTTTAGACATTCCCCTGAGTTTTCTCAGGCAAGATTTGCTGCATGACAAGGCAACAATAAAAAAGTGAAACAAAAATGATCATTTCTTGGTTTAAACATTCAGCCAATCACTCCAGGCAAATCCAATAAAGGTTTCCTGAATTCAGATAAAACAGGCAAAATTGAACCCAGCCTACTCTGTCAATTCATCACTCTTTTGGTAAAAGCGCTATTTTAGCCGACAATAATTTTTCATGTCCGATCTCGCTCACATTTTTTCTGTAAATGGCCTCCTGGCATCGACTATTCCGGGCTACCGCGTTCGTCCCCAGCAATTATCAATGGCAGAATCGATTGCAGAGACGATAGCGCATCATGGCGTGCTGGTGGCGGAAGCCGGTACCGGTACAGGGAAAACTTTTGCTTATCTAGTGCCTGCACTATTGATGGGAGGTAAAGTCATCCTTTCTACCGGCACAAAAACGTTACAAGACCAATTGTTCAATCGTGATATCCCTACTGTCCGTAAAGCACTGAAGATTCCGGTTACGGTTGCGTTATTAAAAGGCCGTGCTAATTATGTCTGCCATTATCACCTGGAAAGAACATTACAGAGCGATCGATTCAACTTCGCATCCCGCGAGGAGATCGGCTATCTCGGGTTGATCGAGCGCTATGCCAACACCAGCCAACACGGCGATAAAAGCGGTCTCAACAAAGTGCCCGAGCATGCCGCCATATGGCAGTATGTCACCTCCACTCGCGACAATTGCCTCGGCTCCGAATGCCCGCATTATAAACAATGCTTTGTCATGGAAGCACGCAAGCGCGCACTTTCTGCCGATGTCGTGGTCGTCAATCACCATCTGTTCTTTGCTGATGTGATGCTGCGCGATGAGGGACTATCGGAACTATTGCCTGCATGCAATACGGTGATCTTCGATGAGGCTCATCAACTGCCTGAGGTCGCCAGTCTTTTTTTCGGCGAATCGGTCAGCACCAGTCAGTTACTGGAACTTGCGCGTGACGCGCAGACCGAGGCCATCGCTAGCGCCAGAGATTTCGTCCCTCTCCCCGATGCAATTTCTGCTATGGAAAAAACAGCTCGTGATTTACGGCTAGCCATTCCCGGAGAAAACTCACGCTTAGCTGCAACAAAAGTGATGCAAAATGTGGAGTTTAAAAATACGCTGGATAGCTTACTGGACAAACTGTCGCAACTCGCCAGCTTACTTGAAAATCAAGCGGCACGTTCGCAAGGCCTAGAAAATTGCTGGCGCCGCGCTTGCGACCTACACGCTGTCATCAAGCGCTGGAGTGAGCAAATCGAAGATGAAGGCTATGTTCGTTGGGTTGAAACATTTAGCCAGGCTTTGCAGCTCAATGCCACCCCCCTCTCTATCGCCGAAGTTTTCAATAAACAATTAAATGCCTCACCACGTGCCTGGATCTTTACTTCGGCAACCTTGGCGGTCAGAAACGATTTCACCCATTATAACCAAGCGATGGGACTCGCGACAGCCCAGTCCCTCAGTTGGAGTAGCCCCTTCGATTATTCACAACAAGCGTTGTTTTATGTCCCTACAGACTTACCCAACCCCAATGACCGCAGCTACACCGACAGCGTAGTCAAAGCGGCATTGCCGGTTATAAAAGCTAGCCGAGGCCGAGCCTTCTTTTTATGCACCAGCTTACGCGCCATGCAACAGGTTTATGAGCAACTCCAAACGCTGTTTGAGCAAGCGCAACTGGATTTTCCTCTGCTATTGCAAGGACAAGGCTCACGCACCACCATGCTGGAACGCTTCCGCAATTTGGGTAACGCCATTCTGATCGGCAGCCAGTCCTTCTGGGAAGGCGTGGATGTACGGGGAGAAGCACTTTCACTGGTCATCATTGATAAACTACCGTTTGCCTCACCCGATGATCCGGTATTGTCGGCACGCATTGATAAACTCAACAAGGAAGGCCGTAATGCCTTCATGGAATATCAATTGCCACGCGCTATCATCAATTTAAAACAAGGCGCAGGCCGCCTTATTCGGGATGAAAAAGATCGGGGGGTATTGATGATCTGTGATCCACGCCTGATTACTCAACCCTATGGCAAACGCATTTGGCAAAGCTTACCGCCTATGAAACGCACGCGGAATTTAGCTGAGGTAGAACGTTTTTTTGCTGAAAGCGATCAAGTAGATAAATCTCAGTAAACAAGCAATTTATGCTGTGAAGCATGTTTGATGCAGAAGCAACAATGCTTAATACAGGTCTCTATTTGTTGCTTATTCATTGCTTATTTATTGCTTTGATAGAAGTTATCGTGATCTAGCGCAGTAGTGGGCAAACACATAGGACCCCCTTTCCTGAGATTGTTCCTGACGATTTGCAGATTTAGGATGCCGATAAACGAAACACATTGCACCAGTATTTTTTTTAATACTACTCTTGCTCATAGGATTGTGGCCAACCGAGCAACACAGAGAACAGCATCATCTATTAACATTATCATACCTGTCACTATCTCGAAACCCATTTATTTCTTTGTTTCAATCAAGTGCAGCGAGCGCTGCTTCGGGAGCTTTATCCAGTATCTTGAGCAAGGCTTTGGCGGCCCCGGTCGGGCAGCGCTTGCCCTGTTCCCAGTTGCGAATAGTGTTGAGCGAAACACCGATGCGTTCGGAAAACTCAAGCTGGCTCAATCCCAGGCGCTTGCGCACGCGGCGTGTGAATTTGGCTGCATCTTGCATGGCTTCTATTTCATCGGCAACCTGCTGGACGGCAATGTCCTGTTCGGTGGTGGCATCCACCCGCGCAGGGTCAATGCGTCCCAGTTTGATCGTGGTAGGAATAGCAGGGTCAATCTTCACGCTTATGGTCTTCATAGTGGCGGATCTCTCGTTGGTTGGCTTTGCGAGCGGAAATGATGCGCATCGCATTGCTTCTGGGTATGTAGACTAGGACGAACAGGCGCCGTTCAATCATGCCCATCAGCTGATAGCGCTCTTCATTGTAGCTATAGCGATCATCCAGCTGAATCACACGATCTGGATCGAAAAAAGCGCGTGCAGCATAAGCAAAGTCGAATCCACGCTCGCGAAAGCAGGCTTCGCTTTTGGCTTCATCCCATTCGAAATTCATCTGCTAAGTGTAGTTCATTGGCCTATATATAGCAAGCCTGGAGGGTGCTTATGAAATCAACTTCCAAATTGCGCAAAATAACAACGGGGTCAGGTACAGAATCAAGAATTTCTATTCTAGTAGAAATTTGTGGCATCACAACCATAATGACCTCATGGTAAGTTCTGGCGATGGCGAGTTAGTCTACCAAACCAAGTAAATTCGCCCATAATCGCTTGGAGGAGAAAACTTCTCCGCCACGCGCCGCTTTCGGCACAAACAGGGAACGGCCTTGCACTAACAACCTTTCGCTGGAAACCTTCGCCCGGTCTTCCACCCGGCGATCGGTTAGCCGAGAAAAAGTGGCCGACAATTTAGCGGTCGTTTCTTTGTTAAACGGGAAATAATATGTGTCTGCTCGTTTTAGTCAGTTGTACCGATAATCGATTGGGCCCTCGAGGGGAATACCTTGAAGTTTTTCCTTGATGCTTGATGAAGGGCAGAAAACACTGCCCATTCAGGCCATGCCTGTAAAGATCATCAAGTGGGTAGTTGGGTGTTGCCACTGCAATACACCCTAAACAAACAGTTCCTTGAACAATCGCGTGAGTACCAAGGTATCGGCGATATCCGTGATCTGCAACTCGTCAAAGCAGAGTAGAGCCGCTTCACTTGCTAGCGCTCGGGCAATCATCGGGAACGAATCGGTAGCGCGAGTACAACTCTGTCGCTGCACCCGTTTCTGTACAGTATTTTTTAATTCTATGCCGCTATGACGATTAAAGTTAAAAGCGAGCGAACGGCTATAGTAAAATCGAAATATCTGTTCCTTATTTTCCCCTTTCATTGATTATTTCAACAAACAGGTACCAGGATGATGCGAAGACAGCTTACAGCCATAATTGAACGTGAAGGGTCTGGATATGTGTCGTTCTGCCCAGAACTGGATATAGCCAGTCAAGGAGAAACAATCACTGATGCCCGTGATAACCTTAAAGAAGCGTTGGAGCTTTTTTTTGAAACGGCATCCCAAGAAGAGATTCAGGCGCGATTACACGAGGAAGTCTATATAACCCAAGTAGAGATTGCCATTGGGTAAGCTACGCATCCTTTCTGGAAAGCAAGCCTGCGCTATTCTTGCACGTCACGGTTTTCTGGAGGCACATCGGCGAGGCAGCCACATCATCATGCAGAAAAAATTATCGGAGACAACGATCACTGTGCCAGTTCCAAACCACAATGAACGCCGTCTTGGTACGCTTCAATCGATCATCCGTCAGTCCGGCGTCCCCAGGAGCGAATTCGAGTCATAGTCAAGCAACAGAAGGGCGGGCGCACTTCATGGGCTATCGATCGCGCAATTTTCGGGATTGGATCTAAATCGTGGTTGTGAATGCCAACATGAATCAGGAGCAAGCAGGTGCGAGATAGAAAATCTATTGGACTAAAAAGGATTAAACACCCTAACTACCCGGCTTTTTTTGATGCTTTAAAAATTTCCTAAACCTTGCCTAGAAAATCTCATCATCTATATAAGATAATGAATTACTTCATAGCAGGTCTTTCTAGCGTAATGCTATAGGACACTAGCCAGTTATGAAGAGATTTTTATATATTAGCCACCCCTTGACATATCCATTCTTAGCATTGATGCTAAGGGGTGGCTACTCAGAAAAATTGGTATTTTCTAATTACGGCTAATTAGTAAGCGCCGCCAATTCCTGAATAAAATACCACTATACCTACAACGATAAGGCCAATGGTGGTTGCAGCAACGAGTTTGAATAGCTTGCCATCATCCCATCTATTTTCATCCATATCTTTATCTCCTTTTGAAAGTTTATTTCTTTGTCTAGTCCTTAGAAACCCATAAACTTGGTAGGGTTGAGAAAGATTCTACGCATATTTCCCCAGAATGGCAACACATAAAGTGAACAAAAAAATTATCTTGTTGTCGCCGAAAAACGGGTAGGTTATCAGCTTCTATTTCTATCTATTTGAGAGTTTATTCGAGGTATTTTATGCATGAATCATACCCGCAGATAATCTTTCCTGTCTCCCAACCAGCGCTGGAGGTGGCATTGAGCATTCTCAGGGAAATGGTTCAACATATAATCCGCAGTCTCACGAGCCGCCTCCAGCAAATCCATATCACACTGCAGATCCGCAAATCTCAACAGCGGAACGCCACTTTGGCGAGTTCCCAGGAATTCCCCTGGACCACGTAGGTTAAGATCCTGCCGTGCAATTTCAAATCCATCATTATGCTCGAAAATGATACGCAGCCGTTCGCGTGCAATCTGAGATAACGGCTTTTGGTAAAGTAACACGCACACCCCCTCATCATTCCCTCGGCCAATGCGGCCGCGCAGTTGATGGAGTTGCGATAGCCCCATGCGTTCAGCGTGTTCGATGACCATAAGCGAGGCATTAGGCACATCCACACCCACCTCGATCACAGTGGTCGCCACCAGTAATTGAATTTCTCCTAGACTGAATGCGGTCATCACAGCCGATTTGTCTTTGACCTTGAGCTGCCCGTGCACGAGGCCAATTTTGAGATCAGGAAATATTCGGCCTAGCTGTTCATAAGTCTCCACAGCAGTTTTGAGTTGTAACACTTCAGACTCCTCGATCAGCGGGCAAACCCAGTACGCCTGCTTCCCTGCATGACACGCCTCCCTGACACGCGTAATCACCTCGTCACGCCGACTTTCATCGATCAGCTTGGTCATGGCAGGCAATCTTCCGGGAGGCAATTGATCGATGACAGACACATCCAAATCAGCGTAATAGCTCATTGAAAGTGTGCGTGGAATGGGGGTCGCACTCATCATCAATTGATGGGGAATCCAATTTGTATCCGTCCCCTTGTAGCGCAACGCCAGTCGCTGATGCACGCCAAATCGGTGCTGCTCATCGACAATCACCAACCCCAAACGATGAAATTGAACTTGTTCCTGAAACAAAGCATGCGTACCGACAGCCAACATGGCATAGCCTCCGGCGATCTCTGTCAATTCGCGCTCACGTTCTTTTTTTCTTTGGCTCCCGGATAACCACGCCACTTTGACGCCAAGTGGCACCAGCCAGGTCAGAAATTTTTGATAATGTTGTTCAGCTAAAATTTCTGTGGGCGCCATGATGGCGACCTGGTAACCATTTTCAATAGCCTGCAAAGCTGCAAGCGCCGCCACGATCGTTTTACCGCTGCCGACATCACCTTGCAATAAACGCTGCATGGGGTGCGCCGTCGAGAGATCCCGGCTTATCTCAACCAGCACCTTTTCCTGTGCGCTCGTCAAAGCAAAAGACAGTGCGTTTCGTAGCATCTTAGTCAAATAGCCTTTTTGATACAAAGCGGGCGCCTGATAGTTACGCCGCTGGCGATAGTGCATGCGCAGAGAGAGTTGCTGGGCGAGCAATTCATCGAATTTTATTCGCTGCCATGCAGGATGAGTGCGCGATTCCAATTGCGCCAAAGCTGTTTCAGAAGGTGGGTGGTGCAGGAAGTTGATACTCTCTTTGAATCCAGGCAAACGATATTTGGCAAGCACCGCTTCTGGCAGTATCTCTGCCAAGTAATCGGCACCCCGATCGCTTTGCAGCACTTGTTGAATCAGTTTCGTGAGATTTCTTTGCGTAATACCCGAAGTGGTTGGATAAACAGGCGTCAGGGCATCGGCGAGCGATGCACCCTCATGAACAATCCGGCACCTTGGATGAATCATTTCCATACCAAAAAAGCTCGAGCGCACTTCGCCAAACACCCTTAATCGGGTCCCTATCGTATAGCTTTTCACTTGATTGGGATAAAAATGAAGAAAACGAAGCGAAAGCACACCTGTTGCGTCCTCGATCCGACAAATCAATTGTCGTCGTGGCCGCGTGATGATCTCACAATGAATAATCACCCCTTCGACTAAAACCGCTTTACTTTCCGGGGCGCCCCGGATGGAATAAAGCTTGGTTTCATCTTCGTATCGAAGGGGTAAATGCAAAATGAGATCTAATTCACTGCGTATACCCAGCTTGGCAAGCTTTTGCCGAAATGGCTGATCGATGCAAGACAATGGATTGCGCAGAGAGGTATTCAAATGAACTGTTTGAATGATTTTTTATTATTCTTCCACCCTGAAGGCGCGTCCGGTCACGCTTTATCGGGTAAAACCAATACCGCCTCCATCTCAACCAGCGCACCGCGGGGAAGTGCAGCCACACCAATTGCTGCGCGCGCGGGATAAGGCTGGCTGAAATATCTAGCCATGATGTCGTTAACTTTGGAAAAATTTGTCAGATCAATTAAGTAAACATTGAGCTTGACGATATCATCCAGACTGCCACCACTCGCAATCGCTACAGCCTTCATGTTCTGTATAACCCGTTCGGTCTGCGCCTCAAAACCCTCTACCATCTGCATCGTCACTGGGTCCAACCCAATTTGCCCCGAAAGGTAGACCGTCTCCCCCCCTTTGATGCGAACTGCTTGCGAATATGTCCCGATAGCTTGCGGCGCATCGGATGTCTGGATAATTTGTTTATTCATTCCGTCTCCTTAAAATATTAAGATAATATAACTTCAGTAAATGATCTTCACCCAAGCACTCGATCTTTTCAATGCTTGAATGTTAATTACCGATTATTCGAAAATAAAACCCCCTCATGCAAAAACTTGTCATTCATGGCGGCAAGCCGCTTTGCGGCGAAATCAGTATCTCGGGCGCAAAAAATGCTGCGCTGCCCGTCCTCTGCACTTCTTTATTAACAAACGATGCGCTCAAGCTCAGGAATATTCCCGATCTCAAGGATGTTTCAACCATGCTGGATTTACTGAAGCAAATGGGGGTAACCATCTTAGCAAATAGTCGGTCGGAAACGGAACTCTCTGCCCTCCATCTCACCAACCCCACCGCACCTTACGAAATGGTCAAGACGATGCGCGCCGCCATCCTGGTACTTGGCCCATTGCTTGCTCATAAAGGGGAAGCGACCATTTCTCTGCCGGGCGGATGCGCCATAGGATTGCGCCCAGTCGATCAACATATTAAAGGATTACAAGCCATGGGCGCGGAAATTGCCATCGAGCATGGCTATATCCACGCCAAAGCCAAAAAATTGACCGGCACGCGCATTGTCATGGACATCGTCACGGTAACCGGAACCGAAAATCTCATGATGGCCGCTACTTTGGCTTCAGGCGTAACCGTATTGGAAAATGCAGCACGTGAACCGGAAGTTGTCGATCTAGCGCAATGCCTGATCAAGATGGGGGCAAAAATCGAAGGCGCAGGAACGGATGTCATTACCATCCAGGGTGTCAAAACTTTGCATGGTTGCTCGCACGATATCATGCCCGATCGTATTGAAACCGGCACCTTTTTGACTGCGGTGACCGCAAGCGGCGGCGAAATTCATCTTAAAGGGACGCGGGTCGACACCCTGGATGCGATCATCGATAAACTGCTGGAAGCAGGCGCGATCATCAATTCAGGAGAAAATTGGATTCATCTCAGCATGAATACGCCACCAAAATCGGTTAACTTGCGAACAGCGCCTTATCCTGCCTTCCCAACAGACATGCAGGCTCAATTCATGGCACTCAATTGCGTAGCTGAAGGTACCGCCATCATCACCGAAACCATATTCGAAAACCGCTTCATGCATGTTCAAGAACTGAAACGCATGAACGCCCAAATTACGGTGGAAGGCAACACTGCAATCGTGCATGGCATCCCGCAACTCGATGGTGCAGGCGTAATGGCAACCGACCTACGCGCTTCCGCAAGCTTAGTCATCGCCGGATTGACAGCACAGGGCGAAACGATGATCGACCGAATATATCATCTTGACCGAGGATATGAGCGAATCGAAGAGAAACTAGCGCAATTGGGTGCAGAAATAATGCGCATCAACGCATAACAATAAAAAACCCCAGTAACACCACTGGGGTTGGAGATGATTGAAGCAAGAATTATCAGCTACCAGAAAGCGCCGCTTGTTTATAACTCACCACAACGGTAGCCAAACGGCTGTTTAGCCCCATTACGGGAACAACCAGCAACTTCTTACCGTTCACATCCGACATGATCGTTACTTTACGTTGGTCGAGTACACTTGCCGGATAGAGATCAGTTCCTTCCGCTTCTTCCAATCTTTTATCTGTCGATACCAGTAATTTACCCTCATCGCTGATCAGAACGACGCGTTCGGTATCTCTCATTTTGACTAACTCGTTCAAATACTGGCTAACTTGATCCAGGTTATTACGAATCAATTCCCCACGAACGGCCCAAGACAATACCAATCCAAAACGCTCTTCCTCTTTGTTATACTGACTGTCGGCATACTCACGCGCTTTTCTTATGATAATCGAGCGTTCGGTTTCTAGGTTCTGCGTCATTTCAGTGCGCTCTTTCTCTAGACGCGATTCAGCTTGACTGACTGCAATATGTTTCCAGGCAAATACCAATAAAATGATCCCCAAAAAAACCAGAAGAGACCATGAAGGTAATTGCATGTGCTGGAGTTTGGCGATAGATTCGAATTTACTACTCAAAACATTGAGCAACGAAGCGGGTTTTGCCCACTCCACTTTACTTTTTTCGCTTTGATCACCTTCGTTTTGCTTGTACTGATCTGTCATGAATAGCTCCTTGTTGATGTGACAGGAATGAAAGCCTCTAATTATCCACTATTCCGGATTGAAGGAAAAGAAAAGTTCATAATATTTTGTATCCGCTGGAAAAACAATGTTATAACTTTGTTTTTGAATTAATAATTAGCTCAGCAAGCCGTCATTCTCATGGCCTTGCCATAAGCATAGGTATGACTTTGCAAGCATTGATAAATGGCGCAATACGCAATACATACCTATTCAATAATACCAATGCCATCGCCATACAGATACTTTCCCAACAGCCTGTTAAACTATACTCATCGTACCTCAATATTTGGCATCGATACTTACTCCCGTTGAAGAAGGCGTAAAGAGGGATGATAAAACCTAATTTTGAGGTGAGATGCGTTTATATCAAAAATACTTGCTAAACACACGCAAAGGAAGAAAACGATCATCGTGGAAAACAATTCAAAAACCTGGTCAGGCCGATTCAATGAGCCTGTTTCACAATTGGTACAGCGCTATACCGCTTCCGTCAGTTTCGATAACAGACTCGCTGAATATGATATTCAAGGATCGCTTGCCCACGCCCGTATGCTTGCATCCACCGGAATCATCAGCCAGGCTGATTTCAGCGCGATTGAGCAAGGTCTCGGCCAAATACGCGAGGAAATTCGCAACAACAATTTTGATTGGCAAATCGAGCTGGAAGATGTCCATCTCAATATCGAAAAACGCCTCACTGCGCTCATTGGCGATGCCGGAAAAAGATTGCATACCGCCCGCTCGCGCAATGATCAAGTAGCAACCGATATACGGCTCTATCTACGCGCTTCGATCGACGAAATCATTAGTTTGATCAAATCGATGCAGCAGGTCCTGCTCGATATCGCCGAACGGCACAGTGAAACGGTCATGCCCGGTTTTACGCATCTGCAAGTCGCTCAACCGGTGTCATTTGGTCACCATCTGCTGGCTTATCACGAAATGTTACAACGGGATACCGAAAGATTGTTCGATTGCCGCAAACGCGTCAATCGATTACCCTTGGGGGCGGCAGCTCTCGCGGGGACCAGCTACCCCATCGATCGTGACATGGTGGCACAACTACTCGGTTTTGACGGTATCTGCCGCAACTCGCTCGATGCCGTATCGGATCGTGATTTTGCAATAGAGTTTTGTGCCTGCGCAGCCCTGATCATGACGCATTTATCCCGCTTTTCCGAAGAATTGATTATATGGATGAGCCCAGCGTTCAGTTTCATTCAACTTGCAGACCGTTTCTGCACAGGCTCATCCATCATGCCGCAAAAGAAAAATCCGGATGTTCCCGAACTGGTTCGAGGAAAAACCGGGCGCGTCAATGGCCATCTGGTCGCTTTGCTGACCCTCATGAAATCTCAGCCTCTGGCCTATAACAAGGATAATCAGGAAGATAAAGAGCCCCTATTCGATGCCGTCGATACGTTGACCGACACCCTGCGCGTCTATACCGAGATGCTGGCAGGGATCACCGTCAATCAAGATACCCTGCGTCAGGCAGCCATGAAAGGCTATGCTACCGCTACCGACCTGGCGGATTATTTGGTCAAAAAGGGCATCCCTTTTCGCGATGCGCATGAAATCGTCGCACAGACCGTACGATTTGCAGAAACCAAACACCGTGATTTGAGTGAACTTACCCTGGAAGAACTAAAAAAATTTTCACCCGTCATCGAGGAAGATATTTATTCAGTGCTCTCACTGGAAGGATCGATGAAAAGCCGCAATCATCCAGGCGGCACCGCCCCAGAGCAAGTGCGTAAAGCAATTTCACACGCCAGACAAGCGTTGCTTGATTCATCGACGACCTGATAACGATGCCATCTCCCCTTTTCACGCAACCACCCTGGCCCGCTATCCAAGCGCAAATTGCCTCTTCCTTAAAAACGCATTTTTCTCTGGAGAAGATCACGTCCACGGGCGGTGGTTGTATCAACGCAACCTACCATATACAGGGAAACGGCCAGCACTATTTCGTCAAGCTCAACAAAGCGCACTATCTGCCCATGTTTGAGGCAGAAGCAGCCGGTCTGATAGAAATAAAAAACACCGGCACATTGCGCGCTCCTGAGCCGCAGTGCTGGGGGCAGGCTGATGGCAGTGCCTGGTTGGTAATGGAGTATCTGGATCTGACAGGTCCTGGCAAATCATGCGGAGAAGCGTTAGGGTTGGGTCTTGCCAATATGCATCGCACTTTCTCCTCTCATTATGGATGGACTCGAGATAATACGATAGGCACCACCTTGCAAAAAAACGATGTTTCATCCGACTGGATCGATTTCTGGCGCCAGCAGCGTTTGGGTTATCAACTCCAGCTTGCTAGCGCAAACGGCCACACCGGCAAACTGCAAAAGCGGGGTGAACAACTCCTGCTCAGGCTGGAGGGATTCTTCACGAATGCGCCAATCCGCGCGTCGCTCTTACACGGTGACCTATGGGGTGGAAATTATGCGTTTGATTCGTCCGGACAACCTGTCATATTCGATCCTGCCGTTTACTATGGGGATCGCGAGGCGGATCTTGCCATGACCGAACTTTTCGGGGGATTCCCGTCATCCTTCTACGCCAGCTATCAGAATGCCTATCCGCTCGATACAGGCTATCGAACGCGCAAAACTCTCTACAATCTCTATCATATTCTCAACCATCTGAATTTGTTTGGAGGTAGATACCTGCATCAAGCAGAACAGATGCTGGATCGTCTGCTGGCTGAAGTAAAATAAAGCGATTGCTTCGAATTGCCGTTATCCAGCAAGCTGCCGGAAAAACAGATTGGGTTGCTGCCAGTGTTCAAAATAGGTTCACGGAGCGCCAAATTACCAAAGCGTTCACCATTTAATCTATTTTTCACTCTACGTTGAACACAATTTGATAGCCTGCTTAGGTATCGGATTGTAAAGGTATGACAGACACAATAGAATAAGCCCGAAGTAGGATTGCACGCTAAAGTAACTGATTAGACTTTTTGTTATTTAACGAATCAAAAAAGGACTGCTATGCCACAAAGCTCAACAAACATTAATAAGCGTCTTAGAAGTCTTGAAACACATCTTGCTGAAGAGCACCCCGATAATCCCGTGTTGGCCAAAGCGGTGCATAGTTTCCGCAAATTGGATCACGTAGCGCAAGATATCGGTTTGCTGGACAAAAATGAATCGTACGCAACCTATGTGACCTGGTGGCCAATGATTGCCGTACTGGGAACATTCTCTGCCGGCAAATCGACTTTTATCAATTCCTATTTGAATTTGCATTTGCAACGGACTGGCAACCAGGCAGTCGATGACAAATTTACGGTTATCTGCTATAGCCGCCATGATGAAATCAAAACATTACCCGGCGTCGCATTGGATGCCGACCCCCGTTTCCCCTTTTTCCAGATCAGCCGCAGCATCGCTGAAATATCGGAAACCGGACCCCAACGCATCGATGCCTACATCCAACTCAAAACATGCCCATCGGAAAAAATACGTGGCAAAATTCTAATTGATTCTCCGGGTTTTGATGCAGATAGCCAACGCAATTCCACCTTGCGTTTGACGCAACATATCATCGATTTGTCCGACTTGGTTCTCGTATTCTTTGATGCCCGTCATCCGGAGCCGGGCGCGATGAAAGATACCTTGGAATATTTAGTCTCCGGCACCATCAATCGCGCCGACTCGAATAAATTCCTCTACATTCTCAATCAGATGGATGTTACCGCCAAAGAAGACAACCCTGAAGAAGTCGTGTCGGCTTGGCAACGCTCCCTCTCCCAAGCAGGCCTGCTCGCAGGCAAATTCTACCGAATCTATAATCCTGATGCAGCCACGCCGATCGAAGACCCGCAGATCAGAGAACGTTATGAAAAAAAACGTATAGAAGATATGGAAGAAATCAATGCGCGCATGCAGCAAATCGAAGTGGAACGCTCCTACCGCATTGCAGGTATGCTGGAACAAACAGCTGAGACCATAGAAAATCAGGTGATCAATAAGCTGACCAATATGCTGCAAACTTGGAAAAAACGTGTCTTCCTCATCGATGGTATTTTATTCAGCTTGTTATTGATTCTCAGCGTTGTCGCATTATCGATGACAGATAGTTGGAATTGGGTAAAAACATTCATCGAAAATATCGCTGCTACCGAAACGAGCTCACTCGTCACCCTGGCTGTGCTCGCCGGTGTGATCGGATATATTCACTTCACAGTCCGCAGCAAGGTTGCAAACAGCATCATCAAAAAGCTACCGGCTGAATTTGGTCACGATCATAATGCTTGCAAGCAATACACCCAGGCATTCATCAAAAGCACCTCGGGCCTGCGCCCCATGTTTCTCAACAAACCGGCGGGATGGAACAGCGCCAATCAGCGGATACTGGCACAAGTCAAGAATGAAGCCAATGATTATATCCAGTCTCTGAACGATCAGTTTACCAACCCTTCTGGCCGCAAGCTTGAAGCCGAACAGGCACCGCTAACTGAGCCTACAGCTGAAGTCGCTGCAGAAACCGACAGCCATACCGAGCCTGCGAAAGAAACGGAAGCGAAGCAATAGCGTGATCTGCCATGTATTCCGTCTTCGCGATACATGGCAGAAATGTCAGATATAGAAACGTTGAAACTGGCTCACTAATTGACTACCCTGGATCGATCATCGACCGGGGTAGTTAGCGAGTTTCGGCTAAACGATATGTTCTATCATTTGATAAATCATCAAAGCCACATCGTTTAATGATGTCACCTACTTGCGCTCCGATTTGTTTGTTTTGGTTTCAATAATTTCAGCATCTTCGATATCCACATTATGGTGTGGATGGGTTTCCTCTTGAAATTGACCGGCTGCCTTCTGAAGTTTACGCCGCAGCCACCACAATCGGATACCCACCCCGATTGCGGCAATCACGAACAATGCCAGGAAAATAGAAAAAAAGAATGCCCCCAGAACCAGCATAAGAATGGCTACTGGAATAAGCAGCAAATAAAATAACCACCGCTGGAAAGGAGAAGGCGGGATAGATTCGTTCGGCGGGATTCCAGCTTGCTTATAATCGATTATTCGACTAATGACTATTTTTCTATGATCATCGTTCATCGCATCAGCTCCTCTATTTCTGCAACCGTTTTAGGCACCGCTACCGTCAACACTTCATGGCCTGTTGGGGTAACGGCCACATCATCTTCGATGCGCACCCCGATATTCCAGAAATGTTCCGGCACATCACCCGCCGGCCGGATATAGCACCCTGGCTCTACTGTAAGCGTCATGCCCACTTGCAGAGGGCGCCATTTGCCATCTTGTTTATATTCTCCCGCATCATGAACATCTAATCCAAGCCAATGTCCAGTACGATGCATGTAAAATCGTTTGTAATCTCCCGACTGAATCACAGCATCCACGGTGCCATGACAAAGACCGAGATCGATGAAACCCTGTGCAAGCACCTGTAAAGCGGCTTGATGGGGAGCGTCCCAAGTACTGCCAGCCTGCACCGTCGAAATGGCGGCCATTTGCGCAGCCAGCACAAGCTGATAAATATCTTTCTGTACCGAAGAAAATTTACCATTAACAGGAAACGTGCGCGTAATATCGGCAGCATAGCCGTCAAACTCGCAGCCAGCATCGATGAGCAGCAAATCACCGGGGTGAAGCTGCGCATTGTTCTCGATGTAATGCAGCACACAGGCATTCGCTCCGCCAGCTACAATAGACGTATAGGCGGGAGCTTGTGCGCCCTGACGGCGAAACTCGTGCAGCAATTCCGCCTCGATTTCGTATTCATGCATGCCCGGCTGTGTCACCCGCATTGCCCGGCAATGCGCTTCTGCTGAAATTTTGGCTGCATGACGCATGAGCAAAAGCTCTTGCTCGTCTTTGCATACACGCATTTCATCCAAGTTACGGCGCACATCACGGATTTGATCGGGTGCCGAAATACCACTTCGCACCTGCTCACGCACCCGATTGATCCAACCAACCAGCCGCGCATCCCAAGCCGGATCCTGCCCGAGCAGGGTGTATATGACCGGTTGATTTTCTAGTAACTGGGGTATGCGTTCATCCAATTGCCCAATGGGATAAGCCGCGTCAAAGCCAAATGCTTCGCGCGCTGCATCCGGCCCGTAACGGAAACCATCCCAGATTTCACGCTCCTTATCCTTTTCCCGGCAAAACAGTATTTGCTCGGTTTTTCCCTGAGCGTTCCCGCAAATCAGCACCAATACCGCCTCGGGTTCATGAAAACCCGTCAGATAATAGAAATAACTATCGAAACGATAAGGATAAAAAGCATCTCGATTTCTAAGCCGAGGAGGAGAAGTGGCCATGATGGCAACCCCTTGCTGCATCTGTGTCAATAAACGTGATCGACGATCGCTAAATGTCTTGATTGGATTCATAATAGTCCGATTCTTACAGGAAATGAAAGGGAAAGCAACGCTGGCCCACCCTGCTTGGCCGATCTCAATGAATGTCAATGCGCTTGCTCCCAATTATCGCCCATCCCCACTTCGACACGGAGAGGAACATCAAGTTTACTGACATTCTCCATTAAATCCGGCAATACTTTTTTAACGAGCTCGGCTTCTTCATCAGGCACTTCTAACACCAGCTCATCATGTACTTGCATGATGAGCTTGCTCCGCAAGCATTCACTTTGCAACCAATCGTGCACGGCAATCATGGCAAGCTTGATGATATCCGCGGCGGTGCCTTGCATGGGCGCGTTGATCGCGGCACGCTCCGCCGCTTGCCTGCGGTTGTGACTGGAACTGTTAATCTCTGGCAGCCACAATCTTCGCCCAAAAACGGTTTCCACATATCCCTGCTCCCTCGCCTGCAACCGGATTCTTTGCATGTAATCCGCCACGCCCGGATAACGTGCGAAATAACGATCGATATAGACGCGTGCAGCGCCGCGTTCGATACCCAATTGCGAAGCCAAACCAAAATCCGACATCCCGTAAATCAAACCGAAATTGATCACTTTGGCATAGCGGCGCTGCTCCTGGTCAACCTGTTCGACAGGTATGCCAAATACCTCCGCAGCCGTCGCACGATGAATATCCTCCCCCGCAGCAAACGCTCTGAGCAATCCTTGATCGCGTGAAATATGCGCCATGATGCGTAATTCAATCTGGGAATAATCCGCTGAAATAATGTGGCTGCCAGGTGGCGCGATGAAGGCTTCACGGATACGCCGCCCTTCCTGTTTGCGCACAGGAATATTTTGCAAATTGGGGTCGTTGCTCGCCAATCGTCCGGTCACCGCAACGGCTTGCGCATAATTGGTATGAACTCGCTGAGTATGGCTATCGACCATCTGAGGCAATTTGTCGGTATAGGTCGATTTGAGTTTTGCCAGCCCACGATAATCAAGCAGAATCTTGGGCAAGGGATAATCGAGCGCAAGCTGCTGCAATACTTCCTCGTCGGTGGAAGGTGCCCCTTTGGGGGTTTTCTTGATGATCGGCAATTTAAGCCGATGAAACAATATTTCCTGAATTTGCTTGGTTGAATTCAGATTGAACGCCTGCCCGGCTTCCCCGTAAGCGCGCTGTTCCAACGTCATGAGCTGCGCTTCGATCTCGCGGCTTTGTGCATGCAATCGCTCAAGATCCAGCAACACCCCATTGCGCTCGATCTGAAACAGTACGTTCAGCAGCGGCATCTCGAGATGACGATATACATAATGAAGCTGCTCCTGACTTTCAATGCTCGGATACAAACATCGATGGAGTTGCATCGTAATATCGGCATCTTCCGCTGCATAACGGGTCGCCTGCTCGATTGACACCTGGTCGAATCCTATCCGATTGGCGCCTTTACCCGTTATTTCATCGTAGGTAATGGTTTTCACACCCAAATGACGAAACGCCAAGCTATCCATATCATGCGATTGATGAGATTCGAGCACATACGATTGAAGCAAGGTGTCATGCACGATCCCACTCAGTTGAATACCATGATTGGCGAACACATGCTTATCGTATTTCAGATTCTGCCCCACTTTCAACTTGGTCTCGCTCTCAAGCCAGGGTTTCATTTTTCCAAGCACCCAATCGAGATCCAGTTGCCGTGTCTCTTCACAAGAACGATGGGCGAGCGGCAAATACGCCGCTTCCCCCGGTTCGATACATAATGAAAGACCGACAAGCTGCGCTTGCATCGGATTCAAACTCGTCGTCTCCGTATCGAGCGAAACCAGCGCGGCCTTATCGCAGCGCGCTAGCCACTGATCTAATTGCGCTTCTGTCAAAATGGTTTCGTAACCAAGCGACAACTCGCTACCGGACAAGCCGGATGACGTATCCTGTGACTGAAGCTGTGCTGCAGGGGATCCGGCGCCTCCATTAACGGAATTTTGAGCTTGCTGAAGCTCCCGTAGCCACGTTTTGAAATCCAGGCGCGCGTAAAGCTCAGCCAATTTTTGGGTATCCTGCGGCCTAATAGTCAAATCCTGCAATTCGATCGGTAAAGCAACATCGCACTTGATCGTCAACAAAGTACGCGCTTGCTGCAGCCACGGGATCGCTTTTCGCAGATTTTCGCCCACGACACCCCCGATCTCGGACGCATGTTCGATGATGTTATCCAGGCTGCCATAGTGCAGCAACCATTTCACAGCCGTTTTAGGGCCTACTTTTTCGACCCCCGGAATATTGTCCGTACTATCCCCCACCAAGGCGAGGTAATCCCGTATCTGCGCAGGTGACACGCCGAATTTCTGCCGCACGCCCTCTTCATCCAGGATCTCGTTGCTCATGGTATTCACCAGCTTGATGCGGGAATCGACCAATTGCGCAATGTCCTTATCACCGGTCGAGATGACACATTGGATTCCTGAACGCGTCGCTTGCATGGCGAGCGTGCCAATCACATCGTCCGCTTCCACGCCGTCGATCACCAAGATCGGCCAACCCATCGCTTCGATGCATCGATGCAATGGCTCGATCTGCCCGGATAAATCGGCAGGCATGGGAGGACGGTGCGCTTTGTATTGCGGGTAAATTTCGTCACGAAAAGTTTTGCCTTTTGCATCAAACACGCACGCGCTATAATCGGCATGAAAATCCTTGTGCAAACGCCGCAGCATGCTGAGCACGCCGTAAACTGCGCCGGTCGGTTCATTCTGTCGATTGCGCAAATCAGGTAGCGCATGAAAAGCACGATATAAATAAGATGAACCATCAACCAATAAAAGTGTTTTCATCTAGTAAAGGACCTCTATGAGCTTGCAAGAAAAACTAGGCGGTATCATGTCGCTTGATAAACCTTGGTCAGTAAGGGAGTCATGGCGTGTCTTTGGAATCATGTCAGAGTTTGTCGAAGGTACCGAGCGCATGGAATATATCCAACCCGCGGTCAGTATCTTCGGCAGTGCGCGTACCAAGCCGGATCACCCTTATTATAAATTAACTGAAGCGATCGCACGGCAATTGTCGGATGCGGGTTTCTCCGTTATTTCCGGGGGCGGGCCAGGCATCATGGAAGCCGCCAACAAAGGCGCTTTTTTTGGCAAATCGGCCAGTGTTGGCCTCAACATCCAACTTCCCCACGAGCAACACCGCAATATCTACCAAGATGTCAGCCAAACTTTCCGTCACTTTTTCGCCCGTAAATATATGTTTATCAAATTTGCGACGGCTTATGTCGTTATGCCAGGTGGATTTGGCACATTGGATGAATTGATGGAAGCATTGACGCTCGTTCAAACGGGAAAAACGAGAAAAATGCCGATCATCCTTGTGTGCTCCGATTTCTGGAGTGGATTGCTCGACTGGTTCCAACAGGTGTTGATTGCGGAAGGCTACATCTCTCCTGAAGATATGGATCTCATCCATGTAATCGATGAGCCTGCCCAAGTGGTCAACGCCATTTTTCAGTATTATGAAACGTCCGGCTTCGAACCGACGCCCGCTGAAAGAGAAATTCAGCTCAATTTGTAACAATCGGCCCTATTTCAGATAGAATGGAGGCCCCGAGTCGCCAGGAATCAGCATGCAACCCATAAAGATTATTTCATTCTTATGTGCGATTGGGTTTACGTTATCCGTACTAGCACAATCCAATCAGTCCGATCAGCCACCCAAAGATCTGCAACCGCTTCCCGAGTTGCCTGATTTAGCGCATGAAGAACCCGATCTTCCCGATCTGGGCGGGGACCCTGCACTGGAACCCGAAGTCACGATCATCCAAGGCAAAGAAGAAACGATCGAAGAATACCGGGTCAATGGCCAACTCTATATGATCAAAGTCATTCCTCGCATTGGCAAGCCTTTTTACTTGATGAACAAACGAAGTCCCGTGGGTGAACCGCATCGTGGCGATCTTGAGTCAGGTATCAGCGTGCCGATGTGGGAACTTTACAGATTCTAATAGGCAAGGAGATCGACACAAGACGATGATCGCAACGTAACATGCCTCTCTTTTTTTGAAGTTAACTCTACTTGTCCACTCATGTCTGTCTTTACTCCGGTTACGCAGGAACAACTCGCCTTCTGGCTGCAAAATTATGAACTTGGTTCACTGATCGATCTTCAAGGGATCTCATCAGGTATTGAAAATACCAATTACCTTGTGAAGACATCGCTGGGTAAATACATTCTAACGCTCTTCGAAAAATTGACGGCAGCGGAACTGCCTTTCTATCTCAATCTCATGGCGCATCTATCGGATTGTGGCATTCCTTGCCCTCATCCAGTCGCCACACGAGCACAAAAATTCTTGGGTGAGCTGAATGGCAAACCCGCAAGCATCGTCACTTTCCTGCCAGGCAAATCGCTCATTCACCCTACTCCGGCACAATGCGCTGAAATAGGGGAAATACTGGCCAAAATGCACCTTGCCGGTTTATCTTATCCGACAAAAATGGATAATCCCCGCGGCTTCAAATGGTGGCGCAGCGCATCAGAAGCCGTTATGCCCTTTTTAGACGAAGCAGAGCAAGCGCTGCTCCAAGAAGAACTCCGGTTTCAATCGCAGCATCAAACGGAACTCCTTCCTCAAGGCGTGATTCATGCCGATTTATTTCGCGACAACGTCCTGTTTAGCGATAACACGGTAGGCGGTATTATCGATTTTTATTTTGCCTGCAACGATGCGCTGCTGTATGACCTTGCCATCACAGTCAATGATTGGTGTATTTCCGAAGAAATGGCGCTGGATGAAAAACGCGCCCAGGCGCTCCTGACAGCATATCACCAAGTGCGCCCTCTCGCCGCGGGAGAGCATGCGGCCTGGCCACGCATGTTGCGCGCAGGCGCTTTACGTTTCTGGATCTCTCGTTTGTATGATTACCATTTGCCGCGTGCAGGCGAGCTGACGCATAAAAAAGACCCAACGCATTTCAAAGCCATTCTGCAACTGCATTTATCCCATCATGCCCAATTGATGCAAATCTGGGTTGATTAATCGACTAAAATAGACGCTTCGCACCTCAAAATTCGGCGTCGCTACCTTCTCCCGCTGGAGAAGGCTGAATGAGGGATGATAGAAACTGCATTGTGATGTGCGTAGGCATCACTCAGCGCATCCGCTCATCTGCGCTTTGACGACAATAACAAGAATCGAAAATAAAGCCGTTTCACCTAGGCTATTTAGGATGGTCGATTTAGAATAATAAAAAAGAAGACTCCGAACACAGACGCTCTCGTATTCGCTATTATTCAAATCAGATAACCCGTCACACAATTTATTGGAGAAAACAAACTAATGGAAGCTCGACAAGTTCGTGGTAGACAAGGATTGCAATGGATACTCAGTGGCTTTTATCTATTTCGCCAGGCGCCTTTAGTGTGGATCTTGCTATGTTTTACCCTGCTATTGATAGCGATGACGATGGAGCTTTTGCCTTTATTGGGGAAATTCATTTTCACACTCATTTCACCGGTATTTATGGCGGGCATCATGGTGGGCTGTAGAAGCCAAATACGGGGTGATCAACTGGAGTTAGTTCACTTATTTGTCGGTTTCAAAAGAAATACGGCGCAGTTGATTACACTGGGCGGCATGTATTTAATTGGGCAAGTATTGATCATCGGCGTATTCATGATGATCGGGGGCAGCTCGCTGGTCGATATGCTGCTGTATGGCAAGCGCTTCGATGAACGTGAGCTGATGGAAGTCATGGATAACGCCCTCTCCGCTTCGCTGGCCGGCCTGTTGTTGACGATACCGCTGATGATGGCGATGTGGTTCGCTCCCTTGCTGATCATGTTCGAAAACATGCCGCCCGTCATAGCCATGCGCAAAAGTTTTTTTGCCTGCCTGAAGAATATCATTCCGTTTCAGATCTACGCCATCATACTGATCGTACTCCTCGTGCTCGCCATCATGCCTTTTGGATTAGGTCTCATTATCTGGATTCCGACCGTATTCGCTTCAATCTATGTCAGCTACGAAGACATCTTCCAATCCGAGTCGATACCAAGCAGTGACGAGCTAACAAAAGAAGATAACGAAGCCAATAAAGAAACGACTGAAAATCAAGAAACGACAGAAAGCGACCGGCAACCCAAAAACTGACGCTCATTGCAACGGCGTGAGCTTGGCGTATTCGAGCAGGAGCCATTTGGTGCCTGCTCGGCTGAATTGAACTTGCACGCGCATATCAACACCCTGCCCTTCATAGTTGATAATGACGCCGGTTCCAAATTTCTCATGCGAAACCGTCTGCCCGATGCGCCAAGCGTAGGGATGCGCTGTTGGATCGGCAGGCGTTCTCCCTGCCCGCATCGAATGGTTCGTGGTCTGATTCGTCAAGTGATTCGCCGTAGAAAACTCGCCCTGGGGACTTGTCCATCGGAACGATCCACCGCTTCCCTTAGATGAAGGCTGCAGCCATTTCAGCAAATGTTCCGGAATTTCATTGATAAACCGCGACGGGACATTGTAATGGGTCTGGCCATGCAGCATCCGGCTTTGCGAAAAACTCAAGTATAATCGCCGCCGTGCGCGAGTCGTTGCCACATACATCAGACGCCGCTCTTCTTCCAGGCCATTGGCTTCGTTGCGGCTGTTTTCATGCGGAAACAACCCCTCTTCCAACCCACTCAGAAAAACCGTATGAAATTCCAGCCCTTTGGCCGAATGAACGGTCATGAGCTGCAACGCATCCTGATGATAGTCTGCCTGGTGCTCCCCACCTTCGAGCGACGCATGAGAAAGAAAAGCCATCAAGCTATCGTCTTCTGCTTCATGCACAAAACTGGTTGCCGCGTTGATCAACTCATTCAGATTCTCCAGCCGATCCGCACCCTCCCGCTCGGCCTGATAATGATCGATCAAACCGCTTTGCGCCAGCACATGGCGTATCGTCTCGGGTAGCGGCAAATCCGCGCATGCGCGTTGCATGGTCAGAATCAACGATACAAAACTGGGCAAGCCTTTCTTAAGGGTACGTTGTTCAGCCATAGCAGCCTGCTCGCCCCCGCACTTGTTGAGGGCAGTCGCCCACAAGCTCGTATGCTGTAATCTTGACGCGTCTTGCAGTTGCTCCAAGCTCCGTGCGCCAATGCCGCGCGGCGGGAAGTTGATGACGCGCAACAGCGCCTGATCATCATCAGGATGCGCGATCAACCGCAAATAGGCCAAGGCATGCTTGATCTCCTGGCGCTCATAAAAACGCATGCCGCCATAAACGCGATAAGACAAGGCGGCATTGAACAGGCTATGCTCGAGTACACGGGATTGCGCATTGGATCGATAAAGCAAGGCCATATCGGAAAGTGCAACCCCTTCGGCATGCAACGCTTTAACCTCATCGACGATAAACGCAGCTTCATCAAAATCCGTCATCGCGTTATACACGCGCACAGGCTCGCCCTGACCTTCCGCAGTCCACAAATTCTTGCCGAGGCGTCCGCGATTGTGTTCGATCAACGCATTTGCCGCTTCCAGTATATTGCCGTGCGAACGATAATTTTGCTCCAGCTTGATGATCTTCTGCACCGCGAAGTCACGCTCGAAATCTTGCATGTTACCGGCACGTGCCCCACGAAAAGCATAGATACTCTGATCATCGTCGCCGACGGCAAATACGGCTGCAGGATTTGGCAATCCCATCCCCGCCAGCAGCTTGAGCCATTGATATTGCAAACGATTGGTATCCTGAAATTCATCGACCAGGATGTGACTGAAACGCTCCCGGTAATGATTGCGCAGCGTTTCATGCTGCGCGAGCAATTCGTAGCAGCGCAGCAAGAGTTCAGCAAAATCGACAATCCCTTCCCGTCGGCACAAGACCTCATAGGCGTCATAAACATGCTGCATAGTCTGTGTAAAACGATCATGCACCTCGACTTGCGCCGCCCGCAACCCTTCTTCTTTTGCATGGTTGATAAACCATTGAACTTGCCGGGGAGGATAAGCTTTTTCATCGACCGCAAGCGTTTTGAGCAACCGCTTGATGACCGCCTGTTGGTCGCTCACATCGAAAATCTGGAAAGTTTGCGGCAACCCGGCATGTTGATAATGCGCACGCAACATGCGGTGACATAACCCGTGAAAGGTACCGATCCACATGCCGCGTGTATTGATGGGCAGCATGGAGGCAATCCGCACCATCATTTCTCTGGCCGCTTTGTTGGTAAACGTGACGGCAAGGATACCGTTCGGGCTTACTTGGCCGGACTGAATCAGGTAGGCGATACGCGTGGTAAGTACACGTGTTTTTCCACTACCTGCACCTGCCAATATCAACGCCGATAGGCGAGGCAAAGTAACGGCTTCGAGTTGCGCTGGATTCAATCCAGCGAGTAGGGAGGTCATCGCTCAGAGAACAACTTCAGTAAGTGCATGGAGTCACCCTACCTGGGAATACTTAAAAGCAAGCTGTTCGTGCCGCTGCGACCAGCGACCAATAGCTTGCTTTGATCTTCCCAGGCAGGATGGAGAACATCTATCGCTTGCTTTTTGCAGCCAAATCCAGGATGAGGGGGGTCAGAATCAATTCGATCGCCATTCCCATTTTGCCACCTGGCACTACGATGGTATTGGGGCGCGACATGAACGAATCATGAATCATGTTCAGCAAGAAAGGAAAATCGACCATCTTGTAATCGCGGAAACGAATCACCACCAGACTTTCATCCAATGTCGGAATCTCGCGCGCAATGAAGGGATTGGAGGTATCGACCGTCGGAACACGCTGAAAATTGATATGGGTGCGTGAAAACTGCGGCGTAATATAGTGCACATAATCATGCATGCGGCGCAGAATGGTTTGGGTAACGGCTTCGGCCGAATAACCGCGTGCATTCGTATCGCGATGAATCTTCTGGATCCATTCGAGATTGACGATCGGCACGACCCCTACCAATAAATCGACATATTTTGCGATATCCGCCGTATCGCTCTTCGCGCCACCGTGCAAACCCTCATAAAACAGCAGATCCGTGCCAGGGGTAATCGCTTTCCACGGTGTAAATGTACCTGGCTTTTGATTATAAGGTGCAGCTTCTTCTTCGTTATGCAGATACAAACGGGTCATACCCGAACCCGTTTCGCCATATTCTTTGAACAACGCTTCCAGCTTTTCAAATTCATTCGCTTCCGGCCCGAAATGGCTGATCGGGCGACCACCATTTTTTTCAGACTCGGCCACGGCATTTTTCATTGATTCACGGTCATAGCGATGAAAACTATCCCCTTCCACGATCGCAACATTCAATTTTTCACGACGGAAGATATGCTCGAAACTATTCTTAACCGTGGATGTGCCCGCACCGGATGAACCAGTCACGGCAATTACGGGGTGTTTTTGCGACATTTTGCTACTATCTCCTTAAATTTAAAAAATAATAATCTATGGCGCCTGGCTTCCATACCATTGGCGATAACCGCGTATGATACCTGCTTTCCATACTGTTTTGGCAGGGAATCATTTGAAAATGTGAACAAAAAAATCCCGTATTGCGTTCTAGGCTACGACTTGAGGTTCAATCAATCGCGACCGAATCATTTTGCGCAACGCGGATTCTTGCCCGCAGCGATCGCTTGTTGCTGTAACTGTAGGGCATGCGGCAAACGCGCTTGCAAATCTTCGATGCGCGTTTCATGAGAAGGGTGGGTCGAGAGAAACTCGACAGGTCGTGGACCCTGACTCGCTTGCGCCATTTTCAGCCATAAAGTGACGCTTTCCGCAGGATTGAAACCCGCTTTCGCCATCAAATCCAACCCAATCATATCAGCTTCACTTTCGTGCAATCGGCTGAAGGGCATGATGATTCCGTATTCTGCGCCGATTCCCAGCAGACTGACAGCGGTCTGCCCCATCGCAGTCTGAGGTGCAGCGACGGCCTGCACCAAAGCTATTCCAGCTTGTGCGCCCATTTGCTGCGACATGCGCTCATTGCTATGTCTCGCCATCACATGACCCACCTCGTGCCCGATCACTGCAGCCAATTGGTCTTGATTATCGACCAGATCGATCAAGCCGGTATGAACGCCAATTTTTCTACCCGGCAACGCAAAGGCATTGAGAGAAGCATCTTCGAAAACGACCACTTCCCATTCCCCACCCACTTCACGCGCGATTGCACTGGTAATGCAACGAACGAATTCAGTTTCCCGCGCGTTGCGGCTGATTGGCTTTTCTTTTTTCAAGTTCTCGAATGCCTGGAGCCCCATGCTATCGAGTTCGGCATCCGGCAGAAAAGCGAGCTGCGTGCGGCCCATTGGGGAGGTTGCGCATGCGGTCAGAAAAGAAACAAGCAGCAAAACGTAAAGCGACTTCAGGTAGCGATCGATCATCATTTCAAACCCTCTCAACAAATATGTGTGAGATGAGGCTATCATGAGCAGTTGAGGCATATCAAGCGCAATCGTTCACGGTATAATTCGCCTTTTGTTCATAGCCAGGAAACTCGTCCCATGCAAGAAAAATACCATCCCCAGGAAATCGAACACGATGCACAGCAACACTGGGAAAAAACGGCCGCATTCAATGTCACTGAAACACCTGGCACACCCAAATATTACTGCCTGTCCATGTTCCCCTACCCATCCGGCAAACTGCACATGGGGCATGTACGTAATTACACGATAGGCGATGTATTGTCTCGCTACCGGCGCATGCAGGGCTACAATGTCCTCCAGCCCATGGGTTGGGACGCATTTGGCTTGCCTGCCGAGAATGCCGCCATGCAACATGGCGTCCCGCCCGCCAAATGGACTTACGACAATATCGCCTACATGCGCAAGCAATTGAAAAGTCTGGGGCTGGGAATCGATTGGGACCGGGAAATCGCCACTTGCCATCCCCATTACTACCGATGGAATCAATGGTTGTTTCTCCGCATGCTCGAAAAAGGCATCGCCTACAAAAAAACGCAAGTCGTCAACTGGGACCCGATCGATCAAACCGTACTGGCTAACGAACAGGTGATCGAAGGACGCGGCTGGCGTACCGGCGCATTGGTTGAGAAACGTGAAATACCGGGTTACTACCTGGCCATCACCCAATACGCGGACGAGCTCCTCAATGATCTGGAAAAACTCCCTGGTTGGCCCGAGCGCGTCAAAACCATGCAGGCCAACTGGATTGGTAAAAGTTATGGGGTAGATATCGTTTTTCCCGCAGACAAACCATCGGGTACGCCACAGGACATCAAAGTATTCACCACCCGCGCCGACACGCTGATGGGCGCGACCTATGTTGCCGTTGCCGCTGAGCATCCGCTCGCGCAGCATGCTGCCAAGGACAATCCACAGCTTGCCGCATTCATCGAAGAATGCAAACACGGCGCCACCATGGAAGCGGAGCTGGCCACCCAGGAAAAGAAAGGCATGGCTACCGGATTGCACGTGCTTCATCCCCTCACGGGAGAACGTCTCCCGGTATGGGTCGCCAATTATGTCCTCATGAGCTATGGTGAGGGCGCAGTCATGGCGGTTCCGGCACATGACGAACGCGATTTCGAATTCGCCACACAATACGCGCTCCCCATCAAAGCGGTCGTAACCCCTAAAGATGAGGAAATCGAGCTGCCGCTGACCCAGGCTTATACTGCGCATGGTGTCACTTTCAATTCGGGAGACTTCTCAGGGTTGGATTTTGACGCTGCCGTGGAGGCCATCGCGCACGCCCTGGCACAAAAAGGATTGGGTGAAAAACGGGTGCGCTACCGCCTGCGCGATTGGGGCATCTCACGCCAACGCTATTGGGGTTGCCCCATTCCATTGATCCATTGCGATCGATGTGGTGTGGTGCCCGTACCCGACGAAGAGCTCCCTGTAGTTTTACCGGAAGAATTGGTACCGGATGGCTCGGGCAACCCGCTTGCCAAATCACCCGCTTTCTACGAATGCAGTTGCCCGCGCTGCGGTCAGGCCGCACGCCGCGAAACCGACACCATGGATACCTTCGTCGATTCCTCCTGGTATTACATCCGCTACGCCTGCCCGGATCAAGGCTCCGCCATGGCCGATTCGCGTGCCGACTATTGGCTGCCCGTCGACCAGTATATCGGCGGCATCGAACACGCCATCCTGCATCTGCTGTATTCCCGCTTCTGGAGTAAGGTCATGCGCGATTTGGGACTGGTTACCTTCGACGAACCGTTCACCAACCTGCTGACCCAGGGGATGGTGTTGAACGAAATTTTCTTTCGCAAAACGGACACGGGCCGCCTCGTTTATTTCAATCCGACAGAAGTCGATATTCATTTCGATGAACAAGGCAAGCGATTTGGCGCAGTGCTGCGCGCCGACAACCAACCCGTCGAATCGGGGGGCATCGGCACCATGTCAAAATCGAAAAACAACGGGGTCGACCCCCAGCAATTAGTCGAATCTTATGGCGCCGATACCGCCCGATTATTCATGATGTTTGCCAGCCCTCCAACGCAGACGCTGGAATGGTCCGATACCGGCGTCGAAGGCGCTTTCCGCTTTCTCAAGCGCCTATGGCGGCTGGCTTATAGCCATCTTCAGGCAGGTATCCCTGTTGGACAGCTTCAAGCCGACACCCTCTCACCGCAACTCAAGTCGTTGCGTTGCCAGCTCCATCAGACCATTGAAAAAGTCACCGACGATCTGGATCGCCGTCATACTTTCAATACCGCTATCGCTGCCGTGATGGAATTGATGAACGAGCTCACCAAACAGCAAACCAACGATTTAGCGACACGCCAATTGATGCAGGAGGCGCTGGAAAACATCGTACTTTTGCTATCACCTATCGTTCCGCATATTTGCCACGCGCTTTGGCGAACACTCAAACCCGGCACCGAGCTGCTCGATCAAGCCTGGCCGAAAGCTGACCCGCAAGCCTTGGTGCAGGATGACATCGAACTCGTCGTCCAGGTCAACGGCAAATTACGCGCGCAAATTCGTGTTGCCAGAGAAGCCGATCGCGCCACCATCGAGCGAACTGCGTTGTCTCATGAGCATATCCAGAAAACGATTGCGGGACAGGCTGTGAAGAAAATCATCGTGGTGCCGGGCAGGTTGGTTAATATCGTTGTGTAACCGCCACTCGCAAGTTGAATCGGTTTGAATATCAGTTTGAATTATTGTCGGCCAAACAGACTCAAAAGTAGGGTTTTACATTAAAGACAGGTTATCGATATGCTATCCATACGCGCGTTTCTGGTCAGTTTGTTGCTCCTGCTAACCGCTTGCGGTTTTCAATTGCGCGGGCAAATCCCCAATCTGCCATTCGACACCATTCATGTCGTTGCGCCACCGGGTCATTCTATTGGAATCGACGTGGAACGAGCCATCAGTGTCGGCACCAATGCAAAAGTGGTCAGAAAACCGGAGAATGCGCAAGCGATCCTGCAAATCATCAGCGCAGTCAACGAAAAGAAAATTCTTTCTCTCTCGGGTGGGGGGCGTGTGCGCGAGTTCCAGTTAGGCTATCGTGTCTCCGCTCGTCTCGTTGATCCTCAAGGCAATGAAATCGCACCTTTTGAAGAAATCAACCTGACTCGCGTGCTCCCCTTCCTCGACGCGCAGGTACTGGCCAAAGCGGCAGAAGAAGAAATGCTTTACAAGGATATGCAGGTAGATGCAGTTCAACAGATCGTCCGCCGCATTGCCGCAGTCAGAGCTAAGCAGCCATCGCTAAACGATGAGCATCACCCCTGACCAGCTTCCAAATCAACTGAAAAAACAGCTCGCACCGCTCTACGCGATAGTCGGTGACGAGTTGCTGCTTGCCCAAGAAGCGGCAGACGCCATCCGGGAGCATGCGCGTCTGCAAGGCTACACGGAACGGCATGTTTTTAGCGTAGAAGCACGTTTCGATTGGTCGAACTTGCAGCGCTGGAATCATCAATCGTCCTTGTTTGGCGAACGGCGCCTGCTCGATGTGCGCATCCCGTCGGGCAAACCCGGGAAAGAAGGCGGCGCTGCGATCGAAGCGCTTTGTCATGCACTTCCTGCCGATACCATAACGTTGGTCACCCTTCCGCGTATCGACAGGCAAACGCAAACCACTAAATGGTTCAAGGCGTTGGAACAATCAGGCGTCATGATCGCGGCCGATCCACTGGACCGCATTCGTTTGGCGCACTGGCTGCAACAGCGTCTTGGCCAGCAAGGTCAGCAGGTGACGCCCGACACCCTGCAATTCCTGCTAGATAAAGTAGAAGGCAATCTTTTGGCCGCCCAACAAGAAATCAAGAAACTGGCACTGATTTACCCACCGGGCCTGCTTTCATTCGAGCAAATCAGGCACGCCGTGCTGGATGTCGCACGCTACGATGTCTTCAATTTAGCAGAAGCCATGCTCGCCGCAGATAGCGTCCGTTACGCCCGCATTCTGCAAGGGTTGCAAGGGGAAGGCATTCCCCCGCCCTTGATTCTGAGCACATTGACCGAACCACTCCGCAACCTGTTACATATTCATCAAGCATTGAAAACAGGCAAACCACTCGCGCAAGCATTCAAAGACGCGCGCATTTGGCGCCATCAGCAAAAGACCATGACCAGCGCAATCAAGCGAACCTCCCCCCGACTACTCGTTCAGGCGCTGATGCATGCCGCCAACATAGATAGAATCATCAAGGGTGTCGCACGGGGTGATAGCTGGAATGAATTATTGCAACTGGGATTACTGATTGCGAACGGCCCGTCGTTTATCCATCAGCCATTTGCGTATGGCCGCAACGATTGATCATCTCGTTTTTTGCTCAACCGTAATCGCCTTATGTGCAAACAAACACCCACAACTTGGATTGACACAAATTATCCAGTACGATGCAATCGAACAATCTATACTCATCTCACTTCAAAATTCGGCAACTATACCTTCTCCCGCTGGGAGAAGGTTGGATGAGGGATGATAAAAATCGAATTTTGAGGTGCGAAGCATATATATTAAAAAATAGGAAAAAAAACCAATGAAAGCACGCATTAAATGGCAAGAAGGCATTTGTTCCCTAGGCGAGACGGAAAGCGGTCATAGCGTAGTCATCGATGGCGCACCCGGCATCGGCGGCAAAAACTTGGGGCCGCGCCCGATGGAACTGATTTTGCTAGGGCTAGGCGGCTGCTCCACCATCGATGTCATCCTCATTCTGCAAAAAAGCCGTCAGGAAATTACCGATTGTGTGGTAGAAATCGACGCCGTGCGCGCGGTTGAAGACCCCAAAGTTTTCACCGACATTCATATGCATTTCATCGTCACCGGAAAAAAACTGAACGCACATCAGGTCGAACGTGCAATCAGCCTCTCGGCTGAAAAATATTGCTCAGCTTCCATCATGCTGAAAAATTCTGTCAATATCACACACGATTTTGAAATCATCGAAGACGAGTAGCGCCCACTGCGAAACGATACCTCATCCCTCGAAGCAATCCACCCCACCGGATGTGCCGACCCCATAAATTCGAATTAGCTCCATTTTATTGGGTTGTTCCATCCCTCATCATGCCAGAAATTTTTAGATAATCGTCAGCAAGAGGTTTTACGTAAGTTTTACGGAATAGTCATAGCCAGACTCTGATTTTTGACCAAAAATCGACCGATCATCTGGCTATAGCGTCACCCCCCGCTTTGATGCCGCGCCCTGACTCAGCGCAAAACGTCAAACTGGCGAATGACAATAGACCCATCTTCCTTGATCAACCACTCAACTGCGAACGATTATGAAAAAATGGAATGTAATGAATAAGGTATCCATACCGGCTATATTATTAATTTTGCTGCTGATATTTGCCTGGGGCGCCTCCGCTCAAACGATACGGCCACCCGGTGGCAGCTCCTCCGGGGGTGGAGGATCGTCAGGGGGGGGTACGCCCACCGTCAGCAAAATCGAGTTGGTAATGACCGTTATCAAAAACGAAAAGCAGGAAGTATCGGGCAATCTTTTCGGTGGCGTGGATGGCGCTTCTCTGCGGCTGATAGACAGTCCAATTGGTACTTACGGCTATTTGGATATCTCGGCGGAAGGCAGTTTCCGTTACGCCCTGAAGAACGACTTGCCGCAAGTACAAGTGCTGGGACCTAACGATACCGCGCAAGAAGTGTTTCGTTATGAGGTGACTACGACCAACAACATAACCGTCGATGCCAAGCTGACCGTCTATATCCTCGGCAATCCTTCGGTTTCTTTCGATAACGTCGAGATCGAATTCAACAATGGCTCGAACGAAGCGAGCCCGATTCATGCAGGCAATGCTTCCCAAATGGGGCAATATATGCGCGGCCAACTGACCACTTCCTCTGATCGAGACTGGTTTATTTTCAACAGCCTCGGTAATGAAATCATCAACCTGGAACTCTGTCCGGAAGGCTCGCACTGTAAAGACGAGAAAGCGTGGGTCATGTATGTATTCGATGCCGATAAATTCGTTAGCGAAGGAAATGAAAATCAATCGGTAACGCTCCGCACCTATCTGGACCGGACCAATGAAACTTTAGCCACCGCGCAAGCAAACCATTTCTATTTACTCTACGACAAAGGGTTTTTAACAATAGCCTAATCGGTATCATCGATCCGTGTTTCGGCGATCGCCGTACCCTGGATATTGGCGTGGGTACCCAACCCAAAAATTATCTGGCGCTGATCACGTCTCCGTTGTTGCGAAGCAGCGGGCTCGATGCGCAGGGTGCGGCAAAAAGCGATCTGGAGGACTGCGGCTCGGGCGATACGGTACTGGAAAGAGTCAAAGCCACTTTGCCGGATGGCTCGAAAATCATCGAACAATTCATCGTGGCTTACCCCTATTCCGATGATCAATATACGCTGCGAGTCACCCGTACCGGCGCCGATCCGTTTGCGGTGCTTTCACCCAGCAGCGTCACTTTCGATTCGATTGGCCGCAAAGCCAATGTCGCCAAGATGCGGGTAAACAACCAGCTCTACTCGGTCAGGCTGGAACAACTGAATACCCCTATCAGCGCCGATATGCTCAGCACCTTTGGAATCGAGTCGATTCAACAGCTCGATGAACCCTTGACGGCCGATCCTTATCTGCCGACCTATAATCCAGCCAACCAGATCGTGAGATTCCCGCAAGTGCTCGATACGCAGTCCGGCATCGTCTATTCGGTCGAAATGCTCTACCATCCGGAAAGCAACACACTGAGCCTGCTCAAAGCAACCCCGGTGAATTGACGGAACACCCAATCGTTCAGGCTAGCCGCACCCAGCGAATGATGCTTGGAGTAAGCGGCAAACCTGGATGCACCTGATTGCACTCGCAAACAAATCGTACCAACAGGCGCACAGCAGCCTGATCAGGCAGCGGTGATGGGGAACACCCCCATCACCTGTCTTTTTCTCCCTACAAGCCCATTCTCACCCATCCCGCGCTCATCTCTCTGACGAATCCACTCACTCACCGCGTGTGATTAATAAAGCCACCCTCGCTCTGAAGCTTCGAAATCACAAATCAATATTTAAGTTCAAAACAAATGTGTCGTTAATAAGTGACAACACTCTCTGAATCAGCGAGGTTACAGAAACGCCGCACAAGTCGCTCCACTATCCGGCTTGAAACATCGGTCTGGTTTTCGATGATTCAGAAATGCATTTCCTCAGCTAACACGGTTATATAGGAGAAAAAAAATCTTGATACTACTTGCCAGCTCATGCGAAGAAAAGCTTGCGCTTTGGTCGCAAGCCTTGACCGGCGTGTCAACCGTGCTCAGTTTGAGCAACCTCCGTTCGCTCAAATACGAAATGAGTAGAAGAAAGCCTACGCTTCTGCTGCTAGATCACGACCTGCTGGATGAAGAGGACGGAGAAATCATCGATAATTTGCTCATACTGAGTCCAAAAACCCGAATCATCATTTCTACTTCCGGCATTTCCGATGAAACCGAGTGGAATTTGTTTAAATCCGGGGTAAAAGGATTCTGCCAAGAAACCATCGAGCCCGAGCTGCTCAGACGCACGGTGACCGCGGTGTTGAATGGGGAATTATGGATCCGGCGCAAACTGGTTCAATACATGCAAAGCGAATTGGCCATGACCATGCAGGAGAAAAAACATATCGAACGCGCCATCAATAGCCTGCTGGAAAATTTGACCAAACGCGAATATGAAATCGCCATCCTGGTCGGCCAGGGCGAGAGCAACAAGCAGATCGCGCGACAACTCGACATTACCGAGCGCACTGTCAAAGCGCACCTCACTGAAATCTTCCGTAAACTCGCTATTTCAGACCGCATCAAACTCGCGCTACTGGTCAAGGATACCGCTACCTCATCCAACCACCTCGATATCAATCAGGACAGCGATTACCCCACGATCTCTGCATAATAGACACTATTGCCTTAAACCAACACGAACGGACACCTTACGCCTTACGGTCATATCAATACTCGCTCAGGTCGTATTGACCCTGGTTCATGATTGGGCCAGTTGCAACCACGTTAACGATAGGTAGTTGGGGATGACAGCAATCAGGTTTTTCCTTGATAGGAAAGAGACACAAGCGTGGATTTCTAGTACTTTAGTACATGTCGACTGGCTTTACATAAGTCTCAATATCCAACTATAGTTCATGTACAACCTATTGTTTTTTTAATTATATAAAATTTGGCACAAATTTTGCTTGATAAAATATGCAGCCATTCGACGGCTTAAATATTTTTATCAAGGAGAGAAATAATGAAAAAAATAATTGTGGCAGGGATAGCCATTTTTTGTTCTGGATGGATAGGTTCTGCAGTAGCCGGCCCAATTACTTGGGATACAGTCTCAGGCACGGGTTCATGTACGAGCGGCGCAGGAAACTCTTGCACATTTACGGGCAATGATGGCGAAATACTCAAGGCACGCGCTTATGCAACGAATAATAATAGTGGCACAGGTGCATTTAAGAAAGCAACGCTCACCATTTGGGATGGTGGCCTCGGAGTAAAGAATCCTGATAGTAGCAATGAAAACTCCAATCCTAACCATGCTGTCGATAATAACGGCAGAGATGACCTCGTCGTTTTTGAATACGCGTCTCCATCAGATTTTATTACGTTTGAGTATACTAGTTTTGAAATTGGCTGGAGATATTGGGATTCTGATGTTAGCGTGTGGATTGGTGGTGAAGGCCTGATGGCAGACTATGACTTCACCAGCAAAAAATTTTCTGACCTTGCAAGTCTCGGCTTTACCAAATTCGATTTCAACGATGTGCCTATCAATACACAGCAAAATCTAGCGAGTTATTCTGGGCCCTACTTAATTCTTGCTCCTAAATTTGGCGATAGCCTAGATTTTATTAAAATCAGCCAAATTAATGGAGAAAAAACGGAGGTAAGGTTTCCTCCAGCAGAAATACCAGAACCGGGTTCTATCGCTTTGTTCAGTGCTGCATTAATTGGGCTTTGGGCAAACAGAAGGAAAAGAAGTTAAGCTTTGATAGGCTATATTGTATGGCCTCCATTTTCAATGGGAGAATGTAGCAAAACGCTAGATTGGTTGCTTCTGCCTGCTTCATTGTAGGCAGAAGCAACCAAGTGTTCTACCAAACTGAAACACTATTGTTCTTAGTCACGCTAAGGCCTCCCAGCCGCTTGATACATGGGATATTAATGAAGTAGTACTTGCCACCCTGAGAATGAACTACTGGTTCCAACATTCGGCAAAGCAAATCCGAATGGTCATCCAACAAATTTTTCTGGAATGGATCAATCGTATAGCGTTTCTAACGCAATATCATTATTGCCTGACTAAACAACCGTACCATACTTAACAAGGGTACAGTTAAACAAAGGTAAATTTCATAGGTACCTCTAACAATTCAGAATTTTAAACAGGATAAGGCGCAAGCAAAAAATGTTGACGCAGCCTATGATTAATAGGTAAGGAAACATTTTTTGTGAGCAATGATATATTGTAACGAAATATGGATTTTTAGAGTTAACCTTGAGTTATTAAAAGGCTTCTCATCCATATAAAGCGTCATTTCGAAAATGCGGCATTCCCCATTCTCAAATTCTTATCTAAGGGGAGAAATACGAGATGATTACTCATCATTCATAATAATCATGGGTTGTGTGGCGGATCATGGGTATAGTCAATAGCAACCCTAGGATAAAATACCAAGACGCGCTAGTGTCATCAAGCAAACCATGCATAATCTAACTAGTGTCAGCCCGAAAACCCCATTTTTTCGACAGTGAGCTGCCTAATTTTTAAGCACTTCCTAGAAGAGAGGTGGACCCCATTTTTTGGACAGGTTTCTAAGGAGTTATTTTCCGACATATCAACCTGCTCCTTGCAGCCTGACTGACTCATAATAAACCTGATCTGGCGTAGCCATCAAGGTCTGGTGCTTCCGTTTTTCATTGTAAAAGTGAAAATACTTTGCCAACGATTGTTTAGCCTCAGAAGCTGACTCATAGGCATTAAGATAAACTTCCTCATATTTGACACTGCGCCACAGGCGTTCAACAAATACATTGTCTTTCCAGGCACCTTTGCCATCCATGCTGATCTTAATCCCGTGGTTCTCCAAAACTTCGGTGAAGGCCTCACTGGTATACTGTGAGCCCTGATCCGTATTGAATATACCCGGTGTCCCGTAACGGTAAATCGCCTCTTCAAGCGCATCAACACAAAAACTGGCATCAAGGCTGTTAGACACACGCCAACTCAGCACCTTACGGCTATACCAATCCATGATGACTGTCAGATAAAGAAAACCGGATGCCATCGGCAGATAGGTCACATCGCTGCACCACACCTGATTGGCCCGGTTGATCTCCAGGCCACGCAGCAGGTATGGATATATCTTGTGTCGCGGATGCGGCTTCGAAGTCTTCGGGCCAGGATGGATCGCTTGTATGCCCATGAGCCGCATTAAACGTCGCACATGTTTTCGACCTGTTTCATACCCCTGTTCTGTCAGGGCATCAACTATACGCCGTGACCCGAGAAAAGGTTTGTCCATGTGAATCCGGTCAATCAATTGCATCAGCAACAGGTCTTCTTTAGCTACCGGTTGCGGTTGATAATAACTGCTCGATCTTGGTATATCCAACAATTTGCAACGCCGCGCCTTTGGTAGCTGATGCGCCGTCTGAACCATATCTTTCCTCCGCGCCCGATCTAGCGACCGAGCGCTTTGGACAAAAAATCATTCTCCATGGTCAATTGACCAATCTTGGCTTGCAGTGACTGAATTTCTGACTCCCGATCCGGCGCCAACCCCTTACCCGACGCAAATACTTCAGTGCTGTTCTCAATCAACTGCTTCTTCCACTTCACAATCAGATTGCTGTTGATGCCATACTGCTGGGATAACTCGGTTAGCGTCTTGTCACCCTTGATTGCCGCCAGTGCAACTTTTGATTTAAACTCCGGTGAATGATTTCTGCGTTTCTTGCTCATTTTCTGTACTCCTGTTATTTATAAAAATAATCATACAGAAAATAACTCCTTAACTTTGACTCTCTAGTGTCCAACTAACTGGATCCACTTCTGGGTATTGATGGGCAAGCGGGTGATGCGATCTTTGACAACTTCCGTAATTCATTCAGAAATCCACAACCGCCAATGAGAGGCGTTCTTAATTTGGGAACAGGCGGCGGTGGTGCTCAAGGTGGCAGCGGCAACTAGGCAATGTGTCATGACCAGCGCTACTTTATGAAAGGAGAACTCTATATGAATCTATCGCCGATTAGATCATCTTGTCACCACTACGAGCGCCTCCCCCGAAAAGAGGCGGGAGCCGTCGCTGTCGTCGTCGCGTTATCGCTGGTGGGCTTGATTGGCGCTGCCGGCCTGGCACTGGATGTGGGTAAGCTCTATGTTGCCAAAACCGAGCTGCAAAATAGTGCGGACGCGTGCGCACTGGCTGCCGCACGCGAGTTGACAGGCGCCAACACCAACCAACTGGTAATAGCCGAAGCCGCTGGTATTACCACGGGAGAACGGCATAACGTCATGTTCCAGGACGAGCAAATTAAGGTCAGCAGTGTGACGTTCAGCGATATGCTCGCAGGCAGCTACCAAGACGCCTTTTCTGGGCCCGGCGCGACCAATTTGAGATTTGCACGTTGCGAAGTGAATCGGTCAGGTATCGCTAACTGGTTTATCCAAATACTCAATCTTTTTCCAGGTATCGATATCGGTGATCAAACAGTAGTCGCCAGCGCTGTTGCGACGCTATCCCCATCGCAGATAACTTCATGCGCGATACCCGTCGGTATCTGCATCGATGATGTACCTCCCAACACCCCAGTCGGCACATGGGTGGAAAGTGTGTTGGGCCCACCTAGAGGAGGAGGAAATAATAAGGATAACGTAAACCTGACAGGTAATTTCATGTGGGTGGATTTTACGCCACCAGCGGGCGGTGCTGCCGAATTGGCAGAACTTCTGACAGGACCAGGGCAATGCAATCTACCCGCGCTCGGCTCTCAAGTTGGCCAGGCTGGCGTAATATCCTCACTCGGCAATGACTGGAACAGCCGATTTGGTATTTATCAAGGAAATGTCAATCAAAGTGATGCACGTCCAGATTATAGCGGCTACGCCTACACGGAAATTAACTGGCCATCGAAATTCAATGCATTTTCCGATTTTCTGAACAAGCGCGGCAGCAACGCTGCCTACCAGGGCAATAAAGATACCGGTTTGAATGTAAAGGGCACCATTAAAGACAGCACCTACCTCAAAGAGAATGGCGAAGATCGCAGGTTGGCTACCGCTGCGGTCGTAGACTGCGATGCCCTTGCAGGTGGCAACACTACTTCAGCTGTCGTGGATTGGGCATGTGTCATGATGTTGCACCCGATCAATAATTCGCAAGGCGGAAGCGGCACAGGGTCAACCCGCATGTATTTGGAATATCTTGGCCGCTCGAATATGCAGAACAGCCCTTGCGCAACGAATGGTGTACCTGCGGGACCGAATGCAATTGGTCCAATGGTGCCAACGCTAGTGAGGTAAATCACATGTCTCGACTACACACTTTACAAAAATGCTCTGGTGGCAAACAGGATGCCATGCGTGGCGCAATTGCGGTTGAGCTTGCACTTCTCATGATCCCATTGTTAGTACTGGCACTCGGGGCTGCCGAATATGGCCGCGCGCTTTATCAATACAATACGGTTGTCAAAGCGGCCCGCGATGCTGTCCGTCATCTGTCGCACATGAATCCAGTATCGCCCGACTATGCAAAAACCCAGACTGAAGCTAAATGTCTTGCCGTGTACGGCAATACCGACTGTACGGGGCAACCGCTTGCGCCTGGCCTGACGACCGACATGGTGTCAATCAACCCCGTTAACGACACGACAAAGGAAGGCACACCCATAACGCTGGTAGAAGTCAGAATTACGGGTTATTCCTTCAATTTCTTTTTGAATCCGCTCTCATTGATTGGAAGTGGTGAAGAATCGTTAACATTCGGTGATATTCGCGCAACGATGAGGCAATCATGAAATCTTCGCAAAGAATCATTCTTAAACAGCAGGCGACCCATAACATTCACCAGCGTGGCGCGGCTGCCGTTGAGTTTACCTTGATGGCCACGCTGCTGTTCACCCTATTATTTGGTGTCGTCGAAATGAGCCGCGTATTGTTCTACTGGAATACCGCTACCGAAGCAACACGGCTAGGCGCACGCCTCGCTGTTGTCTGCGATCAGGATGCAAGCGTAATTAAGACAAAAATGCAGAGCATACTCGGTGTACTTTCGCCAAGTCATATCGATGTCGATTACTTACCGAGTGGTTGTACCATTGATGACTGCAGATCCGTCACAGTCAGCATTTCCGGTTTAACCGTATCTACGCTGATTCCACTCATACCGTTGGATATTGATATGCCCCCCTTCAGCACGACTCTGCCCCGTGAAAGTATGATCAGTAACGATGGTAAAGGCAATATCAACCCAGATTGCAGTTAGAAGACCATGAACCATTTAATCATTGAGCTATTAATGCAGTGTCATGACAATGCTACGAACATTCTCATAATGGAACGATACATGGGTAGCCACAAAACAAAGGAGTTCTGCAAGTGAAAATCGCAACGATCGCCCAAGACCCACAATGTCTGAATGATATCCAGAAATACCTTGCGGATGCCTGTGCATCAACCCCTATGGTAGCGATAACAGGGGGTGCGCAGCAAATCCCTGCTGTTATCGAGCAGGAACATCCCGATCTCTTGTTACTGGAGGGCATAAAACTTAATCCAGGAGAGCAACAAATCCTGAGTATTGTGACATCTCATTTTCCTGATTTGGGTGTCATTATGCTATGTCCACCACAACCTCAAGAGTTTTTGCTGGAAGCTATGCGAGTAGGAATACGTGAGATTGTCCCTACCCCTCTCAATCAACATGTACTGATCGATGCTGTCGAGCGTTTTAGACAGAGAAAAGCGCTGGCTAAAGCCCCATTGCATGATGGCCAAGTGCTGGCTTTTATTCCTTGCAAAGGCGGCAGCGGAGCTACTTTTCTCGCGAGCAATATTGCTTACTCCTTAGCCGCGATAGAAAGCAAACGCGTCATCTTAATCGATTTCAACTTGCAACTTGGGGATGCCTCACTATTTGTACAAGATAGCACCCCTACCACTTCCATTGCCGATGTAACGAGACAAATCCAGCGGCTGGATGGCTCGTTCCTCTCTTCCAGCTCGATCCATGTATTGCCTAATTTCGATGTGTTGGCAGCTCCAGAGGAACCAGAAAAGGCAGCCGAGATCAAGCCAGAGCATGTTAAATCCCTGATACAGGTTGCTAAAAAACATTACGATTTTGTTATTCTGGATATCGGTTGCTCGTTCGACGCCATTTCAATCCAGTGCTTAGATCATGCTGATTTGATTTTTCCGGTGCTACAACAAACATTGCCGTTTATTCGGAACGCAAAACGTGTCATTGATACGTTCTACTCATTAGGGTACCCCGCTAATAAAATCCGCTTGATTTTGAATCGTTTCGGTAAGAAGGATGACATCACTGTTACCGATGTAACCAACACATTGAATCTGAACGTATTCAAGACAGTCCCCAATGACTATAGCGTGGTTGCTGAATCTGTTAATCAAGGCATACCTGTTATCAAGCTCGCACGTCGAAGTATAGTCGCGAAATCATTGCAAGAAATCACCCGTGAATTGACTCAGGGTAATGAGCAAAACGGATTACTTAAAAAGCTATTTTCGTTCCAGATTTCATGAAATTATTTCACCATTAAGGAACACTTATCATGTCAATACGCGATCGTTTTCAGGAAATAGGCATCACTCATAAAGCATCTTCCAATTTAGCCGCTGTTGCAATAGTTAACAATCAAAAGGCACTGCATGACAATGCGGGATACCATGAATTAAAATCCCGCATCCACGAAGGATTGCTCAATCGAATGGATTTGGCAGTCATGGAAAACCTGCCGCAAGAACGACTAATGACAGAAATCAAGAGCCTGGTGGAGCGGCTTTTAATTGAAGAGCATACCCCGATCAATGATACGGAGCGCCTACGTATCATCCAGGATATTCAGCATGAAATATTGGGTCTTGGTCCACTCGAACCACTGCTTGCAGATCCGACTATCTCGGATATTTTGGTAAATTCTCATCGCCAGGTTTATGTTGAACGGCGGGGCAAACTGGAACTTACCGATATTCACTTTGCTAATGAAAATCACTTGAGAAAAATTATTGACCGCATCGTGTCAAGAGTTGGCCGCCGTGTCGACGAATCCAGTCCCATGGTCGACGCGCGCCTGCCAGATGGTTCCCGTGTCAATGCGATCATCCCACCTCTTGCAATCGATGGGGCATCCGTCTCGATTCGTCGCTTTGCTGTCGTCCCACTCAAGGTAGATGATCTGATTCGCTATAAGTCGATGACTTCTGAAGTAGCCGAAATTATTAATGGGCTAGTTAAGGCAAAATGCAGCATATTAATTTCCGGAGGCACGGGCAGTGGCAAGACCACTTTGCTTAATATCTTATCCAGCTTCATTCCACATGACGAAAGGATTATCACTATTGAAGACGCTGCTGAACTTCAATTGCAACAACCTCATGTCGTTCGTTTGGAAACAAGGCCTCCCAATGTCGAGGGTAAAGGTGAAATATCGCAACGTGCTCTAGTTAAGAATAGTTTGCGCATGCGCCCTGACCGAGTAATCATCGGTGAAGTTCGTGGAGCAGAAGCGGTCGATATGTTGCAAGCAATGAACACTGGCCATGAAGGATCAATGGCTACGATACATGCTAATACCCCACGCGATGCAATCAGCCGGATCGAAAACATGGTAGGTATGGCCGGACTCAACCTTTCAGCCAAGGCAATCCGTCAGCAAATCTGTTCGGCCATTACGGTGGTAATTCAAGCTTCCCGTTTACCTGATGGCAAACGCAAGATATTGAGTATTCAAGAAATTACCGGCATGGAGGGTGATGTCATCACTATGCAGGAAATTTATACATTTGAGCGAACTGGCGTTGCAGCGGATGGTATGGTACAGGGGCATTTTCGCGCAACCGGTATTCGCCCCAAATTTGCAGAGCGTTTGCGTGTCCATGGCTATCCATTACGGGATGAAATTTTTGACCCCTCCAGACGCTATGAATAGGAGGCATCTATGGACTACCTTTATTATTTCTTTATAGTACTTGCCTTTCTTGCAGTCGTTTTGTTATTAGAGGGCGGCTACTTGATTTGGAACGCACATCTGGGGAAAAAGGTCCAGCGCATCCAGAAACGTTTACAAGAAATTACTATCAGCCAAAACGAAGATGGCAATGTATCTTTGCTCAAACAACGACTGCTGAGTCATTCTCCCCCCCTCCAAAAATTGTTGCTCAGCATTCCACGCGTGCATATTCTGGATCAATTATTGCTGCAATCAGGGCAGCCGCTATTGGTTTCCAGATTTATAGGCTATATTTTCATAATGGGAATAGGTGCAATGGCAGTTGCCGCATTGTTCAATATGTCATTGCCCGTCATTCTGCTAAGCGCGATTGTTGGCGGTTCGCTGCCTTTTTTCTTTATATTCAGGGAAAAAAATAAACGTCTACGCGCAATTGAGCAGCAACTGCCTGAAACCATAGATCTAATGTCGCGCGCACTCAAAGCGGGTCATGCTTTTCCTGGCGCACTTCAAATGGCAGCAACCGAAAGCAGCGAACCCACTGCCAGCGAATTTCGCATGGTCTTTGATGAGGTCAATTACGGCGTGCCCATACACACTGCACTGATGGGTCTCGCCACGCGTGTACCTATTACTGACTTGCGATATTTTGTCATTGCTGTACTTATTCAACGCGAGAGTGGCGGAAATTTAGCCGAGCTCCTGGATAAAATCAGTAGTTTGATACGCGCTAGGCTCACTCTTCTTGGTAAGGTACGCGTCCTATCAGCAGAAGGCCGTCTATCTGCATGGATTCTCTCATCCTTGCCTTTCGCCATGGCAGTATTACTCAATATCGTTAATCCAAGTTTCATGAGCATCTTGTGGACTGATCCAGCAGGTCCATTCATCATCGCGGTTGCACTCGGAATGATGGTAGTCGGTATTTTTGCCATGTCGCGTATCATAAAAATACGCGTATGAGTCACACATGTCTGATTAATAAAAAATATCATGAATCTACTAATTGTTTCTCTCCACTGGACATAAAGGTGAGCATATGATGATTTCTGAACAAACTATTTTTCTAGTCATAGTTTTTCTTGCCGTTGCGGGCATTGCTTATGCAATAATGCTAATAGTATCGCCAGGCGCCACCCAGGTCCGTCTAAAACAGATTGCTAGAAAAGGCAATACACTGGATAAAGACAAAGAAGCTGATGTTTGGAAGGAAACAGTGGTTAAACTATCGGAACCATTAGCAAAACTCTCTTTACCCGAAGAAGATTGGAATAAATCGGCATTTCGTGCACGCTTCATGCATGCTGGTTTTCGTTCAAGCGCAGCACCTACAATTTATTTTGCTACCAAAACAGTGCTTGCCTTGATGTTGCCGGCCATCTTCTTATTATCGACAGGTATTGGTCGGCTAGAATTGAGCGCTAGTGGCGCCGCTTTCACATTACTACTATTGGCGACACTAGGTTATTACCTACCCAATATAATACTTGCTCGCCTCATAGCCTCCCGTCAACGCGAGCTCTTCGAGAATTTTCCTGATGCAATTGATTTGATGACCGTCTGCGTTGAAGCGGGATTGGGTCTAGATGCAGCATTAGCCAAAGTCGGGGAGGAAATGAAAATCAGTAGTCAAGTTCTGGCAGAAGAAATCCATTTGGTAGGACTGGAGTTACGCGCGGGCGCTTCTCGGGAAAAAGCGCTGCGTAATCTTGCTTTACGTACAGGCGTTGAGGAAATAGAAGCTTTGGTTGCCATGCTCGTTCAAGCAGACCGCTTTGGTACGAGCACGGCAGATTCGCTGCGTGTCTATTCGGATACCTTGCGTACCAAGCGCCGTCTGCGAGCCGAAGAAGCGGCTGCTAAAATTGCATTGAAGCTGCTATTTCCGCTGATTTTTTTTATCTTCCCTTCCCTGATGGTCGTGCTCATGGGACCAGCGTTTATCAGTATATACCGTATCTTGCTACCTACCTTTGCAGGCGAATAAAGGAAAACATTATGGTGAATCTAAAACGATTATTGTGGGTGCTCGGCTGTCTCTTCCTCTTCACCGGCTGCGCCAGCCAGCTTGGCAAACAGGCTACCGGATCGGCTGGCGCAAGCGAGAAAAACCAGCAGCAACTTGCCCAAAGAATGGAACAAATGTACCAGCTCGGCCGCAAACAGCAGGAAGCGGCGCAATTTTCAGAGGCGATCACCACCTATGAACATATTCTGGCGATCGATCCCAATCATGCCGAGGCGCACAACGGGCTGGGGGTGATTTATGCCATCCAGGGTAGATTCGAACCTGCGCTTCAGCACCTACAAAAAGCCGTGTCGTTGGCGCCGCTGGCTTCGCATTTACGCAACAACCTCGGTTATGCCTATTTATTGATGGGGCGCGACGCAGAGGCGATCGGGGCGTTTGAACACGCGTTGCGGCTCGACCCGGAAAACGTGAACGCACGCGCTAATTTGAACGCCATTCGTAACAAAACAGAAACCACGGGAGACTGAATTATGGATGCAAACAAACAAAAGCTGGCTTGGGCATTGGGTTGCCTGACCGCGTTATCGGGCTGTTCTTCCCTCTACTCCGGCAAGGAATACTCGGCATTGCATATCAATCCCGTCATGAATGTGCGGCATGCGGACACCAGTGCAGAGAATCTGTATCACCTGGGCCGCTACTACCACAGGATGCTCAGCTACGCGAATGCCATCGCCACCTATCAAAAAGCGCTCATGGCTGATCCCGATTACGTCGAAGCGCACAATGCGTTGGGCGTGGTCTATTCGTCGCAGGGAGACTATTCATTGGCATTGGAGCATTTTCAGAAAGCGATCGAGCTGACTCCGACTGCCACTTATCTGCATAACAATCTTGGTTATGCCTATCTCCTGCAGGAACGGTATCGAGAAGCGGCCGACGCATTTCGGGAAGCGCTGCATTTTGACCCGAGCAACTCGAAAGCCAGCCGCAACCTGGCTACTGTACAAAAACGTATGGGATTGAACGAGCAGGATGCCATCGCGTCGATCGATCCAGCTACCGAGCAAAGACCTGCGATCGTTACGCTCACCGCGAATGCGCCACAATCGCAGATCATGCAACTCAGTAGCCCCCAATCCTCTCAATCGCTTGTACAGGTTGCACCGCAGGTTTATGAGTTCAGAAACGAAGATCAAAAACCTGCACAAGCACTGCCTGCAGCCCCCGCTACAACGTTAACCGCAGAACCCGAACCCATCCGGGCTTCCAGGGCAATCCCTGTTACCGCATCGACGATCGATCAGCCTATCCAACTGACACCCCTGGTTGCAGACCGTGCAGCAGAAGTCCAACCCAGGGAAAAAACAGACACCGCCGCAATACACCCTCATAAAATTGAAGTATCCAACGGCAATGGCGTCACCGGCATGGCGAGAAACATCGCTACTTACCTAAAACAATTCGGCTTTGACAATACGCGTCTGACGAATCATGAAACATTCCGGCAAGCCCATACCGAAATTCATTACCATCCAAGCGCGTTGGCGCTTGCCGAGAAAATCAGTCAACTCATGCCGAGTTCCGTCAAGATAATGGAAACAGCCGAACTGCGTTCAGACACCCAGCTCAAAATCTTGCTCGGCCAAGATATCGCCAGCGAAGTGGCATTTTTCAACAAACAAGAAACGATCCAGCTCGCTCAAAATGATTCAAACCCACGTTAGACGGTAAACCGTAAAGGCGCAATAGCCACAGGGCATTGCGCCAAATGTAGCCTATACCCGCCTCACGATGCATTACACTGCAATGCGCTTGGCTTTTTGCACCCTACCTCGGGCCGTCATGCATCGACACCCTGCTTCAGGCTCGCTTGAATAAAATCGTCCAAATCGCCATCGAGCACCGCTTGGGTATTGCCGATCTCGACATTGGTGCGTAAATCCTTGATGCGGGATTGGTCCAGTACGTAGGAGCGGATCTGGTATCCCCAGGCGATATCGGTTTTGGCGTCTTCCACCGCTTGCTTGGTTTCGTTGCGTTTGCGCAACTCCGCTTCGTAAAGACGGGATTTGAGCATGGCCATAGCATCGGCTCTATTGCGGTGTTGCGAGCGGCCGCTTTGGCATTGCACCACGATGTTGGTGGGCAGATGCGTGATCCGCACGGCCGAATCGGTCTTGTTGATATGCTGCCCACCGGCGCCGGAAGCGCGGAAAGTGTCGATGCGCAAATCGGCAGGGTTAATGTCGATTTCGATGCTGTCATCGACTTCCGGGTAAACGAAGACACTCGCAAAAGAAGTATGGCGGCGATTGCCTGAATCGAACGGGGATTTACGCACTAGTCGATGCACGCCGGTTTCGGTGCGCAGATAGCCATAGGCGTATTCGCCCGTCACTTTAAGGGTAGCGCTCTTGATTCCTGCGGTATCCCCCGCAGACTCTTCCAGCAATTCGACGGCGAAGCCACGGCGTTCGCAGTAACGCAAATACATGCGCTCCAGCATGGACGCCCAATCCTGTGCTTCCGTTCCACCCGATCCGGATTGAATATCGATGAAGCAGTTATTCGGGTCCATCGGATCTGCGAACATACGGCGAAATTCCATGTCCGCCACGGTCTTTTCGATTCCCGTCACATCGGTGACGATGCTTTGCAACGTCGCTTCGTCGTTTTCTTCCCTGGCGATTTGCAGTAATTCGACGGCATCCTGCAATTGCCGCTCGATCGTTTCGAGCGTCAACACCACACTTTCCAGTGCTTTCTTTTCACGCCCGAGTTCTTGGGCGCGCTGCGCATCGTTCCAGACCGAGGGATCTTCTGCCTGCCTTGAGACTTCCGTTAAGCGTAGTTTCTTGTTATCGAAGTCAAAGATACCTCCGCAAGGATTTCTGCCGATCTTGCAAATCGGTCAATTGATGCGTAAGGCTATTGATTTGTTCTATGTCCATGAGCTATCCAAAAAATTGATTTGATATACGCATCGCACCTCAAAATTCGGCAACCATACCTTCTCCCGCTGGGAGAAGGTTGGATGAGGGATGATAAAAAATCGAATTTTGAGGTGCGATGCGTATAAATAGGCTTGTTATTATAATGCTAATTGAACCTGATCACCCGTTTACCATCGTCTACAGGGTGTATTCGACCCCCGTTTGCATCAAGCCGACGAGATCGATGTTGCCCGTATTGATCGCCGAATCGGCAGCGTAGATCGCCAAAGCAGCCGCCGAAACTTCTCCGCTCTCCAATACTTGCAAATAAGGTTGTTTTTCAGCTTGGGTGGGATTGCTGCCAAACAGGTTGCGCCAGAGCAGCGTCACCACCTCGTCATGCGTGCTTACCCCGACCGCATCGAGCGCGACTGTCGCTACCGCTTCATGGTTCATGCCCCCATCAAACAGCCATAAACCCGTACCGACATACGCTTTGTTATCCACTTCGGCCGCGCCAAAGACAGCACCCAGCAATTTTGCCACTTGACCGGCGTAACCATCCAAATCCAGTGCCAATCCCATATCGTTGAATTGCAAACGCTCGATCCCCGTTGCATTGTCCTGCCCATCGGATCCCGCTTGATCAACGACGGTATAGCCACCCTCGGATTGGGATACCGCGTAACGTGCGCGCTCTCCCAAATACAAAACGGTATCGACCCCTGCCTCGCCGTGGAACGTATCGCGCCCCCCTAGCCCGACCAAGGTATCCCGGCCATTGCCGCCGACCAAAATGTTGTCATGATCGTTACCGATCAGCAAGTCGTCGCTCTGTCCTCCTTGCGCATGCTCGATCACCGTTCCATAAGCGATCCAGACATTGGGTATGGCGTGCTCGCTGTTACTATCCAAGGCCATAACGGTATTGCCGATAGAGGACCCTTCCGCTTCTCTCAGGTCTATGCGCGCGGCTTGTGTTCCGTGGTATTGAATCCAATCGATGCCGCCGCCATCCCAAATCGTCTCATGGTAAGTTCGGGTGTCATCGAACTGATAGACGTTATCTTCCCGATGATAAAGTTCGTTTGCGCCATACATATGCTGAATGGCCAGGATATCCAACAGCATCGGGGTCGTCGGATAAAATGTCAGCCCCGAGCTCTTATCTCCAGCGATAGCCGAATAACTCATGATGGTCGATGACATCGTGTCAAGCGAAGCGGGAAATTGCCTATTATCGAACGGATGCGTAAGACCCAACGCATGGCCAATCTCATGCATGGCCGTCAGAAACGAATAGTTGCCCTCAGACCATTTCACTCTGGCGCTGTTGCTTTCCTTGTTGAACCAGATATCACCTCCCGCTGGAATACCGGTTGGCAAATAAGTCCATGCTTCTGCCCCCGTCATTTCAGTGGTGAAGGTATAAGCTGCGCGCAGGTCACCCACGGTAAACTGCGATTCGGTCACCGGATTGAATTGGATCGCGGCGACATTCGACCAGCGCTGCAAAGCAAGATTAAACGCTTCCTGATCGGAGGGCGTAAGCGGCGAAAAAGCGCTGCTCCAGGGTTCTTCATCCCCATTTTCTGGGCCGTAGCCAGTAAAAGGATCCGTCGACCAGAAGGAATACTGGTTAGGAAAACTGTAAGAAATAGTCGAATTCGTCCATCGCTGGCCAAACATGAGCGCATCGATCCGGATATCCCCTGACCAATTAACGGAAATAACATTGCTGGATGTGGTGGGTGTTGGCATGAAATATTATTGATAACTCAATGATTAATATAAATAAATAATTGACATACAGAATGCCGGAAGGTTTCAGAATCGTTGATCCGCCATGGTTTGCAGGGTCTCCCAATTTATTTTTTGGCCCGCCTAATTTGGTCAATCTGGGCAACGATTGTTATGATAGGCAACCCGTATCATTCATTACAGTGCGTGCAGCCTGTTTTACACAAATTCGCAAGCTGCTTGCAGCTATTAAACTAACCAATTTTGATAATAGAAGGTAATGATTATTATGACGATAAATGAATCAACAAAGTGTTTATTCAATCAACCGCCCGCGCATATTCAGTCTACAACGCAGATATTCACCTCTCTCAGACTCGCTGGTTTATCGTTATTGCTGATGGTGTTTTTATTCAGCGGTTGTTCTGCGCCCATTAAATCCCCCACACCCTCGCTCAGCCGCCCTCAATCGACCGCCCCCCACAACAAACCCTATAACAAACCCTACAAAGTACGCGGCCAAACCTATTATCCTATGTCTTCAGCCATCGGATACAAGGAACGGGGTATCGCATCATGGTATGGTTCAGAATCCGGTAACCGCACAGCGATGGGCACGCGTTTCAACCCGCATGGACTCACTGCCGCTCACAAAACGCTGCCGCTTCCCAGTAAAGTCAGAGTGACCAATCTTCGCAATGGCCGCAGCGTCGATGTCATTGTCAATGATCGCGGGCCTTTCAAGAAAAATCGATTGATCGATCTATCGCAGGGGGCAGCAAAACGCATTGGCTTACATAAACAGGGGCTTACCGAAGTAAAAGTGGAATATCTCGAAAGCGTGGCGAGCAATCCGTAGATAATTGCATCACACTTATCAACTTGCTGCCATAAACCCCATAAACTTTTTGGGTGTTTGGGTGACTGTGTACGCCCTTCATTAGAGCACATAGCCGTTTCCATCAAACGAAGAACATAACCTCTCTGCCAAATAATTGAAAAGATTGGGCTACTCGTTTATTAACGATTGACCCAATGGTCACTTTACCTATTTTTGCCCGAACCAACTGCCCCTAATATATTTTTATACACTTCGCACCTCAAAATTCGATTTTTTATCATCCCTCATCCAACCTTCTCCCAGCGGGAGAAGGTATAGTTGCGAATTTTGAGGTGCGAGGGGTATAAGTAGTAGCGCACTGAGATAAATTTTCATCGCGATGAAATGCATCAGCAGTATCATTTCGCTTATATAATCATGAAAATCTTGGGCACCCTAAACTTTCATTTTTCGTCACGATACATCGTCGCTCATAAATAAAATGTTTCCTTATTTATCGGCAATAGGCTGCGTCGGCATGTGTTTGTCTCGCCCCGCCCTGTTGAGTGCTCTGAATTTTAAGTGGTGCCCTTGTGATATCACCCTGCCGTCATCTGCTGAGTGTTAAGAAAAATTTTAAATAGAGGCTACTGAGGAGGTCATTTGGGGCGCGGATTCTATACGATAATGGCGGCACAATTTTTCTCGTCGCTCGCCGACAATGCGTTGCTGGTCGTTGCGATCGCGCTATTAATCGATCTGCATGCACCTGCTTTTCTAACGCCTATTCTTAAATTCGTTTTTGTACTGTTCTACGTCATCCTGGCGCCCTTCGTAGGCGCATTCGCTGATTCCATGGCCAAAGGCCGCGTCATGTTCATCAGCAATTCCATCAAAATCGCAGGGTGTATTCTCTTGTTCTTTGCGACGCACCAGTATTCCGCGCTTGGTGCTTACGCGATCGTCGGATTAGGTGCGGCGGCTTACTCACCTGCCAAATACGGTATATTGACCGAGTTGCTGCCGCCGGAAAAACTGGTGATCGCCAATGGCTGGATCGAAGGATTGACTGTCGGCTCCATCGTATTGGGAACGGTGCTAGGGGGATTGCTGATTACGCCTGCCATTGCCTCGGCCTTGCTGTCTATCGATTTCCCGCTCATCGATACCGGGATCGATTCGCCGATCGAATCAGCTATCTTGCTGATTGCCTTCTTTTATACGATTGCTGCTACCTTCAACTTATTTATCCCGGATACGGGCATCGATCACCGTATTCCGAAAAAAAGCCCTTTCTTTCTGATCCATGAATTTGCACACTGCGTCAAGTTATTGTGGAGCGACAAGCTGGGCCAGATCTCTCTCGCCGTGACTACTTTGTTCTGGGGAGCAGGAGCAACCTTACAATTCATCGTGTTGAAATGGGCCGATATCGCGTTGGGCTTCGCGCTCAATCAGGCCGCTCAGCTACAAGGCGTGGTGGCGTTAGGCATAGCCGCTGGCTCCGTTCTGGCAGCCAAGATGATTACGTTGCGCGATTCGGTCAAGGTCATTCCGCTGGGGATCGCCATGGGTATCGTTGTCATGATCATGATCGTTGTCCGTGATTTGTGGCTCGCTGTCATCCTCCTCATTTTGATCGGCGGGTTGGCAGGTTTCTTCGTCGTACCGATGAATGCTTTACTCCAGCATCGCGGTCATATTCTCATGGGTGCAGGGCACTCGATTGCGGTACAGAATTTCAACGAAAACCTCAGCATCCTGAGCATGCTATTACTGTATGCGCTGCTGATCATGTTGGATGTGCATATCTACATCGTCATCGGGCTATTTGGCGCGTTCGTATCGATCTCGATGGTCATCATCCGCAAATGGCATCTCACCAATCAGAGCAAACAAGACTCGCTGCACTTGATCGGAATGCGCAAAATACACTGATTATCCAAAGAAATAAACGGTTACTTCCTTGCATGGAAAAAGCATGGAAATGCCGTCACGCCGAATGAGCCGATAGTGATTGCATCGTCTCCCTGGCGAAGCATAGATCTTCCCATGCCTTGGCTTTATCGGCCAAGGAACGCAATAGATACGCAGGATGGTAGGTCACGATCACAGGAATGGTTTCATAGTAGTGGAGTTTTCCGCGCAAGCTGGCGATGCTCTCACTGCTATGCAACAAGTTCTGCGCAGCCACCTTGCCGAGCGCGACAATCAGCTTGGGTTTGATCAGCACGATTTGCCGTGCCAAATAGGGATGGCATTGCTCAGCTTCGAAAGATTCGGGGTTACGGTTGTTCGGTGGACGGCATTTGACGATGTTGGTGATATAAACCCGCTCGCCGCGCCGCAATTGAATCGACATCAGCATATTGTCAAGTAATTTACCGGCCTGCCCGACAAACGGTTCGCCCAGCTCATCCTCTTTTGCACCGGGCCCTTCTCCGATGAATAACCAATCGGCTTGCTCATCGCCTACACCAAAAACGGTTTGCGTTCTGGATTGGCTGAGTGGGCAAGCCGTGCAACTCGCAACAGATGCTTTCAGCGCCGCCCAATCCATCCTGGCAATGCGTGCCGATCGGTCGTCACTCCGCTTTTCATCAGGCTCTGTCATTTGGGTTGTCTCGACCGCTTGATTTACGTCAGATTCGCACTCGGTCAAGGTGGCTTCTTTCTTGTGCCGCCAAACAGGGATGAGGCCCAGCTCTTGCAGAACTGCCTTGCGCCGATCCTTCATAAATCCAATCTCATTACCAATGCATCTTCGCGTCCACACATCGCAGGATAATATCCCTTGCGTAGTGCAATTTGCTTGAATCCCAATCGGCGGTATAAATTGATGGCGCTGGTGTTGGACTTACGCACATCGAGTATCACTGCCAAGGCGTTATTTTGCTTAGCGAGCTGAATGAAATAATCCAGTAGCTTGCCTCCCCAACCCTGATACTGCCGTTGGGCCGCGATGCCCAGTGTCAGAATATGCGCTTCATCCGGTCCCATCATCATGATGCCGTAACCGATGAGTTCATCATCTTGTTCCAGCACGCGGCAATAATAGCCTGACTTGATGGAATCGATGAAATTCATCACTGACCAGGGAAAAAGAAAAATCTCCCGCTCGATCAGTATGATACGCCCCACATCCTCCAGTTGCATTTCTCTGATTTGATCGGTTTGCTGAATGACACTCATCGTTCACTCACTTTCAATGCGACTTTGTCCCGAACATATACCGGCGCGGCCTCTTCGGCAGACACTCCCAAACCCGCCAGCAATTTTGGTACTGCAAGTTGTGCGATTTCGCGGGCGTGCGGATAACATCCCGATTCGATTCCAACCAAACAATCGCCATAATATGCACTCAGTCGCTCGCCGTAGAGATCAAAGCCACTGCCACAACCGACCCACTTCACTCTTTCTTCAATCCGCGGTGCGAGCTCCGGCAAACAAAGCACCGGCGTTTGTACAACCGACCAACCTGACTCTGTTTGGCGATAAGCCGCAAAATAGATCTCGCCCATACGGGCATCCAGTGCTGCCATGACATGGCGCGCATTGATTTTCTGCGCCATCGCTTCCAGCGTGCTGATGCCGATGACCGGCAGATCGGTTGCAAAAGCCAGCCCTTGAACGACGCCGCAGGCGATGCGCAATCCCGTAAACGATCCCGGACCCGCACCGAAAGCGTAACCGTCCAACTGCGTCAACGCCAGCCCCGATTCCGCCAGCATTGTTTGCACCATCGGCAGCAACAATTCGGTATGTTGCTGGCCGGCGAGCACTTCTTTGGTGAGCACATCCCCATCCAGCCATAACGCAAGCGAGCAATATTCGGTGGAGGTATCGAGTGCAAGAATTTTCATGAAGCGACGCAGGTAGTTGTCTCGGGTATATCTCGGCAGTTCAATTCCATCATGCGCTACAACTTTCAGACTGGCTGCAGTGACCAACGAGCAAGCGAAGTATACTCAGCGCCGCGACGCGTCTGCCTGGATTCCACCAAGGCCCACTCGTTTACGCGCCAAGTGATCGAGGCTGTCACATCCAGCACATTTGTACACTTCGCTTTCCTGACTAACGTCACATGCGGAATGTAACGGCGCTGTTCGAGCGTAAAGCCTGCTTGCGTCAATCGATTGTACAAATCGGCCACCAGGGTGAGCAATTCGGCTGGGCACTGCTTTGGGCCAGCATGCGCAATACGATTATGCGGCCAATATTGAATTTGATCGAGGGTCAGATCGAAACTAAGCTGCTTGACCCCGTCGGCGGCTTCACGCAGCATTTGCAGATGCTGCTGGGTCACATTGCCAATAAATACCAGCGTAAGGTGGATCATGTCCGAACGCGTTGGTTTACCGCCGCAAACGGTGGCAAGCTCACCCGCCAGCTTGCTCAATTTTTTGCGCGCGGCCGCATCGGGCCATAGAGCAAAGAAAACTTTCGAACGGGCTTCTCGGCTGATTGGCGTTTCGATCACGAGTAAATATCATCAGCATGCGTGCTGATCAAACAGACGACTTCCGCCACAATCCCTTCTCCCCTGCCCACAAAACCCAGCTTTTCCGCAGTCTTCGCCTTGATATTGATATCGCCGCTGGACATGTTCAGATCGTGCGCAATGTTATCGATCATGACCGGAATATGGGGCGCCATTTTAGGTGCTTGGGCAATAATCGTCGCATCGATGTTGACCACTCGATAACGTTTGTTGGTGAGCATGCGGTGAACTTCGCGTACCAGCAAGCGGCTGTCGATATCTTTGAAACGGGCATCTCTGTCTGAAAAATGCTGGCCGATATCGCCTAATGCCGCCGCACCGAGCAAGGCATCGCATAGCGCATGGAGCAACACATCGGCATCCGAATGCCCCAATAAGCCTTTTTCGAAAGGAATCGTCACGCCGCCGATGATCAAATCGCGCCCGGCTACCAATTGGTGCACATCAAACCCTTGACCGATTCTAAAATTTGTCACGTTGTCCCCCTTTGCTGCAAAATGAGTTCTGCCAGTGCTAAATCCTGAGGATAGGTTACCTTGAAATTATAAGCATCCGCGAGTACCAGCCGCGGGCTTAACCCCAGCGCCTCGATGGCACTCGCATCGTCGGTGATCGCGGTATTGTCCGCTTTATTCAATGCAGCCATCAACAAGCCCATGCGAAACATCTGGGGGGTCTGTGCTTGCCAAAGCCCCTCTCTCGCTGCCGTGCCAATCACGCACTGCTTTTCATCCGCTCGTTTCAGGGTATCCGCGACCGGTATCGCCAATAATCCGCCTACTTCGTCTTGCACGAGCGCATCGATGAGCCGGTCAAGCTGGGCCGAACTCAGACAAGGGCGTGCTGCATCATGCACGAGCACCCAATCATCATCTTGGATCGCGCCTTCGGATTGCAGGGCATTCAAACCATACAGCACGCTTTGCGCACGCGTGGCGCCACCCCGATAAAGCACTTTGAGTTTATTGGAAAAAGGTGACCAATCGTAGCGAACCCATACCTCATCGTCGGGTGCGAGCACGACACAAACCTGGTCGATTCGCGGAGCATGGCACAGCGTAGCTAATGCATGGTAAATCATTGGCTTGCCTGCCAACGGCAGATATTGTTTAGGGAGTTGATTCCCCATACGCGAACCCGAACCGGCTGCGGGAATCAGTGCAATTAATCTGGACATGCTTGGTTTTTCAGTGAATCAAGCGACGATAATAGGGCTGAGGTCAAAGCTGACTAAAATGATTATGCCGTATTATCTCATATCATTTCTTTCATGACGCAGCCACATGTAGAAAATCATCAGGGCACTACTGGTTTCAAGCAGGCATATACTGGCTGAAACCGCTCTTATCGTTTGACCCGAATGACAAAAGCGGCACCACTAGTCCTCGTCGGATCGATCGACAAACTGCCGTCGTAAGCCTCGACGATATCACGGACAATGGCCAGACCGATGCCATGCCCGGGGATCGACTGATCCGCCCGGACGCCCCGTTCGAGTATTTTGCCCAATTCCTCGCGTTTGATCCCCCGTCCGTCGTCTTCCACTCTGATCACCACTTCATCATGCTCGTAGGATGCCGAAATGGTGATGTCCTGCCGACACCACTTATAAGCATTATCGATGACATTCCCGAGCAGCTCCATCAAATCGCCTTCGTCCATTCTCAGACAAAATTCGGGGGGTATCTCAAGGGTCACTTTGGGGTATTTTTCGTAATAAGCACGATGGACGGTATTGACGATTTTCTCGACAACCGGGCGTAAAGCGATCAAACGCGTACCGGGCGAACTCCCGGCTGTCGCGGCGCGGCGCAACTGGTACTGAACGATATTATCCATTCGATCAATCTGCTCATTGAGCAAAGCTCGCATCACCTGGGCATCGTTTTCCGTGTTGATCGCTCCCCGCAGAATCGTCAGGGGTGTCTTGAGGCTGTGCGCCAAATCGGCCAGTGCATTGCGGTAGCGCTGTTGGTGCTTTCTTTCATGATTGATCAAGGAGTTGATATTATCGGTCAGGCGCTTGAGCTCGACCGGATAAATCCCCTGCACGCTTTCTTGCAGCCCCGATTCGACCGCACTCAATTCGGATGAAACCTGCCGCATCGGGCGAAGCCCCCAGCGCAAAACCGACATTTGCATGATCAGCAGCAACACACCCATCACAGCCAGCCATCCCCACAAATCTCGGCGATAGAGATCGATTTGCTCCTCGAGCGAGGTACTATCCATGATCACGTGAAAAGTAAACGGGTAGTCGCGCACTTCCGTTTCCCATGCTACCCCAAAGCTATAGATAAAATGCGGCTTTTCGTTGAGCTCGATCTGCTCGAATACTTTCTCTCCTTCAGGCAATGATGCCCGGAAGGGTATCTGAATGCTCAGCGTAGACATCGATTTCCAGACTTGGGTATTCCTTTCATCGGCGATAAACGCATAAATACCTGAATTGAGGTGCTCGAATTCCATCAAACCCGGCAGCTCCTCGGGCATGACAAGCCTGCCATGGTCATCGACTTCGGCTTCGCCCATCAGTAGAAACAGCTTTCCCAGCATACGATCTTGCAATGCCGTCTTTCCGCTGTCATAAAAAGCCCGATCAAGTGTCAAGGCTGTGCCCACGACAAACACCAGCAACACCAGCGATGCGCTGGCTAAAATACGCTGATTGAGCGATCTCATGACGAAGTTTTGATGGCGAACCGGTAGCCACGGCCACGCAGCGTTTCAATCGGATTGAGCTTGCCATCCGGATCCAGCTTACGGCGCAGGCGCCCGATCATCACTTCCAACACGTTACTGTCATGATTGTCATCATGGGGGTAGAGATAATCTGTCAATGTCTGCTTGGAAATGACCTCGCCATGGTGACGCATTAAGAGCTCCAGCAAACGGTATTCGAAGGTTGTCAGTTCGACAGCCTGCTCATTGATCTTCACGGTTTGCTCGGCCATGTCCAATGTGATCGGTCCGGCTTGCAAAAGCGTATTGGGAACGGCACTCGCACGCCGCAACAGTGCCCTGAGCCGGGCTTGCAATTCCTCCATCTGGAAAGGTTTGGCAAGATAATCATCGGCCCCCATTTCCAAGCCTTTGACCTTGTCCTGCCAGCTATTGCGCGCAGTTAAAATGAGGATGGGCAACAGGCTACCGCGCTTGCGCAATGCGGCGATGACCTCGAGACCTGACATCCCTGGCAAGCCGATATCGACAATGGCGGCATCCAATGGATATTCGCTCGCAAAGTACAGACCTTCCTCGCCGTTATCGGAAGTATCGACCATGTAACCATCCGCTTCCAGTTGCTGGCGAATTTGCTTTTGCAGTTTGATTTCATCTTCAATGATCAAAATACGCATGGTGTCATCAAGCTATTGGATGAAGTGATAGGATAACGTACCCCTTGATTGCTAATGGGTCGCGATGACCGCCCCGCTTCTCGAGTCTATTGTCACGACGTGAACGGTCCCTTTGTGGCTTAGAATTTTGACGCGGTAGCTTTCTGTCGTACGTTGGACGGACAGCAAGCGCCCGGGCACATGTTGCTGTGCGATGGCAACCGCTTGCTGCTGTGATATTTCGGCTAGCTGGTTGCTCGCATGATGATAGCGCAGATTTTTTTGCGCAAACGCAGTCGTTGCTCCTGATGAAAAACTTGCAATCAGTACAAGCATTAACACACAGTAACGATAGGTAATCATTTTCTATAGGCTATAAAGTACCCGTGGCAGGCTTCCCCTGTCTGACTGCCTGCCTGCCTGCCTGCCACTGAGCATGATGAGTTAATAGCCTAACATAAAACGCATATCTCCCGTGCTGATGCCCAGGAAAAAATTGCCAGGCGCTACACCATAATAGCCGGCGCCATACGCAGGGGGATAGTACGGCTGACCATAATAAATATGCCGGCTATTGTTGTAATGATGGTGGTGATGCTGAATATGCCGGTGTTTGTGTCGCGGTCGGTAATGACCTGGAGGGCCATAACCATAGCCCCCATAACCCGGCCCGGCATTATAATAGTGATGCCCATGATCGTGATGATGGTGGTGATGGTGGTGGTGACGATGATGGCCTCTTCCCGCTTCAACGACCATCGGAACGGCCAGCGCGATACTCAGCACCATGCCAATCCACCATTTTTTAGGTGCGAGTATTCTGGTTTTTGTGTTCATAATACACCTCCTCTATGATGTCTTTTCTCCAGAATTGCTCTGGTAGTGATCACTTTATAATGAAGAAAATGAACACATGCTGAACGATCTGGGTAAAAAATGAGTTCATTTGCTCGATCGCTTTCATGGGTTCCATCGAGACGCTGAGCGATCGACGGAGGAATCTAACCTAGGGTGATTTTTCCAAAAACAACTTATCCCGAAAATAACTAGAATGAGATGATTTTTTATGTGGGAACTCAAGCTCGCTGTTTGCATTATCTATGATGTGCTCGATCTGACATTGGGACGGACGCTGTTCGTCATTCCATTTGGCGGGGAACTGGTCGGTTGCGCGCTTTGCGCCGCCATGTTTGGTACAAGCGGGCTTTTATACGGGTTGGAGGCGCTCGACATGACCGAGCAGATAGATGGATTCATCCCCACCGCAACGCTTATTGCGCTCATGAACAAACCTAAACCCAATCGCTGACGAAATATGCTTTAGCAGCTCGGACAGCCGATGTTTGCCTGACACCCAAGGCATCCATTCCACCCGAATACCACAATCAGGACACGCAACACGACGTGGCGCATAGAGAAAAAATACCTTGATGCCCCACAATGGAATAAATTCAGTGCTATGAGTCGGCTGCCTGTCGTAACCAGGCCTCTCACGCCTGCATCCGCTACACACCGGGCGGCTATTCCTGCGTGGCTGTAGTTCAACATCTACTGTCGGGACTAACGCATTTTCCACCCAACAGACTTTTCCATATACAAAAGACTTGAATTTTTGAACACGATTGAGGATAGTCTTGATGTGCATCCTGTTCCTTTCCTTCTGGTTGATGGTTGCTCAACACCTCCATCTTCTCAGAAGAACAACAGGATGCACACCTCCTACCTCAAAAACCCCAAAAAACTAGCGTCTTTGTTACCTATTCGTTATAGCATTACCCACAAATTTTCCTGAAGAGCCAAAATTCCTTAACCGGATCAGGGAGAATGGTATCGTACAAGGGCAGAATGCCTCTCAAATCGGATTTAAATTGTTATTGATACCAACAAATATTATAATTAGGTATAGATATTTGAATAAAGGGAGGGGTATATGCCTGTTCAGAAGAATACCAGCGTCACGCTGGGCGAACATTTTGAGAAGTTTCTGGCGCACCAGATCGAAACCGGGCGTTACGGCTCGGCAAGTGAAGCGATCCGCGCCGGGCTGCGCCTGCTGGAAGAGCGCGAGGCTAAACTGGAAGCGCTGCGCCGCGCTCTGATCGAGGGCGAGCAAAGCGGTTCTGCCGATTATTCCCTGCAAAACGTACTGGATGAGCTGGAAAGTGAAGATTAGATGGGGTCGTTTATCCTCAAGCAAAAAGCCAGAGATGATCTACTTGCGATTGGCCGTTATACCCGGAAAGAATGGGGAAAAGCGCAACAAATCCGCTATCTGACGCAGATTGACTGTGCGTTTCACGATCTGGCGGACAAACCCGATCTTGGCCGCTCATGCGATGACATCCGGGAAGGCTATTTCAAATACGGCGTTGGCAAACATGTGATTTTTTACCGTCGCGCCGGTAAAGGCCAAGTCGAGATTGTCCGCATCCTGCATGACCGTATGGATATCGAACAGCATTTGTAATGCTGTTCTCAATATTGTATGGCCCTGATTCAAGACCCGCCGAAAGCCGCAGGGTTTCGGCGGCACGAATTTTCACCCCTCAGATAAAAAAAGCACTGCCAGCTTCAAACCGGCAGCGCTTAAGTGTTTAGTGATTCCAAAAGATGTGAATTTCCTCGTAGCCCGTTTCTATGGTGAAGATATCACCGTTTAATTCCATATCCCGGCCCATGCGCTCATAGTCGATATAATAAGCCAGGTTTTCAGGAATCTGCGTGGTGTCTTCGGTCAGCTCATCCGCAAAATCAGCCAGCGATTTATAACAGCCGCAATAATTGTCTTCTGCCGCTGTTCTGGCTTCCCCAGGTCGCCGCCGAAATTGTTCAGCAACTCTCCACCAAAATCCGGGTATTCCTCAATGAAACAGGCGATTTTCTGCACCGCTTCAAGCCCTTCATATTCGCTCAAAGCGTAACCGTCAAAACCTTCATAGTCATGAATCGCGTATTCTTCCGCGAAACCTTCCGGGCTTTCTGCCAGCATTTGATTAACCTGCTGCTCCCAAATATCATCCAGGTCATCGGTCGCGTTGATCCAAACGCCATGAAGTTTGCCGTTATTGTAAGCCGCCAAATCTGCCACATAGATTCTGATATCGTTGCTCATAGTCTTTTCTCCTAAAGTTCGGTGTTGAGGTTCTAAGCGAAGCGTTTTGCTCGCTCATGAACCTCTGCCGACTAGGGCACTAAGGCGGGCGTAAAAAAGTCAAGAAAAACTGCGGAGGGTCTGCCCCACGTGAGTGGATCAGGCGGAAACCGTCATTTTTCTTGATATTCGAGGGGGGAAGGCCCAGAAGTGGTATCGCAAAACTGTACAGATTGTTAAGCTCTAACAAAATTAAAAAGGAGCTTATGACGATAAGTAAAAAGTACACGCAATATTCGAGTAAATTCAAAGCATAACTGGTATTGGCAGCAATACACGGTGACGAAACTGTCTCTCAGTAGGAGACACCACATAATATCGCCACCGCCATCGATGCCAGAATGAAGGAATAGGACCGCGCTATCGCTCTGCCACCTTCCTTTGTACCGTCTGAACGGCAGAACTGTATTTTAAACCCTGGATTCCCACATGAGGGTTGACCAACATCCTGAGTTTTCCCACTACAAAGAAGCCTATTCTAAGATGCAGCTCTGATATTGGAAAAAAATACAATGGATAGTAGCTGTTATACGTCAGACATTGCTGATAATGAGGCGGTAAAAAATTTATTTCATAGTCAAAAACAAAGCCGCTGGAGGCCCTAATATAACCGACCAGTAAATTCCATAGTGTTTTATTGAAAGCAAAAACCACCCCAATAAACTGAACCCTCTTACGCACCAGCCAAGCCATGAATTGGTAAAATTATTTCGTAAAATATCAATTTCATTATGATTGAACTGACATTTCGATAAAATCGAGCCATACTCTGTCGCCAGTTCATCCAGCTTTTCTTTACTGATCTCGTTCTTTGCAAGAGTTTTGGTTCTTCTATACAAATCATCAATTTTTAAAGCATTTTCATGCAGACGGGATGCTTTTTCCAATCTATTGTCACCCGCTTCAAGAGCCGCAATTCCGAGCAATATTACCGACAGTACCAAAGACCAAAAATCTACATCGTTTCCTTTAGCCCATGATAATACATCAAATGCGGGCGCAACTGATAAGGCAACAATTATACACAGCCAAAAACATCAAAGAAAAATGCGCCAGTTTATGTTCAATTCTCAACCGTTCATCAGCATTGAAACGGGCACATTTAGTACGATACAAATCATCCTGAAGCTGTTCTATCGGCGCTTTATTTTCTTTATCAGCCATACATCGTTACCTTTTCAAGATATAAGTGAGAGGGCCTTCCGAATAATCGGTAGTTACAAGTTTACCCCTATGGGGTGCTCCTTTGCAGGGTAGCCATTAAAGACTGTTGGTAACAGAATTACTGGTGGACATTGAAAATGCACAGCAGTCTATCCATTTCTGGATTAGGCCCTCTCGATCATGAATCTATCAGGAAGCTCTGATTTCATCAAGAATTAGGCGTTTTAATCGTGTATTTGTAAAATGGTTAAAAGCCGCCAAAGTTTTTTTCGTCCGTCTGCGACCTAGAAATCCTTGCATCTAGAAAACCAAAATATTTTTGGATTTTTTCTGCATCAGTAAGGCCGTAATTTAAAATATACGTGTTCCCTGGAGAAAAATTTTGTATTTCGTAATAGGCTCTTTTTAATCTTTTGGTCTTTATATGCTTGGTATCAGACGATTTAGCCAATTCTCTTTTTACGATTTTATCAATCCGGTCTAAAAGAGGCAGGTCATTCATTTGTCGGAAATACCACAGCCACCCATATCTTTGATCACCCTTAAACGCTCCGGTGATCCTTTCATTAAGGTCATAGCGAAAAACATCTTCCGCCAGACACGTATCTGGGTAGTTCAGGCCATACCCCCCTTTTTTATATTTCGTTACTAAGCCAACAAGTGAATTTACAAATTTTTGTGCGCTTGAATTTCTTACAGAAACGAGTAATCCATCTTGCTTTACGAAAAAGTGATATCCTAGGAAATCAACTCCGTTCTCTGCGTATATGCTGCCTTTAAAAAACTTATGCTCGTTCCCTTCTTCATGGAATTCTAGCCCCAATGACGCCAGATGCTCTTTTAGGAAGGAAAGCAAACCCGTTTCCTGTTTTGGCGAATAGATAATAAGTATATCGTCTACATATCGTGCTGATTTCAAACAATGATTCTGAAGTTCTTTATCAAAGTTCTCAAGATAAAGATCGGCAAGATAGCTCGCTATAGAAATTCCCTGTGGTACACCAATCTCTTTTTTTCGAGGTGTTTTAATACCTTTTTCTTTTGCTGGTGTTGTAATTGCTGTTGAAACTAGCTTCATAAGCCAGTCTGGGCATTTCTTTTCGTTCAATTTTTGCAATAACGTTTCATGCTGGATACGATCAAAAAATTGCTTGATATCCAAACGCATAACTTGGGCTGCTTCTGGTAGGTTTTGCATATAATCTTTCAAATCCTGAATAATAAAAAATGCCAGAGCCGTTTGGTTTTCTATTGGGCAAGTATTTTTTAACGCTTGATCTATTGATTTTAAAAGCGCCTGATCAAGTAAAGATGGTACAGAAATTTCCCTAGGAGGTTTGCCCGGCCCCTTCAGAAACAGCTTCAGGTTATATGGAGGGAATTTATATTTTCCATTGAGACATTTTTGCGAAATAGAAGCCAGCTTGTCATCGGAGTTTAAAACATAATCTAACGGGCTATTACCGGAGACATCGGCATTCTTTTCTGATACAGAGCCAATTGCGGTTTTTAATTCTTCCGTTTTGAAATATTTTTGTGCGTTTATACCCCCCATACTCTTCTCCTCAATACAAATGCCGCTGAAATCCGACGAAAGCCTCGCGGATGCGGCTGACACCGCCGAGTTGTTCGGCGGCATCGCTGATGGCGCGGTATTTCAGCTCTAGCAGGTGCGGTAATTTTTCCTGATCCAGCTCGCCCACGCCTTCCTGCACATACTGCGACAGAACAAAATCCAGAAACGCCTGGAGCTTGTCGTCGTATTCGGAAAAGATTACCTCCCTGTGCTGTTCGACACGCTCCTGACGTGATATGGGGGAAAGGGCGAAGGCGATATAGGCCAGCACATCGAAAATGTCGCTTTTTTCGGCGTTAATCATACGGCTGATTTCGACGAGTTGATCTTCGCCATAGCCTTTCTCGGCCAGCGTATCCATCAGGGCTTTTCGGGTTTCCGGCTGGCCCCACAGCTTCCGCAGTTCATCCTCATCGCGAAACAGGGCAGGAAACTCGCCGAACAAGCGTTCTATGAATTCCGCCACCGACATCGGCTTGCCGTTAGGACTCCAGAATGTTGTAGCTACCATGTATTGGATCGTGCGTTCTTTGCCGTCCGCCAACTTGATTTTTATTCTCTTCGATCTTTGTGGATTTTCTCCGTCCCCGTCAGGACCTTCACCTTCGTCACCGCCCTCATGAGCGCCTGAATTGGGTTCATCGGCCTCGTCGTGGCCGTCATCGCCACCACGAGGCTCTGGCGTCACCGGCTCAATAGGCTCGCCGTCCCATTCAGGATCGTTAAAATGCTCATAGGCTTTCACGTAATCGTAGATCGTGAAGTAGTCCTTGCCGTCATACAGGCGGGTTCCGCGCCCGATAATCTGCTTAAACTCGATCATGGAATTGACGGGCCTCATCAGCACGATGTTTCGCACATTCCGCGCATCCACACCGGTCGAGAGTTTCTGTGATGTGGTCAGGATCGTCGGAATAGTCTTCTCATTATCCTGAAAATGGCGCAGGTGTTGTTCTCCGATAGCGCCGTCATTGGCGGTGACACGGGCGCAGTAATGCGGGTCTTTGCTGGTTTTGATCTGGTTGATGAGATCGCGCACCGCCAGCGCATGTTCCTGCGTGGCGCAGAAAACGATGGTCTTTTCCCGCTGGTCGATCATATCCATGAACAGCTTGACACGGTATTTCTCCCGCTCTTTTATTTCGATCACGCGGTTAAAATCATCTTCGACATACCGCCTGCCTTCCTCGACTTCACCCTCTATCAGCTCATCGTCGGAGGTATAGACGTATTCATCCAGCGTGGTGGCGATCTGTTTGACCTTGAACGGGGTCAGGAAGCCGTCATTGATCCCTTCCTTCAGGGAGTAGATATAAACCGGCTCGCCGAAATAGGCGTAAGTATCGGCATTGTGTTTGCGTTTCGGCGTGGCCGTCAGGCCGAGCTGCACCGCAGGCGAGAAATATTCTAAAATGCCGCGCCAGTTGCTTTCATCATTGGCACCGCCCCTATGACACTCATCGATGATGATAAAATCAAAGAAATCCGGCGGATACTCACCAAAGCTGGGCGCGGGCCTTCCTTCTGCATCGCTACCGGACATGAAGGTCTGGAAGATCGTAAAAAAGATGCTACCGTTTTTGGGAACGCGGCCTTTCTTGCGGATGCTTTCAGGGTCAATCCGCACCAGCGCATCTTCAGGAAAGGCGGAAAAAGCATTGTACGCCTGATCGGCCAGAATGTTCCGGTCGGCCAGAAACAGGATGCGCGGGCGGCGGGAAGGCTCGCGGCTTAGGTTCCAGCGACTGCGGAACAGCTTCCACGCAAGTTGAAACGCGATAAAGGTCTTACCGGTGCCGGTCGCCAGCGTCAGCAGGATGCGCTCCTGTCCTTCCGCCAGAGCCTCCAGCGTTTTGTTAATCGCATTGTGCTGGTAATAACGGGCTTCCCACTGTCCACCCTTATCCTCAAACGGCACATCGCCAAACCGCTCCAGCCATTCCTGCTTGCGGGCGTTCTCCGCGGCATAGGTCATCGTCCATAATTCTTCCGGTGCAGGATAAGCATCGATGTAGCTTTCCGCGCCGGTGAGCATGTCGATCTGGTAAATGCCATCTCCGTTGGTGGAATAGGCAAATCGAGTCTGGAGCATCTCGGCGTATCGCTTCGCCTGTCCTACACCTTCAGTATCCTGTGCATCACGGCGCTTGGCCTCGATCACGGCGAGCTTCTGCCCTTTGTAAAACAGAACGTAATCGGCGATGTCCTGACTGGCGCGACGGCCAGCACCCTGCAAACGGCCTAGCGTTATCAGCTCACGGCGGACGCGACTACCTTCTACGACACCCCATCCTGCTGATTTGAGGGCAGGATCGATCAGCTCCGCTCGTGTTTCTGCTTCGTTCATTAATACTCGCTTTTAGTTCTTTACAATCAAAACCCGATCAAGAAAATTTTATTGGAAGAATACAGCATAACCATTTGATATATATAAACTGTTTATACTCTAGACTAATTTTCTTACTCTAATAATCAAAAATGGATCAAGAAAATATACTTACCCCCAGAACGGAAAATATCCCGCTCTCGGATGATCTGGATCAGCGACTTTAATTTTCCCTTCCTCCAGCGCGGCGCTGATGACTTGGCTTGCCTGGGCGGCATTTTTCTTATCTATGCCGAAACGCTCACACAGCGTAGAGTTTTTCATTTTCTCGCCGCTTAGCCATTTAAGCACTGCATGCTGGTAACAGGCCCGCACCCGCTCCGATCTATTCATTTCAGCGAAAGAACGCGGGCCGTATAAAATGACCTGGGTTGATCCACCTTCGGCCTGAATTTTTAATGGCGGAAGCTGGTAAACCTCAATGTTCATAACAACTTTATCAAGGCCGCTGCCTTGTTCTTCACAAAAGCGCATGCGCCGCATAAGGGAGGCCAGCATTTCGTTTCGTGAACGTGGCGGCAGATCAATCATCCGATCCGGCTGCACCAGAGGATCGCCGGGATTAGTGATTTCGATGCGATCCTGAAACAGCTCTATTTGCGGCCCTGCACCTTGTATTGTCATATCCTGATGAATCAATGCATTGGCAATCAATTCCCGAATGGCAATTTCGGGAAATAATGGCCGACTTTCCCGAAACGCAGCGCCGATATGCTCATTTACTGGCAAGAGCCCATTAATATACCCGACCAGTCCCTCAAAACCTGAAGCATAGCCTTTTACTCCGTCATGACGATGAGTAACGGTAGCTGATTTGTTATGACCACCATAAGCGATAAAACGCACAGCTTTACGAGCAAGTGAAGTATCGAACTTTCCCAAATCTGTTGCAAAGAGGATAGCGCCGAGATTGGTTATGTTCCACCGTCCACCAACATCACGAACAATCAGATGATCAGCTTCTAGGCGTTCCAGAATACCTGCCTTGTGATCCGGCAGATTCTGTCCAGTCAGGCTAAAATACTTCGGATAATCAAGAAGTTTTAAAACCTCATCTGCGTCCTGATAGGTTTTCGCATTTTCTTTTTCCCAGCGATAGGGGCGCAGGTTGTTAATCAGTTTCTGAAAACGCTGAGGGTGATCCGATAATTTCGGTGTTGCGCTGCCGATGCGGCAATAGGCAGTACCTTTAAATTCAATGGGCGCGGATGTGGCCGCCGGAATCTCCAGCATCACGACTTTGCCATCAGGATGCTGAAGCGTTCGGAACGACAACGCTATATCCGGTTTAAGCATCTGTGTCAGCCAGAATTGAAAATCCTGATTACCGACTTTCTGTGCGTCCGGACTGAACGTAGTGCCTATGACGTTATGGCTGCTATCATTGATGCCCCACAAAACATAGGCCACAGCCTTGTCTTCTATTCTGGCGGAGTTAGATAATGCCGAGCATAAAACCCCGATCCGGTCGGGATCGGCATTATTCTGCTTAAATTCAACACAAGCCGTTTCAGCATCCGCACCGCGCAATTCATCAATCAGGGCAATATCACGCTCCTGACTGATCATGGCGCTCACAACAACATTGTTGGAAGGGGAATGGTTCATAGCGGCAGGCTCTCCTGGCCGATTACGCGCTTGGCTGTACCGTCAGGAACAATGCCGTTATTGCGTATGGTCGTGATCGCCTTACGAAATTCTGCCTCTGTAATGGGCTGCTTTCTTTCGTGCCATGTTTTGCAAGCCTCATGAATTTTATCGTCGGTTACTTCGGCACTATCCAGCACCAGGTTGTTCCAGGCGGCATGGACGGTCGCCAGAACCTCCGCCTCCCGCGTATTCAAGGGCATCATGAGGGCGAGAATTTTATCCAGCTTGTCCTTATACGGCTTCACAGTCTCCAAAGCCCCGCCGATCAATTTGTTATAATCGCCGAGTTTTTTGAAATCATAGCCGTTGCCGGTCAGGCGCGGGGTAAACTCGAAAAACAGATTGCTCCTCGCCCAATCCTCGGCGCGGAGCATATGCTGAAAATCATTCGGCCCCGCCGCGTCTTTGATCGGCTGCCGCCCCATATCAACACCGGCCACGCTTTCGGCCATGTGCAGGACTTTCTGCGCCTTCACGCGCCCAAAGGTGCGATCCCGCTGCTGGGAAGCATGCCAGTTCTGCGCGTAAGCCAGCACATTCGCCGCAAATTCCGGCGATGTCGTCGCCACTGCCTGCTGCTCCGCCACAGGGCGCGTAAAAGCGACAACATTGCTGGAGGTCAGCTCGCCGCTGAACGCTTTTTGCAGGAGGGATTGCTTCAGCTCGGCAAGGTCTTTGAGTTTTTGTTCGTAAATAGCTTCTAATTTTTTAGAAAGAACATAGGTTTTATCCAGAAACTCGACGATCTTTCTCTGAACCTCAATCGAAGGATGACATATATGAAAGGCCTTCACCTCTGGAAAATAAATTGTTTGATGCACCGCCCCGCTGGAATATTTTAGAAACCCGTCCCCTTCTGCAAGAAGAAGGTATTTGAGAAAATGTGGTTCAAGTTCTGGAGAACAGACCCAGTTCACAAAATCTTGGCTGGTAGCCATCTCCGTGCCCATAACAACGACATATCCAACAGAAGCCGTGCGTGATAAGCATACAGTATCTTTTGGTAGTAGCCGTGCAGCCGAATTATCCAAACCAAGCTGATTAGTATGCTGGTTGGTTTTATAGATAACCTGACCATGATGAGCCTTTGCGTCTTTAATCCCAATCCAGCCCACATCACCAGCCCAATATTCAGGATGTCTACGGCTGGGCGTATGCCCACTTTCAAGACGCGCCAAATCAGTTAATTTTGACCAAATCCAGCCGGGCCGAGGTGTTATTCCCGGCTTTCCCACGGATAAGGAAAGCTCTCCCTCAATGATGCGATCCGTAGCCGCTCGGCCTCGCGCGGTAGAATTTGCTTTTTGGGGGATAGGAGTCTTTTCATTTGATAGAAATTTACGTTTTTCACAAGACATCCATGAGGGCTCAGGTTTCTCTTGGCCAAAGCAGGCATGAAGCGCACTCGTATAAAGCTCGCGGGCGTTGGCGAGGTTCTGTTCGGCATTGACTTGCGCTTTTTCAATTCCCTCAAACGCCTCATCCAGAATGGCGACAATCCGCTTTTGTTCTTCGAGCGGTGGAAGCGGGATTTCGTGATCTTCAACATATTCCTTCGGGATACGTTTATGACCGACAGCCCCTGTCATGACACGTGCTCCGTCCGCACGAAACTTATCCTGTGAAAGGAAATAAAAGAGAAATTCGGGATTAATCTCTCCCCTAGAGCGCAAAATAACAAATTCACTGGAGCCAAAGCCGACACCATTTGTAAGGCCTTTGGCTATCCCCAGTTTTCCGTTCTCGAAGCAAGGGGTGATTTTAGCCAAAAGCACATCGTTATCAGCGAAGTATGTATAGCTGCCCTGTACATCCTCCAGTTTTCTTTCTTCTCTCAAAGTCAAGTTTTTGGAGAGGATGCCAAGACAATCCATAGGAACAAAAGACACGATGTCTTCCGGTCTAAGACGCTGTGATGCCTCTTTTTTGGGAGGGCGGATGGTGCAAATATCTTTGAGCTTTTTGCTCTCCCAACTCATAACATCCCCCGTATATCTTCGAGGATGTCGGCGCTTTCGGCGTCCAGGGCAATCATTTCGGCTATGATCTCTTCCGGCTCGCGGATCGGGTCTTCTTCGGGTTTGAAGGGATTTTTGACCGACAGATCATAGGTGTCGGGGTTAATATCGCCGACATTTAGCAGCCATGATTTTTCCGTTACCGCGCTGCTTTCCTGCAATTTTACAAATTCCTTCAGGTCGTCGTCATTCAGGGCGTTGGTCTTGCCCATATTGCGGCCTGGGTCGAGCTGGTAATACCAGATATTGCGGGTCGGTGCGCCTTTCTCGAAAAACAGCACAACCGTTTTCACGCCTGCGCCAAGGAACGTCCCCTGCGGGCAGTCGAGGATCGTATGCAGGTTACAGCTCTCCAGCAGTTCCTTCCGCAGGGCGCGGGAGGCATTATCGCCGTTGGACAGGAAAGTGTTCTTGATGACCACGGCGGCGCGTCCGCCTGCCTTCAGGCTTTTCATGAAATGCTGGAGGAATAGGAAGGCGGTTTCGCTGGTCTTGATCGGGAAGTTTTGCTGGACTTCCTTGCGCTCTTTCCCGCCGAAGGGCGGATTGGCGAGGATCACGTCAAAGCGGTCTTTATCCTGCAAATCGCTGATATTCTCCGCCAGCGTGTTGGTGTGGATGATGTTCGGCGCGTCGATACCATGCAGGATCATGTTCATAATGGCGATGACGTAAGCGAGGCTCTTCTTTTCCTTGCCGTAAAAGGTCCTGGTTTGGAGGGTGTTGAGCTGGCTGGTCGTCAATTCGCACTGCCGCAGGTAATCATGCGCCTCGCACAGGAAGCCCGCCGAGCCGACCGCGCCGTCATAGATGCGCTCACCGATTTTGGGGGCTGTGACCTGTATCATGGCGCGGATCAGCGGACGCGGCGTGTAATATTCCCCGCCGTTGCGGCCCGCATTGCCCATGTTCTTGATTTTGGCCTCGTACAGGTGCGACAGCTCGTGCTTTTGTTTTTGGGAGCGGAATTGCAAGGCGTCCATATATTCCAGCGCATCGCGCAGGCTATAGCCGCTCTGGAACTTGTTTTTTATCTCGCTGAAGATTTCGCCGATTTTGTACTCAATCGTGTCGGGATTGGGGGCGCGTTGCTTGAAACTCTGCAAATACGGGAACAGGTCGCGGTTCACGTAATCAATCAGGTCATCGCCGGTCAGGGCCGTATCGTGGTCAAACGAACCGTCATCCTTTTTCGGCGCAGCCCATGACGACCAGCGGTGCGGCTCATCAATGATAAAATCGTATGATTTGCCGACCAGTTCGGTCTCCAGGGCACGCTCATGCTCCAGATCGTCGAGATATTTGAGGAACAGCATCCACGATGTCTGTTCGGTATAATCCAGCTCGGTCGTACATCCGGCTTCTTTCCAGAGCACATCGTCGATATTCTTAAATGCCTGCTCAAACATGTTTTATTTTTTCCCTGTCATATAACGATCCACTCAAATAACAAGCAGGAGAATATTGGAAAACAACCCAATACACAATGACAACCGCAAAGAATGTCAAATGACATAATTTTGAACAGAGCTAGATGACCAACGCATGGTTCGGTGCAGGTGGAGAGGCATATCTCCAAGTCCTGCGAGTGATAAAACGGCGATAGGTTTTGATGGTGTGGTGAAGTATGAAACGAAAATCGTTCCCATAAGCACACCATCTCAGCCGGGGATGCAACGGGGGTGCGCAGTGAACCCCCTCGCCAAGATGGTACTGTATTACAGTACACTTCTTGCAGTCAGCCTTATGTAGCCGCGCTGAAAAATGTGCGCCGTATATGCACCGGGTCACGTTCCAACAAACCGCTCACGGCAAATTAGTGACAAATGATAGGATTGAACGCCGGTATCCGCTATTGAGTGCCGGATCAAAATATACAAACGCGAACAGACGTAAAAAGAAGCATGCATGTCGATGAATGTAAATTGCTGGCCCGTTATAACCGGTGGATGAACGAACGGCTATACGATGTATGCAGCCGTCTGCCGGATGAGGAACGTAAAAAAGACCGAAAAGCTTTTTTCGGTTCCTTACACAGCACGCTTAACCATTTGCTGCTGGGGGATCGAGTGTGGCTTGGCCGTTTCGAAAACAAACCCTTCCAGGTGAAATCGCTGGCACAGGAGCTCTATTCCGACTTCGATCAACTTAGGGAAGAGCGCAGTCTGACGGATGCGCAGATCATACAATGGGCCGAAGGATTATCCGATACGGCGCTGAATGGCGACCTGACCTATACCAGCATCGTTAATCCGGTGGAGCGCACTCATAAAATGGCCGTGGCCGTCATCCATTTTTTCAATCACCAGACGCATCACAGAGGCCAGTTAACGACATTGCTGAGTCAGTGCGGTCTGGATTACGGCGTCACGGATTTAATCTGGATGCCGGAAGCCGATATCTGAACCGGGCCAGGCCAGAACCATGCGCTGCTAAGTCCTGGCGATCAGGTAAGTGCCTGTGCCAACCATAAGAGCGCCCGATGCCAGACGGGTTTTATTTTCGGCTCCCAATTTTTTGCCCATCGTCATCACTTTCGTTGCCGCAAAAGCATAAGCCAGTTTGACGCCGCCGACCGTTGCGACCGTAATGAACAGAATGATCGCGATGTCCAGCAAGGTCAGCGCGGATATATCAACGAATGCCGGAAACAGGCTGGCATAAAAGATTATCGCCTTTATATCGCCAAGCGTAACAAATAGCCCTGCGAGGAAACTGGCAGGTAATCCGCCACCGGTACTGGAGTATTTACAGGTCAAATTCTTCGTCCGGCTGCGGATCAGATTGATACCGAACCAGATCAGGTACATACCCGCTGCGACTTTGACCGCTAAAAAGAACCCGCCCGTCAGTTCGGACAGGGCTGTTAGCCCCAGTATTGCCAGCACAACAAAAATCAAATCGCCGAGCACGATGCCCATTGAAACGGCGACACCGTTTGCCAGATTCATCGTGGCCGAACGGGCGATAACCAGGGCCACACTCGTGCTGGGCATGGCGGCAAGCATTATCATGATAATGAACAGCGCTGAAACGTCAAAAAGGCTCATAGGGATTCAGGAACATACATAATCGGTAAAACTCAATTTCGATTCCATATTACAGCCGATTGTGCCGGTATGAAAGGCGTTGGCTACGCTTAGAGTCGCAACCGCGTTTTCCCCTTAAACGGTTTTCCAAAAAGCGGATTGATGCCGACCCATTTCGACCAGGGTTTGATTTCATGGTAGCCGATTTTGGACAGACGGATGGGCCGGTGATTGCGCACGAACAGGATGGTATCGTCGGTGCGGCGCACCTCATCAGCGGTCATGAGGCGGCGCGGGGCGTCCTGTAGCGACCTTGTAGGCGCATCGAACATACTCTGCCCGATATTATGGGAGAGCGCCATGATCGTGGATTCGCCCAGCATGTCCGAGATCAACTGGCAGGTCTTGTAAGAACGATCACCTATGATAATCTTGACTTCCGTTTGAGATAGCAGCGTCTCCAGACTTTCACGCCCGTACACATGCGCGAGCGTGAGCAAGGACAGCAGCCCCTCTACCTTGAAATTGGTAATTTCATCGCACAGGATGCACACCTCCTACCTCAAAAACCCCAAAAAAACTAGCGTCTTTGTTACCTATTCGTTATAGCATTACCCACAAATTTTCCTGAAGAGCCAAAACTTTTTTGACAATTGGCCGAACCATTCAATGAAACATTGAATCACACTGAATACGCCATCTATACTCATCCACTTCAAAATTCGGCAACTATACCTTCTCCCGCTGGGAGAAGGTTGGATGAGGGATGATAAAAATCGAATTTTGAGGTGCGAAGCGTATACATCAAACAAAGCAATGACCATTTCAATCGACCGCACCCCATCAAAAACACAATCTAATGACATGAAACCCAACAAGCAATACATAAGCAACACCATCGGCTGGCGATTCGATAACAGCTATATCCGCTTACCCGATTCCTTTTATGTGCAGCTTCACCCTGTGCCTGTCCCTGCGCCACGCGTCGCCATATTGAATCATGCCCTCGCCGCATCGTTGGGGTTGGATAGCCATGCATTGTCCGATGAAGAAGCGGCATCGCTATTTGCGGGCAATACATTGCCTGAAGCTGCACAACCCATTGCACAGGCCTATGCTGGCCACCAATACGCGCATTTCACCATGCTCGGCGACGGGCGGGCCATTTTGTTGGGCGAGCATCTTACAGCGGCGGGTGACAGATTCGACATCCAGCTAAAAGGCTCCGGCCAAACGCCGTTCTCGCGACGTGGCGATGGCCGGGCAGCGCTTGCCCCCATGTTGCGTGAATACCTCGTCAGCGAGGCCATGCATGCGTTAGGGATACCTACCACACGCAGCCTTGCCGTCGTTACCACCGGAGAATCCGTATTGCGTGAGACCCTGCTGCCCGGCGCGATCCTCACCCGGGTCGCGTCAAGCCACATTCGTGTCGGCACGTTTGAGTACGTTGCGAGATTACGCGGTGATGGCGAAGGCGTCAAAACCTTGGCGGATTATGTTATTCAACGCCACTACCCCGATATTGCTGGGGCTGATAACCCCTATCTAGCGCTCTTGCAGGCCGTCATAGCCCGTCAAGCGTCGTTGGTGGCAAAATGGCTGCTGATCGGTTTCGTTCATGGTGTGATGAATACAGATAATATGACCATCAGTGGCGAGACGATTGATTACGGACCTTGCGCATTTATGGATGAATACGACCCGGACATCGTGTTCAGTTCGATCGATCATCATGGCCGCTATCGCTATAGCAACCAGCCTCATATCGCTCAGTGGAATCTTGCTCGTTTCGCTGAAACGCTCCTTCCGCTATTCCACCCTGATCCGCAAAAGGCCGTTGCATTGGCGGAAGAAGCGATTCATCGTTTCCCCGCAATTTTCCAGGATCACTGGTTGACCGGAATGCGCAAAAAACTGGGGTTATTCACCGAGGAATCTGAGGACAGAATGCTGGCCGAAAACCTGCTCACCTGGATGCACCAGCATCAGGCAGATTACACCAATACTTTCCGTGCGCTGGCAGAAGAAGAAGTCATGCCTGCGGAGAACTTATCTAACGATAGCGAATTTGTCATGTGGCACCAACACTGGCAAGCAAGATTAGCGCGTCAGCCTCAGTCAAAACAATCGTCATTCAGTTTGATGCAGGCACATAACCCGGCGATCCACCCGCGCAACCACCATGTCGAAGCCGCACTGGCTGCCGCTTCCGAACAGGGGGATTATTCGCCGCTGCAGCAGTTATTGTCGGCAGTGACCCACCCTTATACGGATATGCCAGTTCATCAGATATACCGCACCCCGCCCTCTCCTACAGAGCGCGTCTATCAGACGTTCTGTGGGACATGAATCCGCGTTATTGCCAACCGGTAACCTCATAGCCTTTTTCCTGCAGGCAGCGCGTCACGAAATTGGCATACGCTGGATTAGGTTGAGAAGGCCTTGAATAAAACAACCCGCGCAGCAATCCCCAGACCGCACCACTGACCGCACCCACCATGGAACCCGTACCCGCAGCACCGGTCACCGCGCCCCCTGCTGCCCCTCCGGCAGCTCCCACACCTGCGCCGATCACAGTGCTCGATGCGACATCGCCACTTTTGCCATAGCCCTTATCGGCGCCAGCCGCTTTTGCAAGTTGCTCGCAAGCTTCGATATCTTGCTCTGCAGCCGACTTGCCCACCGATAGAAAATGCGTGTTGGGATACAAAACAGGCTGCATGGTCGAGCAACCTGTCAACCCCAATAGGATCAATCCAATAGACAGCATCGTCACTAATTTCATTACCCCCTCCTTTTCCTTCTCAAAATAAGCATGATGCGCGAGTATAGCCTGAACTGGGTAAGACAATGGCAAGGCAATATTGCGTGAACGCAAGGAACAGCGAATAGCATTCGATCTCAACCAGGCATCAGAGGCTTCTGTAAAAGAGAAAGGAGGCAATTGCCACTTGCTCTTTACAGTTCATGCTTGTAATCTCCTCATCAATGAACGAAATATCATTAGCTGAATGATCTGAATGAGCAGACATCCAGCAATCAGCATGATCGAACAACAAAATCGAGCGGGGAGGACGAATTGATTAATCATCGCTTTATGGTGCGTAAAGCCGCGGTATTAGGCGCAGGCGTCATGGGTGCGCAGATTGCGGCGCATTTAGTCAATGCCAATATCGAAACACTGTTATTTGAGTTACCAGATGAAAAGTCGAGCGACCCAAGCGCACCCGCAGCCAAGGCCATCGAAAAACTCAAAAAGCTCGAGCCCGCTCCGCTCTCGCTTGCCGCTAAGGCCGCATGCATTCAACCCGTTAATTACGATCAACATCTGGGTCTGCTAACTGACTGCGATCTTGTGATCGAAGCGATTGCAGAACGCATCGACTGGAAAACCGATCTTTACCTCAAGATCGCGCCGCATCTTGGCCAACATACGATTTTTGCCAGCAACACTTCCGGGCTATCCATCAATCAACTCGCGCAAGCGCTTCCTGAAGAGCTGCGTCACCGTTTTTGCGGCATCCATTTTTTTAATCCGCCGCGTTATATGCATCTGATCGAGTTGATTCCTTGCCAGGAAAGCGATATCAGCGTACTCGACGCGTTGGAAGCATTTTTGGTCACCTATTTGGGCAAAGGGGTCATCCGCGCCAAAGATACCCCCAACTTTATCGCCAACCGCGTCGGTGTTTTCTCCATGTTGGCGATCATGCATCACGCGAAAGCATTTGGACTTGGGTTCGATCTGGTCGATAAACTGACAGGATCGCTCATTGGCCGTCCTAAGAGCGCCACTTTCAGGACCGCGGATTTGGTCGGGCTAGATGTGCTGTCGCACGTCATCGGCACTATGCACGATACGCTGCACGATGATCCATGGCATGCTTATTACCAAGTGCCTGACTGGTTGCAGGCTTTGGTCGACCAAGGCGCGCTTGGGCAAAAATCTGGCAAAGGGATCTATCAGAAAATCGGCAAGGAAATTCATGTGCTTGATCTTGAGAAGAATGGCTACCAGCTCGCGACAAGCACCTTGGATAGTGATATCGAAGTGTTGTTAAAACGCAAGGACCCCGTTGAGAAATTTGCAGCATTGCGCGCGAGCGAGCACCCCCAGGCTCAATTCCTATGGGCGATACACCGCGATCTGTTCCATTACTGCGCCGTTCATCTTGCTGCGATTGCAAACAATGCGCGCGATCTCGATCTCGCCATCCGTTGGGGGTTTGGCTGGAACCAGGGGCCTTTCGAAACTTGGCAAATCGCCGGATGGAAACAGGTCACCCAGTGGATTAAGGAAGATATCGCATCAGGCAAGAGCATGAGCAAAACACCGCTGCCAGCATGGGTCGAAGACATCGAAACAAGCGAGCGGCGGGCGGTCCATACAGCCCAGGGGTCTTATGCACCCGCCACGCGGTCGATGCAATCGCGTTCGGCTTTGCCCGTCTATAAAAGACAATTATTCCCCGACCGCTTAGCCGGTGAAGAAGTGGTCTATGGAGAAACCATCTTTGAAACCGATGCCGTCCGCATGTGGCATACCGGCGACGAAATTGCCATCGTCAGCTTCAAAAGTAAAATGCACACGGTCGATATCGACGTGCTCAACGGATTACAACAAGCAATTGAAGAAGCCGAGCATCGCTGGCGCGCTTTGGTGATTTGGCAAACGGAGCCGCCTTTTTCTGCTGGCGCCAACTTGCAAAAAGCCACCGAAAAACCAAAACGAGAAGAGCCGCCCTCCGCTTTCGATCAATTCATGAAGAAAGTCAAAAAATCGGCACAGTCGACCCTGCTCCAAGCCGCGCGCAGCCTGGATCTGGCCGATGCTTTGATGGCAGGCAAGCTCGCAGAAGTGGAAATGCTGATTACACGCTTTCAGCAGCTCTCACAACACCTCAGATATTCGATGGTTCCCACCGTGGCGGCTGTTGATGGACTCGCTTTAGGGGGAGGCTGCGAGTTCGTGATGCATTGCGATCGTGCTGTCGCAACGCTGGAAAGCTATATCGGTTTGGTCGAAGCCGGGGTAGGGTTACTGCCTGCTGGCGGTGGTTGTAAAGAGCTTGCGTTAAGAGCTGCACGCAATGCGATCGATAACGACCCGTTTCCGCAATTGAAGCACACCTTCCAAACCGTCGCGATGGCCCAACTGGCCAAGAGTGCCGAGCAAGCCAAAGAATTGGGTTATTTGCGCGAGGCTGATCCGGTCATCATGAACCGTTTTGAGCTTCTTCATGCTGCAAAAGTGCAGGCACTGGCGCTGGCCGAGTCAGGTTATCGTCCGCCTTTGATGCCACGCGCCATCCCGGTAGCAGGCTCAACAGGCATCGCGACCATCAAAGGGATGCTCGTCAATATGCTGGAAGGTCATTTCATCTCGGAGCACGATTATCTGATTGGCAGCAAGATTGCGCATGTCCTATGTGGAGGCGATCTCACGCCAGGCAGCTTGGTCGATGAGGAATGGTTCCTCAGATTAGAGAGAACCGCTTTCATCGAATTACTGGCGACCGAGAAAACCCAAGCGCGCATCGCCCATACGCTGAAAACCGGCAAACCGCTCAGAAACTAGCCCGTTGATTCAATACGATATTTAAGATTGATGGAGAAACCCATGTCCAAGCAAACTCAAGATGCCTACATTGTTGCGGCTGCACGTACCCCCGTCGGCAAAGCGCCACGAGGCATGTTCAAGAACGTTCGCCCAGATGATATGCTCGTTCATGTTCTGCAGGCCGTCATGCAACAGTGCGAGGGGCTCGATCCGGCAGCCATCGATGATGTCATCGCCGGTTGCGCGATGCCTGAAGCCGAACAAGGTATCAATGTCGCTCGTGTGGCCTTGTTGCTGGCAGGATTGCCCGATAATGTACCAGGCATGACAATCAATCGCTTCTGCGCGTCCGGACTGCAAGCCGTGGCCTTGGCGGCCGATCGCATTCGTTTGGGTGAAGCGGATGTGATCATTGCTGCAGGCACGGAAAGCATGAGCATGATCCCGATGATGGGCAACAAGGTCGCTATGAATCCGGCCATGTTCATTAAGGATGAAAATGTAGCGATCGCTTATGGAATGGGGATTACCGCCGAGAAGGTCGCGCAACAATGGAAAGTCGGTCGCGAGCAGCAAGATGAATTTGCAATGACCAGCCATCAACGTGCGCTCAAAGCGATCGAAACCGGTGAATTTCAGCAGGAAATCGCACCCTATCCTGTTGAAGAAAAACGCCCTGATCTGACCTCACACGAGGTCAAGGTCATAAAATCTGTGAAGGACACGGATGAAGGGCCGCGAGCCGACACCAACCTGGAAGCACTTGCAAAATTAAAATCGGTGTTTGCTGCGAATGGCTCGGTTACGGCAGGCAATAGTTCACAAATGTCGGATGGCGCCGGGGCCGTTATGGTCATGAGCGCGGCCGCATTACAACGCTTTAATCTCACGCCGATCGGCCGTTTCATCGGCTATACCGTAGCGGGGGTACCGCCTGAAATCATGGGGATCGGGCCGATCAAGGCCATTCCCAAAGTATTGAAGCAAGTTGGATTACATCAAGATGATCTCGATTGGATCGAGCTCAATGAAGCTTTTGCGGCGCAGAGTTTGGCCGTCATCAACGAACTTGGCCTGGATCGCGCTAAAGTCAACCCGCTGGGCGGCGCTATCGCGTTAGGTCATCCGCTTGGGGCCACCGGTGCGATTCGCGTAGCGACACTGCTGCATGGACTACGCCGGCATCACCAGCGCTATGGCATGGTTACCATGTGCGTGGGAAGTGGCATGGGCGCTGCGGGCGTTTTTGAAGCGCTATAAATCGATTGGTTTTTCATTTTTAACCGGATATGGAATTAATGAAGCCGAAAATCTAGTATGATGTATTCAATTTTCTTGGTTTTACCTGCCTCTGCATGAAATCGACTTTATAAAAGCCCCCTCCCACCGTTTCTGCGATACGCCGGAATTCGACAGCAGAAATATTGTGGGGAACGATAAATACCTGGCTCACACCTGATTTGAAATAAACCATAACACTCATAGGTTTTCTCCTGGCTGCTTGCATCATTCAAGAAAATAGCAAGCGGATGACGATCAGATTAATTCCGGGTCGATAGGCTGGTAACATGTGCGGTTTGGCAGATTGATAGAACCCTCGCGCGTTAACTGGCAGCATCAATTGATGAACGATCCAGATTTTAGAGTAATCTCATAAATTTAAATTCTTAATAACTCCTACTTTTATTCACATTTTTATGGCTCAATACGTTTTAATCATGAATCGCGTCAGCAAGGTTGTTCCACCCAAGCGCACGATTCTTAAAGATATATCTCTCAGCTTCTTCCCCGGCGCAAAAATAGGACTGCTTGGCCTGAATGGCTCGGGCAAATCCACATTACTGAAAATCATGGCCGGTATCGATAAGGATTTCGAGGGTGAAGTGACCCCCATGCCCAATCTGAAGATTGGCTTCCTGCCGCAGGAACCCCAGCTCGATCCAGCACATACCGTTCGCGAAGCGGTGCAAGAAGGGTTAGGGGATATCGTCAACGCCCAACAAAAGCTGGATGAAATCTATGCTGCGTACGCGGAGCCGGATGCCGATTTCGACGCACTCGCTGCCGAACAAACCCGTCTCGAAGCGCTCATCGCAACGAGTGGCGGCGACACTGCCCAGCAAATGGAGGTTGCGGCAGATGCATTACGCCTTCCCGAATGGGACGCCGTCATTGAAAAGCTATCGGGCGGCGAAAAGCGCCGTGTTGCGCTGTGCCGTCTTTTGCTATCCAAACCGGACATGCTTTTGCTGGACGAACCCACCAACCACCTGGATGCGGAATCGGTCGAATGGCTAGAGCAATTTTTAGTACGTTTCCCCGGAACGGTCGTTGCCGTCACGCATGACCGCTATTTTCTGGATAACGCCGCAGAATGGATACTGGAGCTCGACCGGGGACATGGCATCCCCTGGAAAGGAAATTACTCAAGCTGGCTCGAGCAAAAAGAAGTTCGCCTCAAGCAAGAGGAATCTTCTGAATCTGCCCGGCAAAAAGCACTCAAGAAAGAGTTGGAATGGGTGCGGCAAAATCCCAAGGGACGGCAGGCCAAATCCAAAGCGCGGATTGCCCGTTTTGAAGAACTCAGCTCGCAGGAATACCAAAAGCGTAATGAAACACAAGAGATTTTTATCCCGGTGGCCGATCGGCTGGGAAATGAAGTCATCGAATTTACCAATGTCTCCAAAGCGTTTGGCGACCGTTTATTGATCGACGATCTGAGCTTCAAAATACCGCCTGGCGCCATCGTTGGCATCATCGGCCCCAATGGTGCGGGCAAATCGACCTTGTTCCGCATGATCATCGGTCGTGAACAACCCGATACGGGAAATATCAAAATCGGCGAAACCGTCAAAATTGCTTATGTTGATCAATCGCGCGATATCCTCGACAGCAATAAAACCGTCTTCGAAGCAGTATCGGATGGCAATGACATCCTCACTGTGGGCAAATATGAAACGCCTTCCCGCGCCTATATTGGACGCTTTAACTTCAAGGGCCCCGATCAGCAAAAAATGGTGGGACAACTTTCCGGTGGTGAGCGCGGCCGGTTGCACCTGGCCAAGACATTGATTTCTGGCGGTAATGTCCTATTGCTCGATGAACCATCCAATGACCTTGACGTAGAAACACTGCGCGCGCTGGAAGATGCCCTTCTTGAATTTGCGGGATGCGTTTTGGTCATTTCACATGATCGCTGGTTCCTGGACCGCATTGCCACGCATATCCTGGCCTTTGAAGGCGATTCGCAAGTGACCTTTTTTGCGGGTAATTATCAGGAATATGAAGCCGACAAGCGCCAGCGCCTGGGCGAAGAAGGCGCCAAACCGAAGCGCATACGCTACAAACCGATTACCCGCTAACGCAAGCGATAATCGCTGATAGCTTACTTGAGCCCGGCTATGCCCAATCAGACTAAAATCTGGCCATTGCTGACGGGCACGATTCGTTATGAAAAAACGATTTCTACGCATGACCGTGGGCATGGCCAATGGATTGATGCGCCGATATTGGCTTATCTGATTGAAACCATTCATGGTCGCATCCTCTATGACGTGGGATGCGACTACCGTAAGGTGACCGACCCGACCCTGCGTGCGCGTCACTTCACGCCGATGCTCCCGACTGTCGAGGCCCCTTGCATGCAGCCCACTCAACGGATTCCGCATTACCTCGGGCGGCTGGGGTTGACCTCTTCCGACATTGATCTAGTATTTATCGGTCATCTGCATTTCGACCATGTGGGCGGATTGTGCGACCTGCCCGGCTGTGAAGTCCATGTCCACCAAAATGAATTACAAGCAGCCCTGACTGGACTGGATAGCGGAATATTTCTCGATGAGCTGATTCATGCGAATCAGTGGCGCGTACAAACCGATGAGTATGAGCTAGCTCCCGGCATCCACGCTATCACGACCCCTGGTCATACAGCGGGGCACATGTCGTTGTTCATCGATCTTCCACAAAGCCGACCCGTCATTCTCTGTGGTGACGCAGCCGATCTGAACGAGAATCTGGCAGATGAAATCGCACCTGGCTGTTGTTGGCAGAATAACGTAGAACTGGCGCTCGCCAGCATTCGTAAACTCAAAACCCTTGCCAATCAGGAAAACGCTCAGCTCTGGCCCAATCACGATATGGCGTTCTTTAAAACATTGCCGGTATTTCCAGCATGGTGCGATTGAGCAAATCATGGATATTGTTGGCAGTTCCAGCAATGAACTTATCACCCAGATCACCCTGTGGCACAACGCCACTTTCAGGCAATGCGGCAGTCACGTGGGGCGAATTGGGAGAATATTGAGTTCCAACGCAGCAATGATCCCAGATTCCTCGGTTGGACGGGGCGGAGTGATAAGTTCCACAGGGAGTTGACTTGAAGAGAGTCTCTTGCAAAATTCTCACGAGCTAGCCGAAAAAAGTTCGGCATCGGCTAGGGTCTGTTGACATTTCACATAGGTAGCCACAGATACCCACACGCTATGGCTACCATACTTTCGTAATTTCGCTTCAGTTTGTCGTATCGTGTCGCTATTGCCCGATACTGCTTTAGCCGTGCAAAAACATTCTCCACCAAATGCCGGTATCTATACAAACCCCAATCCATATCTGTGTTACCCTTCAACGAGTTGCGCTTTCTCGGTATCACAGCCCGAGCCCCCTTCTTCGTTATCTGTTCCCGTATACATTCGCTGTCATAGCCCTTGTCCACAACAATCGCTTTTGTGTCAGGCAGCCTGGTAATCAAACCAGGTGCTGCAGAACAGTCATTGATTTCTCCACCGGTGATTTCAAACTCAATTGGCAAACCATAACCATCGACCGCCAAATGGATCTTTGTGGTATTGCCTGCACGGCTTTTGACCCTCAGCCTGCGATTCTTCACTCGCTGCTCCCGCACTATGCTGATGTGCTTTAACATAGCTTCCATCAATAAATTCCCATTCACAATCCGAATCAATGGATAACGCTTTGAAAATTCTGAGCCATTTCCTGCTCAATGACCATGCATTGAATCTTTTATAGATGGAATTCCAGCAGCCGAACGCCTTGGGTAGGTCTCGCCACGGACGCCAACCCGCATTCGATACAGTATGCCTTCTACCGTCATGCGCAGATTGCGCTTGTTATAAATCGCTTCTTGAAGCAGAATCTTCTCCAGCTTCGACCAGAACTCATCACTGAGCATCAATCGGGGCATCGCAAACTCGTTTTGTTGGTGGTATAGGAACCCCAATATTACGAGTTTGTTCATATCTATGAAATACTTATCTTGAAACGTCAACAGACCCTAGGGGGCAGGATAAGAATTTACATTCTTCGATTACGTCAAACGATTTGTCATTCGATCGTGAAAACTGTTGGCGGATTCAGCTGTAGCATCCGGCTTGGCAGCGGTTTTTCGTTATGGGTATGGCGTGAATGTATTGCCATCGCGCGTCAGTAGCTGCATGAGTTTGGGGTGAATGAACAGCTTTTCCCGGCCTATTTGATTTTCCGTTAGGACGCCAATGCTGGCCAGTTTTTTCAAATAAACGGATGCGGCCTGACGTTTGGCGATTCCGGCTTCACTCAGGCTATGGATACGGCAATAGGGCAATGCAAAAATCAGGTTGACCAGTTCGTGGCTGTATATCTTTGGCGCATTAAGCCGCACGTGCTCTCTCGTGTGGTCTGACAGTGCACGAATTGCGCCAATTTTGGCGGTCGTCCAGGCAGCGGTTTCCGCTACTCCCTTGAGAATATATAGCAGCCACTCTTCCCATGTCTGCTCTTTGGTAATCTTTAGCAGCAAACGATAGTAGTCGGCCTTATTGGCAATGATGTAACGACTCAGATACAGGATAGGCAAAGTCAGCAAGTTTTCCTGAATCAGAAACAGGCTGTTCAGCACCCGTCCCGTGCGGCCATTGCCATCAGTAAAGGGGTGGATCGCCTCGAATTGGTAATGCGCCACAGCCATGCGCACCAGCGGGTCCAGTTCAACTTGCTCATGCAGGAAGCGCTCCCAATTGGCAAGCAGATCTCTCAGCAGTGATTCGCCTACCGGCGGCGTGTAGATGACTTCACCGGTCAATTCATTGGTCAGCGTTGTGCCCGGTACTTTTCGTACCGTCATTTCCACCCCTTTGATCTGGCTGCATATCGCTTCGGCGATGGTGGTATTTAATGGACGGTCACGCAGGGAAAGATAGCCCTTAAGCAAAGAATGGCTATAGCGTAAAGCTTCTTTTGTGGCAGGATCGGCGTGTTCTTCTCCCGACATGTGCTGGAACAGCTTGTCAGTGGTCGTCACGATATTTTCAATTTCAGAACTGGCGCGGGCTTCCAGTAATGGCAAGGTGTTAATCAACATTCCCTGATTAGGAATAAGCTCAGCCGCCTGCCTAAGCTCTGCCAATGCAGCTCTTGCTGCAATGCAATGCTTCAATACCGTCTTGGTCTCCAAGTCCGCTTTGGGCGGCAGCACAGGAATGCTGTTGTAGGGTTGGTCTGGCTTCCATGTTTCATTAATCATGTTTATATTATTCAGCTTTATCGACACATTCTCAGCTTATGTCGATATCGACGACACGTCAACAAAATATGTTGATATTTTTTGTATTTATCGACACGTCACATCACTTCCCAGGAAATCGTGAACAGCTGGCTAGATTCGGTTTTTTGGGAAAGACGTTGCTCCAGCGAATCTATCAAGGCGTTGCGTTTTTCAATAATGCTGTCTTCCACCTGAAAAATATCCTGCCGCTGGCGTCGTTGCTGTTTTTCCAGTTTTTGAATCTGTTTCTGGACTTCATGCTGTTCATCGAGATTAGTCGCAAGCCTGGCTTGCCGTTGCTGAATTTTGATTTGTTCTTTGGTATCTTTAAGTGCTTTTTCAGCGGCAAGTATCATGTCGTCTGCCCATTTTTCCAGTTTCTCCCGGGCTTCATTAAAAAATGGTTATTCGCTTCCAGGGATTGACTGATTGTGGCTCTGATATGCTGCTGTGCTTCCGCTGCCAGTTTTTGCGTAAACGATTGCGGTATATCGATTTCGCCTAGGGTCTGTTGACATTTCACATAGGTAGCCACAGATACCCACACGCTATGGCTACCCTACTTTCGTAATTCCGCTTCAGTTTGTCGTATCGTGTCGCTATTGCCCGATACTGCTTTAGCCGTGCAAAAGCATTCTCCACCAAATGCCGGTATCTATATAAACCCCA
>NZ_QAOO01000002.1 GCF_003051105.1 Nitrosomonas nitrosa | reverse complement strand
AACTGTAATTTTTGTGACAGGATTCATGAGTGTTCTATTAGGAGTTAATAATATTTCTAGGCAAGCAATATTATACCCTTCTAGAACACTATTGTCTTTATATATCAATATGTTATTGATGTTACGCGAACACCGAAACTTTAGTATTAATATGAGAAAGGTTGTCAATATGCGATCGGTTCTATTGTTATTGAATGTCATATTGCTGTCATCAGCTTTTGCGGAAGATATTCTCAGTTTGCAGCAGAAAACCAATTTTGCTTACGAGCAAATGAAACAAGCTGAGCGTGAGGCTGAGGCAGCTGAATATCAGGCCAAAACCAAGCAAGAACAGTTAATGTATTTCAAACAACGGATTGTTGAAACAGAGCAAGAACTCAAGTCTGCCGAAGAAGAATTAAAAGCGGCCAACGCCAAAAAAGAGGCCACTATAAAAAAATGGCGAGCGCTCTCCGATACGCTTTCTCAAGAGTGGAGAAAACAGGAAGGCCACCGATAAATACGCATGATCATTCGGTTATTTAAATGGGTGTTTAGAAACAATCGTTTCTTCTCGATCAGGGCCGGTTGAAATCATATCGACAGGCACTTCGCAGATCTCTTCCAAGCGCTTTAAATAGTTCTGCGCCGCTTGAGGCAATCGTTTGAACTCCCTGATACCTTGGGTACTTTCAGTCCATCCCGGCATCTCTTCATAGATAGGCTCACAAGCGATCAACTCCTCAGCGCCCACGGGCAGAACTTTGAGTAATTTCTCTTCCGCTTGGCCATGACTGCTAATTTTATAACCTATACAAAGCTTAAGGGTTTCGATACCATCAAGGACATCCAATTTCGTAATACAGAGACCCGACACACCATTAATCTGTGTAGAGCGCTTCATTGCCACCGTATCAAACCAGCCACAACGACGCGGTCGGCCCGTGGTGGAGCCAAATTCATGGCCACACCTCGCTAAATGTTCACCTACTGCGTCATTAAGTTCGGTAGGAAATGGCCCCGAGCCGACACGTGTAGTATAAGCCTTCGTGATACCAAGCACATAATGCAATGCCTGAGGTCCTACCCCACTACCCGAGGTTGCAGCACCCGCGATACAATTACTCGAGGTTACAAAGGGGTAGGTGCCATGATCAATATCCAGCAGCGCACCCTGCGCACCCTCGAATAAAAGATTGTTACCCGCTTTATTGGTTTCGTACAGCATTTGCGGAATATCCGCCACGAGTGGCCTGATTCGTTCTGCATATAGCAAGCTTTCATCAATGGTGCTATTTAAATCTACAATGGGTGCATGAAAATAATTTTTCAGGACGAAATTGTGATAATCAAGTATTTCTTCCAGCTTGGCGATAAATCGCTCGCGATAGAGCAAATCCTGTAAGCGAATTGCGCGTCGCGCAACTTTATCCTCATAGGCTGGGCCGATGCCACGCCCCGTCGTGCCAATCTTGTCCGAGCCTCTTGCTGCTTCACGCGCATTATCTAAAGCGATATGATGGGGGAGGATCAGTGGACAAGCTTCACTAATTCTTAGTCTCTGACAGACATCAATGCCTGCTTTCTCAAGCATATCGATTTCTTCTAGCAGCGCTTGCGGAGACAAGACAACGCCATTGCCGATATAGCAGATGACATGTTCGCGCAAAATACCCGAGGGAACAAGGTGCAGAATGGTCTTTTTATCGCCGATGACCAGTGTATGACCGGCATTGTGCCCCCCCTGGAATCGCACAACCCCCGCGGCATGATCCGTTAACCAATCAACAATTTTGCCCTTTCCTTCATCCCCCCATTGAGTTCCAATTACTACAACATTCTTGGCCATATCTTAGAATCTTTTCTCTCGATGTATACAGGTGATCTAAATATCCACAACTTCCCATACACCATTATGAAAGATTAGCTTCTTATCATAGCAGGCGGGATCTTCTTCAATTTCATTTCCTGGTAAGTCCGTTATAACGATATGGCCTTCGGCTCGGAGCCGTTCCATTGTTTTGTCGAGCGCTTCGTCATCCCTTTTATAAGGCGCCAAAATCGCCTTAGGGCAATCCTCCAGTCGTGTTAGTCTCGACAGTTCTCGCAGATCCATACTAAATCCCGTAGCTGGCCGTGCTCTTCCAAAAGCCTTGCCAATTTCATCGTAACGGCCACCCAAGGCGATTGCATTAGCACTTTCCTGCACATAGGCAGCAAATACCATTCCCGTGTGATAGTGGTAGCCACGTAAATCGGCCAAGTCGAAAGTAATCGTATTCACATAGCTTTTTAATTCATCCTCAATCACCGTAAGCTGATGGAGCGCATTTTCGATTTCTGGGTAACCAGGAAGCATTTTGCGTGCTTCGATCAAGATTTTTTTATCACCATACAACTCAGGCAGTAGCATTAAAGCATCTCGCGTATGCCGATCTAACCGCTTATCGAGCCCTGTGGATAACAACTCTTTCAATGCCGCAGTATCTTTAGTTTGCAAAACATTATACAAATCCACCTCAAATTCCGGGAGCACACCCGTGTCCCTGATCAGGCTGCGGAAGATGGCCACATGACCAAGGTCAAGATGAATTTTATCTATACCCGATATCATCAAACATTTCAGCATTAAGCGCTGAATCTCGAGATCGCTTTCCAAACCGGCGTGACCATATAACTCAGCCCCGATTTGAAAAGGCTCCCGGGTACGCGTAATTTCACAGGGCACAGTATGTAATACGCTGCTGGCATAACATAACCGAGTCACTCCCTTGGCATTCAATAAATGCGCATCGATTCGGGCTGTTTGCGGTGTAATATCCGCACGCAGCCCCATCATTCTGCCACTCAGCTGATCCAATACCTTGAACATACGTAGATCCATATCGCTTCCACTTCCCGATAACAAGGATTCCACATACTCAAGTAGGGGAGGAATTACATAATGATAGCCATGGACAAGGAGTAGATCCAAAACACGCCGACGCATTTTTTCAATACGTAGCGCTTCGGAGGGTAAAACATCCTCGATATATTCAGGAAGAAGCCAATTACGCATTCTTACGAACTATTAACCGTTCAGCTAAAAAAGGGGTTATTACAAGAATTTAATTAACGAAATAAAGCACTATCAGCCCTATCACCATTGACGTCAAGCCAATAAAACGTATTTGACCATCGTCTAGTTCAACGAGCTTTCTAAACGTATCGCGCCATGCGTTGGGGAAAGTGAAAGGCAGAATACCTTCCAATACCAACATCAATGCAATGGCCATTAGAAAGGTATCCCACATATAACATATCTCCGACTAATTTCTTGACGGTATAGCATTCTCTAAAATGAATGCTATTACTTTATCAGATCAATTTTCCTAGAAAAATGAAAAGTGGCAAATAAGATATTAATTTTACTTAGCTTTTGTATTTGTACTATTCAGATATCTAAAAAACTCAGAATTCGGTTCTATCACCAGCATATCCGTTTTATTCTTGAAGGACTGCTTATAAGCTTCCATACTTCGGTAGAAGGTATAGAATTCAGAATTTTTCTCAAAAGCACTGGCATAGATAGCCGCTGCCTGACTATCCCCTTCCCCCATGATTTTTTGAGCTTCACGATAGGCCTCTGCAAGAATCACTTCACGTTGCCGATCGGCATCTGCTCGAATCTTTTCAGCTTCAGCAGCACCTGTTGAACGTAATTCATTGGCCACCCGCTTCCGTTCTGCTTCCATTCTTCGATACACCGACTCACTGACTTCTTGTGGCAAATCGACACGTTTCAAGCGGACATCAACGACTTCGACACCGATTTTCTGAGCATCGACATTCGCTTTCTGGCGCATAATTTCCATAATACGATCCCGTTCACCAGATACCACATCATGGACGGTACGATTACCAAACTCATCACGCATGCTCGAATTTACAGTTTGCGATAAACGCGTTTTTGCGAGTGTCTCATCACCACGCACACTGATGTAATACTGTTTCACATCGACAATACGCCACTTCACGAACAGATCCACCAAAACGTTTTTCTTTTCCGAAGTAATGAAACGTTCCGGTTCTTCGGTATCCATCGTAAGAATTCGGCGGTCGAAGTAACGAACATTCTGAGCAATAGGCAATTTAAAATACAATCCCGGTTCAGTTTTCACATCGATCACTTCCCCCAATTGGAACAAAATCGCCTGCTCTCGCTCATCAACGATATAGATAGCGGTGCTTGCCACCAAAATCAGTACTGCAGCTATACCTGATAAAACTGATGATAATTTCCCCATGTTATCTTACCTCCCGTTCACGGCTGCGGAATGATTCGCGTGTTCGTGTATTTACATCAGGCGTTTCTTGAATTGTTTGAGTTTGCATCGTCATGGGCTGTCTTTGTACGCTTCCATCCATTTGAATTAATTTGTCCAGTGGCAGATAAAGCAGATTATTGCCGCCCTCTTGATCTATTAGAATTTTACTGGTATTGGAAAGCACTTGCTGCATCATGTCTATATACAAGCGATCACGCGTCACGCCAGGAGCCTTGCTATATTCGACAAGTATCTGCTCGAAACGGCTGGCATCACCCTCTGCGCTAGATATCACGCGTTGCTGGTAACCACTGGCTTCCTCCATTAAGCGTGCTGCCGCACCGCGCGCTCTTGGTATGACATCGTTCGCATACGCTTGACCTTCATTACGTTGCCGTTCTCTGTCTTGACCCGCTTTTACCGCATCATCAAAAGCGGCCTGGACTTGTTCAGGCGGCTGCGCATTCTGCATGGTAACCCGACTGACCGTGATCCCGATTTCGTAACGATCCAATATGGTCTGCATGAGTTCGGTTGTTCGAGCGGTAACTTCCTCACGTCCCTCGTACAGAACAAAATCCATCTTGCTTTTACCGATCACTTCACGAATAGCAGACTCCGCAACTTGTAATACGGCACTATCAGGATCACGATTATTGAATAGGAAATTCTCAGGATCATTCAAAATGTATTGGACCGCAAATTGAATATCAATGATGTTCTCATCATCCGTCAGCATTAGCGATTCTTTCAACACTTTGCTTCGTACATTATTTCGATACCCAATTTCTACCGTACGCACTTGACTTACGTTAACGGCCTCTACCTTTTCAATTGGATAAGGTATATGCCAACGCAAACCTGCTTGCGTCGTATCCACGTGTTTACCAAACCGCAGCACGACACCTCGCTGACCTTCATCAACAATATAAAAGCCGCTGGCTAACCACACACCAAGCAACAGGAAAATCAAGACAACGATACTACCGCTACCTTGCCTTCTGGGGCCTTCTTCCCCTGGCCTTTCCTCGTTACCACTGCCACCGCCACCTTTACGGCCAAAAAGATCGTTGATCTTTTTGCTGATGTTACGCAACACTTCATCCAGGTCTGGTGGGCTAGAATTGCCTTTTCTTCTTCCCCATTGAGGATCGTTTAATCCCATGATAATTTAATCCTTTCTTTCGTTCTAAAAAAGCCGTAGCTCTGCTATTGCTCAAATTCCAACTTCTAAGAAGCGCTCTCTTGACTCTACAGAACTCTGCGCAATTGCTTCCGCGAGGGCTATTTTAACGAAATCTAGCCCTTCACCGGTCTTAGCACTTAATCGAATACACGCTATTCTACCATACTCATCTCGGACGTAACTTGCAGCACGATTCGATTCCGCACAATCGATCTTATTGAAGATCAAAATTTGTGGAATATTATCTGCACCAATTTCTTTCAGCAGTTTATTGACCTCTCTGATTTGCTCATCACGAACAGGACTCACTGCATCAACAACATGCAATAGCATATCAGCTTGCACTGTTTCTTCCAACGTTGCGCGGAAAGCCGCAACTAATGTATGAGGTAGCTCACGTATAAAACCCACTGTATCAGAAATAACGACGTAGCCGCAGTTTGGAATGAATAATTTTCGAGTCGTCGTATCGAGCGTAGCAAATAGCTGGTCAGCCGCATAAGACTGCGCCTGCGTTAAACGATTAAATAAAGTTGATTTACCCGCATTGGTATAACCCACAATGGATAGCGTCATCACTTTGGAGCGCTGCCTGGCACGCCTTTGAACATTTCGCTGGCGCTGGAGCACTTTCAGTTTTTCTTTCAAAAATTTTACTCTTTTAGCCAATAAGCGCCGATCAGTTTCAAGCTGAGTTTCTCCCGGGCCACGCAGCCCAATCCCCCCTTTTTGCCTTTCCAAGTGCGTCCAGCCCCGCACTAGACGTGAAGCAAGATACTCCAACTGAGCGAGCTCAACTTGCAATTTGCCTTCTCGGCTTTTAGCACGCTGCGCAAAAATATCCAAGATCAGACTGGTACGATCAATGACTCGACACTGGAGTTGCTCCGCTAAATTTCGTTGCTGAATAGGAGAAAGCTCATGATTGAATATGACTAAAGATGCGCTTGTTTCACTCAGAAGCAGACGAATCTCATCTATTTTTCCTTTTCCTACGTAGGTAGCTGGATCGGGCCGAGAACGCTTCCCCTTGACGACAGCCAAAACTTTAAGTTGATCGCTAATGGCAAGCTGACGCAACTCTTCTAAGCGCTCTCCATTGTCATCACCAAAATCTAGACCTACTAATACTGCGCTATTACTCTCATTTGGCGTTATCCCTCCAGAATCAAGCATCACGTACAGTAGGCGCCTCGATAGGAATGGCTACAGCTCTTGCCGGGACCACAGTAGAAATTGCATGTTTGTACACCATTTGTGTAACTGAATTTTTTAATAGCACGACATATTGATCAAACGAATCAATATGCCCCTGCAACTTAATGCCATTGACCAAATAAATGGATACAGGAATATGTTCCTTCCGCAAGATATTTAAAAATGGATCTTGTAATAATTGCCCCTTTGCACTCATGAATACCCCCCCTATTTTTGTTTCTATTTTTAATTCTCGTTTTAATTATTAGATGAGACGCCTACTTAATTCTTACTTTATTACTTAATGAGCTCACCTCCAACCGACAGGATTATCGAAATATACCGTTTGTAGGTAATAGATATTGCAACTGGATGTCAACAAATGCAAGGGGAAAACTTGAAAAAAATATAAGTGATGAATCGTAGTGGACAATTTTGATACAAAAAATACTCAGATTCCAACTTAACACGATTTTACGTAATCACAAAACGAGGCAAGTCAATAGCGGTCGCCATTATTCTTCATCCTTACTATTTGGCGCCGGATGACTTAAAAAAATAAATCATGAGGTGTTTGAAACGATCAAACTTGCTTATCCCAAGAATAATTTATAAGCTGGATTACTACTTTCATCCCAATATCGATAACCAAGGTTATCCAGAAAATGCTTAAAATCAGCTTTCTCACTGGATGGCACTTCCATACCGACCAGCACACGGCCGAAATCAGCTCCATGATTACGATAATGAAATAAACTGATATTCCACAAATGACTCATATTATTAAGAAAGTTCATCAAGGCACCTGGTCTATCGGGAAATTCGAATCGATAAATAATTTCATTCTTCACATCTCTTGAACGCCCGCCTACCATGTGACGAATATGCAATTTTGCCATTTCATTATGACTAAGATCTTCTGTGCGTAATCCACTTTCTTCCAGACTCTTGATCAACTGATCTGCTTCTTCACGATTATGCACTGAGACACCAACGAAAACATGGGCTTCTTTCGGATCAGCATAACGATAATTGAACTCGGTAATACTTCTCGCCCCTAATAGCGAACAAAATTTCTTGAAACTCCCAGGCTCTTCCGGAATGGTGACGGCCATCACGGCTTCGCGCTGCTCACCTAACTCAGCACGCTCTGAAACATGACGTAGTCGGTCAAAATTCATGTTGGCACCCGATGCGACAGCAACCAACGTGCTATGAATAAGTTTTTCGCGCTCCACGTATGCTTTGAGCCCTGCTACGGAGAGTGCGCCTGATGGCTCAAGAATGGCGCGCGTATCTTCAAATACATCTTTTATGGCCGCACAGATAGCATCTGAATCTACCAGCAGGATTTCGTCCACAAACTCTCTGCATAATCGAAAAGTCTCCTTGCCGACATGTCTGACCGCCACACCATCAGCAAATAACCCTACCTGTGCAAGCTTCACACGGCGCCCTTTCTGTAGGGATCGAAACATGGCATCTGAATCAGTCGGTTCTACCCCGATAATCTTAATCGCAGGATAGAGCCTCTTTACATATGCCGCTATCCCTGAAATAAGCCCGCCCCCGCCAATGGGAACAAAGATGGCATGGATGTCACCTCCTTGCTGACGAAGAATCTCCATCCCTACTGTCCCCTGCCCGGCAATCACATCAGGATCGTCATAAGGGTGCACAAAAGTTGCCTGTTCCTGCTGCGTAAGCTCTAATGCATGCTCATAGGCATCATTATAGGAATCACCATGAAGCAATACTGTCGCACCTAACGCCATCACGGCATTAATCTTGATTTGGGGCGTGGTGACTGGCATCACAATGGTGGCTGAACAACCCAGCTTTTGCGCAGACAAGGCGACCCCTTGCGCATGATTACCTGCAGAAGCCGCGATCACGCCCCGTTTCAGCGCTGCGGATGATAGGTTCGCCATTTTGTTGTAGGCACCGCGCAATTTAAACGAAAACACACGCTGCACATCTTCTCGTTTCAGAAAAACTCGATTATGGATACGTGCTGAGAGATTGGTCGCCTCCTCAAGGGGTGTTTCTACAGCGACATCATAAACGCGCGCAGTAAGAATTCTTTCGAGATAATCGTTCCTCATGGGGCTAAAGAGATACAGGATAGAGTTGAGAATATAAATGCATGGAAGATTGGTTACCGATTTTATCACCCACACCAGAGGAATTGTGAGCCTATCGAAAATATAGCGTAATTACGCATACTCCATTTCCCTCAGAATCAGCCCAAAGATAAAAAATATTGTAATGGCGATTGATGATACAGGAATTCGATGATTCAATGCTCAAGACAATGAGGCTGGCAATGGAACCCGAAAGACAATTCCCTCTCTTTCGGCAAGAGGCAGATCAAATTAGGAAGTTGACCATGGAATTCTCCAGGCTCAAGAATAATTTGCTGGTCAAAAATAAATTTACAAAAAAAACTACCCAGACCGACTACAGCCTGGGTCAACCAGAAAATATCTCGAATTTAATTATTATAAGGCAACCCCACCCCTAAAAACCTTTTATTCAAAAGGTTGAGGTTTTGGTGTTGAGTTATTGGATGGTGGCAAAATGGGCAATTTGAAATCAGGTTGTTTGCCAGTCAATGTTTTTAGAAATGCCACAATGTTGGCAATCTCTTCTTTATTGAATTCACGATTTACTTGTAACTTACCCATGATTTCGACGGCTTCCTCCAGTGAAGCCGCGCCTCCATCATGAAAATAAGGGTAGGTCAATTCCACATTCCGTAATGTAGGTACTTTAAATACGAAACGGTCATCTTCCTTACCAGTCACTTCCATACGGCCGACTGCGGGATTATCTGTTTTGTAAGGTTTATAGACACCCATTTTTTCGAATGAATTACCGCCAACTACCGGACCATTATGGCATTTTGTGCAGCCGCTGCTCTTAAATAGCTTATAGCCTTCCAATTCCTCTTTCGTCAGCGCATCTTTATCACCTTCCAGCCACTTATCAAAGCGGGAGTCGGGTGTAACCAGCGTTTCCTCGAAAGCAGCAATTGCAGTCGTCACACGGTCGATATCCACTTCCTTCGAACCGAACGCTTTATCGAATTGTGCCTGGTATTGAGGAATCGATTTGATCACTTTGACAGCCATATCATGCGTCGAAGCCATCTCACCTGGGTTAGCGATAGGCCCACCAGCTTGCTCTTTCAAATCTTTTGCCCGGCCATCCCAGAATTGGGCTAGATTCATGCTCGCATTCAACACCGTAGGTGCATTGATTGGTCCTTGCTGCCATTTATGACCAATGGAAGTTTTAATATTGTCTGTACCTCCCATACTCAGGTTATGGCAGGAATTACACGAAATGAAGCCTGATTTGGATAAACGAGGATCGAAAAACAACATTTTCCCGAGTTCAACCAATTCCGCATTTTCTGGCTTTACTGGTTTAATGGGTTGAATCGGTTCATTTGCAGCAGATACTTGCATCGACGTAACTATCACGCCAATTGATAATAGCGAAGCAGCTAGCGTACGCATCACCATTGAGAATCTCCTAAAAAAAAACGGCTGTAATGGCGCAGCCGATTACGCCCTAATCCAATGTGTATTACCCAATAAAATTTTACAAAAAAAATAGCTAACATTCATTTGTTGTTAGCCATTTATGCTACTCACTTAACAATCACTTTTGCGTTTTCACGGAAGTGACAGCAACCTTAGAAGCACTCTGCTCATCTTCTCCATAACCATAATCACTGCCTTGCCCAATGTCACAATCAAGTAAGCGTGATAATTCTATGAGTGCCTGTCGATAAACTTGACGCTTAAACTCGACAACCGAATCCAACTCTACCCAATATCGATTCCAACGCCAAGCATCAAATTCAGGATGAGGGCTTTTTCTGAGCGATACATCGCTATCACGCCCCAGCAACCGCAGTAAAAACCAAATTTGTTTCTGGCCTTTGTAACTTCTGCGCCATTCCCGTCTTATCCAACATTCAGGAACCTCATAGCGCAACCATTCCCGGGTACGCCCCAATATCTCTACATGATAAGGCTGCAGCCCCACCTCTTCTGTTAACTCTCGATACATCGCCTGCGTTGGGGTCTCACCCGATTTAATGCCCCCCTGAGGAAATTGCCAAGAATCTTGCTTGACGCGTTTCCCCCAGAAAACTTCATTTTTCGAATTCAATAAAATAATACCCACATTCGGACGATATCCGTTACGGTCGATCATTTGATTCATCCGTCATTTGATACGTCAATTATCAGCCATTTTTCCATACTTTCTCTCAGATTAAAAGCTATCATAAAATAAAATAAAAAAACGGCACTTCTCACCTTTTAATTTCCTCATTTCTCACAAACTTTTGCGCATATGATAGGCCGTAACAGCGCTTAAACCGCATTGATGGTTATTTTTTCAAGGTAAAATGGCTGCTCTCCACCTCTAATATAACGATAAAACAAACGGAATCAATAATGCGTGTTTCTCAATTCTTTATTTCAACGCTCAAAGAAGCTCCTGCAGAAGCAGAATTAATCAGCCACAAGTTGATGCTACGAGCGGGGCTCATTAAACGCCTAGGCAGTGGGCTATATACCTGGATGCCCTTAGGGTTGAGGGTGCTCCGTAAAATTGAACGTATCATTCGCGAAGAAATGAACAACAGCGGCGCAATCGAACTATTAATGCCTGCGGTTCAACCTGCAGAGCTATGGCAAGAAACAGCGCGCTGGGAGCTTTTTGGGCCACAAATGCTGAAAATTCAGGATAGGCACCAACATGACTATTGCTTCGGCCCAACCCATGAAGAAGTGATTACCGATATTGCACGTAAGGAAATCAAAAGCTACCGCCAGCTACCCCTGAATTTTTACCAAATCCAGACCAAGTTTCGCGATGAAATCCGCCCTCGTTTCGGTGTCATGAGAGCACGCGAGTTTATCATGAAAGATGCCTATTCATTTCATACCAATTTACCAAGTCTGGAACAAACCTACCGGTTGATGCACGATACCTATAGCCGAATATTTACTCGTATTGGTCTGAATTTTCGGGCTGTGGCTGCCGACACAGGAGCAATGGGCGGCAGCAGCTCTCACGAATTCCATGTCCTCGCGGACTCAGGCGAAGATGCAATTGTTTTCTGTCCAAACTCGGATTATGCAGCCAATATCGAAATGGCTGAAAGCCTTTCTTCTGATAAACCTCGCGACGCTCCCGGCGATCCTAAACAAAAAACCGCCACACCCGGCAAACAATCATGCGCAGATGTTGCAGAATTCCTGGGTATTCCTATTCAAAAAACTGTAAAAACCTTGGCGATTACTGCCGATAACCAATTTTATCTATTACTACTGCGTGGCGACCATCAATTAAATGAAACGAAACTTAGAAAAATTCCGTTCTTGAGTAATTTCGAATTGGCAACCGAAGACAGGATTTTAGCAGAAATGGGCTGCAAACCGGGCTATATTGGACCCGTCGATCTCGAAAAATGCGTTATTGCGGATAAAGCGGTAATGGAAATGAGCGATTTCGTCTGTGGGGCCAATGAAGAAGGTTTTCATTTTACTCACGTTCATTTTGAGCGTGATTTGACATTGCCTAATCATATTTTCGATATCCGCAATGTCGTCGCTGGCGACCCTTCACCCGATGGCAAAGGAACACTGGAAATTTGCCGGGGTATCGAAGTCGGACACATCTTTCAATTACGCACAAAATATTCTGAAAAAATGAAAGCGACCTACCTGGATGAAACAGGGCAGGCAAAAGCAATGGAAATGGGTTGTTATGGTATTGGTGTATCACGCATCGTAGCTGCTGCGATTGAGCAAAATCATGATGATCACGGTATCATCTTTCCGGTCGCAATTGCCCCCTTCCAGCTTGCTATCATTCCTATCGGTTTGAAAAAAAATCCACAAATACAGGCCGAAGCAGACAAACTCTATCATGCGCTCTCTGCCGCTCAAATTGAAGTGCTTCTGGACGACCGCGATGAGCGTCCTGGGGTCATGTTTGCCGATATGGAATTGATTGGCGTCCCTCATCGGCTAGTGATCGGTGAGCGAGGTCTAAAAGAGGGTATGTTTGAATACCGCGGACGCTGTGACAAACAATCGCAGATGATCCCTATGAAAGACATCATGACATTTATCACCACAACACTATGTGGAAATTAATATGCTTCATTGCATTATTTGCGCCCCCGATCGTACAGGGGGGGCCGCAGATGTACGAACCGATGTCCGCCAGCACACGAACGGTCTTGCAAAAAGCCGTGAGCGATCAGGCTATCTCGCATTTCATCACTATATCTGAAACAGAAAGCAAAGTGTGGCTCGCCACCATGTCAGCACGATTGGCAAAACGCATGCCTGATCAAGAAGAGCGTGAGGAATTTCTCACTACCGTCCATTATGAAGCCACGCGCGCAGGCCTGGATCCACAATTAGTTTTGAGCATTATCCAGGTTGAAAGCGGCTTCAGAAAATATGCCATCTCAACCGCGGGTGCCCGTGGCTACATGCAAGTCATGCCCTTCTGGATCGACACCATTGGCAGCAAAGAACATAATCTTTTTCACCTGCGTGTCAATTTACGCTATGGCTGCACGATCTTGCGTCACTACCTCGACATTGAGAAGGGTGATTATTTTCGCGCACTCGGTAGATATAACGGCAGTCTCGGCCAGGCAACCTATCCCGAGCTTGTTTTTAATGCTTGGCGTAAAAACTGGCATTACACCGATTCTCAGGAGATCGCAAGAAATTAAGCTTTCGACTACTCTTAGGAGCGTCACTCAAAATCCAAAATTTGTCACAATACATCGCTGCCATTCACAAAAAAACAAAATAATGGCTTCTTACCCTATCCATCAAAGGCTGCGTCAACATTTTTTTGTGCTCGCCCCGTCTTGTTCAAAACCCCGAATTTCAAGAGGCACCCTTATGCCAACCTCTAAATTAATATTGCCGAATAAATGCTTCGATATCCTCACGCGTAAGCAATCCAACTTTTCTCGCTGCGGGCTTACCATCGGGATCGAATAGATAGGTACTCGGTAACATCGATAATTCGTCGAGTTGTGAAGCGATCTCTCTGCTTCCCAATACAACCGGATAAGGAATGGACAAAGCCTGAGCATATTCCATCACAGTCTCCTTATCCTCGTAATCCATTGCGATACCGATGACCATGATATCTTGCCGCTCTTTATAAAGTGCAACCAAATCAGGGATTTCCTCCAGACAGGGAGGACACCAGGTCGCCCAGAAATTGACCAGAACCCATTGCCCTTTATAGTCACTCAGCCGATGCACTTTTCCCTTGCTGTCTTCAAATCTGAACTGAAATGCTTCTGCTGACACCCCTATCGGCAGAAGCGTTACCAGTAGAATAAAATAAAAGAAAAAGCGCTTCATTCTGATCAAACCTGTGGGTGAGCTCTTTCCAGTTTACTATACAACTTGTTATATGCGCTCAAATACGCTTTAGCGGATGCAACGACAATATCCGTATCCGCGCCGTGGCCGTTGACGATTCTTCCGGATTTTTGCAATCTGACCGTTACTTCGCCTTGCGCATCCGTACCACTGGTAATGTTATTGACTGAAAATAATTGCAGTTCAGCACCACTATTCAGGATCTTCTCAATCGCCCGATAGGTTGCATCAACCGGGCCACTTCCTTCCGACTCGGCATGGCACTCATTGCTGCCATCAGCGATGACCACGCGCGCAAATGGCACTTCTCCTGTTTCACTATGCGCAACCAGCGAAAGCAACCGAAAATGCTCCTCCGGCGTATGCACTTCATCTGAGACCAACGCATGCAAATCTTCATCAAATATCTCATGTTTTTTATCTGCCAAATCCTTAAAGCGCATAAACATCGTATTCAGCATTTCTTCCGATTCAAGCTCAATCCCCAATTCTTTTAAACGGCTGCGAAACGCATTCCGGCCAGAATGTTTTCCCAACAATAATTTATTGGCCCCCCAACCAACATCTTCCGCCCGCATAATCTCATAGGTCTCGCGATGCTTGAGCACACCGTCTTGATGAATGCCCGATTCATGAGCGAATGCATTGGCCCCCACAATGGCTTTATTTGGCTGCACTGGAAAACCAGTGATGCCCGAAACCAATTTACTCGCCGGAACAATATGGGTGGTATCGATCCGTGTATCACACGGGAAATAATCCTGCCGAGTCCGCACCGCCATGACAATTTCTTCAAGTGCAGCATTACCCGCGCGCTCACCCAATCCATTGATCGTACACTCTACTTGCCGGGCGCCATTCATAACGGCTGATAATGAATTAGCCACAGCCAAGCCGAGATCATTGTGGCAGTGTACGGAAAAGATCACCCTGTCCGAATTCGGAATACGCTCTCGCAGCGTGCGGATGAGCAGGCCAAACTGCTCGGGCATGGTATAGCCGACGGTATCGGGAATATTCACTGTTTTCGCGCCCGCATCGATAACGGCTTCCAAAACGCGGCAAAGAAAACCAATCTCCGATCGTCCCGCATCTTCAGGCGAAAATTCAACGTTGTCTGTGTACTGGCGCGCCCACTTGATTGCTTTAACTGCCTGCTCGATCACTTGCTCTGGCGACATGCGCAATTTATTCTTCATGTGAATGGGGGAAGTCGCAATAAAGGTATGGATGCGTGCAGCATTTGCCCCACGCAAAGCCTCGCCTGCTCGATTGATATCCGTTTCAATGGCCCGCGCGAGCCCGCAAACGACACTATCCTTAACTGCATCTGCTACCGCTTTGACAGCTTCGAAGTCCCCATTGGAAGCTGCCGGAAATCCCGCCTCAATGACATCGACGCCCATGCGCTCAAGATGCCGGGCAATACGCACCTTCTCCTCTTTTGTCATGGATGCACCCGGGCTTTGCTCACCATCACGCAAGGTTGTATCAAAAATAATCAAATGATCTCGCATCATCTTCTCCAACGAATGAAGTCTAAGTTACGGTACGGTAATTAAAAAATTCGATTTTCGAATTTTTTAATTTATCAACAAGAAAAAGTGAATAAGATAGTAAATGTCAGCGCCCAGGGCGCAGCAGAAAGCCCATTAAATGCAATAAGGCCAGTGAAGAGAAGTTAAGGTAAACTAGATTATGAGCCGCAAAAGGTTTCATAGCGAAGAATATAAAACGTTTTCGGCATTTCCGCAATAACAAGATCATTCAGCACCATCCTGGTTTTGCGTGCCATCGTTATTTTTGCTTTTTCGCAACTGCCATAATTTCATGAAGTAACCAGATAGCGCATAGAGCGAGAACAATCCAAATAGCACGACCGGTGGGTGACTCGGAATCAATGCAAAAAAGAACAACAACAATATCAGAATTGAAACAAAGGGCATGCGCCTTCGTAAATTAAATTCCTTACCGCTATAGTAGGGCAAATTGCTGACCATCGTCAGCCCAGCGAACAAAGTAACGACCCATACTATCCACTTGATGTCCACCCCTGCTATTTGAAAATCCAACGCAACCCACACCAATCCGGCAATCAACGCAGCCGCAGCCGGGCTAGGCAACCCCTGAAAGTAGCGTTTATCGACAACCTCGATATTGGTGTTAAAACGGGCGAGCCTCAACGCAGCACAGGCACAATAGATAAAGGCAGCAATCCAACCCAATTTGTCCAAGTCTTTCAATGCCCAGGCATAGACGACCAGCGCCGGCGCAACCCCGAACGAAACCATATCCGACAGGCTATCGTATTCGGCACCAAACTCGCTCTGCGTATGTGTGAGACGCGCGACCCGTCCATCCAGACCATCCAATACCATTGCGACAAAAATTGCAATCGCGGAATACTCGAAGTTGTCATTCATTGCTTGCACGATAGCAAAAAAGCCTGCAAACAATGCCGCAGTGGTAAACAGATTGGGCAATAAATAAATGCCCCGCCGTCTCAGTCGGGATTTCAGCACAAAACGTGTTGAATTCGGCTCATGCATATATTCGGAATGATCAGCGAGCCCTGTACCAGGGCGGGGTAAAGTTAACTCGAAAAATAGCCATGAAGTCTATTATCAATTTGCTAGGTAGTAACAACATTGAAAATCGAATTAACCACGTAACTCTCCGAGTATCGTCAAGGTTGCGTAGACTTTATCGCCAATATTGACATTGATTTTGGTTTCCGGTGGAAGATAAACATCAACGCGCGAACCAAAACGAATGAATCCAAAACGTTGCCCGCGTGATAGATGATCACCGGGTTTGCTATCACACAAAATACGCTTCGCAATCAACCCCGCCACCTGCACGCAAGTCACATCCACTCCCTTCTCTGTTTTTATCCAAAGAGCGTTGCGCTCATTCTCGAGTGAGGCCTTGGATAAGCTAGCGTTGAGAAATTTACCTGGGAAATACCAGCGGTCACGCAGCACACCGTCAACAGGACTACGATTGGAATGAACATTGAATACATTCATGAATACGCTCACTTTGACCGCATCCCGGTTAAGAAAAGGGTCATGCGTTTTTTCCACGGCAACAATGCGCCCATCTGCCGGTGCGAGCACGGCATTGGCTTGGAGTGGAATGGCACGCGGCGGATCACGAAAAAACTGTAACACAAACAGCGCCACCAACCAGAAGGGTAATGCCCACAACCAACCGAATGTTAACTGAACCAGTAATGCCACTGAAAATGCGATCGCGATATGAAGCCAGCCTTCACGCGCTATGATAGGATGAGGATAAGATGACATGAGTAAATTCTTGAGAAGACGGACCCGATATCGGAATAACGATATCGGGTTGATAAAATTAATATTCTAAATCAATCTTGGGAAGAAATGCTGAGATAATTCCCCCGCGCGTTTTCCGCCGCTAATTTTTAACTTGCTAATTTTTAACTTGATCAACCAGTTTGTTTTTCTTGATCCACGGCATCATATCCCGCAATTTTGCACCTACCGTCTCGATAGGGTGCTCAGAAGCGAGACGGCGGCTTGATTTGAGCATGGGTGCACCGGCACGATTCTCGAGGATGAATTCCCGCGCGTACTCACCCGTCTGAATTTCACGCAGAATCTTGCGCATCTCGGCTCTGGTTTCATCCGTAATAATCCGCGGCCCGCGGGAGATATCGCCATATTCGGCGTTATTGGATATCGAATAGCGCATATTGGCAATTCCACCCTCGTAAATCAGATCGACGATCAGTTTGACTTCATGCAGGCATTCAAAATAGGCCATTTCGGGTGCATAGCCCGCTTCCACCAACGTCTCGAAACCTGCCTGAATCAATGCCGTAAGACCGCCACACAGCACCACCTGCTCACCAAATAAATCAGTTTCCGTTTCTTCTTTGAAGGTTGTTTCGATCACACCACCGCGTGTACCGCCGTTAGCCGCCGCATAGGACAACGCCAGATCACGTGCTCGGCCCGATTTATCCTGATGGACCGCTATCAATGAAGGAACCCCCCCGCCCTGCGTATAGGTCGATCGCACCAGATGCCCCGGCCCCTTAGGCGCAATCATAATCACATCGAGATCTTCACGCGGAATCACTTGACCATAGTGAATGTTAAAACCATGCGCAAACGCCAGTGTCGCATTATTTTTTAGGCCGGCTTCGATTTCTGATTGATAGATCGCTGCTATTTGCTCGTCAGGCAGCAATAGCATCACCACATCCGCATTCTGAATCGAAGGCGCAATTTCTTTTACTGTAAAACCAGCTGTTTCTGCTTTAACCCAAGATGCGCCGCCTTTACGCAAGCCTACTGTGACTTCGACACCCGAATCACGCAAATTGTTGGCATGCGCATGCCCTTGTGAACCATAACCGACGATCGTGACTTTCTTATTCTTGATGAGAGATAAGTCAGCATCTTTATCGTAATAAACTTTCATTCTGCTCCTTCTTGATTAATATATAGGTGGCGCTATAAATCATTAAAATTAAAAAAAGTAAAAAAGCTTACTGCCCGCCGCACCGGAGGCAATAAACCTGTTTAGGGCATCGCTAAAAATCCCTGTTTCGTCACAATTTCATCGCTGCTTACAAAAAATGTTTTCTTACCCATCCCTCATAGGGCTGCGTCAACATGTTTTGTTCTCGCCTCGTCTTGTTTAAAACCCTGAATTTTTAAAGGCACCTTTTAGTCATTATCCTTTCATACTTTCAGAATGCGCTCTCCACGTCCCAAACCCGATGCGCCGGTCCGTATCGTCTCCAGAATCATATTCCGCTCAATCGCATCGAGAAAAGCATCGAGCTTCGAGCTTGTGCCCGTCAGTTCGATGGTGTATGACTTATCGGTGACATCAATAATATTGCCGCGGAAAATATCGGCCAATCGTTTCACTTCCTCTCGGTCGCCGCCAATGGCTCTTATTTTCACCAGCATGAGCTCTCGCTCGATGTGGTCCCCCTCGCTCAAATCGACAATTTTGACGACTTCTATCAATTTATTCAGTTGCTTGGTAATTTGCTCGATCACCTCATCCGAACCGACTGTGACCAACGTCATACGCGATAAAGTAGGATCCTCTGTCGGCGCAACACTCAGCGATTCAATGTTATAGCCTCGCGCAGAAAACAACCCTGCCACACGAGACAAGGCACCCGCCTCGTTTTCCATCAATAAAGAAATTATATGTCGCATGCTTACACCAGAATCATTTCAGACAGACCTTTACCACCCGGTACCATCGGGAACACATTTTCCGTTTGGTCAGTGATAAAATCCATAAAAACCAATCGCTTTTTGAGTTTAAAGGCTTCTTTCAATGCACCTTCGACATCTTCCGGCTTCTCAATTTTCATACCTACATGGCCATAACTCTCAGCCAGCTTGACAAAATCAGGAAGGGCGTCCATGTAAGATTCCGAATAGCGGTTGCCATGAAAGAATTCCTGCCACTGGCGTACCATACCCATATAGCGATTATTCAAATTGATGATCTTGATAGGTAACTGATACTGTTTGCAGGTCGATAGCTCCTGTATACACATTTGAATGCTGGCTTCTCCGGTAATACACGCGACAACGCCGTTGGGATTCGCCATTTGCACGCCCATCGCCGAAGGAAGCCCAAATCCCATGGTGCCGAGCCCCCCCGAATTGATCCAGCGCCGCGGTTTGTCAAATGAGTAGAACTGCGCCGCCCACATTTGATGTTGTCCCACATCCGATGTAACGAACGCATCACCCTTCGTAACCGTATAAAGCTTCTCCACGACCATTTGTGGTTTGATGACCGCGCTCGCACGGTCATACCGCAAGCAATCACGCTCGCGCCACAAATCGATTTGCTTCCACCACTCCTTGATTGCGTGCGCATCGGTCTCTTCCTTGCTCGCCTTGATGAGCGTAATCAACTCATTCAAAACTTGAGATACCCTTCCCACGATAGGCACATCCACCTTGACGCGCTTGGAAATCGACGAGGGATCAATATCGATATGGATGATCTTCCGCTCTTCACTGTAAAAATGCTTAGGATTGCCGATGACCCGATCGTCGAAACGCGCCCCCACGGCGATCAGCACATCACAATACTGCATCGCCATATTGGCTTCGTAGGTGCCGTGCATGCCTAACATACCGACAAAACGCTTGTCCGTGGCAGGAAAACCTCCCAGCCCCATCAAGGTGTTGGTACAGGGAAAATTCAAATAGCGCACGAGCTTGGTCAACTCTTCCGACGCATTATCCAATATCACGCCCCCGCCCGTGTAAACCATGGGCCGTTTTGCACCCAGTATCAGTTGCGCAGCTTTCTTCACTTGCCGGGAATTGTCATCGACTTCGGGATGGTAAGACCGCATGCTGACGCTGTTGGGATAAGAAAACACCGTCTTCTGCTGAGTAATATCTTTTGGGATATCAACCAGAACGGGGCCAGGCCGTCCTGTAGACGCGATATAAAAAGCTTTTTTGATCGTTGAGGCAAGCTCAGTGATATCTTTCACCAAAAAATTATGCTTCACACACGGACGTGTAATCCCTACCGTATCGACTTCCTGAAAAGCATCTTGACCAATTGCAGCTGTTGGGACTTGTCCGCTGATAATCACCAATGGAATTGAATCCATATAAGCTGTCGCGATGCCGGTCACGGCATTGGTCACGCCTGGGCCAGACGTCACCAAAGCGACACCTACTTTATGACTAGATCGCGCATAGCCATCGGCAGCATGGAGCGCCGCTTGTTCATGGCGAACCAAAATATGCTTTACTTTATCTTGCTTGAAAAGCTCATCATAAATAAATAACACTGCCCCGCCAGGATAGCCAAAAATATAATCTACGCCTTCTTCCTGCAGGCAACGCACCGTAATCTCGGCGCCTGTTAGTTCCACACTCATACTTTGTGTATCCTGGTATCAAAAATCAATTATCTGAAAAATAAAAAAAACTCAGCCTGCTGAACTGGATACAGCTACTCTCAGCAGGCATCTACGCTCGTCTGTTCAAAATAGTGGGCCAATTTACCGCGTTATTTTAAGCTCGCATCCACTCTTTCGATTTTATACCTATTCCTGGGCACACCTTCAATTAATTTACATCGCACCCAATCATCAAAAAAACAACACACAATGATCAAACCGTAGCGCAACCAACCAAGGGAATCAATACCATCTGTTCTGCGTGAATGGTTCAGAACAAATCGTCAGCCGCCTGTCCCACCCACCGTCAACCCATCCACGCGCAAAGTCGGTTGCCCCACTCCCACCGGCACACTCTGCCCTTCCTTTCCACACATACCTACTCCGGGGTCGAGCGCCATATCATTGCCTATCATCGAAACACGCGTCAGCACATCCGGTCCATTGCCAATCAAGGTTGCACCTTTGACTGGATAAGTCACTTTTCCATTCTCGATCATGTAGGCTTCGGCCGCGGAAAAGACAAATTTACCGCTGGTGATATCGACCTGCCCCCCTCCAAAGTTGACAGCATACAAACCATGCTTTACCGATGCGATGATTTCTTCCGGATGCTTATTACCGTTAAGCATATAGGTATTGGTCATCCGCGGCATTGGAATATGCGCAAACGACTCCCGCCTGCCATTGCCGGTAAGCGGTTGATTCATAAGTCTCGCATTCAGGTTGTCTTGCAAATAACCTCGGAGTACGCCATTTTCGATCAATACCGTGCATTGTGTCGGGTTACCTTCATCGTCGATATTGAGCGATCCACGGCGGCGAGCAATCGTACCATCATCGACCACCGTCACGCCATCCGCAGCCACACGTTCACCAATGCGGCCAGAAAAAGCAGAACTTCCCTTCCGGTTGAAATCGCCTTCCAATCCATGACCAATCGCTTCGTGCAGCAGCACACCTGGCCAGCCACTTCCCAGCACCACCGTCATTGTCCCAGCTGGGGCCGGTTTTGCATCGAGATTCACGATTGCCTGGTGCACTGCCTTTTGAGCATAATCGGCTAAAATTTCATCAGTAAAATAGGCATAATCGAATCGCCCACCCCCGCCTGCGACACCTTGCTCACGCCGACCATTCTCCTCAGCGATCACCTGCAACGACATTCGCACCAAAGGCCGCACATCGGCCGCAAGCAAGCCATCGCTGCGCGCAACCATGACCACCTCGTACTCCCCTGCCAGCGATGCCATGACCTGGATAACGCGCTTATCGACTGCGCGTGCAAATCCTTCCAATTTTTCCAGTAAAGCGACTTTATCGCTGTCTTTGAAAGCCGAAATCGGATCCTGAGGAAGATAGAGCGATTGGCTTGGATAACGCGCCACCTTGTTAACGATCTGCACAGACTGGGCACTGCCTTGATGCGCAATGGCGCGTGTTGCCTTTGCAGCCGATTCCAAAGCATTCAGACTGATTTCATCGGAATAGGCAAATGCCGTTTTCTCACCACTGATCGCCCGCACACCCACGCCTTGATCAATATTGAAGCTGCCCGATTTGACGATACCTTCTTCGAGCACCCACCCCTCGGAACGACCATATTGGAAATAAAGATCTGCATAATCGATCTGATGGGCAAGCATCTGCCCAAATACTTGATGTAACCGGTTGGTATCAAGCTCGTAAGGCATCAGCAGGCAATGATCGGCGATAGTAAAGGATTCGTTCATCTTCAAATTAAATTTAGGTTAAGGCTAGCATGGATACAAGCAACGATGCTCTAACGCAGGCAGGCTTGCACGGACGCTGGATTGATAGGCTTGATCCAGCGAAGCGACCACAACCCCTGGCCCACGCGCCAAGCGATCTATGACCCCCCCCCAGGGATCGACGATCATACTGTCTCCATTGGTCTCGCGCCCACTAACATGAAACCCCCCCTGCGCAGGTGCGATCACATACGCCTGATTCTCAATGGCACGCGCACGAATCAACGTTTCCCAATGGGCTTTGCCCGTGATGGCCGTAAAAGCCGAGGGCGCAAGGATGATATCGACTTTTCCCATGATGCGATAAAGCTCGGGGAAGCGAAGATCATAACAAATCGACAGCCCAATCCGGCCAAATGGTGAATCGAGCGCGACGACTTTGTCGCCAGCCTTGATTGTTCTCTCCTCCGCAAAGCGTTCATTCCCCAGCGCGAGCCCGAACAAATGAATTTTATCGTAACGGGCGACCAGCCTGCCATGATCATCATAAACCAGGCAGCTATTATAAATCTTATCAGGCACGTGTGACACTAATGGCACAGAACCGCCAACCAGCCAAATGCCAAACCGCTTGGCCGTCTCGCTGAGGAAAGATTGGATCATTCCATTGCCGGGTTGCTCTCGAACTTCCAGCTTATCGGTATCCTGCAACCCCATAATACAGAAATACTCCGGCAGGACAACAAGCTTTGCATCTTGCGATACCGCCAACTCGATTAGGCGTAACGCTTCTTCCAAATTGGCCGCAACGCTGGGTCCGGAAGCCATTTGAACAGCCGCGACCCGCACCCCCCTATTATTGTCATTGCCGTTTTCTGACAATGATTCCATCAACGTATCCGAATGGCTCGACATCTCGTCCTCCAGCACCATTAATTAAAGCGGTTCGCTTCAAGCAAGAAATCGATCTTGCTCACAAAGATATTCAAGCAATTCAAGATAACTCCTCCCCCTCGAGCAAGCGATATCGGCTTGCTGTTCCCATAATGTTCAAGATGCCTCCAAGCCGGTCGTCATTCTTTTGATTCTGGCGCACTTTGCGATTTAACGACAACGGGCTCATCCCATGTTCCTGTTATAGCATATTCATTAAATAAAACACGATCAAATGGATCTTTCAGCGACTGATTTGCGATCATCGATGCGATGCCCACAACCGGCGTAGCCAATCCGAGCGAAGGGAACATTTTAACCAGAAGTGACTGTGTTTCTTCCACTAAATTTATCTCACCGCTCACAGCAAGGTAAGCTGCGCTTCCGGCAATCTGCAACTCATGCGTTTCCGCCACCCCATTTTCAATTTTAACATCGCCCAATATATCTTCGAAACCAAAACCTTGACTGAATACATCGTAAAAATCCAATGTCAGTCTGCGGGGAATGGATTTTAGATCGAAAATCCCGAGCAATTTACTCATTCCAGGCCTGAATTTGGTAAATTGTCCGCGCTGCGCCGCCACCCTCAGTTTGCCAGATAACGAAGGAAAATGAAGGGAAAAAGGTTCGCCTTGCCACGTCAGTGAACCTTCCAGTTTACCCTCTCCGCGCGCAATACGCCCTGGATAGCCTACACGTGTCAGAAATTTCCCGATATTATTGGCTTGCAATCGGATCTCGGCTTGCATCTGAAACGGCGCACGCTGATTCTGCCATACACCCTGCATCGAAAAAGAACTGTCCGCATGGGTCACGCGCAAGCTATCGATATGCCAGCCATCACGCTGCTGCTGCGCCAACAATATCAGTTCGCCCAGTGGCTTTTCTTTGGCGAACAACGCTTCGGCTTGGAGATCGATGGTAGGCCAGTTTTTCGGCTGATTCCTTTTCTCCTCGGTCATATGAGGATCGGGCACTGCTTCCGGCATGGCCAACTTTTTTAGGCGCGCCACCGCCTTACGCTTTACGCCGCCATCCCAGGCTATCTTGCCAACCACCTCATCGCTCACGACCGTTGCATCCCACAGAAAACCCTGCTTATCCGCACGGAAGCTGAAGGCGTTGAAACGGCTTTCCAGAAAATCGAGCCTGCCGATATCGAGATCGAACACAATCCGGTCGGTCAACAAAGCCTTGACCCCTCGCCCCTGCCGCCCCGATAGCGCAACCATCTCGTCATGCCGACGGAACAGTGCCTGCCATCGATCCCACTCCAGCGAGGAAATCGCACCATGCACCTTGGTCATGACGGCCACGGGCAGCTCCTCCGGTACCGTTTGAAAACTCATCACACCCCGCACGGGAATGAAGTGACCGTCTTCATCACGGGTACGCCGAATCTCGGCCGTCATGATTTCACCGACACGAAATTGCAAAACCTCCTGATTTAAATCGGTTAAATTTCTTACAAAACTGAACGGGACTCTTTCCGCGGCCGATTTGGAAAACGGCCCAGGCAGTGAAGAAACAGCGCCTGCCAAGGTCGATTCAAGCTTAACGCCCACACCTTTTTCGCTCATATCGAACACAGCCGACCAATCGGTAGCCCCCCGCAGAAATTGCAACCATAATTGCAAAGGCGTGGTGGGTTTGCCGGGGTTCAAAGCATGCAAACGATCAAAGTCGACTTGACCCGCCGCAGCGATGCGCAGCTCGCCGCCGGGCAATGTCGTCACGTCGACTGTCATGGGGCCACCTAGCGCTTGTCCCTTCAGCCCTGCGATCGATACGGTCGATTGGGTGAACGCAAGCGTCCCATTGAGCTTGCTCAGCGACGCAAAGCCATCCTCCAGATCGATTTCATTATCGATCAATTCATAGCGCCCCTGTAGATCGAGGGCTCGCCCGGCTTGTGGTGGACCCAACGGCCATGTCGCCTCCCATTGTAATTTTCCATTGCCGCTTACCTTGCCCAGACTGGGAAAACCGGTCGCCGCACGCCCACTCAGCGGCACCTTCTCGACCAAATCGATGATATGTTGCGTCGCACCCTCCGCCACGCCTGAAACCCGCAAAACCGGATCAGGCGCGGAGATATTTTCGATCTGCAATCGCGCATTTTTTAAAGCGATCTCCCCCGCTTTTGCTTGATGCACGGTCATTTTCAAACGGCGATCCTCGAGTGAAACAGCGGCCCGCACTCCCGTCATAGCCGGCCAGCCATCCGGCAGTTTCACGGCGGCATCGGTGATTTTCGTCGAAAACTTCACGACTTGGCTTTGACGCTGACCCGCAAACAATTGGTTCACATCGCCCCGCACATAAAACTGGAAATCATCCAACCATCCCGTTATCGCTGAATTGGCGAGCCAACTGGGTGGTTTCTCCTGGTTAACCAGACGGGTCAAATACCTGCTGAGATAACCCGCTTCCGCATAAGTCAGCTCCCCCCCCAGGTCGATCGCGCCGGATTGACCGGAACGATCCTGATAGCGCCCATGCATCGTCCCCGCGATGTAGTTATTTGCAAACGAGACACGATGCAACTCAAACACCGTCAACGCCAGATCCGAGAATTGCTGCCAATCGATGAGCGCGGCGACATGGTCGAATTCGATCGACTCCCCCGCTGCACCGGACCAGGTCACGCTGACCTTATCTGAATCGAGGCTGAGCGCACCATTCTGTTCGGTCATTTCGATACTGCCACTGATTCCGCTGACCGCAGCGATTTTGCCGAGCTGATTGACGGCCAGTTTACGAAAACTCACCTTTCCGTCAAAAACGCGCGGGGCTTGCCAATCGCCTTGCCAAGCGAGCTGCGCATGGTCGATGATGCCTTGAGGAGACCAGCGCGCGATTTGCTGCTGCATGGCCGATGCGATCGGCAAATGATGCGCGAGCGATGTCAGCGCACTCACGTCCAGGTCATCGATCCGCAGCGCATTTTCTAATGAATCCGTCTCGCCGCCCGCTTTTCGCTGCCATGTGATATTCATGGGTTTGATGAATCGCCGGTCTTGGATGGCAACACTCAGTTGCTGAACAAACCATTCGTCACCGGATTGCTCACCGTCATCGTACTTCTTCCAGCCGACTCGCCCGCGCACATGCCCAAGATCGAGCTTGGGCGAGCTGCCAGCCCAGTGCAGGCGCGTTTCGTTAAAATTCATATCGGCCGTCCAGCCGGTGACAGACTCGCTATCCACCCCGATCCAGGCACGGAATGCTCCGCTGCCATGATCAAATTGCAGGCTATTGGGAAAGGGCAGCCAAGTTTGCAATACCGCGAGATCGACATGATCCAGTTGAGCGAACAAGCGGCCGCGCCATCTATCCTTGGCGCTCACTGAAACCCCCGTAAATTCACCGCGAATATCGATCGGCGCAGCCACCTCAGCCGGCGGCGTAGCGCGCAAACCGAAACGGTGCAGCCCGTCTTGATTACGCATCAGCAAACTGACCGCATTCAGATACAACACCGGCGCGGCACGCAGCTCATCCAGCCAAAAGACATCGGCGTTATTGATGATCAATTGGCGTTGACGCAGCAGCCAATCAAAAAAACCGGTATCCGCTTCATCCTGATCGAACATTCCCCCCGCAATATGCAGCACGCCATCGAGGTCGCGCCGTACGATCAGCACCGGCCGCTCGATCCGGATTGCGCGAAACCGCAATTCACCATACAGCAATGACCGCCAGGCAAACGTACCATCCAATTCAGTCAATATCAGCACCAGCGAGCCGTATCGATCATGCACGCGCACCCCATGCAGCTGCAAATACGGACGCAAGCCATCCCAATTGGCATCGATCCGCTCGATACTGATCTGCTGACCCGCCACCTGAGAAATCGCTGCCGCGATGTGCGGGCGATACCGCTCGATATCGGGCAATAGCCAATAACGCAGCAACAGCAGCAGCAAGCAGAAGGACATGACGACCGCGAATAGGGCCCACCCGAGCCAGCGTAAAGCGAAAACAGATCGCTTGAAAAAAGAAAGCATCATCAGTGATCTTATGGCAAAAACTTTGTCTTATTCCGGAATAAATGACTTAGAGGAAGCAGAACACCGTCATTAACGCCGCTCAACCCAGCGCTGGCGAAACTTCATAACGATTCCTTGAGCTATGGCCGCAATTACCTAACCCCCTCACACATGAGGCACAGACAAGCTGCAAGCCGCATCCACAATACGGCGAGTCGAAACGACCAAGCCGGATTGGGATTGGAATGGGCAATGGATCGAGGTCGGCATTCGGCAACAACAGCGTATTAGCAGGTATCATAACCTGTCATGCTAGTGATTCGGAAATCCGTTGCGAAGAAACCATCTCATTTGCATATAGAAGCAACGATCAACAGGATCGACAAAAAATTTATGGGAGTCTATTTTAACCTTGAAACCATCCATCGACACAGTCGACTCATCGGCAGAAGCCAAGCTCGAACAGGCACTGCGCTTTAGCCGCTACGCACAACGCCAGCTGGACAGCGAACCGGCGTTACGCAATGACCTGTTGGTTCATCTGCATCGTCCGTTTTCGCGCGAGGAAATGCTCACCCACCTCGATGCCGCCTGCGCAAACGCCTCTTTGGACGAATCCCTGCTGCGCAGCACGTTACGCATCCTGCGCAAACGGGTTATGCTGCGCTTGGCGATCCGTGACCTGGCCGGCATGGCGGATCTGACCGAAGTCATGACCACCATGACCCACTTGGCCGAAGTGACCATCCGTTGTTCACTCGAACAGTACCATAACTGGCTGACTCAGCCCGACCAGTTTGGTTCACCGATCGGTGAAAAAAGCGCCACCCCACAGCAATTGTTAGTCGTGGCCATGGGCAAATTAGGCGGCGGCGAACTCAATGTATCCTCCGACGTCGATCTGGTTTTCATCTACCCGGAAGATGGAGAAACCAATGGGCGAAAAGCGATTGCCAATCACGATTTCTTTACCCGCCTCGGCCGCAAGCTGATTGCGAGCCTCAACGATTATACGGTAGATGGCTATGTATTCCGGGTCGACATGCGACTGCGGCCGCACGGTGAGAACAGCCCATTGGCCATCAGCTTCGCCATGCTGGAAGAGTATTTCGCCACGCAGGGACGGGAATGGGAACGGCACGCCTGGCTCAAAAGCCGGGTCATCGCAGGCCCTGCCGCCGCCACGGCCGTCCTGATGGAAGAAATCACCCGCCCCTTCGTGTTTCGCAAATACCTGGATTTTGAAGCCTACGAAGCCATGCGCAGCCTGCACGCGCAACTGCGCAAAGAAGTGGACCGCCGGGAAATGCATGACAATATCAAGCTCGGCCCTGGCGGCATACGCGAAATCGAATTCATCACGCAGGTCTTCCAATTGATACGGGGCGGACGCGATGCCGATTTGTGCATCCGCCCCACGCTCGCCACGCTGCAACGGCTGCAGCAGAAACAGCCTATCCCCGCGCAAACCATTACCGAATTGATCGACGCCTATCGTTTTCTGCGCAAACTGGAACACCGGCTGCAATATTTAGACGATCAGCAAACCCAGAATCTACCCGACGATCCGCTCGATCAAGCGTTGATCGCGGCAGCCATGGGTTATCCTAGTTTTGCCGATTTTCTGCAGCAGCTCGATATCCACCGCAGCCACGTCACGCGGCACTTCGAACTCATTTTCGCCGCGCCGCGCAAATCACCCGCGCATGACATTCTCACCAGCCTCTGGCAGGAGCACGCGGATGACAGCACGCAAGTGGCCGCCGCCACCAGCCAGCTCACCACCTTGGGCTTTACCGAACCTGGCAAAATTTCGGCCAGAATCCAGCAATTTTATGGCAGCTATTTTTTTCAGCAACTGCCACCCGCCCGCCAGCGCAAGATCAAATCGCTGATGCCCATCCTGGTCGAGGCGATCGCCCAATTTCCGCCGGTCGAATCGACGCTGGAGCGCATGCTGCAACTGCTCGAGCATATCAGCCAGCATACCGCCTACCTGGCTTTATTGCTGGAGCACCCGCAGACCCTGCCGCGGATCACCAAGCTGGTCAGCGCCAGCCAATGGGCCACCGACTACCTCGGCCGCCACCCCATCCTGCTCGATCAACTGCTCACGCCGCGCGGCCTCTACCAACTGCCGGATTGGCCCGCACTCAGGCGGGAGCTCATGTACCAACTCACCCACGCCAACAGCCCCAAGAGCAACATTACGGAATGGCAAATGGACGTTTTGCGCCACTTCCAGCATGCCCAGGTGTTTCAGTTGCTAGCGATCGATTTGGAGGGCAAGCTGCTGCTGGAAACGTTGAGCGATCACCTCACCGAACTGGCCGACCTGATACTCGACAACGTGCTCAACCTCGCCTGGCAGGGGCTCAAAAAAAAGCATCGCGACCGCCCGGCCTTCGCCATCATCGGCTACGGCAAGCTCGGCGGCAAAGAACTCGGTTACGCTTCGGATCTCGACATCATCTTTCTGTTCAAGGACAACCACCCCGATGCGCTGGAGATTTACACCAAGCTGAGCCAAAGCATCAATAGCTGGCTCACCAGCCACACCTCGACCGGGGTCTTGTATGAAACCGATCTACGCTTGCGCCCCAATGGCACCAGCGGCCTGCTGGCCTGCTCCATCGAAGCGTTCAGCCAATACCAGCACGAACAAGCCTGGGTCTGGGAACACCAGGCGCTGACACGCGCCCGCTACATTTCGGGCGATCAGCAAGTCGGCGCCCTGTTCGAACAAGTCCGCAAAGAAATTTTATGCAAACAGCGCGACCTCGCCCCGCTTCGGCAAGAAATCCTGAAGATGCGCGAGAAAATGCTGAACGCGCACCCCAACCCCACCCCGCTGTTCGATATCAAGCATGACCGCGGCGGCATCATCGACGTGGAATTCATCGTGCAGTACCTGGTGCTCGGCTACGCGCACCGCTATCCCCAACTGACCGGCAACATCGGCAATATCGCGCTGCTGAAACTATCCGGCGAACTCGGCCTCATTCCGGCCGAGACCGCCCAGCAAGTGCTCACCGCCTACCGTGAATTCCGCCGCCTGCAGCACCGCCTGCGGCTCAACACCGACCCCGAGCTGGCCGGCGGCAATACCTCCCAAGAAAAATCGGCCGGTTACGCCCGCATCGAAGCCGAACACCTCAGCCACGCACGCATGGCCGTGCTGCAACTGTGGGAAGAAGTGTTCGGCGGATAAGCCCTGCCTCACGCCGACCAAATCACTGAATAGCGCCCAAATCATCGTTCAATTTATAGCTAAACTTTTTGTCAGGGGCAGCCGTTATAGTCTCAGCACCATGCTTTTTAGCAACAATGATTGCACACATGGGCCCGTTTTAAATTCATGACACGACACGTGTTATTTTTCAAACCAAAGGAGATACACCATGCAACAAATGCAAAAAGGCTTTACCCTGATAGAGTTGATGATCGTTGTCGCTATTATCGGTATTTTGGCGGCGGTGGCGATTCCGGCTTATCAGGACTATACAATAAGAGCTCGTGTTTCTGAGGCGGTTAGTGTTGCATCTGCAGCAAAAACTACAGTCAGTGAGAATATTTCTTCTAATGGCGGCACCTTACCTGCAGATGCTTGCCTCGGAGTGACAGCAATCACAGCTACTATTGGTAATGTGGCTTCTATGTCTTGCACACCTGCTACAGGTGCAATTACTGTAGCTACTACTGCTGCTGCTGGTGGTGTAACGTTAGTACTCACCCCTAATGCGCCTGGTGCAGCGGGTAGTACTATTACTTGGGGCTGCCAGCGAACCGCTGGCAGCAACAACCACGTACCTGCAAATTGCCGCGCGGCGCCTGCTGCATCGTAACCCGCGTAAGGTAATAACCATCGGGCATTGCACCAGAGGGCTCCTTACCAAACTTCGAGTGCAATGCGCTTTGCTTATTGCCCTACACATAACCACCCAAGGTCACTTCCTCGGGTGGTTTTTTGTTTTACGACGCGGAAAACAAACACCGCATTGTTATCGCTTGGTATCGCTTTGAGTTCAACCTACGCGCAAAACGCAAATAACCAACAGGCATTGCGCCAGATATGTGCTTATCGAATATCTAGTGCAATACGCTCGATAAAGACAGAGACGCACAGCTATCAATCTTTATAATCCAACTCTTTTTCTGCACCGCCAGTCCCAATCCGCAGGGTAAACACCCAGCTTTAGCCACCGATGCGAGGTGGAATACGGCCAGCCCACAACCCGCTTGACCAACCCGTGCTTGACTGGATTGATAAGGACATCATCCCTATGCGCGCGGTCGTCGGTTTCATCCCGAATCAAATGCGCCCACAGTATTGATGTTGCCAGATGCCTCGCTCGCTCCACCTGCATCGCACTGCGGATAATCGTTCCGTTTTGGAGAGCGCCTTGGAAAAACTTATCTCGATCAAACGCCAGCGCAATGCCCGAGGGTGACCGCCCCTTACTTGATACACACGGCCCGCACCTGATGGATATCGGTCATGCCTTGCAGCACTTTCTCGATTCCATCTTGTTTCAAAGTGCGCATGCCGTCGTTCAGCCCGGTTACCAGCATTTCCGCGACGCGCGCATGTTCCTGGATATTTTTTTTCAGTGCGTCAGTGGCGGTCAGCAGTTCGTGCAGCGCGACCCGTCCCGCATACCCGGTACCGTTGCAATCATCGCAGCCGACACGCTGGTACAAGGTGATTTGCTTGTTTTCGCCCCCATACTCCTGCAGCCAGCGGCTTTCGATTTCCTGGTAGGCCGCTTCGGGATTCGCCTTGAAATGCTCGAGATACTTCAGTTCATCGCAATATTCGATCAACAGCGCCTTCAGTTCTTCCCGGCTGGCAGAGTGCGGCTTTTTGCATTTGCACAGCCGCTTGGCCAGCCGCTGCGCGAGGATACCGAGTAACGCATCGGAGAAATTGAAGGGGTCCATGCCCATATCGAGTAAGCGGATGACCGATTCCGGTGCGCTGTTGGTATGCAAGGTCGCCAGCACCAAATGACCGGTCAAGGAGGCTTCGATGCCGATGCTGGTGGTTTCCTTGTCGCGCATTTCGCCGACCATGATGATGTCCGGATCGGCGCGCAAAAAGGATCGCATCACCGCAGCGAAGGTTAGCCCTGCCTTGACATTGACTTGCACCTGCCGCAATCCTTTCTGCGTGATCTCCACCGGGTCCTCGGCCGTCCAGATCTTGGTTTCGGGCGTATTGAGGTGTTTCAGCACCGAATGCAGCGTCGTCGTTTTACCCGAACCGGTCGGGCCGCATACGAAAAACAGCCCATAGGGTTTGCTGATGATCGATTTGAGTTCTTGCAAGTTACGGGCGGTAAAATTCATTTTTTCCAGCGGGATCGGCTCCCCTGCCGCCAGGATACGCATGACGACGTCTTCCAATCCGCCGGCGGAAGGGAGGGTCGCGACCCGCAATTCGATATCGAGCGGGGCGTATTTCCGGAATTTGATTTTGCCATCCTGCGGCTTGCGCTTCTCGGCAATATCCAGATCGCACATGATCTTGATGCGGGTCACCAACGCATTGCGGTAACCCGCCGGAATTTCGATATACGGCAGCAATGTGCCGTCTTTGCGGAAACGGATTTTGGTTTTTTCCTTGCCGGGATAAGGTTCGATATGGATATCGGAAGCCCCCATTTTGTGCGCATCCATGATGATCTTGTTGACCAGTTTGACGAGCTCGTTTTCGGAGGCCTCCGAAGTCTCGTCAACCGTTACGGCTTCTTCCACATTGTCTTCGAGATCGGACAACATTTCGTTGATATTGACGCTGCTGATCTCGCCGTTATTTGCACCGTAAAACAAATCCAGCGTGGCTTTGAATTCCCGTTCGGTGCTGACCGTGTAAACAATGTGATGCCGCGGAAAAATCTGATTGACGATGCGTAACGCTTTGAGTCTCTCCGGATCGAGCGTCAACACCACCAGCCCTTCTTTGCTTTCATCGATCGGCAGCCATTGATTGCTTTCGACGAAATCCCGTTTGAGGTTTCTCAGCACGTCGAACGGCTTATTCCGGTCGGCACGGTACGGCTCATAGCGCACATTGAAGAAATTCGATAAAGCTTGGCCGATTTGCGCCGGTTTGATTTTGAATTCGTCGATCAGCACATCTTCCAGGTCGCAGCCCTTTTCGCGCGCCAGCCGCGCTGCCAGCTCGAGGTCGGTGGCGGTGATCGCTGCGCTCGTGACCAGGTAATCGTATTTCGATTTTGTCAGGAGTTGCTGCTGCTGGCGCTGGCGGATAGCGATGGCCAATGCCTGACAAATTGCGCTCATACCTTCCACGTACAGCGGTGGAAAAGGACCTTGTCCGTTATGGTTGACTGCTTGCACCAGACCCAGCAGCGTGTTGTCACGCGCATTGAGTATGGGGGCCAACAGCATTTCCTTGGTTCGATAGCCGGTTCGCTTGTCGGCATCCTTCGGAAAATTCAATTGCGGATTGACGGCGATCAATTCTTGCCGGTCGTAAACATCTTTCAAATTAAGGGTTTGTTTACTCAGGCTGACAAAAGCGATGATGTCGTTTTCGTCAAGCGTCAGTCGCAGGTTTTGTAAGCAGCCGTTCCCCAAATTGACACGCGACAGCAGATACGAGCCGTCCTCGCTGAGCGTATACACGGTCAGGCGATCCGCATTGAACAGCGCGCGCAGCGCTCTGCTCACCTCCACGAAGATTTCATCCAGGCTGCTGACCGCCTGGATTTTGTTGATGATCGCTTCCAATCGCTGCGGGAAATGCGATTGATCGGCCATTGCAGGAAGTTGATTTGTTTGCGGTTCGAGTTCGATTTGTACGTTCATGGCGATAGGGTATGTATTCAAAAAGCTTGGCTTCAAAGCTACTCGACGCCCCCTTGCAGGAGGGTCACGATGCCCGCTTGTCAGGCATCAGCTTGTCACCTGCTGGCTTACACCAGCCGCTTCGAACAACCGTGGCAACAGCTTGCCCGGATGACGGGCGTGGTGACTTGCTTACCCTCTATTTAACCGTACTTGCCACCAGGGCATACTCAACAATAGAAAGGGAATACCGCCTATTTCCCGTTATTTGATCAATAAAATGGGTATCGGCGAAAGATGGATCAATTTGCTGGCAACCGAGCCAAGCAGCAACCCTTGGACGGTACCGAGCCCGCGTGGCCCGATGACGATCTGATCGCATGCGTGCTCCGTGGCGAATTGCACGATCATTTTTGCCGCATCCCCGACCACCACATGGTATTGATAGGCGATCCCCGCCTGATCCAGCAGCTCACGCGCCTTGTTCAAATCCTTCAACCCTTCGTCCAGGTGATACTGCTTGATGCTTTCCTGATCAACGAATAGGGAAACATCACCATGAAAGGGAAACTGCACATTCAGCAAATGGATTTCCGGTACTTCTTTATACCAGCCGAGCAATTCAATGAATTGGCTGACCGCATTGTTGCAGGCAGTCGAACCATCTATCGGCAGCAGCATTTTTAGCATGATGTGTACTCCTATTAATTATGTTGTTCATCGCAAGCGATTACTTTTTAGGCGTATCGTCCGTGAGGTCGACCAGGGCGATTTCCCGTTTCTGCGCCCTGGCTGTCAACCACTTTCCGGCAAGGATCACCGTCAACGCCATGCCAACCGGCATGACCCAATGCAAGAAAGCGGCATGCGCATTGACCCAATCTATGGTAACGCTATCGGTAATGGCCATAGTGCCCGCAATCCAGCCAAGCAGCCCCGCACCGATAAAAATAACGATAGGAAAACGATTCATCAGCTTCATTACCAGTTTACTTCCCCAGACGATGATCGGAACACTGACCAGCAAACCAAAAATAACCAGCGTCAGATCCCCTCTGGCAGCCCCCGCGATACCGATTACATTGTCCAGGCTCATGACGGCATCGGCGATGATAATGGTTTTGATTGCACCCATTAGCGAGACGCTGGCATCGACTTCATGCGTTGGCTCGCTCGGCTCGGGCAGCAGTAACTTGATCCCGATCCAGACCAGCAGCATTGCCCCGATCAGTTTCAGATAAGGCAGCGCCAGCAGGTTGATGGCGAAGAATACCAGGATGATACGAATGGCAATCGCGCCAAACACACCCCAGAATATGCCCAAATTACGTTGCTTTTCGGGTAATCTCCGGCAAGCCAACGCGATGATCACAGCATTATCGCCGCCGAGTACCAGATCGATTGCAACGATTTGCAATGCCGCCAGCCAGAATTGAGGATCAGAAAATGCCATATTGTTTAGGAGGGAGTTATGAAATCAAGGATTTCTTTTTGTTGTTGCAAGGTATCACGATAACCTAGATCGATAAGCGCGCGGCAATAAGAGGCTTCAAACAACACATAGCTGAGCAATCTCGACCCGCTGGGTGCCAACCCGCCGACCGCGCGATAAAGATAGCGCATGGTTCGCGGCAGGGATTGCGCATGCTCGCGCGCGATTTCATTGATGCTTTCGCTCGGCGAAATCACCATGGATTTAATCGGGCGCAGTGAAATGCTGCCTTCTTTTCTCGCCTCGGGTGGAATAAGCGACAACGTTTCATTGATGCGTTGCAAGCGCTCCAGATCGACTTCCAAGCTATCGACAAAAATACTGCTCATCATATGGCCGGCAATTTGTGCGACGGGAGGGTAACTTGTGACCTTGACGCGCTCAACGGGGGTGTCCCTTCGTTTGTTGACGCCGATCACCAGGATACGGTCCGCCCCGAGATGTAGAGCGGGGCTCAGTGGCGCAAGCTGCCGCATGGAGCCGTCGCCAAAATACTCGCGGTTAAGGCGAACGGCCGGAAAAATCAAAGGTATGGCCGAAGAGGCCAGCAAATGCTGAATACCGATACGCGCCGCCACACCGACTCGCATCACGCGGCTCCAAGGCAGGATACTTTTATCACCTTGGTAGAAAGTGACCGATTGCCCTGATGTATAGCCCCAGACCGTGACGCCCAGTGCGCGGAGCGCGCCCATCCGAATACTTCTTTGAATACCGCGGAAGGGCAATCGGCAACCCAGCAATTGTCTTAACGGATAATTATCCAGTAAAGCGAAAGGCGTTTTGGCCAACTCGCTCGACAAGAGCGAGCCGATACAGCGGAAGGTGTTGCGGGTCACGCCCAGGAAATCAGCGCGGTGAACCTGATCGACATGCAAATTGCTCCATACCGCTTCCAGTTGCTGGACGCCCGTCGCATAATGGATAGCCGACATGGCGAGCCCAGCCGCATTGATGGCGCCCGCAGAAGTGCCGCAAATGATTGGAAAGGGACAATGCGTATGCGGTGGCAACATTTCTGCAATTGCCCGTAAAACCCCTACCTGATAAGCAGCACGGGCGCCCCCGCCCGTCAAGACCAGCCCTAGCCTGGAGAATGGCGTTATATGATTCGGTTCATTCACTGTGGGTCGACTTCTTCCTTACCTTTTCAAGTGCATCGCTGAGTGTTTCTTCTGTCAATTCATTCAAGCTCGCCGATAACTCACTGGCACATTCACGTGCATTCTGCGGCAGTGTTTTACTATCGATCTTGGCAACAAGCTGTGCTGCGGCACCGGCTATTTTCAGCAGGCTTTGACGCTCGGTCATCAGCATTTCAATTTCCGCGCGCAGCATCGAAATTTCGCGCTCTTTTAAATGGGTATGCATCATAATCGTTTCCTCCGGCTAGGTATACTGTATCAATCAAGGCTGTACTCTAACAAGTCCGCTCCTTGGGCAAATTGCAAAGATCGCGTTCAATTGTTCTGCTTTTCCAGTTTCGCCGCATCCATTAAACTGGCAAATCAATCGCACCCAAACAATAGGATGATATGAACCGCACTGAACTTTATCCCGCAATTGAACCGACTCATCACGGCATGCTCCCGCTCGATGCACGGCATACCCTTTATTGGGAGCAATCGGGTAATGCAAACGGCATTCCGGTGCTGTTTCTGCATGGCGGCCCGGGCGCTGGATCAACGCCTAATCACCGCCGCTTCTTCGATCCTGCCTACTACCGTATCGTCATTTACGATCAGCGTGGCGCAGGCCGTTCCACCCCATTGGGCGAGATACAAGACAATACCACGCCACACCTGATTCAGGATATCGAAACATTAAGACAGCATCTCGGTATCGAACAATGGCTCATATTTGGCGGTTCCTGGGGCAGCACCTTGGCCCTGGCCTACGGCGAGGCTCACCCGTCCCGTTGTCTCGGCTTTGTTCTGCGAGGAATTTTCCTGTGCCGTAACAGCGAGATCGACTGGTTTCTCTACGGATTGCGTCACTTCTTTCCCGAGGCGTGGCATGACTTCGTCGCGCCCCTTTCCGCCTCTGAACGAAACGATATTTTATCGGCATACTATCGCCGTCTGATGGATCCCGATCCTGCCGTCCATATGCCAGCGGCCCGTGCCTGGGGACGATACGAGGGGAGCTGCTCGACGTTACTGCCCAGCCCGGAAACAGTCGAATATTTTACAGGCGATACGGTAGCGCTAGGACTGGCGCGCATGGAAGCGCATTATTTCGTGCACGGTATCTTCCTGCCGGAGAATGCCTTGCTGGATAACATTCACACGCTGCACGACCACCCGGCCATCATCGTGCAGGGCCGGTACGACGCTGTTTGCCCGATCGTCAGTGCGGATGATTTGCATCGGGCATGGCCCCGGGCTGAATATACCGTTATCGAAGACGCTGGCCACTCGGCATGGGAACCCGGTATTCGCGCCGCCCTCGTACAGGCGACCGAAAAATTCAAAGTAGTGCTCGGTGCGGCACGCTAACGATCAATCCTAGTTAACCGAGCAAGCGCGTATCGAGCTGCGTGGCAAACGCTTTTGCATCGGGTTGTTCACGGAATGGCAGCACGCCCAGCAGCGGGCCAGCGAGCCGCTGCTGCAGCGTATCAATGTTTTCTGCAAGGCTCGCCATAGCGGGATCGATCTGGTTGGCGACCCAGCCCGCCAACGGCAATCCGCTTGACTGGATAGCCTGTGCCGTCAGCAAGGCGTGATTGAGGCACCCCAAGCGCAGGCCGACCACCAGCACCACGGGCAGGCCCAGTGCGCACGCCAGATCGCGGGTATCGTACCGGTCGCCGAGTGGCACCAGGAATCCCCCGGCACCTTCGACGATCACCCTGTCGGCTGTTTTCTGCAACGCGTAAAAAGCTTGCTGAATGACGGCGAGATCGATCGTGACACCCGCTTGCTTCGCTGCAATATGGGGCGCAATCGGTGGCACCAGCGCATAGGGATTGATCCACTCGCGCGCTGCCGAGACGGTACTCGCGGCGATCAACTGCTCGACGTCTAGCCATTTACCCGCTTCGCATCCGGCCGCGACCGGTTTCATGCCGATTGCCGTTTTGCCAGCCAGGGCGAACGCATGCAGCAAGGCACAGCTCACTAAGGTTTTCCCTACGCCCGTGTCCGTTCCGGTTACGAAGTACCCTGCAGGCATCGCGATCCGCTCATCGATCTGCAGCCAGTGCTGCTTGCATCATTCCAACCCAAGTTTGCGCCGCGTCTCGGGTTTGAGCGCCGCTTGCCGTGGCTCGGGTTTCCAGGCATGACCGTAAACCACCTCGAACGTCGCGGGCAACTTCCCGGCATGACGGAATGTTTCATATTGCGCTATGACCTGTTGCCATACGCCCTTGCCGGTCAGTCCCTGATGTCTGCCTGCAGTCACATTGTGCGCACCGATGGCCTTGAGATCGCGCAGCACCCCCATGACATCATCGTAAGTGAGCGTGATGTATTCCATATCCATCACGGGTGTGGCAAAGCCGCTATGCACCAACAGATCGCCGATATCGTGCATATCCGTAAAGCGGTTGACATGACTAAATTTGTCCGCTGCTTTGAATGCCTGCTTCAATTCTTTCAAGGTATCCGGTCCGAACGTACTGAACATCAACAACCCCCCGCTTTTCAGCACACGGCGCGACTCCGCGAAAGTCTGCTTGAGGTCGTTGCACCATTGAATGGTCAAGTTTGACCAGATCATGTCTATACAGGCTTCCCGCAAGGGCAATTGCTCGGCGTCTCCGCCCACATAGTGCGTCACGGCGCGCTTTGGCAGCGGTAGCCATTGCTGCCAGCGAGGTAGCGGAGGACGTGCCTGGAGATGCATGGCATGCGCGATATCCACTGCCACCACTTGGCTGCGCGGATAGCGTTCGTGTAACTTGCGGCTGCCATAGCCGGTACCGCTGCCCATGTCCAGCACCCGCTCCGGCGTATACTTGATGTAATCGAGGCGCGACAGCATGCGTTCGCATACTTCGCGCTGCAGAACAGCAGACTGGTCATAGCGCGTTGCTGCACGCTCAAACGCTTGGCGGAGCTGGCGCTTATCTAGAATATGGTCATAAATCATATAGATTCGCTATAAACTGATCCGGATAAGTTAAGAAGGGGGCGTGGCCGCAATGCGGGAAACCGATAAAACGGGCATCAGGCAACTGCCGCTGCATCCATCTGGCCGCATCGACGTGGGTGATGACATCGTTTTCACCATGCAGCAGCACTACCGGTTGCGCCACTGCGGTCAATACTGTGCGCAGATCGTTGGTCAATAATAGCTGCAACCCCGCTCTGAGGGCTTGCTCATCGGGCTGCGCATGCTGGAAAAAATAGCTGCGCAATTGCGCAAGCACATGGGTCATGTCATGGCTGCCGTTGACTTGCAAGGTAAAGAATCGATTCAGCGTTTGCGCATAATGGCGTTCCAGGTTCTCCTTGAAAAGCTGGAGCGTCAGCGCCTCCATTCCCCATGGCCAATCGTCCCGCTTGACGAAGCAGGGCGTGGTCGCAACCAGTACAAGCTTGCTCACCTGTTGCGGCACGGACAAAGCGAGTTGGATCGCGATCTGCCCACCTAGCGACCAACCGCATACGATACTGTCCCGGGGCAAGATCTGTGCAATGCTGTCAGTGATTTCTTCAAAAGAATACGATGCCCAAGCGGGACTCTGCCCGTGCCCAGGCAAATCGACCAGATGCAGACGGTAACGTGCAGCCAGCAGGTCGCGCACACCATTCCAAATGCCGCTGTGCATGGCCCAGCCATGGATCATCACCAGATCAGGGCCCGCTCCCATCCTTTCCACGTGCAGACGGTTCATATCACACGCACGCTAAACGTTACCCGCCACAGCGTGTAGCGCTTCGATCAACCGATCGACGTCTTCCTTGCTATGGGCGGCCGATAACGAAATACGCAGCCTCGCTTGCCCCTTAGGTACGGTGGGTGGCCTGATTGCCGGCACGAGTATGCCTTGCTCACGCAACGCTGCGCTTAAACGAACTGCTTCCTCACTCTGCCCGACTCGCAGCGGCTGAATCGGTGTTGCCGATGGCAGCAGCGGCCAGCGGCACGATTGCAGCCCCCGGCTCAGGCGCAGCCGATGCGCCGTCAATATTTCCCGCCGCCAGACTTCTCGTTCGATCAATGACAGACTGGTCAATAAGGTGTGCGCCAATAAGGGCGGCGTCGCCGTCGTGTAGCCATAGCTATGCGCAAACTGGATGAGCGCCGCGATCACCTCGGGTTGCGCTGCCACGAAAGCACCGAACACGCCCGCGGCTTTGCCCAGCGTAGCCATATAAATAAGACGCGGCGATTGCAGATCGAATCCGTCGACAGCATGCAGAATCCCTTGCCCCTGTTTGCCGAGCACACCGAAACCATGCGCATCATCGAGCAATAGCCAGGCATCATAGCGTTCACAAAGCGCCAAGAGCTCGGCAACGGGCGCAATATCGCCATCCATGCTGAACACGGCATCGGTTGCCACCAGCTTGCGGCTAGCCTTTGTGTCTGCCAGACACCGTTCCAGCCGTGCGAGCTCGAGATGGGGATAACGCGTGAAAGTCGCACGCGAAAGCACGATGGCGTCATTCAACGAAGCATGATTGAGTTTGTCCGCAAAGACGGCATCGCCCCTGCCGACCAAAGCCGTGATCACTGCCATGTTGGCCATGTATCCGGTGGAAAACAGCAACGCCTGCGGCAAGCCGACAAATTGCGCCAATGCATGTTCGAGCGCGTGATGGGCCGAGGAATGCCCCGTGATCAAATGTGAAGCACCCGAACCCACGCCATAGGTTCGTGCACCGTGACAGGCCGCTTCGATCAACGCCGAGTGGTTGGCGAGACCGAGATAGTCATTGCTGCAGAAAGCGAGGTAGCGTTTGCCGTCAATCGTGACATCCGTCGCTTGAGGGCCTTCGAGCGTCAACCGCTTGCGGTAAAGCCCTTTGTTCTCATGCGCGCTCAGTCGAGCGGAGAGATCTGTCGCCATAGGCTTTATAAGGCGTTTAACCCCAGTTTTTCAAACAGCGCTTTGTCGCTGTCGGTTTCCGGATTACCCGTCGTCAACAACTTATCTCCATAAAAGATCGAATTGGCCCCTGCTAGAAAACACAGCGCTTGCACCGCTTCGGACATTTCCCGTCTACCGGCTGACAATCTGACCATCGCCTTGGGCATGGTGATGCGCGCAGCTGCAATGGTCCGCACAAACTCGAAGGGATCGAGCGCTTCCGTGCCATAAAGGGGCGTGCCTTCGACTTGCACAAGATAATTGATCGGTACCGATTCGGGATAAGGATCCATGTTTGCCAGCTGCGCGATCAGACCGGCGCGTGCCAGCCGGGATTCTCCCATTCCCACAATGCCGCCGCAGCAGACATGGATACCGGCCTTGCGGACTTGCTCGAGCGTATCGAGGCGATCCTGGTAATCCCGCGTGGTGATGATTTCACCATAGAATTCGGGTGCAGTATCCAGGTTGTGGTTGTAATAATCCAATCCAGCCTGTTTGAGTTGCTCGGCTTGGCCTGGTTTCAGCATTCCCAACGTCGCGCAGGTTTCCAACCCCAGCGCTTTCACGGCTTCGATGATTTCGGTCATGCGGTCGATATCCCGTTGCTTGGGCCCGCGCCAGGCCGCGCCCATGCAGAAACGCGTCGCACCTTCGGCTTTGGCTGCCAGCGCCGCCTCGACCACGGTATCGGATGAAAGCATATCCTGGTTCTCGACACCGGTATGATAGCGTGCGGCTTGTGGGCAATAGCCGCAGTCTTCGGGGCAGCCGCCTGTTTTGACAGATATCAGGGTAGATAACTGAATGGTGTTCGCATCATGATATTGCCGGTGAACAGTCTGTGCCTGGTGTATCAAATCGTTAAAGGACATATCCAGTAGCGACTGGACTTGCGTAATCTGCCACGTAGACCTCTCATGGGCATGGCCGCACTGGGCGCCAAGTGCCGCCGTTCTGTCAATGGAAGTGGATTTTGCCGGTTTCGTGCTAGATTCAATCATAATTTGCAGTCAGATGACCTTATTCTCTCTATAATTGCGTGCCCGGCATCATCAAGGATCGAGCTTTAATTGTCAAATTTTCTTTCATCATTTTTAAACAAGCGATTAAATTTTAAGCATCTGTTCCGGCCAAGGCACTGCACACTTTGCTTGGCCGCTTGCGAGGGTAATTTATGTGACGCGTGCCAGGACAGCCTGCCGCATTGGATAACGGATCATTGCCCTGGATGCTTACTGCCCTCGAAGGACTCGCGCCTGTGTGGCGCGTGCCTGACAGCGCTTCCTGCATGGGATCGCGCATTCGCTGCCTTGCAGTATGCTTTCCCGGTCGACGCACTGATTCACAGGTTGAAATATCGGGGTGACCTATCCTTGACGCCCATTTTAGCCGATCTGCTGCTCCCCAAACTGCTTGCCTTTCCCCTGCCCGATTGCATCATTCCGGTGCCGTTGCACACGAACAAGCTGAAAGAAAGGGGATTTAATCAGACTGCGGAAATTGGCCGTCAGCTCTCCAGACGTATGGGTATTCCTTTGCTGCCCCAAGTATGTGTTCGCAACAAGGACACGCCCTCTCAAACGACACTGCCTTGGAAAAAACGGCACAGCAACGTGCGCCATGCTTTTACCTGCACCACTTGCCTCGAGCGTCAACATGTTGCCCTTCTGGACGATGTCATGACCAGCGGCGCAACCTTGCATGAACTGGCAAAAACAATACGCCAGCAAGGGGCCAGCGAAATCAGCATCTGGGTCATTGCCCGAGCACCTTCCCCTGCCTTGCACGGCGTCGCTGCCCATCCACCGCTTTCATGAATCCATCCTATGCTGGCCGTCATTCTCTATCAACCTGAGATTCCGCCCAATACCGGCAATATCATCCGGCTCTGCGCCAATACCGGCGCAACGCTGCATCTGGTCAAGCCACTGGGTTTTCAGCTGAACGACAAGCAGTTGTTACGCGCCGGACTGGATTACCATGAATTTGCCCATCTCGCATTACATACCAACTGGGAGGAATGTCGCCACAGCCTGACTGATCGTCGTCTTTTCGCTGTAACGACCAAAGGGAAACGACGCTATGATCAAGTCAGTTATTCCCCGCACGATGCTTTTCTGTTTGGCTCGGAAAGCCGCGGATTGCCAAAGGAAGTACTGGAACGTTTTCCGGATGACCATCGCTTATCCATTCCGATGTTGCCAGGACGCCGCAGCCTGAATCTGGCCAATGCGGTATCCATCGTGGTCTATGAAGCTTGGCGGCAACTCGGGTTCAGCGTGAAGGAAGAAACCTGATCAGGGCGTGTTACCGCAATCGATCAAGCACCGTTATTGCATCACGCTCAAATTGTCATTCAAGATACGCGGGGTCACAAAAATCAGCAATTCCCGTTTGTCATCTCGGCGAGCGCTATTCTTGAAAACATTACCGAGAATAGGTACATCGCCCAGAAAGGGGATTTTGTTGGTCGTTTGCCGCTCCGTACGTTCGAAAATCCCGCCGATCACGACAGTACCCCCATTTTCCACCAATACTTCCGTAGTGATTTGCTTGGTATCGATTGCCGGTCCGGCAGGGGTATCCGTACCGCGCGTATCTTGATTAACTTGCAGCCTCATAATGATATTGTCATCAGGGGTGATTTGGGGTGTTACTTTGAGCGCCAGTACCGCCTTTTTGAATTGAATCTGCGGTCTACCCAATTGGCTGACAATCTGGAACGGAATTTCTGTTCCTTGTTCGATGGTTGCCTCCACCCGGTTGGCGGTGACCAGTCGCGGGCTGGCGATGATTCTGCCTTTGCTATCCGTCTCCAGTGCGGATAGTTCCAAATTGATCAATGAACCATTGTTGATTTTGATCAGACTCAGTCCCAGCGCCGCTGGCCCGCCAGCCGCACCTGCAACGGCTGCCGCCGGCAAATTCACGTTGAGATTTTGGCCACCGCCAGGCGGCGCGCCTGCAGCCAAGGCGCTGGAACTGTCGAGATTGCCGGAAATACCAAGGTTCCGGCCCCCGATCCGACTTGCATTCTGCACGCCGAACCGTGCACCCAGGTTACGGCTGAAAGAATCTGTCGCTTCGACAATGCGTGCTTCGATCATCACCTGCCGTACGGAGGTATCGAGCCCCGCAAGAAACTTGGCGACCTCGGCAAGCCTGGCCGGGACATCCGTTACCGTGAGGGTATTGCTGATATCGTCGATCTCTACGGTTCCGCGTTGGCTTAAAATACCCTTGAGCGGGATCGAACTTGCCGTTCGATAATTCAATTTGAATGTCTCGGTTTGCAACGGCTCCAATTCGGTTATCTGCTGGCGCGATTCCAGATCGAGCTTCTCGCGGGCAGTCAGCTCTTCCCGCGGCGCGACAAAAATAACATTGCCTACTCTGCGCTTATCGAGCTCTTGCGACTGCAATACGATATCCAATGCCTGATCCCAGGGCACATCTTTCAGACGCAAAGTGAGATAACCTTTCACGGAATCACTCGCAATGATGTTCAGATTGGTGAAATCAGCGAGCACTTGTAATATCGCGCGTACTTCCACGTTCTGAAAATTGAGCGTAAGCTTCTCACCGGTATAGCCCCCGGTAATCAATTTTTTGTGTACGGGAACATCTCCGTTTTCGGCAACCGGTTTAACGTCCAATACGAATTTGGTACCTGCTTGAAATGAAGTATGCTCCCAGCGCCCTTTAGGCTCGACCACCATCTGCACATTGTGCTCTTTTATCGAAGTCTCGATGATTTGTACCGGTGTGGCAAAATCCACCACATCCAGACGTCGTTCTAAATTTGGCGGCAAATAGGTTTTGAGGAATTCGACGACAATACGATTACCCTGCTGGCGAACGTCGATTCCCGCACCCGGCATCGAGAGATCGACCTCGATGCGGCCTTCTCCATTCGGCCCACGCTTGAAGTCGATATCTTGCAAACTCAACAATTGCCTTTCCTGCCTATCGGCCAGAGGGCTGCTGACGGGAGGAGGCGCTGCAGGGCTTGCTTCGGCATAACCCATTCCAGTCAGCACGATGAGCAAATGGTCTCCGTTCACCCGGGTCTCATAGGTCATCGGTTTTGACAGGTTCATTACCATGCGGGTGCGATGATCGGTTTGCGCAAAGTGAATACTTCGCAAATCTTCTTCGCCCACTTCATGTATGTTTTTGCCTAGCGCATTCACTGTGTTGGCAAAATCGAAAAAAATCCTATCGGGCTGAGTGAGCGTGATGCCCGCGGGTGGCGCCGCAAGCGGCTGATCCAGCGCTACTTTCACAATAATTTGTCTGTTTCGTTGACGGGTTACATCGATTTCATTGATGCTATTCCGGTCTAGCAATGTTTCCTGCATAAATCTGTCTGTGGCAAAAACCGGCCACTGGCAAAATAGCAACAACATCACCCATTGCGCCGCCCATCCCCAGCCTAGAAAAAACTTGCTTGCTATCGATCGTTTCATATTTTCTGCTCCTGGGTTTGCAACATCAGCGTGCTGAAACGCTCGGTCCATTCATGGGCACTGTCCTGGACGATCTCTTTCAATTTGATTTCCGTGTCGGAAATACCGGTAATCAACCCGTAATTCTGGCCCAAATAATTGCCAATTTTGACCCGGTGCACCGTATTGTCAGCGGTTCGGATCAACGCAAAAATATGTTTGTCTCGCTGCAGTGTGCCTACCATCGTCAGATTTTCCAGCGGAAATTGTTCCAGCAATTCTTTAGGTCGTTTTAGATCGGGCTGGAGCATATTGCGGCTTTCCTTGACTTGGTTTTTACGGGGGCTGAAAGGATCCGGAATATCGAAGGCTTGATAAGTAAATTGGATGAACGATTTAATTTCCGGAAGCGGATCAACCTTACCTTGTAAGCCCTCACCCGATTTGTTTACAAATTCTTCAAGATCACTGTAGGTGCCTTCACTGCATGCAGAAACGATGAATAACAACGCACACAGCAACAATGAAAAGCGGAGCTGCTTGATCATTTGTTCTCCCCGTTATTCTGGCTACTCTGCTGCAGGAGTTCGTCCTCGTCGAGATAGCGAAATGTTTTCGCGGTGGCATTCAACACCAGATGTTGCTCTTTACCAGGCGCGATATCGATATCGTTGAGTGTGACGATGCGGGGCATGCGGGATATATCGCTGGCAAAAGCGCCGATGTCATGGTAGCTGCCTGTTACCCGGACGGTCACGGGTAGCTCGGCATAAAACTCCTTGATCGTTTCATGAGCAGCAGGCTTGAAAAGTTCGAATTGCAACCCTCTGCCCAGGCCCGCCCGATTGATCTCCACCAACAAGGTATCGAGCTCCGATTTGTTCGGCAATTGCTTGAGCATCACGCTGAGCGAGCGCTCAATTTCTTGTAACTGCTGCCGCAGGCTATCCAAATTGACGGCACTTCTCTTTTTGATCAGATAAGTTTCTTTAAGGGTTGTTTCCTCGTTCTCTGCGTTTTCCAAGATTTCCCATTGCCCTTGCCAAATGAGCAAGTAGCCGATAACGATGATGACGGTCAGCAAAATGGCCAATGTCCCCGCCTTGATCGGGGCCGGCCAACTACCTGGGTCATTGGGATCAAGCAATCGCAGCTCTTCCAATAAATTCATTGCAATCAACCTCTTCAGCTAATTATAACTATTCGATGATATAAGCTCATTCGCCTGCTTATCCGAAGGCTCCACCAGCCTCACCTTCAGGTCAAATTCGTTCAAACGCGCATTGTTGACGGTCACTGCCTTAATTTCGATCAATAAGGGCGATTCAAACCTGGACGATGCATCGAGATTTCGCATGAGCGTCGACACCCAAGCATTTGATTGCGCGTAACCGGATAGGTGAATGTGCTGATCGGTCTGTTTGATGCTCTTGAGATAAACACCGTCCGGCATCAACCTGGCAACCTGATCCAATATATGCACGACATGGGTCCGATTGGCTTGGAGTGTTTCTATGATCTCTTTGCGCGCCAGCATTTCATCAATTTGCTGCTTGATTTGTTTAATTTCTTCAATCTGTTTGTCAAGGATGGCAATCTGCCCCTGCAAATAGCGGTTACGCTCATTCTGGTATTCGATTTTGCCGGAGATCATTTCATCTCCACCCCAGACAATCGCCGCCCCCAGAAGGCATGTGATCCCAGCCAGTACGGCAAACTGTTGTTGTTTTGCTTTGCGTTTGATTTCGCGGTGAGGTAGCAAATTGATGCGTATCATGATGGATCGAAGCTCCGCATTGCAAGCCCACAAGCAATCATCAGCGAGGGCGCATCCGCTTTTAATTGCCGCGGGGCGATACGATTGGACAATTCCATGCTGGTAAATGGATTGACAATTTTAGTAATCGCATGGGCGCGCTCGGCCACGATTTCGTCCAAGCCAGGGATCGGTGCACAGCCGCCCGAAAGAAAAATATAGTTAACTTGGGTATAAGCGGTCGAAGTATAAAAAAAATGCAGCGCGCGGGTAATCTCCAACACAAGCGCCTCACAGAAAGGCTGGAGTACTTCGGTCGCGTAGCTATCGGGCAAATTCCCCTTGAGCTTTGCTGTCTCCGCTTCCTCATAGGACAAGTTGAAGTGGCGCTGAATCTCCTGGGTTAACTGGATACCGCCAAACGGTTGATCACGGGAATAAATGGACTCGCCATTGTGGAGCACATTCAAATGCGTTACGTTCGCACCGATATCGATTAGTGCAATGACTTGATCCTTGCCCCCGTCGGGTAACTGACGTTCAATCAACTCGAATGCTGCTTGCGCGGCGAAATGCTCGACGTCCATGATTTCAGTTTTTAGCCCCGCAATCAGAGCGGCTGCAACCCGATCTTCCACTTTGTCTTTGCGTGACGCGGCAATCATCACTTCGACTTCGTCTGGATGTTCAGGTACAGGTCGCACCACCTGAAAATCCAGATTGACCTCATCCAATGCAAAAGGAATATATTGATTGGCTTCGGTTTCAACTTGAAAAACCAGATCATCTTCACGTTGACCCGCCGGTACGTTAATCCGCTTGGTAAATACAGCCGCAGCAGGAAGTGCAAGCGCGATATGCTTGACCCTCGTCCCCATGCGCTGCCAGGCGCGCCGGATGCCCTCTCCGACAACTTCCAGGTTACTGATGCTGCCATCCAGGATGGCTTCTTTGGAAATCGGCTCTATGACATAGCGCTCCAGACACAACAAGCCTTTATTTTTATTCACCATGGCAAGCTCGACCATTTTTATGGAGGATGAGCTGATATCCACACCCAAGAGGCGGGATGATCGCGTGGGGAAAAAATTAAAATCAAAACGTTTATTCAACATTGCTTTATGGGAAACGATACCTTAAAGTTGAACGGTTTCATCACCAGGATAAAGAACTCACCTATATAACGATATTCTTCATTGCAACCTTTACAGGTTCTGGACTTATTTTTTTACGTATCACTGAACTAAGTCACATTCTGACAAATTCTCAAGCAGCTTGATTTGTATAAAAACAGTAGATATACCCTCTATAATGAGAGATTGAATTTAATTTTTTATCTCACCTACTTAATTTGCTTCTCATGATATTTCGTTGGCTGACCTACCCTTTTCTAGCAGTGCTGGCAATCAGTTCGATCGGTATTTTGCTCATCGTTTTCGCTGCACTTGTCATCATTCCCACCCTGCCTTCCCTGGAAGTGCTGACAGATTACCGGCCCAAGATCCCGCTACGGATATATAGCGCGGAGGGATTGCTGATCGGTGAATTCGGAGAAGAACGCAGGGATTTTGTTAGAATCGACGAAACCCCCACTTTTCTCAAGCAAGCCATCCTCGCTGCTGAGGACGATCGCTTTTACCAACATGGTGGCGTCGATTACATTGGGGTATTACGGGCGGCCTACTCCAATTTTGTGGGGGGCGGCGCCTTGCAAGGCGCAAGTACCATAACGATGCAAGTCGCGCGTAATTTTTTCCTGACCAAGGAAAAAACCTTGACCAGGAAATTCAGCGAGGCCCTGCTTGCATTCAAGATTGAGCACAGTTTGAGCAAAGATAAAATCCTGGAGCTCTACATTAATCAAATATACCTCGGCCAAAGAAGCTACGGCTTTTCAGCCGCGGCTCAGACCTACTTCGGTAAGCCACTGAACGCTATCAATTTAGCCGAAGCTGCCATGCTCGCAGGGCTGCCCAAGGCTCCCTCGCGGTTCAACCCCGTCGTTAATCCGAAACGTGCAAAAATACGTCAGCGTTATGTTTTAAGGCGAATGCACGAGCTCGGTATGATTACCAGCGAAGCATTTGCCATGGCCGAGAAGCAGCCGGTGGCTATTCATCGTCAAACACGAAACTATGCAATGCCTGCCGATTACCTGGTCGAAATGGCACGCCAGGTTATTTACCAACGTTTTGGCGACGAAGCGTATACACGAGGGTTAAAAGTCTATACGACGGTCAGCAAACCCGATCAAGAAGCCGCTTACCATGCACTGCGCAAAGGTGTGCTGGACTACGATCATCGTTATGGCTACCGCGGCCCCGAGGCATTTATCACGCTCCCTGTCAACGATGATGACCTCAAAAAAAATCTGGAAGAAGCACTGCAACCATTTCATGATAGCGACGATATTCAAGTTGCAGTCGTGTTGTCAGCTAATGCGAATGCTGTCGACGCATTCCATAAGGATGGGGAAGTTGTTCGAATTTCAGGAGAGGGACTTACATTTGCCAAAAAATTTCTCGCCAACGATCCTAAATTGGGTGACAAACGCATCCGCCCGGGTGCCGTTATTCGAATCCAGAAAAATGAAAAAAATTTGTGGCGAATCGTTCAGCTTCCACAAGTTGAAGCAGCGCTCGTATCGATCGACCCAAATGACGGGAGGGTTCGGGCGTTGATTGGAGGATTCGATTTCAACCACAATCAATTTAACCATGTCACGCAAGCATGGCGGCAGCCTGGTTCCAGTTTCAAACCCTTCATTTATTCCGCTTCGTTAGAGAAAGGATTTACGCCTGCCACGATCATCAATGATGCGCCTTTATTTTTCGATGCGGCACAAACAGGCAGCAAATCCTGGGAACCAAAGAATTTCGATGGCAAGTTTAGCGGCCCGATCCGCATGCGCGTTGCGCTGGCGCAATCTAAAAACCTGGCATCCATACGTATTCTCCAGGCCATTGGCATTCGCTACGCACAAGATTACATTACTCGCTTTGGCTTTGACAGCAATCGCCATCCTCCTTTCCTCCCCATGGCACTAGGCGCTGGTTCAGCCACGCCGATGCAGATGGCTGTCGGCTACGCCACTTTCGCCAATAGCGGTTTCCGTGTTTATCCTTATTTCATAGCCAGAATTGAAGACGATCAAGGAAGAATTCTCGAGCAGGCTCAACCTCATGTTGCTGGAATAAATGCCAAGCAAGTCATCGATCCCCGCAATGCATTTCTAATGACGAGCATGATGCAGGATGTCATTCAGCGAGGAACCGCCACTTCGGCAAAACGATTGGGACGGAACGATATTGCCGGAAAAACGGGGACAACCAGTAATTTCATTGATGCATGGTTTTGCGGTTATCAAAAAGATATCGTTACGGTTGCATGGGTAGGTTATGACGAACCCAAGCCATTGGGCAGAAACGAAACAGGCGGACGGGTTGCGCTTCCTATTTGGATAAGCTATATGGAAAAAGCACTAAAAGATATCCCTGTTGCAACCTATCCTCCGCCGAAAGGTATCATAACCGCCCGGATCAACCCAGAAACAGGCCTCAGAGAGCAGGGAGGCGCGATAAATGAATACTTTTTTCATGAGCAGCTCCCTCCCGAAGCTGAGTTACCTACTGAAGAATTCGATGCAATCGAAGAGCTATGGGATCGATTGTTCTGAGAGGCCATGAAAACGAAGTTTCTCTGCCTCTCAGGCACTTTTAGCGTATTACAAATTCTTTCTTAGCCAGCTTGCGACATCCATGGCGAAATAAGTCAATATGGCATCGGCCCCTGCGCGTTTGCATGACAGCAGGGATTCGATGACACACGCCTCTTCATCCAGCCAACCGTTCATCGCCGCCGCCTTGAGCATGGCATATTCACCGCTGACTTGATAAACGAACGTTGGCGCGCCAAATTTTTCCTTTATCCTGCGGACGATATCGAGATAAGGCAGACCCGGTTTTATCATGATCATATCCGCACCTTCCTGCAAATCCAGGCCCGCTTCCCATAATGCTTCATCCGAATTGGCGGGGTCCATCTGGTAAGTATACTTGTTGCCAGCAAGTAAATTCGCAGCTGAGCCGACCGCGTCACGAAATGGCCCGTAAAAGCTGGAAGCGTATTTGGCTGAATAAGCCAGGATGCGGGTATGAATAAATTGGTTGCTGTCTAGCGCCGCGCGTATCGCAGCTATCCGCCCGTCCATCATATCCGAGGGTGCGACGATATCTGCACCCGCTCGAGCGTGCACTACCGCCTGTTGTTCCAAAACCCTGACCGTTTCATCATTCATCACATACCCACTGGCATCGATCAATCCATCTTGACCGTGGCTGGTGTAGGGATCAAGCGCGATGTCGGTAATCACGCCTAATTCCGGAAAATTTTTCTTCAACTGGCTAACCACTTGGGGTACCAAGCCGTCAGGATTGAGCGCCTCATCAGCAGTCAGATTCTTTAGTGAAGCGTCAATCACTGGGAAAATAGCAATTGCTGGAATCCCCAGTCGCAAGCACTTTTCTGCTTGTGGCAAGAGCAGGTCGATACTTAATCGTGTAACTCCCGGCATCGAGGCCACTTTTTCTTTGCGCTTTTTCCCATCGAGAACGAATACAGGATAGATCAAATCATCGGCACGCAAATGATTTTCTCGTACCAAGCTGCGGGAAAATATGTCACGACGCAAGCGTCGCATTCTTTTTTGTGGAAAGTGACTCATAAATGACATGATCAACTCATATAAAATAAAAAATAACATTCATAGGGAACTTACCAGGAAATTGTCTTTCATATGGTTAGGCGATGCGTTATTGATCGTCTCTCGCCTTCCCTCCCTGAGGCGAGGCCTTTGGTATAAGGCGATTCCCCCCCGGTTTTTCCCCTTTAACCGGGGTTTTTTTTTGCCTTTAATTTGTGATTGTCTCGTTGTTTCCTTTATGACTCGCCTCGAACCAACTCGTCAGGCGGTCAGTTGCTTCATCAACGCCGCTTACCAGCAGACTGGAAAAAAGCTGCACCGAACATTGGGGATAATGCTCATTCAAAAAATGCTTCACTTCTTTCAGGGTTTGCATCGCCCGGGCACGACTCAGTTTATCCGATTTAGTTAATAGAATATGGATCGGTTTTTGGGTTAAGGAGAACCATTCTAGCATCTGCAAATCAAGCTGCGTCAATGGATGGCGAATGTCCATAATCAGAACCATGCCATATAAGGCGGCGCGTGTCTGCAAATAAGTACTGAGTAATTGTTCCCAATGCTGACGAATCGCGTGGGGAACCTTGGCGTAGCCATAACCAGGCAAGTCAACCAGAAAATGGCCATTAGCAAGTTGAAAAAAATTAATATGCTGGGTGCGGCCGGGTGTTTTGCTCACGTAAGCAAGACGGCTACGTCTCGTGAGCGTATTGATGGCACTCGATTTCCCAGCATTCGAGCGGCCTGCAAAAGCCACTTCGACTCCCGTAGCAGGCGGAAGATCTTTCAAATGATTGACCGTCGTATAGAAATGAATATTCTGGAATAAAGACATGCGCTTGTTCTTATGATGAAGCGATAGGGGTGGTTTCTTGAGCAATGACCCTTAACCCTTCAAGCACTAAATAATCGATCATTATAGTCGGTATTTTAATATGCGGGCGCAACAAAGCAGCGCCTCCTCCACTAATAACACATTCCAGTGGCCTATCGTGACCCAGGCGGGCTAGCAGGAGCGCATGCATCCGTTCGATAGCGCCGGTCAAAGCATGGATGATTCCACTGTGGATAGCATTGTGTGTGGTATTGGGAAATGCCTGGAAACAGCCCTCTGCCGATGTTAATAGCGCTGTCTGCTGAGTTAGCGACTGTTTCATTGACGCAAAACCCGGCAAAATGATTCCGCCATAAAATTCCCCATGATCCGAAAGGACGTCCACGGTCATGGCAGTCCCGACATTGATGACGAGACAGCCTTGCCGCTTCATGTTCCAGGCTGCAATCAAGGCAGCCCAACGATCGCAGCCCAGCCGCGCAGGCTCCATGTATTGATTTACCACACCGCACTGACGGGGAGTAGCCGTCACCCAATGGGGAATAATCTTCCAGACAGACAGCACGTCACGCAAAGCCGATTCTGCAGAAGGCCCCGCCACATTGGAGACAACAATGGATGAAGGTGTCGGTAATAACCGCCAAACAGCGCTCAACGATTCTCGCTGGGTTTGCGCAATACGCCCTTGTTTGTACCAGTCATGCCCATCATGTACCCCCCATTTGATGGTAGTATTCCCTGAATCGATGACAAGCAAATAGGGCATGAACACGCTTCTCAGCTTACTCGGCGCAAGCTGATCTCCCCGCCATTGAAACTTTGTTCACCCTTTACTGTGCTGACCACTAGCGAGCCATCTGCCGCCACGCCCCGCACAACACCCTGTTCCACGGTACCATCAGGCAAATACAATTCAATCCGTTTATCTTCAAAAGCATGGCATCGTACCCACTCATCTCTAAAATAGTGAAACCCTTGCTGATCAAATATCCTCAGTGTTTCAGCCAACGCTGTCAACAGCGCGGCAAATAGCCGATTCCGATCTGGAAACGTATGAATAATAGCCTCGATATCGGCCGTTTCTTGGTCTATCCTGTTCCTGAGGTAGGCAGGCAGTCGCAGGTTAATTCCAACGCCGATGACCGCGGTTGCCGGCCCGAGCATATCGCCCTGTAGCTCAATCAACACCCCTCCCAATTTTTTAAAATTAAACAGAAGATCGTTAGGCCATTTCAGCGTTACCTCGTTGATCCCGACTGACGCCAATGCCCGAACGATTGCCACGCCAACCGCCAAACTCAAGCCAGAAAGCGCATTCACACCTCGCTGAAATTGCCATGCCATGGAAAAAGTCAGGCTATCTCCTAAGCCGGTATGCCACTGCCGTCCACGGCGACCTCGTCCACCCGTTTGCAATTCAGCAGCCACTACGTGGATAAGTTCATTATGGCTCGCAAGATTTCTCGCTATGCCATCGAGCATCAGTGTATTAGTCGATTGCGTTATATCCAAAATCTGGATGCGAAAGTAATCTGCTTCTTGCGCAAGATGAGCTCGAATCTTCTCGCGATCGAGCCACTGCACAGGATTAACCCAGCGATAGCCACGCCCTTGGATCTTATGAATGATCAAGCCAAATTGGTCCAGATTTTGCAGTGCATTTGAGATACTTGCTCGTGACACGCCTAGAATTTGAGAAAGTGTCGTGCCGGAATGAAATTCGCCATCACTTAAATGTCTCAAAATAGCAAATGTCAGCGCTTTCACATTCCGTTCTGGTAAAAAGAGGGAAGAAACCTTTTAGGTAATCTGGCTAGTAGCCAATCCGATAATAACCTGGTCGTTTTAGCATTTGGCGTCCCCAAGGGGATTCGAACCCCTGTACTCACCGTGAAAGGGTGATGTCCTAGGCCTCTAGACGATGGGGACTACAGAAAATAATAAATATCGAGAGAAACTGGTGGAGATAAGCGGGATCGAACCGCTGACCTCTTGCATGCCATGCAAGCGCTCTCCCAGCTGAGCTATACCCCCGACTGAAGGAGAGTGGATTATACTGGCGCACCTTACCGTTGTAAAGCCAAAGATCAATCCTGAAACTGGTTAATTTGCTGCTTCATGCGTGCGAGTACCTCATTCTTGCCCAGTAATGCCAATATTGCATCAATCGAGGGTGTCTGCGCTTCACCGGTCACAGCGACGCGTAAAGGCATGGCAATTTTGGGCAGCTTCACATTGAATGCGGTTGCCGTATTCTTGATGGCCTCATGTATGGATTCGCGATTCCAAACTTCGAGCGCATCCAATTTATCGATTAATGCAAGCAAGAGGGGTTTTGCTTCTTGATTGAAAAATTGCGCCTTGAGTTCATGAGACGGTTCAAGCGGACGAAAAAAATAGACAGCCGCATCGGCAAGCTCACTCACGGTACTCACTCTTTCTTTGAGCAATTGAATCACCTGCAACAGATAATCCTCATCACGCATCGGACAATTATCTTTTTCAAGAAACGGTTTGACCAGTTGGGCGAGATGCAAGTCATTCTCATTTTTAAGGTAATGCTGATTGAGCCAGCGCAATTTTTCCGGATTGAATTTTGCAGGAGAGCGATTGATTGCTGTCAGATCAAACCATTCAACCAATTGATCGACGCTGAATATTTCTTCATCGCCATGCGACCAACCCAGCCGCGCCAGGTAATTGACAAAGGCCTTAGGCAAGTAACCTTCTTCGCGATAATGGAGCACGGAGACTGCACCATGCCGCTTGGAAAGTCTTTCGCCATCCGCACCCAATATCATCGGCACATGCGCATACTGAGGGACGGGCGCGCCTAGCGCTTTCAGAATATTTATCTGACGGGGTGTATTGTTGACATGATCATCACCACGAATGACATGGCTGATATTCATATCGAGATCATCCACGACCACGCCAAAATTGTATGTAGGCGTACCATCACTCCTGATCAATACCAGATCATCCAGTTCATTGTTAGCGACCGTGATCTTGCCTTTGATGAGGTCCTCGAACACGACATGACCATCGGAAGGGTTTTTTAGACGTATCACTGGCTTAACCCCAGCGGGCGGTGTTTGCTTAGAATCACGCCAACGTCCGTCATATCTCGGTTTCAATCCGGCGGCACGTTGCTGCTCTCGTAGCAGATCCAACTCCTCTTTACTCGCATAGCAACGGTAGGCCAAACCTTCTTGCAGCAAACGCTCAGCAATTTCATGATAGCGCGCTATTCGCTGCATCTGATAATAGGGGCCTTCATCATAATCCAGCCCCAGCCACGCCATACCATCCAGTATCGCTTGTACCGATTGCTGGGTGGAACGATCGAGATCGGTATCTTCAATCCTTAAAACAAATTGGCCACCATGTTTGCGAGCATATGCCCATGAAAAAAGGGCAGTCCGCGCCCCTCCAATATGTAGATAACCAGTGGGGCTCGGAGCAAATCGTGTACGTATCATTATGACAATGTTGTGAGTTGTGTTAATGAGGAGCTAATAGCGATCACTCCATAAAATTTCAGTGATATCTCCGCTTGACGGTTCAGCTTGATCAGCAGAGAAAAAGTATTCTTCGTTTATTCTTCATTTATTTGGTAACACATGCCACCCTTCTTATTCTTTTATTTAACCTCATACAATTTGTTATACTGAGCAGCTTTAAAAATATCAAGAAAAACATGAGCGAATACCTTTTTACTTCTGAATCCGTTTCCGAAGGACACCCTGATAAAGTAGCCGATCAAATATCCGATGCAGTGCTGGACGCCATTCTGAGTCAAGATGCAAATGCACGGGTAGCCTGCGAAACGATGTGCAGTACGGGTCTAATCGTTTTGTCAGGCGAGATTACAACACATGCATCGGTTGATTACAATGTAATCGCGCGCGAGACTGTCAAGAAAATTGGCTATACCAGCTCCGATATCGGTTTCGATTCAAATACCTGCGCAGTTCTAACGGCATTCAACAAGCAATCGCCCGACATCGCCCAAGGTGTCAATCGCAGTAAAGAAGAGGAAATGGATCAAGGTGCAGGCGACCAAGGACTCATGTTTGGTTTTGCTTGCAATGAAACGCCTCAATTAATGCCTATGCCGATTTATTACGCGCATCGTTTGGTGGAAAAACAGTCGGAGTTGAGAAAGAATGGGCGATTACCCTGGTTGCGTCCCGATGCCAAATCTCAAGTATCCGTCAGATATATCGATGGCAAACCCCAGTATATCGATACTGTCGTTATATCCACTCAACATGATCCCGAAATAACTCACGCAGAGCTCACCGAAGCAGTCATCGAGGAGATCATCAAGCCGGTGCTTCCGCAGGAAATGATCAGCGATCACATCAAATACCTGATCAATCCTACCGGGCGTTTCGTCGTTGGTGGACCGATGGGAGATTGCGGGCTAACTGGCCGTAAAATCATTGTCGATACATATGGTGGAGCCGCCCATCACGGAGGCGGGGCTTTTTCTGGCAAAGATCCTTCCAAGGTAGATCGATCAGCAACGTATGCAGGTCGGTACGTTGCTAAAAATATCGTTGCCGCTGGTCTTGCGAGCAAATGTGAAGTCCAAGTGGCCTATGCTATCGGCGTCGCACGTCCCGTCTCTTTAATGGTTGAAACGTTTGGCACGGGAAAAATTCCTGAGGAGAAACTGATCGAGCTTATCGAACACCATTTTGATTTACGTCCAAAAGCAATTATCCATACACTCGATCTGCTACGTCCTATTTACGCGAAAACGGCAGCTTATGGACACTTTGGACGAGAAGATGCTGATTTTACTTGGGAAAAAACTGACAAAGCGGCCCTATTGCGGGCTGAAGCCGGAATCTAATCGACCGACACAATTCAATTAAAATTTTCCAAAAAGGTTTGTATTCCGATAAAAGCTTAAATTTATTCCCATAAACTGAGGAGCGCTGCAACGAATCACAGTTCGTGAGGCTCGGTTTATGCGGAAAGTGTAACAACGGCGCTCGTTCATTTTCAGGAGAAATCAACTATGAACGGCCAATTGACTGATTATAAAGTTGCCGACATTTCCCTCGCTGAGTGGGGAAGAAAAGAAATCGCCATCGCGGAAACAGAGATGCCTGGGCTTATGGCTTTGCGTGAAGAGTATGCTGGCCGGCAACCGTTAGCAGGCGCGCGTATCGCTGGCTCTTTGCATATGACGATTCAAACTGCGGTATTGATCGAAACACTGGTTGCTTTAGGCGCTCAAGTCCGGTGGGCTTCCTGCAATATTTTCTCGACCCAGGACCATGCCGCTGCTGCAATCGCTGCAAAAAACATTCCGGTATTTGCTTACAAAGGCGAATCTTTGGAAGAGTATTGGGAATACGCTCACCTTATTTTCGAATGGCCGGGGGATAAGCGTCACGCCAATATGATTCTGGACGATGGTGGCGATGCGACTTTATTATTGATCCTCGGCAGCAAAGCTGAAAAAGATCCTACGGCAATCGCAAACCCTACTAATGAGGAAGAGCGCGCACTCTTTGCTGCTATCCAATCACGCATCAGTCGCCAACCGAACTGGTACTCGGAAAAACTTGCCCGTATCCGTGGTGTCACCGAGGAAACCACTACTGGCGTTCATCGTTTATACGAAATGCAGAAAAAAGGCACCCTTCCATTCCCTGCCTTCAATGTCAACGATTCCGTGACAAAATCTAAATTCGATAATTTGTATGGATGCCGTGAATCTTTGGTGGATGGAATTAAGCGAGCAACCGATGTCATGATTGCCGGTAAAATTGCTGTCGTATGCGGATATGGAGATGTAGGTAAAGGGTGCGCACAATCATTACGGGGTTTGGGAGCCACCGTCTGGATCACAGAGATCGACCCCATTTGTGCGCTACAAGCGGCGATGGAGGGTTATCGCGTGGTCACCATGGATGATGTGTGCGACAAAGCCGATATTTTTATTACTGCGACTGGCAATCTGCGTGTCATTCACCATGATCATATGCTCAAGATGAAAAACCAGGCGATTGTATGCAATATCGGCCATTTCGATTCAGAAATCGATATCGCTTCAATTCAGCAATATCCATGGGAGAATATCAAGCCTCAAGTAGACCATGTCATTTTCCCGACAGGCCGCAGAATCATCGTGTTGGCACAAGGGCGGCTGGTCAATTTGGGATGCGCGACAGGCCACCCTTCTTTCGTTATGTCTAGCTCATTTACCAACCAGGTATTGGCCCAAATCGAACTCTGGCAAAATGGGGATAGCTATCAAAAACAAGTTTACGTACTGCCTAAACATCTGGATGAGAAAGTGGCGCGTCTTCACCTTGGAAAACTGGGCGCCAAGTTGACTGAATTGACCGACGAACAAGCGCGGTACCTCAACCTAGATAAAAATGGGCCTTATAAGCCAGAGGCTTACCGCTATTAATCTGATGTAAAGGGCAGAGATTCTTTTTGAGCAGGTAAACTTTTATACTGCCCTTGCTTTTCAGCTTTATGATTGCGGTGGGTAAGCGAATTTTTCTGCGAGAACGAGGTATTGTGAAGAAATATCGGTTTTTAGAGACACTCTTTATCCATAGCGTCCTGCTACCACCCCTTATTTAACATTGTCGTGAAGATACATACATCAAGTTGAGATCACAAAAAGCATTTTCACCTACGTTTAGTTTTGAGCTCTTTCCACCCCAAACCCCGGAAGGAATAGAGAAATTACGGGCTACGCGCAAGCAGTTAGCTCAGTTCAATCCGAAATTCTTCTCGGTCACGTTTGGAGCGGGGGGGTCTACACGTGACCGTACCTTTGAAACCGTGTCCGAAATACTCGCAGAAGGACATCCCGTCGCCCCCCATCTTTCCTGTATCGGCTCGACGCGTGAAAACATTTTTTCGATTCTAAAAAAATACCAGGAAAGCGGTATTCGCCATATTGTTGCGTTGCGCGGGGATTTACCTTCTGGTATGGCGCAACCTGGAGAATTCCGTTACGCCAATGAGCTCGTGACCTTTGTCCGCAAGGAATTTGGCGATACGTTCCACATGGAAGTCGCCGCCTACCCGGAATATCACCCGCAAGCCCGCTCTGCTCAAGAAGATTTCAAAAATTTCAAAAATAAAATAGAAGCGGGTGCAGATTCCGCTATCACGCAGTTTTTCTATAATGCTGATGCCTATTTCCACTTTGTGGACATGTGCGAGGCGGCCAATCTGAATGTCCCTATTGTCCCCGGCATTATGCCAATCAACAAATTTTCTCAATTAGTGAGGTTTGCAGATACCTGTGGTGCTGAAGTCCCTCGCTGGATCAGAAAAAAGTTGGAAAGCTACGGCGATGATATCGCTTCCATCCATGCATTCGGCTTAGACGTCGTCACAGAGCTATGTGAGCGTTTGCTTAAAGCAGGCGCCCCAGGCCTTCATTTTTATACACTGAATTCCGCTGTATTAACGACAAAAATTTGGCAGCGTCTTGGCCTATAAACCCTATTGACCTGCCACCTCGATGGCTTAATCCACAGAGATATCCGCGATGATGACGCTGTATTGGCATGACTACGAAACATTCGGTTCTGACCCGAGATGTGATCGGCCAGCTCAATTTGCAGGATTAAGAACCGATGAGTCGCTCAATGAAATCGGCAACCCGCTGGTAATATATTGCAAGCCTAGCAAGGATAGGTTGCCTCAGCCCGAGGCTTGCCTGCTAACGGGAATCACACCACAATTGGCAGACTCACGTGGACTCCCCGAACCGCAATTTATCGCTCATATCCACAATGAATTGGCTCAGCCTGGAACCTGTGGTGTGGGTTACAATACGTTGCGCTTCGACGATGAAGTTACCCGTTTCACGCTCTATCGCAACTTCTACGATCCCTATGCGCGGGAGTGGCAACAGGGAAATTCGCGCTGGGATCTTATCGATCTGGTGCGCATGACTTATGCGCTGAGACCCGATGGCATCATTTGGCCCTTGAATGGCGATGGCAAGCCAAGTTTCCGTCTCGAAGATTTAACAACCGCCAATGCTATTCATCACGATGCCGCTCACGACGCTCTATCGGATGTGAGAGCAACCATCCAGCTTGCTCGCTTACTGCGTGAAAGGCAACCACGCCTATACGCTTGGCTGTATCAACTGCGCAGTAAGCACAAAGCAGCCTCATTGCTCGATTTAGTCGATCATACTCCCGTGATCCATACTTCGCGCATGTATCCCGCCGAAACAGGTTGCACCACGCTGATCATGCCAATGCTCGCAGAGCGAGGGAACCCCAATAGTATCCTGGTTTACGATTTGCGGCACGATCCCAGCCCTTTTATAGAAATGAATGTCGATGAACTTGCCGCCTGCTTGTTCACTCCGCGATCAGCATTACCAGACAACATTCCTCGCTTGCCTGTTAAATCTGTCAAAATAAACAAATGTCCAGCGTTGGCACCTCAGAATGTTCTCGATCGAGCGTCACAATCTAGAATAGCGCTCGATTTGGCAGCCTGCACGCGACATTGGCAGCAAATACATAGAAATACAGCGTTCATGCAGCGCGTGGCACAGGCTTATTCAAGCACGACGTTCGAACTATCAAGAGATGTCGATTTAGCACTTTACGATGATTTCTTCGATGAGAGAGATCGGCTTCTAATGGCATCAGTACGCGATGCATCCCCTTCCCAGCTTGCACAAAATTGCTTTGATTTCCAAGACCAACGCCTCCATGAATTGTTATTCCGATACCGGGCACGTCATTGGCCAGATACCCTATCTGCAGACGAGCTATCGCAATGGAAAGCAATCTGCCGCCAGCATCTCATGGAGAAAAATAGTGGCAGTAGCATCACGCTCACTGAATTTGTCGAAAAAATAGCGAACTTACGCAAGGTATATGCTGACAATGCCGCTGCTTGGCGGGTATTGGATGCTATAGAAACATGGGGTAAGGAATTAGCTGCAGCAAACGATATCCCATGGCATTTCTCAGCGACGAGAGAAAATGTGTAGTTGTGTTTGACCTACTCAATTTCGTCTATATTGCTTGCTGGCTCGAACCAGGTGAGTTTTTGGTGCAATTTCACGACCTCCCCCACAATAATAAGTGTTGGAGGAACCAAGTCGGCCTCTAGAGCGAGGTGGGGTAACGTTTCAAGTGTACCCACCACGACACGCTGATTGTACGTGGTACCCTGCTGCACGATGGCTGCTGGCAGTGATGCTGGCAAATCATGTTCAATGAGTTTCTTGCAGAGTAGAGGTAATCCAAGCAGCCCCATATAAATCACGATAGTTTGTTGGGGTCTTGCAATAGCCGGCCAGTCCAGATCGATGCGGTTATTTTTTAGATGTCCTGTGACAAAAATACAAGACTGCGCATAATCACGATGGGTGAGCGGAATACCCGCATAAGAAGCCACACCCGATGCAGCAGTAATACCCGGGACCACCTGAAAAGGAATACGATGATCAGAGAGTGTTTCGATCTCTTCACCACCCCGCCCAAATATAAATGGATCCCCTCCCTTCAGCCGTAATACTCGCTTGCCTTCTTTAGCAAGCCTCACCAAGAGCTGGTTGATGGACTCTTGTGGCAGTACATGCTTGTCACGCTCTTTGCCCGCATAAATACGGGTTGCATCACGCCTGACCATATCGAGAATCGCTGGCGAGACTAAACGATCGTATACGACTACATCGGCCTGCTGCATTAAACGCATGGCGCGAAAAGTGAGTAAATCAGGGTTACCTGGGCCTGCCCCTACAAGGTAGACCTCTCCTTGAGGCAGGGCATCCACTTCATTCTCAAGCACATGCTCTAGATAAGCTTGCGCGTCTCGATCTTTTCCTGAAAAGATCAGTTCCGCAAAGGGGCCCTGTAAAATGTTCTCCCAAAATAGCCGCCGTTTCGCCGATGAACTAATACGGCGCTTGACCTGCTCACGGAATTTAGCTGCATATTTGGCTAGCCGGCCATATGCTTCTGGTATCAGTGTTTCAAGCCGTGCGCGTAGCAACCTCGTGAGCACAGGCGATGCACCTCCACTAGAAATAGCGACCAGCATAGGGGAGCGATCTAAAATGGCCGGCATGATAAATGAGCACAACGCGGGGTTATCAACCACATTGACAGGAATACCCAGCCGCTTTGCGGTTTCTGAAACGAGTTGATTCACAGAACAATCGTCTGTGGCAGCAATAACCAGCGCAACGCCGTTCAGATGCCTGGTAGGATCAAAAGGCTCTGCATCATAAGAGATACGGCCTTGCTGAAGATGGGTATTCAGACCATCACTCAAGGTAGGCGAAACAATCCTGACTCGGGCACCTGCTTTCAATAATAGCGCTGTTTTTCTGGCGGCAATGTCACCTCCACCAACAACCAGGCAGTCTCGATCCCTGATATTAAGAAAAATTGGTAAAAAATCCATAGTGCAGCTGAGTTTTCATACTTCTTAGCGTTTGCAAGTTAAAATCTAATCCCACTCTTCACCAGTTCTAAGCCCCTAAGAAATCTTATGAATCATTATTAGCTAACACTCATAAAAATAAAAGTAACACCCCATTATGGGGTGTTACTTTTATACTTGGTTTTGGCCTACTGCAACGCTTATTTCAAAATGTCTGGGAAACTTCGATCAAGCGGTTAGGCTGTTAGGCTGTTAGGCTGTTATTCTTTATAGTCGCCGTTCCAATTTCAGCAGCTCTTCAATGTTAAGGTTTATTTTACTTTCCCCCTCAAATACCGTTCCGACTTTCCTTTCTCTCAAATGATCAAGATTGAGTTGATAGGCCTCAGAAGGCAGCGGAAAATATTTTACTTCTTTAACTAAAGTAGGCGCATTCTTCATATAAAAATTTACAAATTCATTCACTTCGGGCTTATCCACCGCTTTTGCATTTACGTAGATAAAAATGGGCCGGGATAATGGTTGGTAGCTGCCATTTTCTACCGTCTCTGGTGAGGGAATAACGCCGCCTTTTCCGCTATCGACTGCGACAACACTCACTTTATTTCGATTCTCGATATAGTAAGCAAAACCAAAAAAACCGAGGCTATGACGATCACTGGCGATACCCTGGACGAGTACATTATCATCTTCGGAAGCGGTAAAATCACCACGGCTCGATTTGGCTTTTCCAACAATCGCTTCAGTAAAATAATCAAATGTACCCGAATCCGCACCTGCACCAAACAATTTGATGCGCTCGTCCGGCCAAGCAGGATTAACTTGATTCCATTTTGTTATTTTACCTTGTGCTGAAGGCTCCCATATTTTCTTCAGCTCTTCCACCGTCATTGTCCTGCTCCAGGTATTATGGGGATTGACTGCGATAGTCAGCGCATCGAACGCGATCGGCATTTCAATATATTGAACACCCGCAGCTCTACAAGCTTCCATTTCAGAGTGCAGGATAGGTCTGGATGCATTGACAATATCAATTTCCGCCCGGCAAAATTTCTTAAAACCACCACCTGTACCTGATATGCCGACAGTTACTCTGATTTTGCCTTTTTGGGCAATCTGAAAATCTTCTGCAACCGCTTCAGTAACTGGGTATACCGTACTTGAGCCATCAATCGTCACTATAGGTCGCGCATTGACTGCATTGTTGCCCATAGCCATTGCCAAAGCGATCGCAAAAGAAAAAATGCTGAGTAAAGATGATTTCAAAGAAAATACCTCCCTAGGTGGCTATCCGTATAAATTATTGATAATCTTGTTTAGCTAGATTAAACCGGCAATGAATACTAGTTCATAAATATTACAGAAATATGACAATTAAACAGAAAGGGGATTGAAATTGATTTAGTGAGCATCAGCACCTTGCCTCACAGCATCTGCAATCTGCTCTGCCCAGTAATCCACTTTCTGTTTTACCTTACCCTCTACCATTACTCTGATCAAAGGTTCCGTACCAGATGCACGCAGCAGTATCCGCCCTTCATTTCCAAGATCACGCTCCGCTTGCGCTACCGAGTTCTTGACGCTAGGGTTGTTATGAAAATCAAAATTGTTATGTGTGATGACATTGATTAATCGCTGAGGATAAAGAACAACTTCTTGTGTATATTCTGCCAATGACATGCACCTATCGCGTAACGCATATAGGACTTGTAATGCGGAAATAATGCCATCTCCTGTAGTATGCTTATCGAGACATACGATGTGCCCCGAGCTTTCCCCACCCAATTGCCAATTATTTTCTAGTAGCAGTTCGAGTACGTAGCGATCACCAACCTTGGCTCTCAAAAAAGGGATACCGAGCTCTTTAAACGCTTTCTCCACAGCCAGGTTTGTCATGAGCGTACCAACCACGCCCCCTTTCAAAAATTTATTCTGCTGCCGATGTTTTGCAATGATATAAAGCAAAACGTCACCATCGTAGATAACCCCTTCTTTATCGACCATCAGCACCCGGTCAGCATCGCCATCCAATGCGATACCCAGATCAGCCTCATGCTGCTTGACTGCATTCTGGATCGTTACCATATGGGTCGCGCCACACTCATAATTGATATTAAAACCATCTGGTTCGGCACAAATTGTAATCACATCAGCACCTAATTCACGCATGACCTCACCCGCGATATGATAGGCCGCGCCATGTGCACAATCCACTACGATACGCAATCCACGAAGATCTAAATAATAAGGAAAGGTGCTCTTGCAGAATTCAATATAGCGGCCTGTTTTATCATTGAGACGCTGCACTTTCCCAAGCTTTGCGGATGGCATAGTTTGAATTTGATCATTTAATCCCGCTTCAATTTGAATTTCTATATCATCAGGTAATTTAGTTCCCTGAGGAGAGAAGAATTTGACACCATTATCTTCGAATGGGTTATGAGAAGCTGAAATAACGATTCCTGCTTGTAACCGAAGCGCTCTGGTAAGATGAGCTATTGCAGAAGTAGGTAATGGGCCTGACAATAATACGTCAACACCGGCTGCCGAGAAGCCTGCCTCCAGCGCTGATTCCAACATATAGCCTGATACCCGCGTATCCTTGCCGATCAACACTGTGGGCCGATCATTTACTGCAAGATGCCAGTCGGAAGCAGCTAATACCTTCCCTGCTGAGTAACCGAGGTGCATTATAAATTCAGGCGTAATTGGATATTTACCAACACGCCCACGAATGCCATCCGTTCCAAAATATTTTTTACTCATTTTACAAAAATGATCCTCAGTACACGAAATTAATTTCTTGGAATAGGGTTTCCATTCAGTGTGTTATAAACCAGAACAGCATCCTTGGTTGCCTTGACATCATGCACACGCAGAATTTTGGCACCTTTATCAATCGCAAGCAAGGCGGCTGCAACACTGGCATGCACTCGGTTATCCACGTCATTACCCGTTATCGTTCCCAACATAGATTTCCTCGATAAGCCGACCAGAACGGGCACATTCAGCTTTGTAAATTGATCGAGATGTTGAAACAGTTCTATATTATGTTGAAACGTTTTTCCAAAGCCAAACCCAGGATCGATGATTATCCGATCAAGCCCTATGCCAGCTCGACAGGCAATATCCATACGATGCTGCAGAAAGCTTCTCACTTCATTAACGATATCTGCATATTGGGGATTATTCTGCATACTTCTTGGCTCTCCCTGCATATGCATCAAACAAACCTGAACATTGCTTTCTGCGATCACTTCTAATGCACCCGGTTTTTGCAATGCGTTCACATCATTTATGATACTAGCACCAGCCCTAATCGCTGCTCGCATGACTTCAGGTTTCGAAGTATCGACAGAAAGTGGGATATTTCTTTTAGATAAGGCCTCAACAACTGGAATAACTCTGCGTAGTTCTTCTTCAAGATCTACAGCCATACTGCCAGGGCGAGTTGATTCTCCGCCAATATCCAAAATATCAGCACCTTCTTCAATTAGGCGATCCGCATGCTCAATTGCCTTTTCCGTCGTAGCATACAAACCATGGTCTGAGAAAGAATCAGGCGTTACATTAATGATCCCCATAATATTGGGGCCATCGATCAGTTTCATTTGAAGTGATTGGGGCAGTGGATGAAAAAAGATAATTCGGTTAAATAAGAATAACGCACACGATTCTAAAAAAAAAGTCTGCGTATATTCTACATACGCAGACCATTGATTTAGTGATAAATAGGTTTGTTATACTTCAGCTTCTTGTGCAGGGGGTTCAGTTGCAATCGTATCTGAAGATTGTTTACCCTCTTTTTCTTTGGGTGAAGTAGAAGATTTCGGTGCTTGCGGAGGACGTGGTGGCCTTCCTTCCATGATATCTTTAATTTGTTCGCTATCAATGGTTTCCCATTCGAGCAAAGCTTTTGTCATGGCTTCGACCTTGTCCCTGTTCTCTTCGAGCAGCCTCCGAGCAAGCGTATACTGTTCGTCAATGATACGGCGAATTTCCATATCCACTTTCTGCATGGTGGCTTCACTCACGTTTTTATGGGTGGTTACCGAGCGACCCAGGAACACTTCACTTTCATTCTCACCATAGACCATTGGCCCAAGTGTATCCGACATCCCCCACTGTGTAACCATTCTTCTAGCCGTTTCAGTAGCTCGTTCAAAGTCATTGGAAGCACCCGTGGTCATCTGATTCATAAATAACTCTTCCGCAATGCGTCCGCCAAACATGACCGCAATCGTTTGCAAAATCTGCTCTCGATCCATGCTGTATCTGTCTTCTGCAGGCAATTGCATGGTCACACCTAATGCTCTGCCACGCGGAATAATCGAAACTTTATGTACCGGATCAGTTTTAGGTAAAAGATAAGCCACGACTGCATGCCCCGATTCATGGTATGCCGTATTTCGTCTTTCGTTTTCCGGCATAACTACCGAACGGCGCTCGGTGCCCATGAGTATCTTGTCTTTTGCACGTTCAAAATCTTCCATATCGACTAATCGTTTGTTTGAACGGGCTGCAAATAACGCTGCCTCATTAACCAAGTTGGCAAGATCTGCGCCGGACATACCAGGTGTGCCTCTCGCAATAATATCCGCATGCACATCTGGAGAAATCGGCACTTTCCGCATATGAACCTGAAGAATTTGCTCACGGCCCCGAATATCGGGAAGCGGCACGGTGACCTGTCTATCAAAGCGACCTGGACGAAGCAAGGCAGGATCCAATACATCTGGGCGATTGGTTGCAGCAATCACGATCACGCCCATATTGCCTTCAAAACCATCCATTTCTACCAATAACTGATTTAATGTTTGTTCACGCTCGTCATTGCCGCCACCCAAACCTGCCCCACGTTGACGACCGACTGCATCAATTTCGTCAATAAAAATAATGCATGGCGCATGTTTTTTGGCTTGTTCGAACATGTCTCTCACCCTAGATGCACCGACACCCACGAACATCTCAACGAAATCCGAGCCAGAAATACTGAAGAAAGGTACTTTTGCCTCACCCGCAATCGCACGAGCTAGCAATGTTTTCCCTGTTCCAGGGTTCCCGACCATTAATACGCCTCTCGGAATACGCCCGCCCAATTTTTGGAACTTAGTCGGATCCCTCAAGAATTCAACTAATTCAGCTACCTCTTCTTTCGCCTCTTCACATCCTGCAACATCGGCAAAAGTTATATTGTTACTATTTTTATCCAGCATTCTGGCTTTACTTTTGCCAAATGAGAACGCGCCTCCACTTCTTCCGCCACCTTGCATTTGGCGCATAAAGAAAATCCAGACTGCGATCAGCAGCAACATTGGAAACCAGGAAACGAATATGCTCATCAACATTGAAGGCTCTTCTTCTGGTTTGGCTTCGACAATGACACCCGCTCTTAACAGATCGCTGACCAGCCAAGGGTCGGATGGCGCATAAGTAATAAATTGACGACCATCCGATTTAGTGCCTTTAAGCGTGCGTCCATCAATAATCACTTTTGCGATCCTGCCTTGATTCATCTCATTGATGAACTGAGAGTATTCCATTGGCGCTTGTACTGATTGACGTACTGTGAATTGGTTGAATACTGTCATGAGCACCAACGCAATTACCAGCCAAATCGCCATATTTTTAATTAAATTATTCATGATAGCTCCTTGGTTTGCACCTTATTGTATCTAAAATACCAGAAGGTCGATCTTTTCATTCTAATCCTATTTAGTAATATTTTGTGACAAAACCGGTTATACGAAAGTATCTGGATACAAAACTCAACAATCGCCGCATTTTTACACAACGTCTATTCAGTCTAGCAGATTTTTCCTAACCCCAATATATATAGTTCGCTACTTCGATCGCGTGATGCTTTAGGTTTGCGAATAACCACCGTCTTAAAACTTGATCGCATAGCCTTCAGATAATGATCAAAATAACTTCCTTGGAAAAATTTGACAAGAAAGCTCCCACCAGGTTTCAATTTCTCCTTAGAAAACAATAGTGCAAGTTCAGCAAGATATGCGCTTTTTGCTTGATCGCTAACGCTGATACCCGCAATGTTCGGTGACATATCAGAAATAACCAAATCTATCAGACAGTCGCCTAGGTTATCGCTAAGCTTCCTCAGTGTAGCTTCTTCACTAAAATCACCCTGAATAAATGTAACACCAGGCAAGGGAAGCATGTCCAATTGATCCAATGCAAACACTTTTCCACGTTTTCCGACTTTCTCAACAGCGACTTGAGACCAACCACCTGGAGCGGCGCCAAGATCGACAACGTTCATATCCGGCTTAAAGAGCCGATCTTGCTCTGCGATCTCCATCAGTTTATAAGCTGCACGCGATCGATAGCCCTCTTTTTTTGCGCGTTTAACAAAAACATCATTAACATGTTCGGCCATCCACGCTTTGCTAGTTTTAGCAGGCTTCATTAAATAAGTAGTAAAATAAAACTTTTAGGAACGTTAAGTGTATGTTGAAACTGAATACTTCCCAGCGCCGATCGCTTCTTGCGCGTGCGCATCACATCAATCCAGTCGTAATCATCGGTAAAGAGGGCCTATCTATCGGCGTAATAAATGAACTCGATCGAGGACTCTCGAGTCATGAGCTTATCAAAATCAAAGTACTGAGTGGAGACAGGAAAGCAAGAGCTTCATTACTCGAAGAAATTTGTCAGCGATTGAATGCCTTTCCTATCAATCACATTGGTAAGATTTTGATCATTTATCGCCCTGAAGCGGATGCTAAGGAGGAAACTACCGAGTCCACTCATAGGGGTATTACCAGAAAATAGCGAGCTCTCCGATACTAACAAATCGAATTGTCTAGCACGCAAGCCTTGCCGTAGTAATTTAATCTCATTTTTATGAAATAGAGCCGCATGAAACACAAAGACTTGCCGCTCTATAAAAAATTTTTCGCAATTGAAATTTAGATATATTTTACATCCAAAATTTCATATTCTCTGATGCCGGCTGGTGCCTCCACTACTGCGATATCGCCAGCATACTTACCGATCAAAGCGCGCGCAATAGGAGAGCTGATAGAAATTTTCCCTTCCTTAATATCGGCTTCATCATCGCCAACAATCTGATAAGTTACAATCGTGTCGCTATCCAGATCCTTGAGATCAATCGTCGCGCCAAATACACAAGCACCATCCGCATTCAACAATGCAGGGTTGATTATCTGAGCATTTGAGAGCTTATTCTCCAGCTCAGCGATGCGTCCTTCAATGAACCCCTGCTTTTCTTTTGCTGCTTCATATTCAGCATTCTCAGAAAGATCGCCATGGGCTCGCGCTTCTGCAATCGCAGCAATAACAGCGGGTCGTTGTACGGTCTTCATTTCATGTAATTCTGCACGCAGCTTTTCTGCGCCAGTCACGGTCAATGGAACTGGGCTCATAATACTTTTCTACCTTTCAGCATTTGTTTTCTATTACTCATTCGAAGTTTGGTCATCCTTTATTAAGTTTTATTAAGGACATTTCTAGAAATCTAAATTTCATCACAATGCTTAGTTACTCACAAAAATGCTTCCAAACCTATGATATACGCTGCACTACCATTGCTAACATTTTTCGCTCGCACCTCGTTTTGTTTAAAGTTTTGAATTTTAGATGCATCCTTATGTATGAAGCTTTTGAAAATTATAGGCTTGTAGCTCACGCATATTAGCAATTCCCATATAGGCAGCCCGAGCGCCCGCCATCGTTGTGTAATAGGTTACTCGCGCTTGTAGCGCCGCATGCCGGATCGAATACGAATCTTGGATAGCGCTACGCTTATCTGCCACTGTATTAATGATCAAACAAATTTCTCCATTTTTGATCATATCCACGATATGGGGGCGACCTTCAGCGACTTTATTTATTTTATTGACTACCAAACCTGCCTCAGCTATCGCTGCTGCAGTGCCTTGAGTAGCATAAATTGTGAAACCTAGCATTGCAAATTTTTTGGCAATATTGACGGCTTCAGGCTTATCGCTTTCTCGAACGCTGATAAAAATTTTACCTGAAACAGGAAGTTTTACACCGGTAGCAAGCTGGGATTTAACAAATGCTTCAGCAAAAGTCGCCCCTACACCCATTACTTCGCCAGTGGACTTCATTTCCGGCCCTAATATCGTATCAACTCCTGATAACTTGGCAAATGGGAAAACGGCTTCTTTCACCGAATAATATGCGGGTTGAATCTCATTTATCACACCCTGATCCACCAGCTTCTTACCAACCATGCAACGTGCCGCAATTTTTGCAAGTGGAATACCTATCGACTTGGAAACGAACGGCACCGTCCGTGACGCCCTAGGATTTACCTCTAGTACATAAACAACATTATCCTGTATAGCAAATTGCACATTCATCAATCCTCTTACATCAAGCGAGCGCGCCATCAACTCGGTTTGTCGACGCAATTCATCTTGCATGACTGCAGAGAGATTGAAAGGAGGCAATGAACATGCAGAGTCGCCAGAATGAACGCCAGCTTGCTCAATGTGCTCCATTATCCCACCAATGAAAATGGTTTCTCCGTCGAATATGGCATCCACGTCGACTTCGGTGGCATTATTGAGAAAATGATCAAGCAAAACGGGGGAGTCATTGGATACCTTGACTGCTTCACGCATATAACGTTCGAGATCCCGTTGCTCATGGACAATTTCCATGGCGCGCCCTCCTAACACATAGCTAGGGCGAACAACTAACGGGTAACCGATATCACTTGCGGCTGATAGTGCCGCCTCGGCACTTCGCACGGTACGATTAGGAGGCTGCTTTAACCCTAGCTGATGGAGCATTTCCTGAAAACGCTCACGATCTTCAGCACAATCTATCCTGTCCGGGCTGGTCCCTATGATAGAAACCCCGTTTGCTTCGAGTTCTCTCGCCAGCTTGAGTGGCGTTTGGCCGCCATATTGTACAATCACGCCTTGGGGCTTTTCTATCAAAACGATTTCGAGCACATCTTCCAGCGTCAGTGGCTCAAAATACAGCCGATCGGAAATATCGAAATCAGTCGATACTGTTTCCGGATTGCAATTGATCATGATAGTTTCATATCCATCCTCACGCAAGGCGAGTGAAGCATGAACGCAACAATAATCAAATTCAATTCCCTGACCAATTCGATTAGGTCCGCCACCTAGCACGACAATTTTCTTCCTATTGCTGGGATACGCCTCGCACTCTTCCTCATATGTAGAATAAAGGTAGGCTGTAGAGGTAGCGAATTCTGCCGCGCAGGTATCGACATGCTTGTAGACTGGGCGTAAATTCTCCTCGTGTCGGCGCGCACGCACCATTTCTTCACTCGTTTTGAGTAATTTGGCTAATCTCCGGTCAGAGAACCCACGCCGCTTCAATGTACGAAAAGTAGGCAAATCGAGTGAATCCAGAGTTTTTCCTGCTAGCGCCTGTTCCCGCCTCACCAGATCTTCGATTTGTGATAAAAACCAAGGATCGATATGGGTCAGTTTATGTATTTCTTCGAAAGAAATATTGCAACGGAATGCATCGGCAATATACCAAATACGTTCAGAACCAGGATGGCCCAGTTCGGTTTCGATCAATTCGACATCCGTGGTTTTTTCATCCAAGCCATCTACCCCAGTTTCTAATCCCCGCAATGCTTTCTGCAAGGATTCCTGGAAAGTGCGGCCAATCGCCATGACCTCGCCCACTGATTTCATTTGGGTGGTTAAACGATCATTGGCCTGTGGAAATTTTTCAAAAGCAAAACGTGGAACCTTGGTCACCACATAGTCGATAGTCGGTTCAAAAGAAGCGGGAATCACCCCGCCCGTAATATCGTTACCCAACTCGTTAAGCGTATAACCCACCGCCAGCTTGGCTGCTATCTTTGCAATGGGGAAACCCGTTGCTTTGGACGCCAGCGCTGAAGAGCGCGACACACGGGGATTCATTTCGATCACTAACATGCGCCCATCATTCGGATTGATAGCAAACTGTACATTGGAGCCCCCTGTCTCGACACCGATCTCACGCAACACGGCAATAGATGCGTTGCGCATAAGTTGATACTCTTTATCTGTCAAAGTTTGTGCGGGAGCAACCGTGATCGAATCACCTGTATGTATACCCATCGGATCGAAATTCTCAATGGAGCATATGATGATGCAGTTGTCGAGTTTGTCACGCACCACTTCCATTTCGAATTCTTTCCAACCAATAACAGATTCCTCGATAAGAAGCTCTTTAGTTGGAGAGATATCTAAGCCACGCTCACAAATTTCGACAAATTCTTCCCGATTATAAGCAATGCCTCCGCCGCTCCCCCCCAAGGTAAACGATGGACGAATAATCACCGGATAACCAATCATGGCCTGCACCTGCAATGCTTCTTCGAGACTATGCGCAACTGCTGAGCGTGCTGAGCTCAACCCGATTCGAGACATCGCCTGCTTAAATTTCTCCCGATCTTCTGCCTTATCGATAGCCTCTCGAGAAGCGCCGATGAGTTCCACCCCATATTTATCGAGCACGCCGTGCTTAACTAAATCAAGTGCACAATTCAACGCTGTTTGCCCGCCCATTGTTGGCAAAAGGGCATCAGGACGCTCGATTGCAATAATCTTTTCAACCATCGTCCACGTTATGGGCTCGATATAAGTCGCATCCGCCATCTCAGGGTCGGTCATGATGGTTGCGGGGTTAGAATTGATCAAAATGATACGATAACCTTCCTCACGCAAAGCTTTACATGCCTGCACGCCGGAATAATCAAATTCGCAGGCCTGACCAATGACGATGGGTCCTGCTCCGATAATTAGAATAGATTTTATGTCAGTACGTTTAGGCATTTTCCTTTAACCAGACAATCTGTATATAGACTGAGCATTAATTACAAATTACCGCGATCCACATTGGCTTTGTTTGTGCTGCTTCATGCGCGTGACAAAACGATCGAAAAGATAATCCACATCGTGTGGACCGGGGCTGGCTTCGGGGTGTCCCTGAAAACTGAATGCGGGGCTATCCGTAAGCTCAAACCCCTGCAAGCTTTGATCAAATAAAGATATATGCGTAATACGAGCTTGAGTCGGCAATGTATCGATATCGACAGCGAACCCATGATTCTGGCTTGTGATCATCACGCGACCATTATCCAAGTCTTGAACGGGGTGATTAGCACCATGGTGACCAAATTTCATTTTGATCGTCTTGGCGCCGCTGGCGAGCGCGAGAATCTGATGACCGAGACAAATGCCAAATAGCGGAATTTTTATCTCTAAAAATCGACGGGTAGCATCAACCGCATATTCACAGGGCTCCGGATCTCCTGGTCCATTGGACAGAAATATACCATCAGGTTGCGATGCCAATAGCTCACCAACGGGAGTTTGCGCAGGATACACCGTCACCTTACAATGGCGTTGCACAAGTTTCCGCAGAATCGTACGCTTTATTCCGAAATCGAGCGCTGCCACATGAAATTGACTCGTCTGCTGCTTCTGGCAACCCTCGCCCAGTTTCCATTCACCTTCGTGCCACTCATAGGCTTTACCGCAACTGACAACCTTGGCAAGATCCATGCCCGCCAAGCCTGGAAAAGCGCGTGCCTGTTGCAATGCAGTGGTCTCATCGATCTCTCCTGCCATAATGCAGCCAGCTTGCGCGCCCCGCTCTCTTAGGATTCGCGTAAGTTTACGGGTATCAATCTCGGCAATCGCTACCACCTTCTGTTCATTTAGAAAACCTGAAAGAGAGGCCGTTTTCCGCCAGCTACTCGCAAGAATAGGCAAATCACGCACGACTAGGCCAGCGGCGTAGACGCGATCGCTATCAGACGATTCGATATCTTCAGTATTCGCACCGGTATTACCGATATGAGGATAAGTAAGCGTTACGATTTGCCGGCAATAGGAAGGATCAGTAAGTATTTCTTGATAACCTGTCATTGCGGTATTAAATGCAACTTCGCCTGTAGCGATGCCCTCAATACCGACAGATACGCCGTGAAAAACAGTACCATCTTCCAATGCGAGGATGGCACGTGGATGTTGTGACACAAAAGCTCCTTGAGGATCTGACCAGACACAAAAAAGACAGGGGGCTAATAGCCACCAACGTCAAAATATCATTTCAAATGATTATACGTGATAAGCCATGAGTTTTCTATGCGCCGCTGGGAGCGAACTGCACCCGTCATGTAAAATTAATGGCAATAAAAAATACTTTTTTCGTTATCATCATTATTAAACATAGGAAAAGAAAGATTTCGACCAGCTTAATTTTTTGTGATACAACCCAGAGAGGATCACCGAGTGGCAAATATTGGTTTCATCGGCTTAGGCATTATGGGAAAACCCATGGCTAGTCACCTCATTCGAGGCGGGCATCAATTATTTCTGCACTCCCGCAGCGGCGTACCCGAAAGTTTAATCGAACAAGGTGGAAGAGCCTGTGCCTCACCTAAGGAAGTCGCTCAACATGCGGATATAATTATTTTAATGCTCCCTGATACATCCGATGTAGAAAAGGTTTTGTTCGCTCATAATGGTGTCGCTGAAGGCTTAGGCAAGCTTACTGCAAAAAAAATTATCATAGATATGAGCTCCATCTCACCTATTGAAACCAAAAAAATCGCTGCCAGAATCAATCAACTGGGCTGTGATTATGCAGATGCGCCCGTGTCAGGAGGTGATGTGGGTGCACAAAACGCGACACTGACCATCATGGTCGGTGCAAGTGAAAACGTATTTGAACAAATCGAACCGATCCTCGCTTTAATGGGACAAACAATCACGTTAGTCGGTGATAATGGCGCAGGCCAGATTTGCAAAATCGCCAATCAAATCGTAGTGGCACTCACGATCGAAGCTGTGGGAGAAGCGCTGGTTTTTGCATCCAAGGCCGGGGCCAACCCCATTAAAATACAACAGGCCCTGATGGGCGGCTTTGCCTCTTCGCGTGTGCTCGAAGTACATGGAAACCGAATGATCAAACACTCCTTTGATCCTGGGTTTCGCATAGAACTGCAACAAAAAGATCTTGCAATCGCACTCTCTTGTGCATCCGATCTCGGTGTCAGCCTGCCCAACACAGCCACCACCCAATCGCTTTACAATGCATGCATTGCTCAGGGTGGCGCCAAATGGGACAACTCCGCCATTGTTCGCATTCTAGAAAAATTAGCTAATCATCAGATGGTTGATAGCGATCCATGCTGACAGAATTAATCCACGAACTGCGCGCCTTTCTCCCACCCGATGCAGTGTTATATGAAGCAGAAGATGTGAAACCCTATGAATGTGATGGCCTGTCTGCATACCGGCGGACAGCGATGATCGTGGTACTCCCGCAAACGGAGGAAGAAATCATCAAGATTTTACAACTCTGCCATAGCACGAAAACACCAGTGGTTGCGCGTGGTGCTGGTACCGGCTTATCAGGAGGCGCCCTGCCTCATCACCAAGGTGTTTTGCTATCACTGGCACGATTAAAAAACGTTTTGGAAATTGATCCCGTCACGCGGACGGCACGCGTTCAGCCTGGCGTTAGAAATTTAGCGATTAGCGAGGCTGTTGCGTCGTACGGCCTGTATTATGCGCCAGATCCTTCTTCACAAATAGCCTGCACGATTGGTGGAAACGTTGCCGAGAATTCCGGTGGCGTACATTGCCTGAAATATGGGTTGACCGTACACAATATCCTCAAACTAAGAGTATTGATGATAGATGGACAAGTGATCGAAATGGGCAGTGACGCGCTCGATAGCCCCGGGTATGATTTGTTAGCGTTAATGACTGGCAGTGAAGGAATGCTGGGCATCGTCACCGAAGTCACTGTCAAGTTAATACCCAAACCCGACAAGGCACAATTAGTGATGGCCGCATTCGATGATGTTCAAAAAGCGGCGGACGCCGTCGCTAACGTCATCAGCGCAGGCATCATACCCGCTGGCATGGAAATGATGGATAAAATAACGATTCATGCAGTAGAAGACTTTATACATGCCGGTTATGATTTGGATGCTGCGGCAATTCTATTATGCGAGGCCGACGGCATGACCGAAGAAGTGGCCGAAGAAATTCAAAAGATCAGCACGATTATGCGAGAAAGTGGCGCCGTCAAAATCAGCATCTCGCAGAATGAAGCAGATCGACTCCGTTTCTGGGCAGGACGTAAAGCAGCCTTTCCAGCTGCGGGGAGAGTGTCTCCCGATTATTATTGTATGGATGGCACTATCCCACGCAAACACCTCGCTCGAGTACTTCGGGGTATCGAAACCCTTTCTGTCGAATACGGTTTACGCTGTATGAATGTGTTCCATGCCGGTGACGGCAATTTACATCCCCTGATCCTCTATGATGCCAACCAACCTGGAGAGCTGGAAAAAACCGAAGCTTTCGGCGCCAGAATACTGGAAATGTGTATCGAGGCAGGCGGAACTATCACTGGTGAGCATGGGGTGGGGATCGAAAAACTCGATCAAATGTGCCTTCAATTTAAGCCCGCGGAACGCGATTTGTTTCACGCGATCAAAGCTGCATTTGATCCCGATGGTTTGCTTAATCCAGGCAAAGCCATACCAACACTTCATCGCTGCGCAGAACTTGGCGGTATGCACGTACATCGCGGCGAAACCAAATTTGCGACTATACCTCGATTTTGATGGAGGCTATGTCCCTGATTATGTCCCTAACAGTTCTCGCATATCACACCGTTTTATCTATCTCATGCTAAATACGGCCGAAGACCTTATCCATAAAATTAACACCGCAGCAGAAAGCAAACGGCCGCTCTCTATTCAGGGAAGTAACAGTAAGCTTTTTTATGGAAACCAAATAGCAGAGCGAGCCCCTGACATACTTGATGTTTCAAATTATTCGGGTATCGTCAATTATGAGCCCAGTGAACTTGTAATCACAGCAAAAGCAGGAACACGTTTGACCGATCTCGAAACAGCTTTGCAGACGCATCAGCAGATGCTGGCTTTTGAACCCCCCCATTTTGGTGAAAATGCAACATTAGGCGGATGTATTGCAACCGGCTTATCCGGGCCGCGCAGAGCCTACGCTGGCGCAGCGAGGGATTTCGTATTGGGCGTTCGAATTCTGGATGGTCGTGGCAATGACCTGCATTTTGGGGGTCAAGTAATGAAAAATGTTGCCGGTTATGATGTCTCACGCCTCATGACGGGCGCCATGGGAACTTTGGGTGTTTTATTGGAGGTTTCACTCAAGGTATTACCGCTACCCACGATGGAGATAACGCTGTGCATGTCCATGAAAGAAGTGGAAGCGATTGGGAAAATGCATCAATGGGCAAGCAAGCCCTTACCGATATCAGCCACCTGCTTTTACGAAAACCATCTTTTCGTAAGGCTCTCGGGCGCTGAGTCTGCTGTGCACGCCACCCGTACTCAGCTTGGCGGAGAAGAAATCGATCAGGGAAAAACCTTCTGGCAATCCATTCGAGAGCATACTCACGCTTTTTTTCGCTCTGGAACTCGATTGTGGCGCCTATCGATCAAATCTTCTACGCCCCCCTTACCCCTACCAGGACAACAACTTATTGAATGGGGAGGCGCATTACGCTGGCTGGCAACCGATGAGAGCGTAGACGAAACGACAATACGTTCCCAGGCAGAAGCCGCAAAAGGTCACGCTACCTTTTTTAAAGGCAATAAAACCTCTATCCAGGCATTCCACCCGCTCCCACCCGCTATGATGGGGCTCCATAAACGTTTGAAGCAAAAATTTGATCCAGCCGGCATACTGAATCCCGGAAAAATGTATCCCGAGTACTGACCAATGCAAACTAATCTCGCTAATTTCATCAAGCACACACCGGAAGGCGAAGAAGCCGATACCATACTGAGATCCTGCGTACACTGTGGCTTTTGTTTGGCTACCTGCCCCACTTATCAGTTATTGGGCGACGAGTTGGACAGTCCCCGAGGACGCATATACTTAATGAAGCAAGTGCTAGAAGGACAATCTGTCACCCAAAAAACTCAGCAACATCTTGATCGCTGTCTTACTTGCCGCGCCTGTGAAACAACCTGCCCATCGGGCGTACAATATAGCCGCCTGCTTGATATTGGCCGAGGGGTTGTCCACAAAAAAGTCAAACGTAAGCTGCGTGATAGGGCAATACGTTATCTCTTAATAAAAACACTTCCCAATCGATATCTGTTTAGACCTTTGTTTAAACTAGGTCAACTTTTCCGGCCTTTTCTCCCGGCCAAGTTAAAAAAATCGATTCCTAGCCACACCCTAAAAAACAAAGATTGGCCAACAACCCGGCATTCCCGCAGAATGCTCTTGCTGGATGGCTGCGTGCAACCCTCATTTTCACCCAATATCAATATCGCCACGGCAAATGTGCTTGACAAGCTCGGCATATCACTGATCAAAGCAGAAAAAGCAGGCTGTTGTGGCGCGCTCTCATATCATTTAGACGCACACCAGGAGAGCATGGATCAGATGCGCCGAAATATTGATGCTTGGTGGCCATTTATCGACAAACGAACAAATTCGCAGCCGATAGAAGCCATCGTGATCACCGCCAGTGGATGTGGGGCTACAGTTAAAGAATATGGGCACTTATTACGTCATGATCCCGCCTATGCGGACAAAGCGCAGCATATTTCAGCATTAGCAAAAGATATCAGTGAGATCCTGACATTGGAGACAAACGCTTTAGCCACGCTATTCAAACGATTAGGCGACAAAGCTTTGACAAAACTTGCGTTTCATTCACCTTGCACGCTCCAACATGGCATGCAGATTCGAGGGAGTGTTGAGAAAATCCTCAGTACCGCCGGATTTACGCTTTGCACTGTCAAGGATGCACACCTTTGCTGTGGTTCAGCGGGGACTTACTCGATCCTTCAGCCCGAATTATCACAACAACTACTTAAACAAAAAATAGCGGCACTGACTTCTGATAGACCCAGTCAGCTGGTCACAGCCAACATCGGCTGCTTAATGCATCTGCAAAGCGGCACTTCACTTCCCGTTAAGCATTGGATTGAAATTTTAGATCTTACCCTTGATGCTGGTGCTGACCCCAAAACTTCAGATCAGTAAAAAATGCATTGTTACCTATTTGCACCTATTTGCTATCCGCCACCCGCATCAATTCAGCTCTAAAGCGCTCTACAGCTCTAATAAGCGACCCAATACAATCAAAATAAAACATTAAAAGTGCGTTTCAGTTTATTATAAAAATCGAAGAGAGCAGTTATTACATTTGTGTATTTTTTGGATTTTTACTTAGAAGGAGAATGTTAGAATGAAAACTACGGCTGCCAACCAATTAGCACCGAGCTTTTACCTACTATTAGTGATTTCTTTATTAGTCACAATCGGGCTAGTAGGTTGTGGTAAAAAAGAAGAAGCAGCAGATGCACAAAATAAAGAAAAAGCAGTTGCTGAAACAACCGAATCAGAAGAATTAATGACTGAACCCGAGTTGATTACCGAATCCCCAACTCAAGCGCCATCCGAATCCATCACTGAAGAAATAGGTGAACAAACTCAAGAAGCAATAGCCTCTCTTGAGCAAACTACCGACACTTTACTTAACGATGCAGCTGAGAATATAGCTGAAGCCGAGGATGCTCTCTCCGAATTTATGGCCGATAGCCCATCAGCAGCAATAGCTGCAGAAGATGAAACACAAATCGCAGAGCAAGAGGATTTAAGCGAAGTCGTCAAACCCACTCCCGATTTGATCCGAAAAGTACAACAAGCGCTCGCTAACGCTGGATTTGATCCTGGTGCAGCCGATGGTATCAGCGGCCCAAGAACGATGTCTGCTCTAAAGCGCTTTCAAAATCAAAACAACCTAGCTGAAGGCCAATTGACCAAGGAAACACTCCAGATGCTGGGTGTACCTTATTAAAGATTGATGATATTGAGAGTACCTCTAAAAATTCAGAGCTTTAAACAAGACGGGGCTAAAGCAAACAATGTTGACGTGGCATATGCTGGCTATATTAAGAAAACATTCTTTTGTGAAAGTCGGTGTATGGTGAGGAAATAGGGATTTTTAGGGGTACATCCATTCACATGATGATCACGCAGCAATTTGATTGACAGGGAAGTTTTGAGAAGGCGAAGTGTAAAGATTCATATACCCAACCCGCTTAATCTTTCCTATTAATCAAAGAACAAGCGAAGGCAGTAGCCGTTTATGAGAAATTCGGGTGGTTAATTGGTTGCTTGTGCTGGTTAGAAAAAATCAAGGATTATTCTGAAGGAGTCAGGCAGGTATCAAAACCGGAGGAATCTATGAGCAACAAAAAGCCTTTTTCTTGCCTGCAATTGAATTTCTAGACACGCCTAAAGGGTTGGTCCTCTTTTATCTTTTTTCTTATCGTCCAAAAAGTGTTGGAAAAATGTTAAAAATAAAATCAAAAATACCAAAACTTTCTGATGTCGCTTTGGTTTATAAATGAGACATGCTAGCATATCCCAGCAAAGCGAGCTTAGAAGCGATGAAAGTGAAGATTCGGCATAATCATATATTAAATATTAAATAGATAGACTAAATAGACGAGAAGCAAGCCCCCGAAAGTAATGATGGGAGGGCACTGTAGATCTATTCTACATCCTCTTGATTGAGTCTAAAAAAAAACAAATTAGTACTAAAAAATAACGGAGATGAATTAAATGGGTATTCCTTTTTTACAAAAATACCGTGTAGGTAGCTATATCTTAAAGCAGAAAATTCGTGGTAATAAACGCTATCCGTTAGTACTAATGCTCGAACCGTTATTTCAGTGCAATCTGGCTTGTGCGGGTTGCGGTAAAATCGATTATCCCGATGATACTTTAAGGCGCCGGTTGAGTGTTCAAGACTGCCTAGACGCAGTAGATGAGTGTGGGGCGCCCGTCGTTTCCATCGCAGGCGGTGAACCACTGATACACAAAGAAATGCCCCAGATCGTAGAGGGCATCATTAAACGGAAAAAATTCGTTTACCTATGCACCAATGCATTGCTGCTAGCGGATCGCATGGATGACTACCGCCCTTCACCCTATTTCACTTTCTCAATACATTTAGATGGCAATAAAGAACGTCACGACACCTCCGTTTGCCGTGAAGGTGTGTACGATAAAGTGATTCCAGTTATTCAGGAAGCCCTCAAGCGTGGTTTCAGAGTAACCGTCAACTGCACACTTTTCCAAAACGAAACAGCAGAGGAAGTGGCTGAGTTTTTCGATACCGTCACAGAATTAGGTGTGGAAGGCATCAATGTCTCCCCAGGGTTTAGTTATGAACATGCACCGCGACAGGATGTATTCTTGCAGCGATCGGTAAGCAAGCGTCTCTTTCGTGCAATTTTTCAAGAAGGCAAAAAACGTAAACAAGCTTGGAGATTTAATCATTCCAGCCTTTATTTAGATTTTCTGGCAGGCAATCAGAACTATCAATGTACTGCCTGGGGTAACCCCACACGTAATCTTTTCGGCTGGCAAAGGCCTTGTTATCTTTTGGTCGACGAAGGCTACGCCAACAGCTTCCGTGAACTCATGGAGGAAACCGATTGGGATAACTATGGTGTAGGTAACAATCCAAAATGTGCGAACTGCATGGCTCACTGTGGATTTGAGCCCACGGCGATTAATGACACCTTTTCTAATCCTATCAAAGCATTGCGTGTTAGCTTACAAGGACCACGTACCGAAGGCCCCATGGCGCCTGATCCGTCACAAAAGAATTTAACCACTCCTAAAACGAATGGCTCACAGAAAGAATTTCCTATATCCGTGATAGTGGAACAAAAAACCGGCTCATCGAGTTCATCATCAAATAACTTCACCCGGTCCGACAATTAGTAGAGAAGAATTTTTCTTATCACATTTTAGACATACACCGCAAAAGGCAGAAAGCTCGCAAGCAAAACTGCCTTTTCTTCAATTAAAAGCAGTTTGATTCAGAAAGTATGGTGATATCGCTGGTAACATACTTAGCATTTGCTGGAGTTTTATTTTGGTGGGTAATTTTGCTTGCTCCATGGCGACCGTGGGGGACACAGGAGGCATTAGAACCATCCAACGAGAAAGATGTTTCCTTAAAAGAAATCACGATACTGATTCCGGCTCGTAACGAGGGATCGCTTATCGAACAAACGCTCAATGCATTAAGTCTTCAAGGAAAGGGTCATCAAATTATTGTGGTCGATGATCAGTCAGAAGATGATACGGCCCTACAAGCTCGAACATGCGGTGCAACGGTAATATCAGGCACGACGCCTCCTCCAGGCTGGAGTGGAAAATTATGGGCGCTGGAACAGGGCTTAGCTAAAGTTAGCACACCGTATACATTACTCCTCGACGCGGACATCACGCTTGCACCCGGGATGATTGCAGCTTTACTCAAAAAAGCACGCGAAGAACATCTCGTACTGGTATCCTTAATGGCAACCCCTTCTTTTTTTCGTTTATCAGAGCAATTATTGATGCCTGCCTTCGTGTTTTTCTTTAAACTGCTTTACCCTTTCCGCCTAGCGAACAAACCTGGCTCACGGATAGCAGCCGCAGCTGGCGGGTGTATTTTAGTTGAAACACAGGCCTTACGGAAAATTGGTGCTTTCGCCAGTTTACGTGATGCATTGATAGATGACTGCACCTTGGCATCTCGTATTAAACGTGCAGGTATGCCTACCTGGATTGGTTTGAGCCATTCCGCTCGAAGCCACCGGGAGTACGAAGACATAAAAACGATCTGGAACATGGTCGCAAGAACGGCGTATACACAATTACATTACTCCCCTTTATTACTTATCGTTTGCACCCTGCTCATGTCAAGCATGTTTTGGTTTGCTCCTATCTTATTGCTATTCGCTCTTCCTGGACAAACCAGTATAGTTATTTGCATGCTCGCGTGGATAGCCATGATAATTGTGTATATCCCTGTTTTACACTACTACCAGCTTTCCCCACTTTGGGCGCTTGCACTACCCGTTATTGGAACTTTGTTTCTACTGATGACATGGACCTCTGCTATCCGTTTCTGGCGTGGTGAACGAGCACAATGGAAAAATCGCCGATATGAAATCACTACTTAACGCCATAATCTTTACCCAAGTATTGCTTTCAGCAATTCTAATATTCCCTGTTACGATAGCAAGCGCTGATGACACTCAATCCAATGGGCCAGAGCAGGTTGTTCGCGCTTTCCAGGAAACACTCATCCAAGCGATGCAAAAAGGTGATGAGCTAGGGTACCAAGGGCGCTTTGAGCTCCTTGCTCCCGCCATTGATCATTCGCACGATATCGATAGCATTATACGCTCTGCGCTTGGCGCCAACTGGAACACACTCAATAAAGAACAGCAGCAAAATATTACAGAAGCCTTTCGAAAATTGAGTATCGCCACCTACGCAGAAAGATTTAATCACCATGAGGGTGAACGCTTTGAAATCATTGAGCAGCGACCATTGCCACGTGACCAGATCTTGGTTCGGAGCAAATTCATCCAAAATGATAGCAATCCGATAAACTTTGATTATGTGTTGCGAAATGGCAGCGAGGGCTGGCGCATCATTAATATTCTGGTTGATGGCGTCAGTGACCTCGCCTTAAAACGTGCCGAATATAATGCAATCCTCAAACGAGATGGCTTCCCTGCATTGCTTGACATGCTAGAGCAGAAGATTCTTCAAGCAGAAAAAAACTAATCCTGCAAGAAAAGTCACCCAGGAGTCCGCTCAACAACGCTTACAGGCTTCATCCATACCCACCGAAACTACTTGCGGCTATGGATACGCTTCTCTAGCGCATCCACCATCATTCCGGCCACGTTAAAACCAGTCTGTTTAGCGATCTCTTGCATACCGGTTGGGCTAGTCACATTGATCTCGGTTAGAAAATCGCCGATCACATCGAGCCCCACAAGTAACAAGCCCCGCTTATCTAATAGGGGGCCTATCGTCTTTGCTATCTCGAGATCGCGCCCCGATAAGCGTTGTGCCGTACCAATTCCGCCAGCAGCAAGATTACCACGTGTCTCACCTGGCTTAGGTTTGCGTGCCAAAGCGTAAGGCGCCGGCTCTCCAGCGATGAGTAATATCCGTTTATCCCCCTTACTGATATCAGGTAAAAAGCGCTGCGCCATAATAGTACGGGTTCCATAGTGCGTTAGCATTTCAAGAATCACACTGATATTGTGATCAGCACGATAAACGCGAAAAACGCTCGCCCCGCCCATCCCATCAAGTGGTTTCAGAACGATATCTTGATGCATCTCCAAAAATGAACGTATCAAGCTTTCTTGCCTTGTTATAAGTGTAGGCGGGATAAATTGCGGAAACTCGGTAATTGCAATTTTCTCATTGTGATCACGTATACTTCGGGGGCTATTCACGATGAAGGCACCTTGTCGCTCAGCAAACTCCAATAAATACGTGCTATAGACATATTCAATATCAAAAGGTGGATCTTTGCGCATCAAGACGGCATCGAATTCCTGTAAAGGGATTGCTTCAGCAGCACCTTCCTGATACCAGCGATATTTTTCCTCGATTGGATCAAGAAGAATCAATTCATGACAAAAACCAGTGACCCGATTATCTTTCCAAACAAGATCGCCTTGCTGCATGACGAACAGTTGATGATTACGGCTAGCCGCTTCGCGCATCATCGCAAAACTAGAATCTTTCTCAATTTTGATCGAATCCAGTCGATCCAGTACGAAAGCTAGCTTCATAAAGTATTTACGCCATAAAGATGCAAAACTAATCTATTAAGAAGACCTGGGAGAACTGCGGTCTAGTTCGAGTGCGGCAGCCAATAAGGCAAGCCGCGCTACCACACCATAAGCATAAAATCGATTCGGAGCCGCATCAGGCAGCGCTTCATGGTCTGGCAACACACAGGATGAATCAAATGCCAGAGGAACAAAATGCATACCTGGCGCATTCAAATTTTCATCCATACCTCTTCCCGTGTGCACACGATAAAAGCCACCAACCACATAACGATCAATCATGTAAACAACGGGCTCTGCAACAGCCTGATTGATGCTCTCAAAAGTATAAACGCCTTCTTGCACCAATACATGCGAAACCGATAAACCTTCTTTGACGATCGCCATTTTGTTGCGTTGCTTACGGTTAAGCTTGTAGACTTCTTCGCTATCTTTCACGGTCATAATTCCCATACCATAAGTCCCCGAATCGGCCTTGACGATCACGAAAGGTTTTTCATGAACACCATACTGTTTATATTTTTCTTTAAGCTCTTTTAATATTTCATCCACCGCCGCCGCAACACAGTCCTCCCCCTTTTTCTCATGAAAATCGATTTTGCCGCATGAACTAAAGTAAGGATTAATCAGCCAAGGATCGATCTTGATAAGCTCGGCAAATTCCTGCGCTACGCTGTCATATGCGAAGAAATGTTGAGATTTCCTTCGTGTCGACCAACCGGCATGAAGCGGGGGAATAACAATCTGTTCAAGATCTTTCAATATTTCCGGAATACCGCCCGAAAGATCGTTATTGAGCAAGACAGCACAAGGGTCGAAATTTTCCACCGACAATCTATTGTTTTTACGCCTAATAGGCTCCAGGATAAGGCTGTTTCCACCTGGCAGATGAATCGTGGTCGCTGAAGTGATGTCTGGCAAAAGAGAGCCGACACGAACATTCATACCTGCATGCCGCATAATTCCTTGCAATACGGCAATATTCTGAAAATAGAACGTATTGCGGGTATGATTCTCAGGCACAAGCAAAATGCTATGTGCATCTGGGCAGATTTTTTCCACTGCCGCCATCATAGCTTGCACACAAAGTGGCAAGAACTCTTGATTGAGGTTATTGAACCCTCCTGGGAACAGATTGGTATCAACTGGAGCTAACTTAAAACCACTATTACGCAAATCAACCGAGCAATAAAAAGGTACTGTATGGCTCTGCCACTTCCCACGGAACCAATGCTCAATAGTTGGCATTGCCTCGAGTATTCGCTTTTCTAACTCAAGAATTGGACCGCTCAAAGCAGTGGTAAGGTGTGGAACTGGTGGCATAGTGACTCGTTTAATCAGAATCGGGCATTATAGCATCCAGTCTTACGCAAACTAATCATCGCCATTGCGCAAAAATAACAAAAATCATCTAAACGAATTTATTCCGATTAAATAAATCACCCCTTCCAGCGCATTGCGGAAAATTACAACTCGTGGACAGTTTTATCATTAAAGTGTATAGTTAGCGAGCTTCTTTTGCTCTCGTCTGAAAGCAAGGACAGTACGGTCGCGGTGATATATGGGACGCAGTACCGAGAAATAATGGCGCATATAGGGTTTTGCGCAATTTTCAAAAATTTTTGGAGGGATATATGAATAATAAAGTTGTACAAGCAGTTATTGGGTTAGGACTGCTGTGTTTTTCTGCTTCATTTGCAGTTGCAGCTAAACACGATATTTCTAAGTTGCCACGCGTCAAACAACAATTAGTTGATCCACCCTTTGTGCCCGAGCATGATCAAGTTGCAAAAGGCGGCCCTAAAATCGTTGAAGTCAGACTAGAAACGATTGAAAAATTGGTTGAAGTTGCGCCTGGCGCGAAAGTTTGGGCTTTAACATTCAATGGTACTGTACCCGGTCCGCTGATCGTCGTTCATGAAGGTGATTATGTAGAATTAACCTTGGTAAACCCTAAAGAAAGCACGATGGCTCACAACGTTGACTTCCACGCTGCCACAGGTGCACTCGGTGGTGCAGGATTGACACTCGTGAATCCTGGCGAAGAAGTTGTATTACGTTGGAAAGCAGTTAAACCAGGCGTATTTGTTTATCACTGCGCTCCCGGTGGAACCATGATTCCTTTCCATGTCATTTCAGGAATGAATGGCGCCATTATGGTATTGCCACGTGATGGCTTAAAAGATGCTAAAGGCAAACCAGTTCGCTACGACCGTGCATTCTACATTGGCGAACAAGATTTTTATCTGCCTAAAGGTGCTGATGGTAAATACAAAGTTTATGATCAGCCTGCAGCAGGTATGGCCGATATGCTTGAACTGGCGAAAGGCTTAGTTCCTACCCACGTAGTGTTCAATGGCGCAGTTGGTGCCATCACTGGCGACAATGCTTTGAAAGCTAAAGTGGGCGAGAAAGTACTGTTTATCCATTCCCAAGCAAACCGTGACTCACGTCCTCACTTAATTGGTGGACACGGTGACCTGGTGTGGCAAGGTGGCTCATTCAGCGACGTTCCTCTGACAAGCCAAGAAACTTGGTTTGTGCCGGGTGGTGCTGCAGTGGCCGCATTGTATGAATTCAAAATGCCTGGATTGTATGTCTATCTGAGCCACAATCTTATCGAAGCCGTCTTGCTCGGCGCAGCGCTTCATATGAATGTTGAAGGCGAATGGGACAACGATCTCATGGAACAACTCAAGGCACCTGCTAGCTTCAATCCAGCAGCTGCAATGGATCACTAAGCAAATAATTAGAATTTAGATTTAGATAAAACTCGTTCTAATTTAAACGGCCCCTATGCGGGGCCGTTTTTTTTTGGTTTGATTTTTTCTTTCCTGGAAAAACCAAATTCTTTTTGCTTACTGAATCTTGTTAAGGCGTTTATAGGCACTTCGCAAGCATAATTTCGATTGCTGATTTCAAGGGTGATGCAGGCATATTCAAAGCCAATCGATTTAGATTATCAATTGCTGTCTGACTAAGTGAAGGTTTCTGTCTTGAAGATACGTTGCCGCCCTGCTCACTCTGTTGCCTACGCAGCATAATCTTGATCGAGACAACCTGAGGACCGAACTTCTCCAGGAGTGTTGGTTCGATATGCTTAAGTTTTGCAGCAACGGCGCTACTATCCACATATAGGGTGAGCACTTGCTTAGAAAGTTTCCCAATGACACAGTGCTCGGCTAATTTAGGCGGTACCAACGCTAAGAAAGTATGTTGTAATTGAATAATATGATTTACCGAAGAGTAAACTTCTTGATAGGCAGGTAGCTTACCTAATGTGTGAAGAAAAATATTAATTCTGCAAATATCAGCTTTTCTTTTTATGAATTTATTCGTCTTAAACATACAAAAAAGAAACAGCTTTATATACCTACCCAATTATTGAATCACAATTGTAAAAAAACTAGGGTAAATGCTCAAACTGGTCGGCGACTCTAAAGCAGCACCGCTCTCCATTCTTGACGATGCATTCTTTGTGCTCAATATCCGCTTTTAATAAAGAAGCCAAGAAACTCAGATCAAGCACACAAAACCCTTGATGTTGTTTTGCCAGCTCATGAAAAACACAATTATTTGCAACAATCTCTGCATAATTGTCTGTGCTCTGCCCTACACTTGCATCATAGCCAAGTTCGGTTAATATTGCAGCCACCTCATGCAGCTTGTCGTTTCGCGAATAATGCTTGGAGATACGGCTTACAAACCCTTCGCTCATCTGCTCCCCAAGCTCTGTCAAACAGTCATTCAGCTCTTGCTCACCGAGATTCTTGTTCATCCAGGATAATAGCAATTTGGCAAGAAAAGAATACTGTCTTTGAAATAGCTCTAAACCAGTCGATGTTAGCGTATAGACTTTACTCGGCCTGCCGCCGGTACTCTCCAACATCTCACTCTGAATAAAACCATCGCCACTCAAACTGGTCAGATGCTGATTGACAGCATTACGGGATATCGCCAGCAGGCGCGACAATTCTTCTACTGTGAGTCCATTACGGTGATGAAGCAATGCTGTTAATAAAGACTGTTGACGCTCACCTAGCAGTGACAATGCTGACATCTTTTTTTCAACCAATAGCTAAAATTTTTATAACTTTTGACATGTAAATATTGCAAAAGGTGCAGAATATGCAGTATATTAAAAATCCCTAATTTGAGAAAGAGGAGAGAACGGATGCTTACTTATGTAATTATAGTTTTAGCAATTGCTGCTGTAGGTGGTTTATTTTTGGCATCAAAAATTTTCTCAGGTCAATTAGCACCATGGCCTTTATCTATCGTTCACGCCTTATTAGGCGCGACTGGCTTGATCATGCTAATAATGGTTGTACTTGAAGGCTCGGGTAGTGGTAGCCTCACAGCCGCGCTGGCCTTACTCGTTATCGCTGCACTAGGTGGATTCTATCTTGCATCGATACATGCAAAAGGTAATGTTGCGCCCAAGAATATCGTCATTATCCATGCTGGTGTTGCTGTTGCAGGTTTTCTCACACTGCTCAGTGTCTTACTCTAAGAAATAAAAGGAAACAAGTTACATGAAACACCCTATGCACCCCATCCTAGTTCATTTTCCCATAGCAGCTTGGATTATTTCTACCCTAGGAGACATTACAAGCTTATTCACAAATGAACAAGTAAGTTGGGTGGCTGGGGTGTTACTTGTCATTGGAACGATTACTGCATTATTTGCCATGGTAACGGGCCTAATAGAGCTCAGTAAAATAGATTCACAAAATCCTGCCATGAAAATCGCGAATCAGCATATGATGTATATCATGATTAGCTGGTCTTGTTATGCCGTAAGCTTGTTCCTTCGACTTGATGGTACTCAGCTGAGCCAACCGGGTGTTCTCGCTATTATCATGTCTGTTGCTGGGTTCATCTTCCTTTGTATTGCAGGATGGTTAGGAGGAAAGCTTGTTTACGAACATGGCATTGGCGTTCACCCAAAATAACTACAATTGATTATTTAGCTAGTGTTTGATAATCACATTCGTAACATCATCTTCACCTACTGTTGATAGGGTGTTCTGCACTGTAGAAGGCAGTGCTTCCGGTCTATGTTCTAGCGCTAATTCGAGAACTTGATCTATCCATTTCACAGGTTGAATTTTAAGTTTTGCTTTTATATTCGCTGGAATCTCACTCAAATCTTTAACATTATCTTCTGGTATCAGCACCATTTTGATCCCTCCACGATGAGCAGCCAATAACTTTTCCTTGAGGCCACCAATTGGCAGTACTTCGCCACGGAGTGTTATCTCTCCTGTCATGGCAATGGTTGATTTGACGGGAATGCCTGTTAATACAGAAACCATGGCGACACAAATACCGATACCTGCACTTGGACCATCCTTGGGTGTAGCCCCCTCAGGTAGGTGAATATGAATATCTTTCTTCAAATAAAAATCATCAGCAATACCCAGCACGGCTGACCGGCTCCGTACCACTGACAATGCAGCTTGGACAGACTCTTGCATCACCTCACCTAACTTACCCGTGGTAATTGTTTTTCCTTTACCAGGTAATGCAACAGCTTCAATTGTAAGTAATTCACCACCCACTTCAGTCCATGCCAAACCAGTAACTTGCCCTACTTGGCTATTTTCTTCCGCTACGCCATAGTTATAACGATGAACTCCTAAATATTTACTAAGATTACGCGAGTTGATCGTAACCCCTTCATTGCTATCTTCTTTCTTACTTACAATCGCTTTAACAACCTTGCGGCATATCTTAGATATTTCCCGCTCCATGTTCCGCACACCCGATTCTCTCGTATAGTGCCTAACAATGTCTCGAAGAGCAGATTCAGACATGATCAACTCACCTTCCTCAAGCCCATGATTCTTCATTTGTTTGGGCAATAAATACCGCTTGGCGATATTAAGCTTTTCATCTTCCGTATAGCCTGATAAGCGGATGACTTCCATGCGATCAAGTAATGCAGGAGGAATATTGAGTGTGTTCGCAGTCGCCACAAACATCACATCCGATAAATCGTATTCAACCTCAATATAGTGATCCACAAAGGTGCTATTTTGTTCTGGATCGAGCACTTCCAATAACGCCGATGCTGGATCACCCCGAAAATCCATACCCATCTTATCAACTTCATCTAGCAGAAAGAGTGGATTCTTGACACCCACCTTAGTAATATTCTGCAAAATCTTCCCGGGCATTGACCCAATATAAGTTCGTCGGTGCCCTCGTATTTCCGCTTCATCCCGCACGCCGCCAAGTGACATGCGAACAAACTTTCTATTGGTAGCACGCGCGATTGATCTTCCGAGGGATGTTTTGCCTACTCCCGGCGGGCCGATTAGGCAAAGAATGGGGGCTTTTAATTTACTAACCCTTTGTTGTACAGCCAGATATTCTACGATTCTTTCTTTAATCTTTTCTAATCCGTAATGATCTTGCTCTAAAACAGCCTCAGCTGTATCAAGATCCTTACAAATCTTACTTTTTTGCTTCCATGGCAGTGAAACGAGCGCATCGATATAATTACGAACAACTGTCGCCTCCGCAGACATCGGTGACATAAGGCGTAATTTTTTTAATTCTGCATCTGCTTTTGTACGCGCCTCCTTAGGTAAAGAGGCTGCTTTTATTTTTTTCTCGATCTCCTCGAGATCGGCTCCATCCTCACCTTCACCCAGCTCTTTCTGAATTGCTTTAACTTGCTCATTCAGATAATAGTCCCGCTGGCTTTTTTCCATTTGCCGCTTGACTCTGCCACGAATCCTCTTTTCTACTTGCAGTATATCGAGTTCTGTCTCAAGTAAGCCCAACAAATGTTCCAGCCGCTGTTGCACGTCAAAAATTTCAAGAACTTCCTGTTTTTTCTCCAATTTCAGTGGGAGGTAAGCTGCAATCGTATCAGCAAGCCGTCCTGCCTCATCAATACCTGAAAGCGAAGCCAGGATTTCTGGCGGTATTTTTTTATTTAATTTAACGAATTGATCAAACTGGGAAATGAGTGCACGTCGAGTTGCCTCTATTTCTGGAGTATTGATGCTGTCGATAGGCACCTGAAGCGCTTTTCCCGAAAAATACGATTCTGAATCAATAAACTCCAGAATCTGAGCACGATAATTTCCCTCCACCAGCACCTTAACAGTGCCATCGGGCAACTTGAGCATTTGCAAAAGATTTGACACGCAGCATATGCTATACAGATCTCGTGGAGTCGGATCATCCTTGGCCGCTGACTTCTGGGCCACCAGTAGGATATTTTTCCCAGAATCCATAGCCAGCTCTAGCGCCTTGATAGATTTCGGTCGTCCAACGAACAATGGTATGACCATATGCGGGAACACGACCACATCACGCAACGGCAATAATGGCAGAACTAATTGGTTTGACTCGTTATCGTCGGTTACTAAAGTCATATTTATATTTTAATTAAGTACCAACAATCAAAATTAGAAAAAGTCATTCAAGAATATCAAACTGGGAACACGCTACAGACTGTTATTATTTCAATAAGATGAATAATCTCGTTGTTTTTTAACAGTCATTTAGGAAATCTCCAAAAGATATACTCGAATATCCCATGACTACTTGTTCTTATGCAGGTTAAGCTTGTTTTGAGCTTTTGTTGACCTTAGGTTGTTCAGAGTAAATTAAAATGGGCTTAATATCACCGTTAACGGCCCCATAATCAATAACTACTTTTGAAACATTCTCTAAAGATGGCAGATCATACATGATATCGAGTAGTGTCTCTTCTAGAATGGATCTTAAACCTCGAGCACCGGTCTTCCGCATCAGTGCTTTTTTTGCTATGGCAGTAAGTGCTTGCTCACGAAACTCTAATTCGACGCCCCCTTCCATATTGAATAGCTTCCAATATTGCTTAACCAGTGCATTTTTGGGTTCAGTCAAAATTTGGATTAGAGCAGCTTCATTAAGTTCATCTAATGTCGCTATTACCGGCAAGCGTCCAACAAACTCTGGGATCAAACCATACTTAATAAGATCCTCCGGTTCAACCGCTTTTAAAACTTCGTTAATTTTTTTATGATTATTTCGATTAATGATCTCCGCACCGAAACCAATCCCGCCCTTCTCTGATCTGGATCGTATGATCTTATCGATCCCATCAAATGCGCCGCCGCATATGAATAGAATATTGGTGGTATCAATCTGAATAAACTCTTGATTGGGGTGCTTCCGCCCACCCTGTGGAGGTACAAGCGCGATCGTTCCTTCGATTAACTTCAATAGTGCCTGCTGCACACCCTCCCCCGATACATCCCGGGTGATGGATGGATTATCAGACTTACGTGAAATCTTATCGATTTCATCGATATAAATAATCCCTCGCTGAGCCTTCTCTACATCATAGTTACATTTCTGCAATAGTTTCTGGATAATATTCTCGACATCTTCTCCCACATAACCTGCTTCAGTCAGTGTCGTCGCATCCGCAATGATAAATGGCACATCCAGCAACCTTGCCAGGGTTTGAGCTAATAGTGTTTTGCCGGAGCCAGTAGGGCCGATTAGAAGAATATTACTTTTAGCAAGTTCAATCTCATCCCCATCACTTACTTTGGTTAAATTTCTTAACCGTTTGTAATGGTTATAGACGGCAACAGACAGGATTTTCTTGGCAGACTCTTGACCAATGACGTATTGATCTAATATCTGACATATTTCGCGAGGCACAGGCAGGCTTGATTTAGCTAGCTTGGCTGTTTCATTGACCTGCATTTCTTCACGAATAATATCATTACAAAGGTCGATACATTCATCGCAAATGAATACAGACGGACCAGCTATGAGCTTCCTCACCTCATGTTGGCTTTTGCCACAAAAGGAGCAATAGAGAAGTTTATCGCCATTCGTTTTATCAGACATAATTTAACTCCACGACCATTGAGCAAAACACCACTTTAACAGAAAATTATTGGACTCCAATCTAGCAAAACAAGCTCAATTTATTTTTTATTGTCTCTACTCGTTAACACTGCATCCACCAAACCATACTTTACCGATTCTTCAGCACTCAGAAAATTATCACGATCCGTGTCTCTTTCAATTGTTTTAACCGGCTGACCGCTATGCTTTGCCAGGATTTCATTCAAACGTTTTTTTAAATAGAGAATTTCTTTGGCATGTATTTCTATATCAGAAGCTTGGCCCTGGAATCCCCCCATCGGTTGATGAATCATGACACGAGAATTCGGCAAACAAAATCGCTTACCTTTTGCGCCAGCCGTCAATAATAAAGAACCCATACTTGCAGCTTGCCCCACACACAAAGTACTGACATCCGGCTTTATAAATTGCATGGTATCGTAAATAGCCAGTCCTGCAGAAACTAAACCACCAGGAGAATTGATATAAAAAAATATATCTTTATCCGAACTCTCAGATTCCAAAAACAGAAGCTGCGCCACGATTAAATTGGCTGATGCTTCGGTGACAGGCCCCACCAGAAAAATAATCCGTTCTTTTAACAACCGAGAATAAATGTCATAAGCACGCTCGCCTCTTCCACTGGTTTCGATAACCATTGGAATCAACCCCAATCCTCTCGTATCCAAGCTCATTTCTCCTGATTAAGCCGCTGAATGGGAATACCCCATCAAATCTTCGAAAGCGATCTCTTGATCAACCACTTTGACCTGGCCCAACACCCATGAAACAACGTTATCCTCAAGCACCAATGATTCGATTTCTTGCAACCGCTCAGGTGATGCATAGTGCCATTTTATAACCTGCTCTGGGTTCTCATAACTTTGTGCGTAAAACTCTACATATTTTCTTACTTGATCAGGTTTAACATTCAAGTTATGAAGCTTTACTAGCTCACCCAAAATCAAACCTAACTTTACTCGTCGCTCAGCCCTCTCTCGAAACGATTCGAGAGGAAGAGAAATATCTTCAGTGCGCGCACCTTGAGCAGCAAGATTATTTTTCGCATCCTGCATCAAATGCTGTGCTTCCTGCTCGACCAAAGTCTTGGGTGCTTGACACGTTGTATTTTCCAGCAAGCACTGCATGATCTGTTCTTTGAGCTTAGCGCGTGTTCGCTGGAAAGCTTCGCGCTCAAGACTCAATCGTATTTCTTCATGCATTTTTTGGGTATCACCATCTTGAATACCTAGCGATTTAGCAAATTCACTGTCTATTTCCGCCAGCACAGGCTCTTCAACATTATTGAGTTTGACATTAAAAGTAGCCGTTTTTCCAGCGATATCCTTATCGTGATAATCCGCTGGAAACGCCATTTGAAACGATTTTTCCTGCCCTATGCTCATTCCGGCGATAGCATTCTCAAAATCTTCAAGAATATATCCATCACCTAAAACCAACGTGAAATCCTGTGCTGTCCCGCCTCGGAAGGAATTACCATCGATCAATCCCTCATAATCTATATTCACCCGATCACCAAGCGCAGCAGGACGATCAACAGATATGAATTGAGCGCGCTGTTTCCGCAAAATTTGCAATGTTTTCTCGACTTCTTTATCGCCGATATTCACTACTGGCCTGTTCACGCTCAACGCGGTCAAATCACCGACCGCGATATCCGGATAAACCTCAAATTTCACACTGAATTCATAATCTGCGCCATTTTCACCAACTGATTTAGTCTCAAAATAGGTCGATGAACCTACGATCCGCAATTTTTGCTGCTGAACAGCATCTCTGAAATGTTTCTGCAACATTTCTCCCAACACTTCCTCATGTAATTTAGCGCCATATTGCTGGGATACAATTTTGAGCGGTACTTTGCCTGGACGAAAACCTTGAATCTTTATCTTCGTAGCCAAGCGTTTTAAACGTTCATTGACTTCTGCCTGGATTTTTTCTTGAGAAATCGAAATATCGAGATTCCGCTCTAGAATATTGGGATTTTCAACGTTTGATTGCATTAAATCTTCCTAAATATAACCACCAATATAACTGGTTCGACGAATTACCATGCTGAGAATACAAACAAAATTCAACCTTAACTTGATCTTTTGGTGCGAAAGGGGGGACTCGAACCCCCACACCTCATCGGCGCCAGAACCTAAATCTGGTGCGTCTACCAATTCCGCCACTTTCGCGTCTAGCCAATCCCCTTAATTTGATTCAATTATACCTTGTTATTGATGAAACCGCAGCCGTGCACTATTAAATCTCTTGACAAGACAACACTTTCCCACTTATTCCTTTGCTATCCGGCCCCATAAAGAAAAGATAAGATGGCATCAAATCAACTGGTTGAGGCAATCGCTGCTTAACTTCACCAGGATGTGTTTTCGTGCGCTGAGGCGAATGAACGGCGCCTGGAATGAGCGCATTGATACGTAAATTTGGAAACAACAACTCCCACTCTTGGGATTGGATTTTAACCAATGCTTCAACGCCCGCCTTAGCAACCGCAAACCCGCCCCAATAAGCAGAGGGTTCATGACCATGCGAATCCGATGTCATGATAACACTCGCATCGGGTGATGCTTTTAGCAACGGCAAACAGGCTCGGGTCAGCGCAACGGGGGCCAGTAAATTAATTTGTAAGAGTATTCGCCATTGTTCAAGGGTATGCAGCTCCAATGGCATTGGCCCAAAAGTAAACGCAGCATTATGCAAAATGCCATCCAATCTACCCAATTGAGATGCAATCGCATCGGCGATCATCTGAAAATCCTGTTCTGCTGCCTTATCAAAATCAAATGGGAAAATAACCGCTTCCTCTCTCCCCAAAGCTTGAATTTCATCGTACACGCTTTCTAGTTTCTTGACTTTACGGCCGTGCAATATAACGGTAGCCCCATGTGACGCGAAAGCTAACGCTGCTGCGCGTCCAAGCCCCTGCCCTGCTCCCGTGATCAAAATGACGCGGTCGCAGAGCAAATCTTTATTTGCCTGATAATGCTTTATATTATTCATTAACAAAGAACAACGTTGAAATAACGACTGATTACCAGCCCATACGAGGATTGGTTTGTCTGCCACACCGTGCTTTTGGGAAAGGAAGAGACAACATGACAATTATTTTCTTACCCTCATCAATGAAAGCAGATACCCACTGATTTCACTACTTATCGCACTTCAAAATTCGGTTTTTATCATCCTTGATCCAGCCTTCTCCCTGCGGAAGTAGACATAGTTACCCGATTTTGAGGCACGAAGCGTATACATTGCACATCAAAACCGCTATAAAAAACTAATCGCCACGGTCAGCAGATTTGCCCATGCAAAACTGCCGCCGCGGCGATCCTAACACAATCCGCCTGGGGATAGGAAATTACATATCCATGCCGCCCATACCACCCATGCCGCCCATACCAGCGCCTGGACCTGCCGATTCCTCTTTTGGCAGTTCAGCCACCATCGCATCGGTCGTCAAAATCAGGCCCGCGACAGAAGCAGCGTTCTGCAATGCGGAACGGGTAACTTTGGTTGGGTCCAAGACACCCATCGAAACCATGTCCCCATACTCGCCGGTAGCCGCATTGTAGCCAAAATTCCCATCGCCCTCTTTCACTCTATTGGCCACGACCGACGGTTCATCACCACTATTTGCCACAATCTGACGTAACGGTTCTTCCAGCGCACGCAATACGATTTTGATGCCGGCGTCTTGGTCGTGATTATCACCCTTCAATTTGCTAACACTGCTAATGGCCCGCATCAATGCCACGCCACCTCCAGGAATGATACCTTCTTCGACTGCTGCACGCGTTGCATGCAACGCATCTTCAACACGCGCTTTCTTCTCTTTCATTTCGACTTCGGTCGCAGCACCTACCTTGATAAGCGCAACGCCACCTGCCAATTTCGCTACGCGCTCTTGCAGTTTTTCCTTATCGTAATCGCTGGTAGCTTCCTCGATCTGGGCACGAATTTGGGTTACGCGTGCTTCGATATTTTTAGCGTTACCGGCACCATCGATAATAGTGGTATTTTCTTTACCAATTTCGATCCGTTTAGCTTGCCCCAAATCTTCCAGCTTAGCTTTTTCGAGAGACAAGCCTACCTCTTCGGCAATTACCGTACCACCAGTAAGTATAGCGATATCTTCCAACATTGCTTTACGACGATCGCCAAAACCCGGCGCTTTGACCGCGCATGTTTTAAGTATGCCGCGTATGTTATTGACCACCAGCGTAGCCAGCGCTTCACCGTCTACATCTTCAGCGATAATCAATAGTGGTCTACCTGCTTTGGCAACTTGTTCCAGTACCGGTAATAAATCGCGAATATTGGAGATTTTTTTGTCGTGTAACAAGACATAAGGATTTTCCAGCAATGCAATCTGTTTTTCAGCACTGCTGACAAAATAAGGTGAAAGATAGCCACGATCGAACTGCATTCCTTCGACGACTTCAAGTTCATTCTGCAAACCAGAGCCATCTTCAACCGTGATCACCCCTTCTTTACCCACTTTTTCCATTGCTTCGGCGATGATTTTCCCGATTTCCGCATCGGAATTGGCAGAAATACTCCCAACTTGCGCGATTTCTTTGCTGGTAGAGCACGGTTTGGAGAGTTTCTTCAAATCATCAATGGTTGCAGTAACCGCTTTATCGATACCACGTTTGAGATCCATTGGGTTGATACCGGCGGCCACATAACGCATCCCTTCTTTGACGATGGACTGCGCCAGCACTGTCGCGGTGGTTGTTCCATCACCTGCCACATCTGATGTTTTACTGGCCACTTCCTTAAGCATCTGCGCGCCCATATTTTCAAACTTGTCTTTCAGTTCGATTTCTTTTGCGACCGATACCCCGTCTTTGGTAATCGTGGGGGCGCCGTAGGAGCGCTCCAGCACCACATTACGGCCTTTTGGACCCAGCGTAACCTTCACTGCATCTGCTAGGATATTGACCCCATTAACCAAATTATGACGGGCCACATCACCAAATCTTACTTCCTTCGCTGCCATAATCTTTCTCCTAATTTACAATAATTTTTTCTAATTTCCTGTTATCTCGAATCCAATTAGCCTTCGATCACGCCCATGATGTCTTCTTCGCGCATTACGAGGTATTCTTCACCTTTGATCTTAACGGTCTGGCCAGCGTATTTTCCAAACAGCACCTTATCGCCCACTTTCACTTCCAGAGCGCGAATTTTTCCATCATCACCCACTTTACCTTTGCCAACAGCGATGATCTCACCTTGATCCGGCTTCTCAGCAGCCGTATCGGGAATCACGATTCCAGAAGCTGTCTTGCGTTCTTCCTCCAGCCGCTTGACAATAACACGGTCATATAAGGGGCGAATATTCATAGTTGTATCTCCTAAGAATGATTAAAAACATGAACATCAATAAATAATGTTGACCTGGACACAGGAAAGCCCTGCAGAGATGTTGGCGATTACATAAACAGTGTTAGCACTCATCGCCGACGAGTGCTAATAATAGGATCTATGAGAAGGAATTTCAAGTCAATGAACAATAAAAATTTGTCAGCACTGTAAGAAGGGAAATAAAAGTGGAATGATTAAGAAAGAAAAAACGGAATAAAAAATACTGAGCCTGCGAAACAGATAAAAGTGGGCAGTTAATCAGTATCAAATAAAGCGCAAATTTAAAGGTATCAATAAAAATTTGATGAAGACTAACATTGTCGTTTTTCTAGTTTATCAAGCAACGTCATCAGAAAATTTGAGAAATGCATGATGCAGGCGGACTGAGGTTAGCGAAGTTGTTCGTGCATGCTGACTTACCCAACTTAGCATTTTCTCACATAAATCTGCAGGCTCTAGACGCTCTGCATTACGAGAAACGTGCTTCAAGTATGCATTAATACCATCTGCCGCTGCTTCTACAGTGCTAGTAAGTACATAACCCACCATGAAGCCTAACGCATGGCTCCGCCCGTATTTTCCAGTACGAAACCTGTCAATACCTTCTATTACATACTCGCGACACAAATGCTTATTCGCGCCATCAATGCGCTTGCATTCGATGATCGCGTGAGGATCGTGTTCTTGTGTTCTCAAGAACACTTCGAACAGCATCAACGGTATATCGGTTCGACCATCAGGTATCACAACAGCACTACTGGATCGTGATTCAGTTCCTGGCAACACTACCAGCTTTTTTCCCCAAGGATGCCCTTTTGTCTTCAGGTCGCTGCGCATTCCGTCACGCAAGCGCTCCGTCATTAAAACCTCACCTGCTTGCGCGTTAACATCGTTAAAGTTACATGCACGCTGCCACCCAGCAATCAGTGTGCGCAAAATGGCAGCGACAATCTCCGGCTCTAGCTCGATGAATTCTTTACCCAAGGAAGCAGGAACTTCATAAGGGATTCTCAAGCATTGCCTCCTTTGAAGCTTTCCGCTACTACAGCATCTGCATCCTCTAGTGCAACAACTCCCATCCAATAACGCTTTGCTGCTGGTTTAATGATTATGACTTCATTTCGCCCATGAATACGCAGTTCACGATTGCCGCTGAGTGCGGTAGCAAGCTTGACCTTCATACGCTTACCAATGCAAGCAAGGATGCTATTCAACTCACCTTCGGGCGTTACCACTTCTATACTTACATTGCCCGGACCATCTTCGAGAACAAAACGAACAATTCTGAGTACAGAACCTCGTGGTAACTTGAAAATTTCAGCACGCATATGCCGTTTATTACGAGCTGAAAGCCAACCGCCAATCACACTCAAGAAAACTTCTGCATATCGAGCGATATCGATATGAACATCGGCATCATCTTCTGATTTTTCTCTGCCTGTTTGCCATCTCAAACTAGCGCGAAGCAAGCCATCACGGACGACTACACGATCTTCTTCATCAAGGCTATACAGGTCAAATACTGCTTCATCCAGAGCGCGCCAGTCTTGTTCTGAGGCTATTTGTTGCTGTAGCTTTTTTTCTATCTGTAGAATTCGCTTACCAGCATCCGACAGAACAGCTTGTTTCAGATCAGGTGTCGGTAGTTGCACCACATCAAACCGAGTAAGTCGTTCGATTTTGATTCCGAATTCTGATGATGACATCAAAAAATACCAAGTAGCGAACGATGAACTCAAAATTGCAGCAAGTAAATGAGCTGATGCACGGCAGTTAACAGGAAATGAGGCGCCAAAAAGAGCATTTGTAAATACAAGGTCTCGATCAGCAACTGCAGCAATGACACGCGGCACCTCGTTGAACGCCTCTTTTACAATTAATAACGGTGATCGATAAGTGCCTCGAGAACGTGCACGTTCCGCTTTCGCAGTTCCCCAAAGTGGAAGATTCTTAGGAATGCTGAAATGTTGGAGGTCGTTAGTCTCAAGTACTTCGAGGTCATGCAATTCTAACGCCTCGTTGGCTTTGTTGCCACGGGTTAGACCAACGCTAAGATGTGTATTGAGATTGAGTAATCTTTTCTCAAGATTGAGGTGATCTCGAGTTACATCCTCTAGCAACATTATATCTCTGCGACGCCCAACAGCTGCCGCCTTGAGGCGGATAGGCTGTTCAATGATGCTCTCCATTGAAAGTTTGATGATGTCACTAGGCGACACTTCAAACGAGTGTGTTCTTGCACCGCTGGAAGTCCACGGGATTTGCACTACCGTTACTTGATTTGGAGGCTGTGACCGATGCCGCGCGAACAGCACAATTGCTGGCATCGCAGCTGTCGCGAATAGCCAACTGCGAAGATTAGACAGGTTCACCAGCGTAATTGGTGTAAGAAGATGCATGATATGCTGCACAGCCGCCATACCCGTCTTGCTTCGGCTGAAAAACGGCATTGCACTAAGAATTACCCCAAAGCGAGTTTTTTCATGCGAGAACTCAATCGCACGTAATATAAAATCAAGACCTATACCGCGTGGTTGCCGTGGAACATTATCAACAAGTATCTTGCGACGTGCTGCAGTTCCAGACTGCCCCTTGAAACTCCAAGGAGGGTTACCAACGATGAGATCAAATTGTTTAAGTCCGGCTTGCGTCATCAATACTGCTTTGCCAGCATCGCTCATCTCAATGGTGAGAGCATCCCCAATGAGTAACGTTTTACCGATAAGCGATTGAAATTTCAATGAATGTGGTGGCTGTGGATCTGGATCGAGCTCGAGCGCAGCAAGGTAAAGACTAAATGCGGCTACACGAACAGCCGCCTCACTGATGTCAACACCGTAAACTTGTTCATACATGGTTGAACGGATCAAATCCCGAGTCAACGGCTGGTTATTTGCGCGTAAATGCACCAAGCGCCGTAAAGCTTCAACTAAAAAAACACCTGATCCACAAGTTAAATCCAGTATTGACTCTTTACCTGTCAATCCATCCATCACTTCATCAAGTACTAGCGAAACTAAAGATAGGCGCGTGTAGTGTACGCCGTTTTTGGTAGCCTCAGCAGACGAACGTCGTGTGCTAGTTTTGGGTTCAGAATGAGCGAATTGCTCATAGATCGAGCTAATAAGTTCAACTGGAATTATATCGAATTGATAGGGAAAAAGGCTTTGTTGTCCGCTTTCAGGATCAACAGCACCCAAAAAATCGGCAACACGTGCAAGGTAATTGATAGCTGGGGTATCATTGATAGAAGATGGTGGGAACATATCGCCATTAAAGGTTCTGCTGAGCCAACTGAAGAGCTGTTCTGTCGCCGTGTAATCGCGCAAGATTGGTGGTAGCTCCGTATGACCGCATAGCTTCTTCAGTTGTGCAGCGCTAACAATTTCACGATCGATCAGATACTGAGTAAAGATCACCCGTCCAATCAGTGCTTGTGCTGCACTACGTGCTAGATTCCCTGCAACAAGATCGCGCTCAAGGTACGCCAAATCTCGTAATAGCCTTTGATCAACACTGGTCTTGCGATCAATTACTGGCACTTGATCCCAGAACTGACCTGTCTCAAATGCCAACCGACCAGCAAACGCATCCACTTCTGCTAGTGAAGATTGGATGTTATTGAAGCGCCTGATCAGATGCTTTTGAGCGTCACCTTCCTTTGTCGGTGTGCCAAAGCCGTTGTATAAATCGATGCATTCGGGTGAGACCACCCATAGTAGCGGGGCAAAGCCTTCGTTCCAAACTTCCTTACGCCACCGGCTGACTAATTCATCAGTCGGCGTAGTTTGTTCAAACTTGAAATAAATGGTTAGCAATGAAGGGCTGCGCCAGAGAGCATCTGGACAAAATTCTCGACTACGACGGCGCAAACTTTGCGCATCTAAGCCTAAATGCAAACCTGTCGCAGGTTGTCCATCTGGAAAATAGCCTGTAGCCGCCAACACATCCCGAAGCTTCTTTGTGGTACTCACGCTCTGCTCCGAACAATTTCTGGAGGAAACGGTAACTCCGCCTGGCTTAAGGCCGACACAGAGGGAAACATATGCTGTTTTATTTTAGCAATCAATGGCGCTAACGGAATCATTAGCGCAGGTTTAGCCAACACCTGATTGATATCTTCAGTACCTGCTATAGACAAAGTTGCATTAGTGGTAGTGACAAACACAATTGCTCCCTCTAGTGAAATTGTGCTACTAGCAGCCAACAATCGGAAAAGCGCATCAACACCGACGCTTAAAGCTGCAATATGGACACCAAACGAACTGACCAATTCGTTTGTGACAGCCAACCCCACTAGATCGGCAAAGGTAAATCGTGCAGACTTTCCCATTTTAGTTGATAAATACGGAATTGCCTTTCGCCAATGGCGCACAGTCTCAACTGACACGCCTGTAAGTATGCGTGTCTGGTCTTGAGTGAATTGGATAGCAGTTACCCCATGCATTCTAGTTACTCACAACGAGAAAATAAAACTATTATCCATACAGTAATAGGTGCTGGCAACATGAAGCTGCATAAATAGCGGTTTGCTGCAACAAAACTATCCTGTCTGTGAATTGCTGATGTATAGTCGATGTACGCGGCCTCGTTTGTGAAAAAACAAACTGCAATACATGACATTCCTGTAAACTTTAACCAGTATCAAATAACGCGCAATTTTTAGCAAAGCGTTAAAAAATAAGAACCGGGGGCAACCATGCTTCCCTGCATGGCAGTGGACGATTCTGAGCACATGGCAGCATTACCGCATCTCAGAACATGCGCCATGTCCATGGAGAACCATATAAGGACTTGAGAGTGAGCAACTGCAACTAGCTGGAATTGCTCACAATCAATTAATTGCTAGTGTTCGGAGTTACTTACTCTGATCAACCGGGTTAAACGTAATTTGAGAAAAATTTATGGGATTTTATGAGATCTCTTAATGGCAGTTACTAACTCAGTACAATCTTCATCCAGTTTTCGCTTTCCATCAGACTCAGAAATTTGTCAGATCATTTCGGAACGAATCGAACATCATAAGCAAGGTGTTGGTATCGTTGTTGGGATCATCGGACAGGAGGGTCGCCGCGTTATCGCTCATGGTCACTTCGGTACAAACGACCCTCGTTCAGTGGACGCCAATACAATTTTTGAAATCGGTTCCGTCACTAAGGTTTTCACGGCGTTATTACTTGCCGATATGGTTCAGCGTGCTGAGCTTGCGCTTACTGATCCCATTGCGAAATATCTTCCCAAAGAAATCATTGTGCCGCAACGAAGTGGTAAGGTAATCACATTGGTGGATCTGGCAACGCATATGTCAGGCCTGCCTTGCATGCCCGATCACTTTGTTCCGGCGAATCCAGACAATCCGTATGCCGACTATTCCGTCGAGCAACTATATCACTTTCTTTCGGACTATCAATTGACGCGTGATATCGGGTCGCAATGGGAGTACTCCAATCTTGGTTATGGACTTTTAGGTCATGTGCTAGCGCGGCGAGCCGATACTGACTACGAAACCTTAGTTCGTGAACGCATTCTCATGCCATTTTGTATGAAGGATACGGGTATCACCCTTTCTTCTGAGATGAATGCAAGACTTGCCACTGGCCATAACTCGATGTTGGAAGCATTTCCAAATTGGGATTTGCCAACACTCGCCGGTGCAGGTGCTTTACGCTCGACAGCAAACGATTTGTTGACCTTCCTGGAAATGGCACTTGGTATCAGAGAAACAACACTTGCTTCTGCATTCGCCACAATGCTTACATCTCGGCGACCTACTGGCGTAGGTGACAATGAGATTGGGCTCGGTTGGGGTATTATGAAAAACGGTGACAATGAAATGATCTGGCACAACGGCGGCACTGGTGGATATTGTTCCTTTATTGGTTTCCTACCAAAAATGAATGTAGGCGTTGTAGCGCTTGTAAATGCATACACCAATGGAGGTGTTGATGACATCGCGAAGCACCTACTCAACCACGAAGTACCTCTCGCATTCCCAAGCATTTCAGTACCGCAAGAAAAATCTGTTTTAAAGTAATTAAAATACAAATTCAAAAAAACGGCGTTTTAAGTGTTCTTGTTAGCACCTGAACAGTATGTGAGGATGACTATCCGATACCCCCGCGTTAAATATGAGTTAAATCAAACGGCAGCCCTATCAGTGATGATGAGATGATGAAGCTGCATTACTTCGGCTGAGTAATGCGTGATTGATAATACGCAAACTTTATTGAAAAACCAGAACCGGGGGCAGCTATGTTTCCCTACACAGCGGTGGACGGTTCTAATTACATGATGGTATGCGCTTCCCAGAAACATACGTCATGATCCATGGCAAACCATATTGGGCATGGAGAATAAGCAATGCCATGAAAGAAAAAATACTGCTCACATCAATCATAAGCCATTCTTTACTTATGGTTCGCCTATCTCAGTAAAGAAATTATGCTTATGATTGATTAAATATTGATCAGATTACTGCTTTAAGATTTGAGTATCAGGCTCTGGCCAGATTTGTTTTATCATTTCATTTTTCAATTGAGCTAAAACTTCAGGGTTAACCCGAAAATCAGCTTTCATGATTTCTTCCCGGATAAAATGCTCTAATTCCCACCGGGGGCCCGTCTGCCAGGCAGCTGCGTTAAACCTTGTAAATACGCAAGTTTCTGCCATAGCAAATGAAAGTAACTTTGTGTTTAATAAACCAGAATGGGTGCAGCAGATTCTGCTCACAGTTTAGCAATCATGCCTAACCAAGAAAATCTCATTTACATGCAATAATTCCGTATTTATTTTCCATTTTTTGCCTAAAAAGTTTCATTTTTGGTCATTTCCCAAAAGTGTTTTCCCAAGCACTTAGTGAGCTTAACTTATTATATTTAATAAATAATTTACTATGTCTAATACTAACTCCGGAATTCCACAATCATCACCCCCCCTTCAAGCACGCAGCCAACAAGTCGTTTGGCACCCTTGCACCCAGATGAAACAGCATGAAACCCTACCCCTGGTATCTATTCAAAGGGGTCAAGGCGTCTGGCTATATGATTGCGATGGAAACCGCTATCTTGATACGATTAGCTCATGGTGGGTCAACTTGTTTGGTCACTGTCATCCCTATATCAACAACGCGCTCAATGATCAGCTCAGCAAGCTCGAGCACGTCATGCTCGCTGGCTTCACTCACGAACCGGTAGTCCAACTGTCGGAACGACTGAGTAAACTTACCCCCGGTAATTTAGGCCATTGCTTCTATGCCAGTGATGGTGCCTCCGCCGTAGAAATTGCCTTAAAAATGAGTTTCCACTACTGGCAGCAATGTGGTCACCCCAGCAAAACCGATTTCATCAGCCTGCAAAATGGCTATCATGGTGAAACACTGGGCGCGCTATCCGTTACCGATGTCGCGATTTTCAAACAAACCTATGCACCGCTGCTGCGCCATACCGAACATATGCCATCGCCTGATTGGCGCAATGCTGCTGCAGGTCAATCTGCCGAAGACTATGCACTGGACACTGTGCAGAAGTTGGAAAATTACCTCGCGATACACCATACCCACACCGCCGCACTGATTCTTGAGCCGCTCGTTCAAGGCGCAACGGGTATGGCCATGTATCACCCGATATACTTGACGCGCGCCAAAGAAATCTGCCATCACTACCAAGTCCATCTGATTGCCGATGAAATCGCGGTAGGCTTTGGCCGCACCGGAACACTGTTCGCTTGCGAACAAGCCGATATCACACCGGATTTTTTATGCCTGTCAAAGGGGTTAAGCGGTGGCTATCTCCCGCTTTCGGTCGTTCTGACAACACCTGCCGTATTCGAAGCTTTTTATCATGACAAAACTTCCCGGGCATTTCTCCATTCGCATTCACACACCGGTAACGCACTCGCTTGCCGCGCTGCTCTGGCAACCCTTGATCTATTCGAGCAAAACAACGTAATCGAAGCCAACCGCGCCAAAGCAAACTACCTCAATCAAAGATTACTGCCTTTACAAACCCACCCGAAGGTAAAACACTTTCGTAACCGCGGCATGATATGGGCATTTGAAGTGATCAACAGCGACGACAACTTCGCCAATACGCTCTTTAAGCTTGGGCTCGAAAAACAACTTCTGCTTCGCCCTCTCGGCAACACAGTTTATTTTATGCCACCCTACATCATCAATGAAGAAGAAATGGATTGGCTCGCAACATCCGTTTTACACATTCTCGATGCCATATAATCTCAGACAAAAGGATATTATCCGATGCAACTCACCTTTCTAGGCGCCGCAGGCGAAGTCACCGGTTCAAGCTATCTGATCGAAACACCCCATACTCGCTTCCTGGTCGATTGCGGGATGTTTCAGGGTGGGCGCGAAGCCGATCGCAAAAACAGGACCGCTTTTAACTTCGATCCCGAAACGATTGACTTCGTATTGCTCACCCACGCGCACATCGATCATTCCGGGCTTCTGCCTCGTTTGAGCGCGTGGGGTTTCAGAGGGCCCGTCTATACCACTCAAGCCACCATTGATCTTGTCAAAGTCATGCTCAAAGATAGCGCCTATATTCAGGAAAAAGAGTCTGAATGGCAAAACAAAGCACTCCGCCGCAAGCACCATTCCTCCGTACGCGAAAATGCGCCTCTTTATACCGTAGCGCAGGCGGAAGCCTTCCTTAAACAATTACGCAGCGTAAATTACGACACGGAAATTTCCCCTCATCCTTCGGTACACTGTCAATTCCGCGATGCCGGACATATTCTAGGCTCTGCCATCATCGAACTTCGGGTAGCCTCCGGCGCCAAACAAAAAAAACTGGTTTTCTCCGGAGACCTGGGTCAACCAAACCATCCCATCGTACGCGACCCAACACCGATCCGAGAAGCTGATGTCTTGCTCGTCGAATCGACTTACGGAAACCGTCTGCACCGGAGCATGGACGAAACGCTCGATGAACTAGAACATGCCATCAACGATACCCTGCATCGCAAAGGCGGCAATATCATCGTACCTGCTTTCGCTGTTGGACGCACCCAAGAATTACTGTTTCTGCTGGTTGACCTGCATCGTCAAGGTAAGCTCGGCAAAATGGATGTTTACGTCGACTCCCCCATGGCACTGGCTGCGACCGATATTACGCTGAAACATGGTCATCTGCTGGACAAAGAGGCAACAGAAGCGCTGCAATGGTTCAACAGCAGTGGCAACAAACTGAAAATCAATTTTGTCCAGGATGTCGAAGATTCGATCACACTCAATGCTATCCAGCAAGGCGCCTTAATCATTTCGGCAAGCGGTATGTGTGATGCAGGGCGCATCAAATACCACCTCAAATATAATTTGCCAAGGCCGGAATGCACTATACTCATCACCGGCTTCCAGGCTGCAGGAACACTGGGACGAAGACTGGTAGACGGTGCCAAGCGCGTACGCATCTTTGGCCAGGAGATCCCGGTCCGTGCCGCTATCTACACCATTGGCGGACTCTCAGCACATGCAGATCAAGCAGGGTTATTGAATTGGCTGGGAAATTTCACACATGCACCCGAAAAAACGTTTATCGTTCATGGTGAGCCGAGTAATGCCGCCGCGCTCGCCGAAGCCATCGCACAAAAGTTGGAATGGCAAGCCACCGTGCCAGAGCGACTCACCACCGTCACGCTTTAAATGTGGAAAAATGATTGCCTTACCGAAACCGACCCGTTTCTCGGTCTCAATCTTGCGATGTCGTCGATTTTGGTTTAGGCCCTGTTCCACGCAGGCGCGTCAAATGCTGCAGCAAATCAAACCAAAATGGCGCACCGAACAGTGCGGCAGATGCTGTTATCAACCAACCAAAAATAACCAATAGAAAGCTCGTTAAATCATATTGATAAAACTGGAGTAAGTTCGTACAGCCGGATTCTGCCTTACAGAATTGCTGATTCTGCCAACCGATAGGAAGCGTCTCGAGCTGTTTCAATGTATCCATCACGGCCTGTTGGTTATGATCGCTGACAGGCAGACTATTAGCCAATACGATTTGATCTGTAACAGGGGGTGAACCCGGCAAATGGGTCGTCAGCGTGGCGCGTGCAGCTAAAGTCGGTTGCTTCCACAAGGTGGAAAAAAGATGAAGGCTATCGATATTCAACATTACCGCCAGCGTAAAGGCAATACAAAAACACCATGCCTGCGATTGCCGCTTGAACGACCCGGCCACCCGATCCATCCCGGCATCGAACCAAGTCGCCAACTCCTTCTGGAATCGCTCTAATTCACCGGATGAACGATCGTACATCCCTCTCAGCAATGTGCGAATCTGCTCATCTTTAATGGCATTGATGTCCTCGCCAATCTTCGCAAAATTACCTGGCGCTGACTGAATGGCGTCGATCAAGGCGATCGAAAAATTTTTCGAATCGATATAAGAAGGACGGTTCTTGAGATCAGCCAGCGATGTCACCGTGCCATTTCCGGTCGGATGCACCAAAGCATGATTGTAAATTCTCAACAATAATTGCTCGCCGACACTGTTGCTGGCGTTCAGCAAACGCTTCACCCCGGTCAATAAGCTGTTAGCACGAAGACTGAGCAGAGAAGCAATGGATTCATAAATAGAACTGGTAATCAATGCAACCGACGCATAACAAAACACCAAACCGATTGCTACTTCTACCACCGTGCTACTGAGCATGTTTCCTCCTTGAGCGAAATTCGCTTAGCTTACTTATTCCTTTCGACCGACAACCCTTCTGACCGGCGGCTTATTTCGAGCCAAGCTGATACTTTTGCGCAGCCAACTTGCCAATCTGCTTGCCCATCACAGCGCCAATATTCCCCGAGTTACGATAATGCACGCCATCATAAATCCGAGCGTCGATCACTTCTTGCATGAAATCGTCGATTGTCGTCCAACTGCGCTTTACCCCACCGGCAGCTGCACTGGTCGTGGTCAACAAGGGCGTTGGATCATCGCCGATTTCAGCCTGCAATACCGTACCAACTGCTGAGGAAACGATACAGTGCGCACAAGGATATTCTGGATGCATCGGTGTATCGATCAACGGCAACCACGAGGGATCTCTTTCCGTCGCATCGTTACCATCGATATCCCCATTGCGGATCGCAGTAACAGGCCGCCACAAACCATAGTGATACTTGGCATCAAACACCGCGATCAACGCGTCATCCGATGACTGCGTCACTGCTGCAAACAAACGTGCATTTTGGGTGATTTCCCTGCCTGGCAGGTTGGCGACCGATCGCACAATACCATGATAAATCGGCGGCATAACCTCTTCCCAGAAGCGCGCAATCTCGGTTTGCTCCGATGTGCGTTGCTGGCTATCCTTACGGCCTAGCGCCTTGACTTCGTTATAATCACGCGCCCACAATTCACTGTCGAGTGCAGGCGGGGGAGCTGGACGAAACTGACTGGGGCTCGACATCAGCCACGGCTTGCGTTGTACCCACTGGGGGGCCTCTGGTATGACGGTGGGTATGTAAACGCCTGCATGGGTACGCGGCCGATATTCTTCCGTTACGTTAGCACCATCATCTGCCCGTAATGTCAGGATTGCCGCAGCCGCCTTCTCGCCTATGGCGATACCCTTTGTTTTTTCCGGCCCATCCGCGATCAATTCAAGCGCAGCATGATAGGAGATATCGATCATTGCTTGCTGAGACGGCGCAAGCCTTGACAAAACCGTGCGGTTTGCAGCCGCAATCGCCGCTTCAACCGATGCATCGAGGTCCGCCTTCAGATTAAGGTCACTCACCGGAAATTTGCGTGTAATCGCGTTGACGGCTTCATAAACTGCCGCATGAACCATAGCCAATGCCCGCTCAGCAGGAAGCGGCCCAATATCGGCTTTGACAACGATATCGCCTGCACGCTGATTCCATTCAGTCACTGCATCTGCCTGCGCAGAAGAAATGGTAAACACCCAAATAATGGCGGCCAGCAAAGTAATTGCCTTATTTTTTATTGTTATTTTCATAATACTTCTCCTTTTCAAGCAACGATATTATGGCGATAAAAACCGAGCCTACTCCCCTGCGACAATTTGCCACATTTTCAATATCTTCCTACGCGGTGATAATAAACCAACTGATTTAACAGTGTTCAGTATGTTTAGGGTGCGGCCTTGCCGATCAGCATTCATTTTCATGCGAATTCTGTCGAACCAGATTTAGCCCATAGCAAAGCAATTATCCTTTCCTCTACTCCACCTGTCTTTTTATTCAATCCGAATAGAAAGACAGGTGTTTTTTTATTAAAAAGCGACTTCATATGCGATCGCTTTGGCAGCAACAAACTACAGACAGGTTTACACAACGATGCAGGCAATCGCAACACTACTTGTCCGCTGATTAATATAATATACACTTCGCACTTCAAAATCCGGCATGTATATCTTCTCCCGCTGGGAGAAGATTGGATGAGGGGTGGTAAAAACCGAATTTTGAGGTGCGGTGAGTCTAGCTCTCAGCAATCGCCCCAGAATAGACAACTGCTCTTTCATAGCAATGGGTTTAAGCGGCAGTAACATCAATCATCGGGTAACAACAAATTCTGGAATGGATGATGGTTCTTCCAACGATAGGTTTTGAAGTCACGCATATCAGTGGAGAGGATACGTCCATGCCCTAGTACTTCAGCCAAAACAACCAGCGAAGCATCAGCCAAATCCATTGGTAGGTCCGCATATTTTTTCATCAACCCAATCATGCGCAAAAGCTGTTCTGAACCAAATTCATAACTGACAAACAAACCCTCATAATATGAAGTCAGAAACTCGCACACCTGCTTCAAACCCAACCGGCTTTGCAACAGGTAACTTGTTTCCGTTATTACAGGCCATGTTGTAATCAATTCTCCATCAACTTCTTTTAGTGCATTAATCGCTTGCGCATGAAAATAATCATCTTCATTAATCAACGCATACCAAAATCCTGTGTCAGCGATGATCAAATTTTTCATCGATATATTCAGCAACATAGCGCTTATAATTTACCGAGCCATCTTCCGGCCCATGACCGATTCCCGCCAATTTAGCCAACAGCTCTCTGTTTTTTTCCTTGGCACTCAATTCCGCTTTTTCATACATCAAGTCAATAGCCTGTTTGATAATATCCGTGGTATTAAGCTGCGTTCTCTGCTGGATGGTTCTGATTTTTTGCTCATAACTGTCATCAATCCGTACCGTTATTCTCATCATTCGCCCCTCGTCTGACCATTTGTCAGACAAACTATAACATTATGTTCTGGCGATGGGAAGCAGACAGAGCTAAGCACGATAAATTTGTTCATTAATCCATCATAGTCAACTTCAGAAAGTTATTTAAAGATCTGAACAAAAGCGTACTAATAGTGTAAAAAGTGCTCATGAGAATCATTCTTGAGCAGTCATGTGTTTGCCCGGTGAACAAATTAGAGGAACCACGCTACCGAGAGTTGATGCAGCACTAGCATTATCTTAGTGATTCTGCCAAGATTGGCCACACTCCCTGGTATATTGCCACTCTTGGCGAAGAATGGGTTTTTAGCATTACTTAGTTTTTACGCTGCTGCCTGGAAGTGCGGTGTGCGTGAGAGCTGGGCGCAACCATCCTCCTTTGTTATGTGATTGCCGCACATCGGCAAACAAGGGGTTTTCCAGCATCCCGACGAGCGCATTGAAGTCCCTATGCGCCATCCGCAGCATCACACGCGCCCGTTCAAGGTCGGCCATGCAGCACTTCCCCCTCGCGAACAGCTCGGCCCACCACATGATTCATCGAATTTTTCCATTGCTCGAACTCATCCCGGCTATATAGAAGCAAATCCTTGGATATTGCCAATCCCTTGAGTGCGATATACAAGCACAAGCGTGCCGCCTCCTTCCGGCGACTGCGCTGCGGAGAAAACGGCTCGGTTTCGACGATGAGCAGGTCGACATCGGAATCTGGCCGCGCATCCCCCCGCGCCCTGGAACCAAAAAGTATGATCGCTTCTGGTGAGGCTTCGCGGACGATGGTATCGACCATGTGCTGCAATAAAGCCTCTTCGTTATTGGTATCGACTGAATTGGTCATTTCGATGCTGTCTTGTTATCAAATAATCACTTACCTGCCGTAGTGGAGTAACTGTATTTTCTCCGGCACTTGACCCTCATCAAAATGACAATGCGCGGGCGATATATCCACCTTCCGTCGCTTTTTCGACCAGGAATAAGATTTCATTCATAGTAATTTATCCTTTTTACCAAGGTGCTCAATTTACTAGCACTGCATCTATCGAAGTGTTGCAGCGACATCAAATCCAAATCAGCATGGACGGTAAAAAGGTTGCTACTATGACAACATCTTTGTTGAACGGCTATGGCGCACTGTCAAGTATGAACATCTCTATGTTCAAGCATTCAACAACTTAAAGGAGGTAAGAAGCAGTTTAACTTGCTGGTTTGACTGGTACAATCAAGAACGCTTTCATCAGGGACTCAACAATCAGACACTCGATGAAGTGTATTATCAGAAATTATCGCGACAACAAGCCGCCTGAGCTTGATAACATCACATGACAGAGCTTAACTTTCTCTCAGGTTGTTCAGTTCAGGGGAGCCACTTCAGTCGATTTAATTGCTAATGAGGGTTTTACAAGTATGAAGCACCAGATTGGCTGTACCATTGAACAATTTAGAGAAACAATCGAAGCACATAAAACTCGTTTTGTGCAAGCTCTGCGGTTAGATTCTTTTTTTGCAAAGAGTAGACTTGGATAGAAGTAATCAGCGAAATTTAATTCGATTTTGAACGCCGAGACTTGAGATGATGATAAAAGGTACCTGGGAATGGCAAGACCTAGATTCATTAAGTCCTACAATTCGCAGCAAAACCTTATCTGAGGTTCAGCATTTGATCATCAATCATCCCGATGCCACCATGGAGCACGATCTTGAATGGCTCTACGCCAAATGCGGGGTGGAAAAATCCGTACGTGCTTTTGTCTGTTTTGCAGCGGATGGCACTTTGATTGGGTATGCGCCTTTCTTTGTTCATCCTTCTGCTTTGAGCTTTGAATTGTTCGGTCTTGCTTTATTCGATTATCGTATACGCCGCTACACGATTGCTTCCACCCCCTTGATCGCACCTGATCATGTTTCTCAAGACATTTTTCGAGGTCTCTTCATCAAATTACTGACCAGCCTAGAACGGCGTGAAGCGCTATTTGGATTGGGGGTTCCTCTGGCCTCTCATTTTGCGCAGTATCTTCAACACAAACATGTTCTAAGAAAAGAGTATCTTGTATTTCCGCATGGCATGTCCTATTTCAGGCGCTTTATTTTGCTGCCTACGAGCTTCGACGAATACTTTAAAAACTTGAGCCATGGCACTCGAAAACAAATCCGACGCGCTATACGCAACCTGGAAAATGATGCTGATTTATCGGCCTCCTTCCGGGCATACACGCTACCCGAAGAAATTCCAACCTATCTCGCATTGGCGCAAACAGTCTCAGATAAAACCTATCAAAAAAATTTACTTGGCCTTGGAATCAACAATAATCCAGAAACACGCCAAACTTTGATGCTTGCTGCCGAGAAAGGCTGGCTGCGAAGTTATATTCTTACCTGCAAGCATCAGCCCGTCGCTTTTCAACAGGGTTATCTTCATAACGGTACCTATTATGCCGAGCATACGGGTTATGACCCCAACTGGTCGGATCAATCTGTCGGTACGATCATGCAAATTTACAGAATTCGCGATTTGATTCAGCTCGGTGTGGTCAGGCTCGATTTTCTATACGGTGACAACGAGAAAAAGAAAAGTCTTTCCAATTTCGCTCGCGAAGAACAAAATTTTTATATCATTCCTCGCAGATTCCCAATATCTGTAATTGCACAGATATTGCGCATATTCAATTTCACCACGAAACAGCTCGGTAATTTTATGGAAAAATATGGGCTCAAATCAAAAATACGCCGTTTTCTTCGCAAACGAGCAACCAACAATTGATAAATGATCTCCACTGGGATGTTAAAACGAGCAAAAAAGCATGCATCTTCTAAATGAGCGGATCAATCAAGCATTATCCCGCGGTGGCTTGAGCGCAACGGCGTTTTGGCTTCTTAAAATACTTTTCCGCATCGAAGTGCATTTTTTATACGCGTTTGATTTAGCAAATCGATCTGCTACCTCAAAAACATCGACTCATCATCCTGGTTTTGATTTCATTTCACTTCATACCCAGCACGATATCGATTCGGCCCCCTCAGCGCTGATCGCTCAACTTAATGAGCAAAGCGGCTTGAGTGTTAACCGATTGATCGAACAGGGTAGTACCGTTTATGCGCTGGTTGATGACAGCAATATCGTATCCCAGCTCAACATTGGCTGGCAGCCGATCATCACTGTCGACTCACCCACACATCTTACGTTTACCCTCAGCCCTAAGGATGCCTTTCTTGGATACCTGTTCACTTACCCCAAATACCGCGGCTGCGGCGCAGCGACGAAACTCGTCGAAAAGGTATGCGAAGATGCGGCATTCCGAAAGTATTCGAGAATAGTCACCCATATCCGTTCAACCAATGCGCCTTCGTTGAACACCTTCAAGAAAATCGGCTGGAGACGAATTGGCTGGATCTTGACCAGCACAAATGGCCGTCTTCTGAGTACACGATCTGCAAAAAAAATGGGTGTCCATATTGCTAAAGCAAATCATCCGGCCAATGATGGATGATACAAAGGCTGTCCTGATTACATTCATTAATAAACTGACAAATTTAAATCATCGCCCAACGATGATGAACTTCGGTTTATCATGCGAATAGCTTGGTTTAAAACCACGAACAAAATGTTCGTACACCAAACAATACAATACCCAAGTATTCAGGATAGCTCTAAAAATTCAGAGTTATAAACAAGACGATGCGAGCGCAAAATAGGTTGACGCAGCCTAGGGTTGATAGCAAAGGCAGCTTTTTTGTGAACAACGATGTATTGTGACGAAATAGGGATTTTTTGGGGTGCCGTTAAAAGGAGTGGAATCTACCTGATATGTTTAAAGATCTCATCACCATCTTACAAGGCGATCGTGCGCGTAGAGCGCCTGTCTCCACCTTAGTTGAAGCGCTTCGCATGCGCTTTGGATCGCAGCGTTTACCATTCCGCGAATATTTGGCTTACCGATTTCATGAACTCGATGATCTGAGCGCGGAGGAGCGTAGCAGATTCTTGGGTAGCGGCCGTAAATTCAGGCTCAATTATGTGTGCAATGATTCCCAATGGTTCATGCTAGGGGAAAAACTGCCGATGACCTTGTTCATGATGGCGACGAATATCCCCATGCCTAAAGTTCATGCAGTCTATGATACTTCCGGGAGGAGCCTGCCAGGTGCCGTCACGCTGCATGATAAAGATGATGTCATAACCTATCTACGCACCACTCAACACTACCCCTTATTTGTCAAACCCAGTCATAGTGCCTATGGCTGGGGCGCAGCGGGTCTTAAAGCTTACAACCCTGAATCGAATAATCTGCAGTTCCTGGACAATAAAGAACGCAACCTAGATGAATGGGTCGGTCAACTCAACCCGGGTTCTGCACATGGCATTCTTTTTCAGGAACTGCTGAAGCCTCATCCAGAGATTGCGCGAATCTGCGGGCCGCGCGCAAGTAGCATACGCGTCTCTACAGCACGATTAGATGGACATGTCTCCATAGTCAGCGCCGTTTGGCGGATCCCCACCGGCACCAACATGATTGACAATTTCCAGCATGGCGCTTCGGGCAATCTTCTCGGCGGGGTGGATATTGCAACTGGACGGATAAATCGAGTTGTAGGACTCGTCAACAATAAAGTGGAGATCGTCGATAAACATCCTGACACAGGCGAACGCTTTGATAATTACACCCTTCCTGATTGGCCCAGGGTTAATGAAATGTGCAGCCAGGCAGCCCATTACTTAATGGGCATGAATCTTCATCACTGGGATATCGCGTTAACGGATCACGGTCCCGTCATTGTCGAAAATAATGAAATCGCCGACATTGATCTGCACCAGCATGGTAACCGCAAAGGTTTCTGGTCAGACACGGTTGAGAAAACAAGATGCCAATCCTATCCACGCTATTGGCATACCCTAAGCATGTTTCAAAAAATAAGCGCCACCTTCATGCGAAAGATCGATCAGCTTCGCTAAATCCATCTGATTCTCTCTAGGAAGCCATAGATACCCACATTACGGCCCAATAAATTTTCTCCTTAGCCATCCTTTGAGGACAACTTTGTCTACAGTCGAGAATATTTTTTTCCAATTTGCCACTTGTGAAAGATAGTATTGCCATTCTTTATAGGTAATCGCTCTGGCAAGGTCTGCCCGCCCAATCTCTTTTAAAGAGGCTTTTAGTGTACTGGCAAAAGAAATCGTTTGATTTGCCAAATGGAGGCCATCCTTAATAGTTTGCGCAGTAGGTTCGCCTCCCGGTAAGGTATGCGCCTCTTGAAGCTTTCCAGCACACATGAGTTCCAGTTTTGTTCGGATACACTTTGGGCATTTGCCACAGTTTAATTGTCCAGTTTCACCATCGAAACAAACACGAAGAGTAGAAAGCGCTAATGGCCATTCAGCAATCAACTTGACTCTTTCAACTCGATTTAACCGCTCACCATCATGATGAACGCGAAGATCATAGCTTGATAAATGTGGCTCAATCATGGGGTGGCTTGAAAATGGATGCAACTTGGGAATTTCATAACTGGATGAGATCAGCACATCCGACAAACGGCCTGATAAACCATGCGCCACAGCCGCCATGGCCGGCCCCATATACTCATCTAGCCAAACCTGATTAGATGAAAATAAATCAGCTTTATGAGTCAACGATCGAAGATTTGTAAAGGTTGGGATTAGATTGAGTCCAGTCTTTTCAATAAACTCTTGTAATCCCTGAATAATATAATCAAAAAATTCTTCCTCTGCCCCCCGTTCCGGAATTACGCCGATATCAAACCCATGAACAAAAATCAGATCTTTGATTGAACCTGCGTGCTCTTTTGGAACATTGAGTTGGTTTCGCCTTACCGTATAAAGAGAATCCACGCCCGCAGAAAAAAAAGCGGCTGTTCTGGCTGGTTTTTGATATCCCTTTTTCTGTAATACAGCTTCGATTTCAATAAGGCTTTTATCTTCTCGTTTTCTAGCGAACTTGTACCAATACCAATTGATATAGTACGCCATAAGCGTATAGAGATTATCCCTGAACCATGGGCAAATCGAGCCATTGATTTTGATTCGGCGCTCACCATAACGTAATGCTGGAATCAGTACTGCAAGCAAGAAAGGATGGTAATTATCAGAAACAATATAAGATTTGTCGACACGATAGCGAAAAAATACTTGCTGTTCAGACCAATCATTATCCTCCCAGATCACCGAAGCGGATAAAACCTGGTAACCATTTTCTTCTTTGTGCGACAGGTCATTAATTTGCATGATTTAACGTTTCCGTTTAGATAAGCATAAACACAATGTAAACGCTCGAGTGGATATAATCGCCAATTTATCAAAGAGCTTAAGCAGCTGAATCCGGTGGCGCCATATAGCCCTGAATTTCCGGATGCCAAACGAACCCCAGTCGGCTGCAACGATCGCATAATATTTGCATGGAGCAAGAGCTCAGCGTACAAGTAACTTGGCCAAACAACCCCAAATATATTCTGGAAAGGTGATGACTGGCTTTCCCTTTGATCAGGACCAGATCATCTTCTCGAAGAAATTGTTTAAGGAAAGCCGTCACTTCAGCAGGATCAAAAAAAGCATAAACGCAGTCTTCACTTAATCCCGCCTCAATTGCGGCTTCTTTAGAGCGATTTGCATAATCACCGACAAAAATAGCGATATCTGCAAGAGAAGCAGAAATTTTTCCAAGATAGCTGGCACGTACGCGATCTTTTTTCTTGGAATCCGAGAAGTCACTAAAAATAACGATCTTACGTGCTGCATTTGCATCAGCTAATACTGTCAACGCAGCGTCAAAAGTATCTATTGAGCCATTAAATTCGTCACGCAGTATCGTTGCATTTCCATAAGCAGGAAGACTAATCGGCTGTAATCTAGCCCAGAATGGTTCGATTGTACGTATGGCATTAATCGCATCTTGCACTGGGACACCACAGTGAATAGCCGCTGCAAGCGATGCTAGAATGGTAGGCGCCCAATGCGTGCCGACCAAACGTGTGTCAACTTCATATTGCTTACCTTCATAAACAATATGTAGTCTCAACCGTTCTGGCCAATTTGATTCTGCATGAACGAGTCTGATATCGGCTGACTCAGATTTTCCAAAACGAATCAATTTTGTTCCGGGTTTTGTAGCCATTTCTGCCACATAGGGATTATCTTGATTGAGAACCGCGCACCCTCCGCTTTTGACATGCTTCAAAAGCTGTGATTTTTCCTGAGCAATAGATTCGAGCGTCTTAAAGGTATTGGTATGACATAGCTTAATGTCCAGCATCAGGACAAGATCAGGGTTTACAAATTACGCTACCGGTGCCATATCGCCAGGTATTTCAATACCTAGTTCCATGACAACAAACTTATGCCAAGGCCGTGTTTTAAGAATTGTCATTTCTGGTCCTTGGTATTTTCGATGATTCCAGTTGCCTGGAGTACGAACAACAGAATAATGCTGCTCAAGAATGGACGCTAAAAACTCTTTGGTGGTCGTTTTACCGGCACTGCCAGTAATAGCGATGAATGTAGTATTGAGCAACAGACGGCGCCAAATAAATGCTGCCTGGCTAACAACCCACTCTGCGATCGCAGCGCTGCGCTTATGTAATTTCAAAAACCAATACACTGATCTCAGTTTCATCGTTTGCCACCCCCCTTAGCTATATGCCTAACCAACCTATGTTGTTCTCTATCAGTACGCTGTTACTCAACAAGCGGATGAGACTGCGCTGATTTTTCCTCTCCAAGACTTCTCGCTGCAAAGTAAGCTTAATCCAATTACAATGCTTGCACAAAAAAATTGATTCATGTGTAGCTCGATTGTCCCCATAACTTGTTTAGTGGTTTAGCCAAGTTAATGACGGCCGGGACTAATGTTGTCAGTAACAAGCATCATGATTCTAAACTTGATTATGAATTATTATGTAAACCCAAAGTAACATGATGCTTTTTCAGCGCTAACGAGAGGATTAGTTGCTATATATTGCGGAAGGAATACCCATCTTTTCCGCAACAACACGCTGATTTTCTATCATCTGATAGCTGATAGCAGCACAGGCTAACTAACTCGCAATCATGGCAGATCGGGGCAAGCTATTTTCTATGCACAGTAATCACCATTTCCTCACCTACCCGTACTTGTTTGTGATGTAAATCGCTTTGAATTTACATTGTGCGCTAAACTCAAGCCAATCAAATAATTTCCAGAAGATTCGAGGTTTATTTTTGTCAGGTTGCAGAGTTAACGCTATAATTTACTGGCTTTTGCACGTCCCTTGTCCCGTGCCTGTTAAACCGCACAGCCTCCCTCATCAAACTAGGGAATCCAAGTTTTAATGACCCTCGACTACGCTACGCTTGATCTACTGCGCCAAAACCACCCGGCTTGGCGGCTGCTGCGCTCCGATCATGCACCCCTTGTCGCCAGTTTTCTGCAGCGCGTGTTCATCGTGCCCAATGTACGGGTGATGGCACAAGCAGATTTGTCTGAGGCACTGGAAGATGAACTGTTTGCATTGCGTGAGCGACTGGGGAATGAGGCGTTTCCCAAAACCGCCCTGGAATATCTCAATGACTGGGCCAGCACTGAGAAAGGCTGGTTGCGCAAGTTTTACACCCATGGCTCGGATGAGCCCCATTTTGACCTAACTCCATCCAGCGAAAAAGCGATTGCCTGGCTAGCGACGCTGGTTGAGCGCAGTTTTGTTGGTACCGAATCGCGCCTGCTCACGCTGTTCGAGTTGCTCAAACAAATGAATGAAGGCAGTGAAACCGATCCACAGGCGCGTATGGCCGAATTGCATAAACGGCGTGACGAGATCGATGCCGAAATTGCGCGCGTGCAGGCGGGCGATGTGCCGCTGTTGGATGATACTGCGCTGAAAGATCGCTTTCAGCAATTCACGCAACTGGCGCGCGAATTACTGACCGATTTCCGTGAAGTGGAACACAATTTTCGCAATCTGGACCGGCGTGTACGTGAACGCATCGCGCTTTGGGAAGGTGCCAAAGGTGCATTGCTGGAAGAAATCATGGGGGAGCGCGATGCCATTGCCGATTCAGACCAAGGGCGCAGTTTCCGGGCCTTCTGGGACTTCTTGATGTCGAGCAGCCGCCAGGAGGCGTTATCGGTTTTGCTCGAACGCGTCTTGTCCTTGCCGCCGATTGCCGAACTCAAGCCCGATGTGCGCACGCGCCGAATACACTATGACTGGCTGGAAGCGGGTGAACACACCCAGCGCACGGTGGCTCAGCTCTCGCAACAGTTGCGGCGCTTTCTGGATGACCAGGCCTGGCTGGAAAATCGCCGTATCATGGACATCCTGCGCGGACTGGAAGTCAAGGCCCTGGCGTTACGGGCATCGCCGCCAGTGGGTGAAGTGATGCAGATTGCCGATATGGCTGCCACCATTGAGTTACCGATGGAACGGCCACTCTACACGGTAAATGTTAAAACCGCGATCGCGAATATCGAATTGCAGTCAGGCGATAGCGAGCAAGACGCCGAATATTCGATGAAGGCGCTTTACTCACAAATCGTGATCGACAAGGAACAGTTGACGCGCCACATCCGCCACGCCTTGCAAGATCGCTCGCAAATTTCCCTAGGCACGCTGTGCGGGTTACGGCCATTGCAGCATGGCTTAGCGGAGTTGATCGCTTATCTGGCGCTTGGCAGCGAAACCTTCAAGACCGTGGTAGATGAAGAAACAACCGAAACCATCCTATGGCGAAGCACTCACACGGATGGACAAGAAAAGATCAAACAAGCGCGTTTGCCACGCGTGATTTTCGTAAGATAGCCATGACAGAATCCATGCTGGACAATACAACACCCAACCACGCGTTATCAGCCTTGGTCATTCCCTTGCTCAAAGGTGTGATCTATCAGGAAAATGATGCGGGTTTATGGCAAGCTCTGCTTCAACTCCAGGCACGGGTAAGGGATTACGTCACGGTGCTGGGATTGGAACTGGTGCTGGACGAAGCCGAAGGCTATGCCTTTTTGCGCGCCCGCGCTGAGTCCGATGATGAGGTCACCTCCAAACTGCCGCGTCTAATCGTGAGACGGCCCTTATCCTTTCCAGTCAGCTTGTTGCTGGCCCTGCTGCGCAAGAAGCAGATTGAATTTGATGCCAGCGGGGGCGATACCCGGCTGGTACTTAGCCGTGACGAAATCGTCGAGCTGATTCGGGTATTTCTGCCGGACAGCAGCAACGAAGCGCGCCTGATCGATCAAATCGAAACACATTTGAATAAGATCGTTGAATTGGGATTTTTGCGCAAATTGAAACCGGCTACAGCCAACCCTGGAGGACAAACAACGGTATTCGAGGTGCGGCGTATTCTCAAGGCATTTGTCGATGCACAATGGCTGACAGATTTAGACGGCCGCCTGGCAGCTTACCAGGCGCAGCTAGCCGATAAACAGGGAGAACCCCACGATGAATGAATTGCAACCGCTGGAACTCGATTTTTTAGCCGACGATACGCTTTCAGGTTTCCGTTTGCACCGCCTGGAAGTGTACAACTGGGGAACCTTCGATGGCCGCGTGTGGAGCTTGCAGCCCGAGAGCAAGAACAGCCTGCTGACTGGTGATATCGGCTCGGGCAAATCCACTCTGGTAGACGCGATCACCACCCTACTGGTACCCGCCCATCGCATCGCTTATAACAAGGCGGCCGGTGCTGACAACAAAGAACGCACGTTGCGCTCCTATGTACTTGGGCATTACAAATCCGAGCGCAGCGAAATGGGCGGTAGCGCCAAACCGGTTGCGCTGCGGGATGCGAGTCATTATTCGGTAATTTTGGGCGTGTTTCATAATGCCGGTTATGACCAGACAGTCACCTTGGCGCAAGTGTTCTGGATGAAAGATGGTCAAGGTCAAGCTGCCGGGCAACCCGCCCGTTTCTATGTTTGCGCAGAGCATGCTTTATCGATCGTTACTGATTTTGCACAATTTGGCACCGATATCGCACAATTGCGTAAGAAGTTACGGGCTGGCACCGGGCAGCGCAGTATCGAAGTCTTTGACAGCTTTCCGCCTTACGGCGCCTGGTTCCGACGCCGCTTTGGTATCGACAATGAGCAGGCGCTGGAATTGTTTCACCAAACCGTCTCGATGAAATCGGTAGGTAATCTGACCGATTTCGTGCGCAGCCACATGCTCGAACCATTCGACGTCGCACCTCGTATCATCGCACTCATCAACCATTTCGATGACCTCAACCGCGCGCATGAAGCGGTGCTGAAAGCCAAACGGCAAGTGGAATTACTCACACCGCTCATCGCCAACTGCGGGGAATATGCCTCTCTGCACGCGCAGATAGAGGAACGCCGCACCTGGCGCGAAGCGCTCAAGTGCTACTTTGCCAATCTGAAACTCGAGTTGCTGGAAAACCGCGTAGCCGCACTGGCGATCGAATGGATGAATCAGGATGCTTTAGTCAAGCGGAGCGAACAGCGTCGCGATACACAGCGCACCGAGGTCGATGAGCTCAAGCGTAATATTGCTAACAACGGGGGTGATCGCCTGGAGCGGCTCGCTATCGAGATCCGTAAAAAAGAACAGGAGCGTCAGATGCGTGAACGCAAAGCACAGCGTTATGCCGAACTGACGCGTGCGCTCGATGAGACCCCCGTAAACGATGAAGCTAATTTTCAGGCTCAGCGACAACGTTTTTCAGTGCTGGAGGAAGCGGCCAAAACACGCGACGCCCAACTGCAAAACGATCTGACCGAGTATGGCGTCAGCTTGCGCCAGGGCAAGCAAGAACACGATGCCTTGACTACCGAGATCACCAGCCTAAAGGCGCGGCGCAGCAACATCCCTGCCGAACAGATCGCCATGCGTACCGCACTATGCCAGGCATTGGGTCTGATAGAGGCGGACATGCCGTTTGCTGGCGAATTGTTGCAAGTGCGTGACGATGAACGCGAGTGGGAAGGTGCAGCGGAGCGATTATTGCGTAATTTCGGGCTATCGCTGCTGGTGCCAGACGAGCATTATCCCGCCGTGGTCAATTGGGTGGATAACACCCATCTCAAAGGACGTCTGGTTTATTTCCGTGTGCGCCAAAATGTCCGCAGTGAACATTCCGAGCTGCACCGTGATTCGCTGGCACGCAAGTTGTTGATCAAACCTGACTCTCCTTTCTATGACTGGCTAGCGCGTGAGCTGACCCACCGCTTCGACCTTGCCTGTTGCATCACCCAGGAGCAATTCCGCCGAGAGACCCGCGCCATCACGCGCACAGGCCAAATCAAGGCGCCCGGCGAACGGCATGAAAAAGATGACCGTCATCGGTTGGATGACCGCAGCCGCTACGTACTGGGCTGGAGCAATACGGCCAAGATCACCGCATTGGAAAATAAAGCGCACAAACTGGCCGAGAAACTTGGCGAATTGGCGAGCCTCATTAGCCAGATCCAAGCCGAGCAAACTACCCATAAAACACGCCTGACCGCGCTGTCAAAGCTGGGTGAATACACTGACTTCGCCGAGCTTGATTGGCACTCGCTCGCACGGGAGCTCGCGAAGCTTCAGGATGAGAAACAGCAATTGGAGTCAGCCTCCGATGTGCTCAAGCAGTTGACCGGGCGATTGAATGAGGTCATGGCTGCCTTACAGAAGTCAGAACAACTGCTTGAGGCCCACAAGGACAAACGCTCAAAAATCGAACAGAAGAAAAGCGATGCTGAAACCTTACGCACCCAGACTAAATTGCTACTGGATGATCCAGCCTATACCACGCACGCTGCCAGCTTTGACAGGCTCGACACGCTGCGCAGTGAAGCGTTGGGCGAACATACCCTTACAGTCGAATCGTGTGAACAGCGCGAACGGGATATGCGCGACTGGTTGCAAAAGCAGATCGACAACAAAAGCAGTCATCTCAGTTCGCTGGGAGAGCGGATCGTCAAGGCCATGACCGCTTTCAAGGAAGAATTCAAGCTGGAGACTTCAGAGATCGATGCCAGCATCGGAGCTGCTTTCGAATACCGCAATATGCTGCATAATCTGCAAAGCGATGATTTGCCGCGCTTTGAAGCGCGCTTCAAGGAACTGCTCAACGAAAACACCATCCGTGAAGTAGCCAATTTTCAGTCGCAATTGGCGCGCGAGCGGGAAACGATCAAGGAACGAATTGCACGCATCAATGAATCATTGACCGGCATCGACTACAACCCCGGCCGCTATATCGTGCTGGAAGCTCAACCAACGATCGATGCCGATATCCGTGATTTTCAGCTCGAACTGCGTGCCTGCACCGAAGGCGCATTGACTGGCTCTGATGATGCTCAATACTCTGAAAGCAAATTCTTGCAAGTCCGGCATATCATCGAGCGCTTCCGAGGGCGGGAGGGTTTGTCGGAGCAAGACCGCCGCTGGTCTGCCAAAGTCACCGATGTGCGCAATTGGTTCACGTTTGCCGCCAGCGAGCGCTGGCGCGAGGACCACAGCGAACATGAACATTATTCCGATTCAGGCGGTAAGTCGGGTGGCCAAAAGGAAAAACTGGCCTACACCATTCTGGCTGCCAGTCTAGCCTACCAGTTTGGTCTGGAATGGGGGGCAGTACGCTCCCGCTCCTTCCGCTTCGTGGTGATCGACGAAGCTTTTGGGCGGGGTTCTGATGAGTCGGCACACTATGGACTACGATTGTTTGCGCAACTTAATCTGCAATTGCTTATCGTCACTCCCTTACAGAAAATCCACATTATCGAACCTTTCGTCTCCAGTGTAGGCTTTGTTCACAACGAAGATGGCCGCGCCTCCAAATTGCGCAATCTGTCGATCGAAGAATATAAACAGGAAAAAGCCAGGATGACCGGATGAACTGGACTCGTCCAGCAGATTTACGCGCACAACTACAAAAGCTGTGGGATCGGGGGGAAATTTTAAGTTGTCTGTTGACTGACAAAGCGCTATTTCCGCTGCGTTTGCTGATCAAGCCCCCCACCTCTGCTGAAATGGCAGACCAGTTTACCGCAGTGCGCAGTTGGATCGCGACCCTCAGAGCGTTGCCGCACTGTCGGGTGGAGATGCGAGCATTCAAGCACCGGTTATTCGGCACCAATACCATTCCATCAGCAATTTGGATCGACACCCTGGAAGATGCCTTGAGTCTGATAGGCAAACAACGGGAAGTTGATCGCTTTACTGCACTGGCTGCCATGACAGGTGAACAACAACCGGAGCTGTTAAGCTGGATGGCAAAAAAACCACTGCGGGCATTGGAGTTGGCCGACGATTGGCACCGGCTGCTAGCTATCGCCGCCTGGCTCAGAGAGCATCCTCGTCCAGGTGTCTATCTCAGACAGGTCGATATACCTGGTATACACAGTAAATTCATCGAACGGCATCGCGGCGTGCTCAGCGAATGGTTGGACATCATCCTGCCAGCGGGGGCAATCGATTTCAGTGCATCGGGTGTGAATCAGTTCGCACGGCGTTACGGCTTTCTTGAGAAACCGCTGTGTATTCGTTTTCGCATGCTGGATCAGGCGCATGCCCTGCTCCCCCAAATTTACGAACGAGATGTTTCGTTGGATGCCAACAGCTTTGCCCGCCTCAATCCCAGAGTGTCACGGGTGTTCATCACGGAGAATGAAATTAACTTTCTGGCTTTCCCGGATGTCAAAAACAGCCTGATTCTGTTTGGCGCAGGCTATGGCTTTGAAATGTTGCGTCAGGCGGCCTGGCTACAACATTGCCGTATCCATTACTGGGGCGATATCGACACCCACGGCTTCGCCATGCTCGATCAGTTACGCAGCCAGTTCACGCATGTCGAATCATTCCTGATGGATCGCGCCACCTTGCTCGCATTCGAAATGCACTGGGGCACGGAGACCAAGCCCACCCTGCGTAACTTGTCACGTCTGACCCCAGAAGAACGAGCACTGTACGACGATTTACGCGATAACCGCCTGGGCAAGCATGTCAGGCTTGAGCAAGAGCGCATTGGCTTCGATTGGGTAACGACAGCCCTCAATGCACTTGCGTAAAACCTGTTTACCTATTGGCCCTATCCACGCCTGCAGAACGGCTTCATTATGCAGCTTCTTGATGGTAGAAAAACTTATACACCCTCCCATGTATGCTTAATATTTATGTGTCTTGCCTTGATGATCGTACACAATTCTTTCTGACCCACAATTTTCGCCGGAAACACCCTTACCCTGGGAATCATCGTAATCGACTTCGGTCTGATTTTGGTATGCCATCATGATGCCGACCAGCCACGCCCTTACCACCCGCCTTAAAAGAAGGATACCTATGAAATACTGTCTGGCAATCGTTTTTATCTGCACGGGGCTGTTCATTCCCTTAGCCCAGGGAACCCCACCCCAGGATTTGAGCGCCGTCTACCGGAAACATGCCCGGCCACTTTCCGCAACCAGCGATTTAACGCCCTTGATTTCCGCAGCTAAAGACAAGCGGCTCGTGCTGTTGGGTGAGTCGAGCCACGGGACCCGGGAATTTTATACTTGGCGTGCGGAAATTTCTCGCCGTCTGATCGAAACAGGGGGTATTTCTTTTATCGCCGTAGAGGGGGATTGGATTTCACTGGCACGTCTCAATCGCTATATCAGGCACGAGCCGTGGACATTAGCGAGCGCACGCCATGCATTGATGATACCCAATCGTTGGCCGCGCTGGATGTGGGCAAACGAAGAATTCGTCGAATTCGCAGAATGGCTAAGGGCATTCAACAGTGCGCGCTCACCAGAGAATCGGGTAAGCCTGTATGGCATCGATATTTTTTCCCCTTGGGAAGCGATGGATGCCGTACTGGATTGGTACCGCTCGCACCATCCCGATCAATTCGACCGGATGAGCGACCAATACGCGACTTTTGCAGCGTTTCGCGATGACCCGCATGGCTACGCCCGGGCAGTGGAAGCGATGGACGACCAAGAACGCGGCGTAGCAAAAGTTCTGCGCAATACAATTGCTTTGTGGCAAAACTCGCAAGACAGCACCCGTCAGGCTGCATTCTTCGCCAAACAATCCGCCCATGTCGTTTCAGCCGCCGAGGAATACTATCGCACCATGGGGCAATCCGCCTCGCATGCCTGGAATACGCGCGCGACGCATATGCATGAAACGGTGAGACGGCTACTGGCCGTTGACGGCACTAAATCGAAGGGGATCGTTTGGGCGCATAACACCCATATCGGTGATGCGCGGGCGACGAGCATGGTGCAGCGGGGAATGCATAATATTGGCCAACTATCCCGCCAGCAACTTGGGGAAAACAATGTTTTTCTAGTCGGTTTCACGACTGGGCAGGGAACGGTACTCGCCAGCCGGCGGTGGGGAGGACCGCGAGAATCCATGCGGATACCCTCCCCGCCCAATGATAGCTTCGAAGCTGTGCTGAAAACGCTCGCCATGGGTGACGCATTGTTGATCTTTCCACCATCGGATGCGTTACCGCCCGTTTTGCAACATACCATTGGCCATAGGGCCATCGGCGTAATTTATCAACCAGAGCAAGATCATCGGCAATATGTGCCCACCACGCCCGCACGGCGCTACAATGCCTTGTTGTACGTTGATAATAGCACTGCCCTGACACCGTTGCATGAGAAGGAGTAACCCATGGCAATGAATCGACAGCGATTGTTCCCTGTGTTTATTTTTCTGTTTGGCGCCTGGACGGTGCAGGCGAAGGATACGGATCAGACACGCCTCGCACGCGAGGAAATGGTGGCCAAGCAAATCGCGGCAAGGGGTATCGAGGATAGCCATGTCCTGCGCGCCATGCGTGCCGTTCCCCGTCACATGTTCATCCCAGAAAATGAAGCACGGTTTGCGTATGACGATCGGCCTGTACCGATTGGCCATGGCCAGACCATCTCGCAGCCTTATGTCGTTGCCTACATGACTGAAATCGCGGGAATAAAACCGGATGCCCGCGTGCTCGAAATCGGTGCGGGCAGTGGCTATCAGGCTGCAGTACTGGCGGAGATCACCCAGGAGGTCTATACCATTGAAATCGTGCCGGAGCTGGCACGCTGGGCAGCTTCACGCTTGCAGCTTGCTGGCTATGACAATGTTCAGGTTAAACAGGCTGACGGCTATTACGGCTGGGCCGAACATGCGCCATTCGATGCAATCATGGTGACCGCTGCTGCACCGCACATCCCGCCACCGCTGATCGATCAGCTCAAGGAAGGGGGAAAAATGATCATTCCAGTCGGCAATCCTTACCGGGTCCAAATGCTGGTACTCGTCACCAAGCAAGGCGGCGAGGTGCGTACGCAAAATCTGTTGCCGGTCAGTTTTGTCCCGCTCACGGGCGGCAGAGAATAACGACGTAAAACAGATCGCCGTCTTATGCGATTACCCACCGTCAATGTTGCCCTGTTCGTTGCTTCATTAGCATTGATCGCACTGCAAATCGTGCTGATGCAGGCATTAGCGCAGGGGCAAAGCCATCACTTCGCCTATGCGGTGATTTCGATTGCCCTACTGGGATTCGGCAGCAGCGGCACGGTGCTGACGCTCGCGCGCGAGTGGCTATTGCCGCATGCCGAGAGGGTATCGCGCCTATGCCTGATATTCGCCGCAGCAAGCAGTCTAGGGGCATTGCCTGTGGCGCTGCAAGCCGCGGCGGCAACAGATTTTCCCTTGCTGTTTATCGATGTGCGCAGTTGGGGGCCATTGATGGTGAGTGCAGCGCTAGTATTTTTACCTTTTTTTGCAAGCGCGCTGTTTCTCGGTTTGATCTTCATGCGCGACGCGGCGGCAGTCGGGCAGCGCTATGCCGCGAACCTGCTTGGATCGGCTACGGGAGCCGGGCTAGGACTTTTACTGCTGGTTTATTTCACGCCCAGCCAGGGATTTGCGCTCTGTGCAGCAGCGTTCGCCTTCGCTGCCTGGCTCTTGCACCGTTCATGGTTCAGTACATTGCTAGTGCTTTCTGCGCTGGTAAGCACTGCGTTAATCTCCGATATCTCACCATCGCCCTATAAAGCCATCAGTTACGCGCTGCAATTGCCTGATTCGCAGGTGATCAGCGATACCCCGCACCCGATGGGACGGATCCAAATCGTGCAATCCCCTGCCCTGCGCTATGGGCAGGGTCTCAGCTTGCAGTTTCAAGGCAGCGTGCCAGCTGCACCGCATATTTACCGTAACGGCGATGCTTATGGGGTATTGCTGCACGATACGGCGGCACTAGATGAAAGCGTGCAGGCATTACCATTCGTGCTGTCGAAACCAGCAAGCGCACTCGTCCTCCACGCGGGCGGCGCGGCCATCGCCCATGTGCTCGCGCAGGAAAGCGTGCAGGTCGATGCGCTAGAGCCACATCCCGTGGTAGCCAGGCATCTGCGAGCACATTACCAGAATGATCGGCTGACCGTCATCGCTCGTGAAGGCCGTGCTTTCCTAAGCACATCACCCTCCCGATATGACCTGATCCTGCTGCCGCCACAAGGCTCATTTGGCGGCGGCGTTGGCTTGCAAGCGCTGCAGGAAGACTATCTGTTGACCCGAGAATCCTTTCATGCCATATGGAACGCGTTGAGTGAAGAAGGATTATTGTCCTTCAGTGTCTATCTCGATCAACCGCCGCGCCACAGCCTCAAGTTATTGGCGTTGGCCGCCGAAACGATGCGTGCAGCGGGTTTATCCAACTTGTCAGACCATGTCGCGGCAATCCGAAGCTGGGATATGCTATCCGTAGTCGTATCGAAACATCCGATGAAAAAAAGCGCACGCGACAAACTGGCGGCATTCTCCCAGACCAAGGGGTTTGACCGGCTATGGTCACCCGGCCAAGGCCCAGCGCTAGCAGATCATTTTCATGTAATGGAGGAAGATAAGCTCGTAACCGGCTTGACAGCACTGCTCTCTTCATATGATGCATCAGCCTTTTACGATCATTATTTATTCGATGTACAGGCACCCACTGATGCCCGTCCCTATTTCCATCAGTTTCTCCGCTGGGACCGCCTAGAGGAAGTCAGGCAGTCCCTCGGCAGCAGCACCCTTGCCTTTGTAGAAATGGGCTCCGTATTGGTTGCAATGACGGGATTTGCATTGGCCGGTGCTGCGTTTATTCTGATCGTAGCGCCGCTGTTGCGGCTGGGGTGGGCGCCGGGCGGGCGTTTGGCTGTACTGTGTTATTTTGCGGCAATCGGCTTGGGCTTTATGTTTCTGGAAATTGTCTGGATTCAACGCTTTACCTTGTTCTGGGGCCACTCACTTTATAGTGCGGCCGGTGTCATTGCCGCTCTGTTGTGTGGCATGGGGGCAGGCAGCGCGTTGAGCGCCCGATTCGATGCCGCCTGCAAAACGGTACGTTTCGTGATCGGCGGTGTCATTGTCATGATCGTGCTGTCGCTGTTCCTCACGCCCCCTTTATTTACTGCGGGATGGATCTGGCCAGAACCGTTGAAATGGTTAGTCGGCTTGATGCTGCTCGCTTTGCCAGCTTTCTTGTTGGGCATGCCCTTTCCACTGGCCTTGCGTGCTTTGCATCAAACGTGCCCCCAGCAAGTTCCCTGGGCATGGGGCATCAATGGCTGCTTCTCGGTAATCGCGGCACCCTTAGCGGTTGTTTTGGTCATGCAGGGTGGCTTTACCACCGTTGGTTGGGCCGCCGCTGCAGCCTATGCGCTGGCGCTGATTGCCTTCAGGGGAATAGGACGGTGATCTCGACTCACGCTCCCCTGCGCTTGTGCAAGCGGAATGATTACGGAGTATGCTATGCCTACACAAGCGTTGACCAACCTCGGTAGTCACAGCATCTATCCACCGAGACAGATGCCTGTTGCTCTAGGGTAATCTATAAACAGGATGTTATACACATGCTAACAAAACAACAAAAAGCCTTGTGGGAAGAACTGCGGCGAACGTTGAGCCGGGATCAAGCCATCTGGTTTGCAGGCTATGTGCAGGGCATAGCGCAACCGGACAGCATGACTGTCATGACTGTCACCCCAACCACACAACAAAAGTTGCGTGTGTTTTTTGCTACAGAAACCGGCAATGCCAAGATGGTGGCACAGCAATTGGCTAAACAAGCCAAAGAACATGGCTGGAATTCTGCGCCGCAGCCGGTAAAAAAAATCAAGAACATCGAAGAATTACAGGGCGGTGAACCGGTTATTTTCATTACTGCCACCCACGGCGAAGGCGATCCACCTGAAACGGCGGGAGCGTTCTTTGAGCTGCTGCGGCAATCCGATGCATCACTTAAAGGCGTCAAATACGCTGTGCTAGGGCTGGGTGACAGCAGCTACCCCCAATACAACAAAGCCGCCAAAGATCTCGATGTTTATTTGGAAAAACTGGGGGCTGAGCGCATTTACGAACGCGGAGAATTGGATGTGGATTTTGCCAGCCACTATCCGCAATGGATAGCGGGCGTCCTGTCTTCGTTGTCTTCTGTGCAACCTGCCAGCGCCCCGGCGATAGCGGATCTGGCCGCTCCCACGGGTAGAGGTTATTCCCGGCTGGAACCTGTGGTTGGACGCGTGGTGGAAATCATAAACCTCAATGATCGAGGCTCCGCCAAGGAAACTTATCATATTGAAATAGCGTATGATGAACCATTGGCCTACCAGCCGGGCGATGCGGCAGGTATCATCCTGCCGCATTTCGCCGATGGCGTAGATCACCTCACGCCGCGGCTTTATTCGATTGCGTCATCACCTTTGGCCCATGGCCGTCATATTCATCTGACGGTCGCACTGGCATGGCATCGCTCTGAGGATGGCGAGGTTGGCTTTGGATTATGTTCACGCTACCTGGCTGATTTGAAAGTAGGTGACGAAGTGAATTTTTTTATTCAACGCAACAACTTGTTCAAACTACCGGAAGACGAACGCGACATCATCATGATCGGCCCTGGTACCGGCATTGCGCCGTTTCGTAGTTTTGTTTGGGAGCGTGCCTCCCGTGGCGCAAGCGGGCGTAACTGGTTGTTCTTTGGCGAGCAGCACCAGCACTGCGACTTTCTCTATCAAGCCGAGTGGATCGATTTTGTAGAAACCGGGGTATTGCATAAAATCGATCTGGCGTTTTCCCGCGATCAAGAAGCTAAGGTTTATGTCCAGCACCGCCTGAAAGAAAAAGCCGATGAATTGCTGCAATGGATAGCAGGTGGCGCCGCTATTTACGTCTGTGGAGCGAAAGATCCCATGAGTAAGGACGTAGAACAAGCTTTGCTGGAAATTCTGACCAAAAACAAAGGCAGCCCAGAGGCGGCCCTGGAATTCCTAGACCAGCTACTCGATGACAATCGATACGTAAAAGATGTGTATTGACCTACCCGCTCCACTGGCATTCTAGCGGTTGAGCGTGCTAAAAAATGGAAACGACTATGACTGAACCCACTCTTTCGCCTGTTGAAGGCATCAAAGTTCGCAGCCGAGGATTGCGCGGCACGTTGGCAGAGAGCTTGAAGAATCAGCTTACCGGGCAGCTTTCGGCAGATGATCAGCAATTGATCAAACACCACGGCGTCTACCAGCAGGATGACCGCGATCGCCGTAGCGAGCGCGAAGCGAAAAAGCTGGAACCAGCCTATTCATTCATGATTCGTTTGCGCCTGCCAGGAGGGGACATTTCGCCGCAACAGTGGCTGGGGTTGCAACCGCTATTGGCGCAAAACACCTCGGGCGTCCTCAAACTCACCACACGGCAAACCATCCAAGTGCATGGCGTGATCAAATCCAAGCTCAAACCGACCATGCAATGGTTCAACCGATATGAGTTGGATACCATCGCCGCCTGCGGTGACGTCAACCGCAACGTCATGGCAGGCTCGCATCCCGCCACCTCCCCGTTCCACGAAGCGGTCCATGCTTTCGCCGCCAAAATCAGCGAGCACTTGCTACCCAAAACCAAGGCGTTTGCCGAGATATGGTTGGACGGAGAGCGGTTGGATGCAAATGCCGACCCGGAACCCGACCCGCTCTACCAAACTCGCTACCTGCCACGCAAATTCAAAGTGGGCATCGCTATTCCACCGCATAACGAAGTGGATATTTTTACGCAGGATGCGGGTTTTATTGCCATCGAAGAAAACGGCGAGCTGGCCGGATTCAATGTGACGGCAGGCGGTGGATTGAGCAGCACCCATGGTAACGCAGCGACTTATCCACGACTCGCTGATACGTTGGGCTTTGTTACCCCCGATCAGGTGCTGGATACCGTGTGGCAGATTGCCGCCGTGCAGCGCGACTACGGCAACCGGGTCGATCGCAAGCAAGCGCGCCTGAAATACACCATCGATCGCATGGGGTTGTATGCATTCAAAGCCGAACTGGAAAGTCGGCTGGGGTTTAGGCTGGCCACCCCGCGCAATTTCACTTTCAACGCTCGTGCCGACCACTATGGTTGGCTGCAGGACCACAAAAACCACTGGCACTATACGTTATTCGTCGAGAACGGGCGGGTCGTGAATAACCCTGAATATCAGGTGAAATCGGCGCTGGATGCCATTGCGGAAACCCATTTATGCAGCTTCCGTTTGACGGGGAACCAGAACATCATGCTGTTGAATGTAGCGGCACAAGACAAGGCGGTGATCGACACGATTCTAGCCGCGCACGGCATCCTCAAAACGCAGTCTACGCTTGCGCCCATCCGCACCCATGCACTGGCCTGCGTCGCCTTGCCCACCTGCCCATTAGCCATGGCGGAAGCGCAACGCTACTTGCCCGAACTCATTGGCAAGATAGAGGCTTTGTTGGATAAACATGCGCTCAAGCAAGACGAAATCAGCATTCGCATGAGCGGCTGCCCCAACGGCTGCAGCCGGCCTTATGCCGCCGAAATCGGGTTGGTCGGACGCTCGATGGGACATTACGATCTGCGGTTGGGCGGTGACCGACTGGGCTATCGCCTCAATACCCTTTACCAGGAGGGGTTGAACGAAGCAGAAATCTTGAACACACTGGATGATCTGCTAGCGAATTACGCACAGGGACGCGCCGCAGGTGAGTCCTTCGGCGATTATTGCCAGCGTCAATTGACACTGGCAGATTAGCAAAATCGTGAAGCTCATTGGAAGTTGATTGATTCGTTTACAAACGATATCAAACTGAACCCCACTTCATCAATGCAATCGAAATTAAAGCGGATATTAATTAACTACAGGAGAAAATCATGGCTCACTCAATACCCGAAGTCACATTTAGAACCCGTGTTCGCGATGAATCGATTGGCGGTGATAATCCTTTCCGGTGGCAAGACGTGACTTCACGAGACATCTTCAAAGGCACGAATGTAGTTGTTTTCGCTTTACCCGGCGCCTTTACTCCAACCTGCACGAATGCGCACCTACCCGGTTACGAGGCTAAATATGACGAACTGAAAAACAAAGGCATCGATGAGGTTTACTGTCTCAGCGTCAACGACGCCTTTACGATGTTCCAATGGGCCAAATATCTAAAAGTCGAAAAGGTAAAAATGCTACCCGACGGGAATGGTGATTTCACCCGCTTGATGGGCATGCTGGTCAAGAAAGAGAACGTCGGTTTCGGTCTGCGTTCCTGGCGCTATTCCATGCACGTCGTCGATGGCGAGATCAAACAGATGTTTATCGAACCCGGCCTGATGGATGATTGCCCCGATGATCCATTTGAAATCAGCGATGTCGATACGATGCTCAATTATTTGAGCAAATAAGCGGATACAGCCACTGAGCAAGCCTTAGTGTTCACCACCACCTACCCTTTTGTATAGGCTCAATTGAACGAAACCAGGCTATTTTCATGAATTACAACTATGACCTTTTTGTAATAGGCGCCGGATCGGGAGGCGTGCGGGCCAGCCGCATGGCCTCGTCTTTTGGCGCCAAAGTTGCCGTCTGTGAAGATCTCTATATAGGCGGCACCTGCGTCAATGTAGGCTGTGTACCGAAGAAGCTTTATGTTTATGCTTCCGAATACGCCGCACATTTTCACGACGCCAAAGGTTTTGGCTGGCAAATGGCCAAACCCAAATTCGATTGGCCCACCTTACGTCAAAATAAGACAGCTGAAATCCGTCGGCTCAACGCCATTTATGAGGACATCCTCGACCAAGCCAATGTCGATATCATTGAAGGCCGCGGCAAGATTCTCGACCCGCATACCGTGGAAGTCGCCGGTCAACGATACAGTGCCGAGCGTATCCTGATTGCTGTCGGTGGCTGGCCGTTTATTCCCGATGTTCCTGGCCGTGAATATGCCGTCAGCACCAACGAAATATTTGATCTTGAAAGCTTTCCCGAACGTATCGTGGTAGTCGGAGGCGGCTACGTTGCTGTCGAATTTGCAGGTATCTTCAACGGTCTGGGCGCACAGGTAACCCAGCTTTACCGGGGTGAGCTTTTCTTGCGAGGCTTTGACAATGAAGTCCGCCAATTCGCCGCGCAGGAAATACGCAAGAAAGGTGTCGATATTTGGTTTAATGCCGATGTGACTTCAATTGACAAACAAAACGATGGCCACCTCACCGTCCATACCAACATAGGCAAGACCCTCACAGCCGACGCTGTATTGTATGCAACCGGCCGAAAACCTCGGTTAGCCGATCTCGGCCTCGAAAACGTCAATGTCAACATGACAGACAGCGGCCACATTCAAGTCAACGAACACCTGCAAACGGATGAACCCAATATCTTTGCATTGGGTGACGTAACCGGCGGACTGGAATTGACGCCGGTAGCGCTTGCCGAAGGCACGGCTTTAGCCCGTTCGCTGTATAACAACGAATCCTACCGATTGGATTACAGCAACATCGCGACTACTGTATTTTGTCAGCCCAATATCGGTACCATCGGCATGACCGAAGAGCAGGCTAGGCGAGATTATCCCAATGTCGAGAAATATCGCACGATCTTTACCCCGATGAAACATGCCATCAGTGGCTCTGACGAGAAAACGCTGATGAAATTATTGGTCGATGGCGATACTGGAAAAATTCTGGGCGCCCATATGGTCGGAGCGGACGCTGGCGAAATCATGCAAGGTATCGCCATCGCCATCAAAGCCGGTGCGACCAAAGCAGATTTTGACGCCACAATCGGCATTCATCCGACCGCGGCTGAAGAATTTGTCACCATGCGGGAGCCTGTCGATGAATAAAGCCCGTGAGATCGCTGCTAGCTATGCGTTGATAGTTAAGCTGCGGAAGCAGGCTGGATAAATTTATTCATAAATCGATCCCAATCAAATTCAGAAAATCATTCAAAGTACTTCTGTTCGCTGGTTTCTATCTGCTTAGCGAGGAGCTGAATCTCTTTAGAAAGCGAAATATGAAATCCTTTATGTAAAACCCGATAACACTGATGATAAATATTCAATGCTTGATCTGGTTGGCCGAGATCGAGGTAATAAACCATCAACCGCCGATAATTTGCCTCTACCAAGGGCTTCAGTTCGAGTTCTTTGTATAGTAATAATTGGACGAGTTTATGTTCACCGCATCGTTCATGAAAGCTTATTACCAAGTCTAGTAAGTGGCATAGTTTATTGAGTAATTGCTCTTGCTTCACTAATACCAATCCAGAATCAGCATTCTTTAAGAAGGTATCCCGGTAAAGAGTCAGTAGTCGATCAGTTAGTTTAACGATGACAGGTTGTTGCCCTTCATTCAGAGCCTGTTCCAACTGAGTTGCAGTGGCTTCAAACGCCCATAAATCTAGCCAGCAGTAATGCTCATTAAACGAGACGAGGTTATTATTCACCAACACGGCCTCTTTCCCTATAAGCTTACGTATGCGGTACAGTGCTGTTTCCAAGGATCGATTGGCTAAATCACCTTCCGCATCAGGCCATAATATTTCAGCAAGTTGATCGCAATTAACTTTGCGGCCACCTAATGAAATGATTAGCTCCAGCAGCTCCAGTAGCTTCTTCGGGCTTTTACCTGCTGGCTCGATCAGCTTACCATCGACTTTAATAGCCAGCGAGCCGAAGCTATAGATTCGTACGGCCCAGGGCCATTTTTCGAGATGCGGCGGTGGACAATCCAACAGTCGATGGTGCCTCAACAAACGCACAGCGAATTCTTCCTTGATACCATTTTCGATAGCCAGTAAGCACAGAGGTGTCAAGACCTTGGGCCGCCATCCAAAAAAAGCGAACAACTGTTCATGATGCATGATTCGCAATAATTCTGTTAAAGCTATAAGCGCACGAGGCTGATTTTGTTGTAAATACGCACACCAAGCATCAGCCACATAATATTGGATCTGATTATGTTTATTATTAATATCCTTTGCTGCTGCCGAAAGCAAAGAAAGCGTTTGCTCCGCTTTTTGCCACTGACACAGTTCAGCCAGCATTTGCACTTCAAGTGACCAAAAAGCGACATAAGCGATTTCATAGTGAATCAATTGTGTCAACTCTAGTGCTTGCTTATTTTGCTCCAAGGCATATTGCAGATTACCGGCTAACGCGGCTAACCATACAACATAAGCATAATGCATCACAATCGGTATACGTTGGCGATCATTTCTAGATTCAACTGCTTTTTGCAAAGCATATTCAGCGCTGATCAGATCTCCATTATTGATATGGCAACCCACGCTATTGGCGAACAACATTCCTTCAAATACTCGAAGACCTGATGCCTTTGATATTTCCAATCCTTTGTGGGTATATTCAAGCCCCTTGATGGTATTGGCCTCCAAAAGATTTTTAACAACTAATAGATATGCGCTCATGATCCTTGTCATAATGGGTAAAGCTTCATCTTCCAGCGCTTGTTCCAGGTATGGAAATAATGCTTGGGCTTTGGTTAATTGAAGATTAAACATGTAGTATTGGGCCAATTGCAGGCTCAGTGCTGTCCTGACAGATCTGATGGGGATGAATCGGAATATTCCTTCACAAATTCTGATTAAACTTCGCGACAATGGATGATGAATGTTATAGATAGAGAAAGCCTGTAATGCCATTGCGTAAAATTGGATTTTCAATTCGATCGATGGGCTGGCAGAATAATGTTTGCGTATTTCATCAATACGATTAACCCACACCTTTAACTTAGAAAAATCATCCCAACTGATCGCAATGGTTTCCACCGCCGCCACCCAGGCTGAATAAATACCCTTGATATCATGATCGATAATAAATAATTGGTAACATTTTTCCAGCCGCTCTTCCGCCAGCAAAGGATCGACCGGTTTCAACGCCACCGCATACCAATAGCTTAACCATGCATCTGCTTCTAGAAATTCACTTGGCAATATCTCTATCCATTGACTGACAGTATGATGGCGCCCTGAACTGATGAGCTGTTCTGCCTGTTGCAACAACAACACTTTCAATGAGGGCCAATCTTGTAATTGCTGATAAAGCAGGATAGCTTCGGCTGGACTTCCCTGCTTGGCCAGTATCCTTGCGGCCTGATGCTGTAATTCCTGCCAAATCTCTTCGGTAAAGAGCGTACCAGCCTGGGTCAGCAATAAATCTCTGAACAGCGGATGGAAGCGATAAATGGGAGTGGCACCGGCAGTGCGTTCAATCAAGAAATTTTTAGAAACCAGCTCATCAAGATACGATTTGGCCTGACGGTTTCCAGTCAGCTGAATAGCCATTTCCGCCGTCAATTGCGTAAATAACGCACTGGTCACCAAGAATTCGTTTAATTCTTTGGGTAAAAATGCAAGAATTTCTGAAACCAGATAATCAAAAATATTTTCAGCAAAACTAAAATCCCCGGAAAAACCGGTGATGCTCAATTGCCTTGCCATCAACACCATACCAGCGGCCCAGCCTTGTGTTCTTAACTGGATATGATGGATTTGATGATCCTCCAGTTGTGGATTAAGCCATTTCAAAAATGCTTGGCTTTCCTGATCAATAAACTGTAACTCAGCGTCACCAATTGCTAATAATTCATTATTCAGTTGCAACCGTTTAAGGGCAGCATTGAGTCGATTTCTGCTGATGCAGATTAATTGCATGCCATCTGGTAACTGATTTATGGCAATTTGTAGCAAGCGGAAAAAAGTAGCATCCTTTTCCAGCTCCTGGCAATTATCCAGCACAATTGCTGATTCCCGCGTGAGCGAGGCAAAAAGCTCACGAAAAAAGACACATGCAAAGTTTTCTACATCATTGGCATATTCAGCGGTAAAAACCGGTAGTTTAATCTTCTGTCTGGGGTAATTCTTTTGTGCAGCCAACGCTAGAAAATAAAAGATATCGGCAAAATTATTCTCACTGACATCAACTCGGTACCATAAAAAAGACGCCTGCTGTTTCTTCAGCAAACTGGCAACAAAAATAGTTTTTCCAGAACCAGGTGCCCCATTTACCCAAATCACCTTGGCCATCTTTCCCTGCCCAACCAGCGCAAATAAGCGATCACGCTCAAAAACCCGCTCGTAAACCGGTGGCAAAATTTTGGTCGGATACCTTTTTATCTCCATTTCCCCCTCCCTTTATACCAAATTGATAATTTTTTCAATCTGTGTGCTATTTGTGAGTTTGCTACTGGTAAATATGCAAGTAAAGATAAAAGCGTTGTTATCGAGTATCCAGGATGCGTATATGAACCCTACAGATTTGATAGGACTCACAGTGTTAATGGAACGTACCAGCGGCAGACCGGAAGTCCTCATTGGTTTGATCGATAGGCCAGTAAGCAAAGAGAATTGCTGAGGTGGTCAAGGCCTATAGCATAAGCTGCATAATCAGATCAGTTCTGAACGAGTACATAGCGAACAGAGTAATGAATTCAAGTCATCAACAAACATATTGAGAGTTCAATGATAAAAATATACACAAAATCTATTTTCATAATCAGCTTGCTGCTTGCATCCATGACAGCTATGGCAACGACGATCAGTATTGATCCCAAAAGTACATTCCTTCGTACAAATAATGATCCGGCAGCAGTAAATAGCATTTCCATTGAACTCGCATCGCTCGGATTAGGTACGGGGGATTATGTCAGGCTTGAGCAGTTGGGAGATTTAAGCCAGAGGACAGGTGACCCAGACATCGTTACTGGGCATCTGCTTGGTGTATTCAGCAATACTAATATACTTCTTGGATCTTCTACGCTCAACAGGGTACAGGACGCTATTGACGCAGGTAATGATGAATCAACAGGGCCTACTTTTTTTGGAAACCTGCCCAATGACATTGCTGAGGATTTTTTGATTACGAATACATTGATTCAGATTCCTGCTGGAGCCGCGTATTTATTTGTGGCGGCTAGTGATAGTTATTATAGCGACAACTCGGATCTGGATGGCGATTATGGTATGCGGATCACGCAAGTGATTCCAGTTCCTCTGCCAGATACGATTTGGCTGATTAGCCTGGGACTTCTTGTTCTCATTAGGTTTGATAAACGCAAACCAGAAACAGAATCGTGACATCTAGCTATAAAAACAAGATTAGAACCATACCAATAAATCTAAAAATCCGGATTTATAGCAGTCTATCTTTACCTGCTTGAAATCAGAAATTGAGGGTTTTGCAGAAATAGGCCTGAGGTATGGGCTCGGCGTACTTTGCTAGCTAAGCGCAACTGCTTCACCTTGCTGCCGGTCGCGCGCCATCAACAGATAAAACGTCGGCACGACGAACAGCGTGAACAGCATGCCGCCGATACCAAGGCCGCTGACGATCACCAAGCCGATATCGAAGCGGCTGGCTGCGCCGGGGCCGGATGCCATGAGTAATGGAACCATGCCCACCATCGTCGATATCGTCGTCATCAGAATCGGCCGCAAGCGTATCATGGCTGCTTGTTCCACGGCTTCACGTTTCGACAGCCCTTCCCGTACCTGTAACAAATTAGCGAACTCAACGATCAAAATGCCATTTTTTGCCGTGAGCCCAATCAGGGTGATCAGGCCGACCTGCGTATAGATATTCAGCGAAGCGAATCCCAGCATCAGGAATGCCAGCGCACTGGCAATCGACATCGGTACCGATGTCAGAATAATGAACGGATCGCGCCAGCTCTCGAACTGGGCTGCCAACACCAGATAAATGATCAGCAGCGACATAAAAAAGGTAATGATCAAGTCGCTCCCCTGCTGCGCATACTGGCGGGAGCTGCCGGTATAATCGTAGCTGAAACCGCGCGGGAACAGTTCGCTGGCTAAGGCTTCCATATGCGCCATGGCATCTCCGAGCGCAACCCCCGATGCGGGCGAGCCTGCGATCGTCAAGCTGTTTAGCTGCTGAAATTGCGTTTGTTTGCTCGGCTCGACCGATTTCTCGATATGGATCAAAGATGACAACGGCACTTGGCCACCGGAAGCGGTACGCAGATAATAATGCTGGAATTTGCTGGTATCGAAACGGGATAAATCGTCGACCTGCGGAATCACCTTGTAGCTGCGTCCCTGCAGATTGAAGCGGTTGATATAGCCATCACCCAGCAAAGCCGCCAGATTACGGCCGATTTCTTCCATCGAAATACCGAGATCTGCGGCACGGTTACGGTCGATCACGAGTGTCACCTTGGGTCGGCTAAACTCCACTTCTTTCTTCAGAAAAGAAAACTGCCCGCTCGCCATGGCTGCATTCACCAGTTGATCAGCCACCTGATCGAGCTGGGTATAATCGGCATCGGTTTTGATCACGAACTGCAGTGGCAATCCACCGCCCGATCCAGGCAGACTCGGTCGAGGAATGATCGCTGTCTGGAAGCCAGCAATATCATTGACCTTGGCCTGTAATTCCGGCTGAATATCCATTTGCGAGCGCTGCCGCTGCGTCGTTGGCGGCATTTTAAACCCACCGAACACGACGTTGTCATCGCCACCAAAGCCAAGCAGCAAAAAGCTTTCGTTATATTCCGGAAAGGTTTCAAAGGCATCGATCAGCTCGCGCGTATAGGTTTCATTGTATTTCAGGGTTGCTGTCTGCGGCCCTGTCGCCATAAAGAACAGAATGCTCTGATCTTCGGTTGGCGCCAATTCCTTCTGCGATAATGTGAACATAAAATAAATACTGATCATCACCACCAATGAAAAAACTGGCAAGAGCGCGCGGAATTCCAGAAATAACTGCAACAAACGTCGGTAATGGGTCGCAAGCCTGGTAAAGAAACGCCCGACCATATGCTCGAACCGGCCGATCGAGCCTTTGTCTCTCAGTACTTTCGAGCTGAGCATGGGCGCCAGTGTCAACGCTACGATCGTCGAAATAATAACAGCGCCAACCAGCGAAAAGGCAAACTCGGTAAACAAGGTACCTACCAACCCGCCCATGAAACCGATCGGCAGATAGACGGCGATCAGGGCAACCGTGGTTGCGATGACAGGCAGCACCAGTTCGCGCGCAGCCTCCATCGCCGCTTGAAAGCGGGGTTCACCGAGTTCGATGTGCCTATGCACATTCTCGACCACGACGATGGCATCATCGACCACCAAGCCAATCGCGAGCACCATCGCCAGCATGGTCAGCAGGTTGATGGAGAACCCCATCAAAAACATCAGGAATAGACTCCCGATCAATGCCAGCGGCACGGTCACCGCCGGCACCAGCGCCGCCCGAACCGAGCCCAGCGACAGATAAATCACCACCAGCACAATCGCCACAGCAGCCACCAAAGTAAACAGCACTTCATCGATCGAATCCTGGATGAATTGGCTGGCATCATAAGGTATCAGCATTTCGAGCGCTTCCGGCAATTCCGATTCCATTTCGGCCAACGCCTTGCGCACATCCTGGGCGACGATCAGCGGGTTGGCGCCGGGCGCCTGCTCGATCCCCATGAAAATGGCATCCTTGCCTTTATACCAGCTCACCGCGTCGTAATCTTCGCTGCCCATTTCGGGATGCGACACATCGCCGAGCCGAATCAACGTACCGTTACGATTGCCGACCACCAGGCGCTGGAAATCCCGTTCACTCGCCACATCGGTGGTGGCACTCAGGTCTATCATGACGTAATTGCCCTTGGTTTGCCCGGCGCCTGAAAGATAGTTGTTGGTGCGCAAGACCTCGGCCACGTCATCGGCCGTAATGCCCAACGCCGCCATACGCCGCGGATCCAGCCAGACGCGCATGGCGTAGGTCTTATTACCCAGCAACTGGGCTTTGCCGACGCCCGCCACCGCTTGCATCTTGGGCTGCACCACGCGCAGCATGTAATCGGTAATTTGCGAGGGCGTGAGCGTGTCACTGTAAAAAGCCAGGTACATCAGCGCGGTCCGGTCGCCCGTCCGGGAAATTATCACCGGATCTTCGGCTTCTGCCGGTAGAACATTACGTTGACTTGCGACCTTAGCCTGAATTTCGGCGACCGCAGCGTTCGGGTCGTAGTTCAGACGCATGTACGCTTCGATGGTCGAGCTCCCCTGCCGACTATTCGATGAAAGGTAATCGATCCCTTCAGCCTCGGCGATCGCCTGCTGCAGGGGCGTGGTGATGAAACCTTTGATCAGATCGCTGCTCGCCCCTGGATACATCGTCGTAATGGTAACGACGGTATCCTCGGTCTTGGGATATTGGCGCACATCCAGCACCAGAATCGAACGCAGACCGATCACAAAAATCAGCAGACTGATGACACTCGCCAATACCGGACGCCGTATGAACAGATCGGTAAATTTCATACGGCTACTCCCGCTCACCGGGTGCAGGCAATTCTGCGATGGTGACTGGCATATCGTTACGCAATTTGACCTGACCAGCGCTGACGACACGATCACCTGCCGCCAACCCTCGGACAATTTGCACCCGGCCTGTGCGCGTCTCACCCGTTTCGATTTGCTGGCGTTGCACCGTCAGCCCCTGCTCGCTGGATTTGATAACAAAAACGGATTCGCCGTAAGGATTGTAAGTGATCGCTGTATCGGGCAGCGTCAACACCGCTTTTTGCTGACTGGATAAGATTTGCACATCGGCGAACATACCCGGACGCAGAACTTGATCTAGGTTTTTGATAGTGGCGCGAATGGCGATCGAACGGGTGCCAATATCGATGGCGGGATGGATCGCACTGATTTCGCCATGAAAGGTTTTCCCAGGATACGCCTGAACCGTAATCGTCAGATCTTGACCAATGGCAAGATCGGCCAAATGTTGCTCAGGTAGAGTGAAATCCACATAAATGGGGTCGAGCTTTTGCAGCGAAACAATGGCTGAACCTTCCGCCAGATACTGCCCAAGATCGACGAGGCGAATGCCCAGTTTGCCATCGAAGGGCGCGCGGATATGTTTCTTGGAGATCACCGACTGCTTGGCTGTCACAGCCGACTGAGCTTGCGCAAGTTGTGCGCGATTGAGGTCATAGGCAGACTGAGAAATGAATTGCTGACCCAATAACTGCTTGCTGCGCTTCAACTGAACCTGCGCCAGGAGCTCATCCGCTTGTAACCCTTTGAGCTCGGCTTCATCGGTCGAGGTATCCAGTTTAACTAGCAATTGACCTTTTTTAACCGATTGCCCTGACTCGAATTGAATAGCGGTAACCTTACCGGCCAGCTCATTGCTGACATCGACACCCGCTACGGCTACGAGACTGCCAACGCTCGTCAAATAAGGCTGCCACCACTCCTGCTTGACTTCGGTCACCGCAACTACGGCTGGCGGCGGCCCTTGTTTCCGACTTTGTGCGCGTTTGTCCTGATAATACTTCCAACCGAATAATCCACCAAAAATAAATAGCGTCAATGCAACAACAAGAAAAATTCGCTTAATCATAAATACTTATAGAGTTATTTTGATGAAGCCACGAAACGTATAAGAACGGGTGACTGATTGTAATTGCTCTTCTTTCCCCATTTTACGCGTATCACGAAATCCCCTTCCGCACCTGCGTGATACGAATACGCTTAATCGAGAAGGTCGTGTCTGCTACACAATTTTGAGATAGGCTATATTAACCCGACAATCGAGTTACACGAACAAACATGACAAAAAACTTCATGGATCAGCTCGACGGAGGTTTGTCAGTGACCTGATAGATTGGGAGGTGACTGATAAAAGAAATGGGAAAATCGATATGAATGAAGCAAAGCCACTAGCCTGACACAGGGGGAACCCTGGCACCGAAGTTCATTAAATCACTACAGTAGAAACAAGGAAAGGTGGCAGCGTTGGACGCATCCATCCTGGATTGGTTACTCGCCAGATCTTTGGGATGCGATAACTCGCCTGAGACTCGTTAGCCGATCTATTAACTCGTTCGACAACAACTCGCCCACAGTACTAACATTTAGGGTCTTTCCGAGTGTTTTCCACTGAGCATCTGTGAGTCCGAGGAGGCTTGCAAGAGGAGATTCCAAAATTTCGCTGATAGAAAGCCTAGCGATCCGAGACTCTAAAATTTGGCTAAGATCCACTTCATCTTCAAGATGAACCGAGATTGACGAGGGGACAACCAATCCTCTATTAGTAACAGTCAATTGGGCTGCAGATAGACTCATCGAAACTGGCTCAGCTGTCGCCACGACAATCTGATCGGATGGGACAGGCTTATCTGTAACGGGTAAAAATGCCAATGGGGCTTCTTGCCCATCCTTTACTCCGTGGTTAACCCAAGCATATCCTACTTTAGTGTCGTCTTCTTCTAGCCTAACAAGTTCGTTAGTATGCAAGCTCACACCGCTTGGTGCTCCTTTCGATGGCCCAATGAAATTTAGCTTAAATTGTGCACCAAAGAAGCTGTCCTTTTTTGCTTTCAAGCAAACGAAAGTCAGGTCAACTTGCTTCGGATCAGTACCGAAAGTGTCAATCGATGTTCTGGAGCCACCCCACTCTAGAACACCTGTGGCATCCGTTGCCTTTTCTCCAAAGATATTGGCTGGATTTGTGAGACCCTCAATCTTACCTTTGAAGTCAATGCAGACTTCTTTATAAACACCTGGTGGCAGAGTTACGATGTACTTCCAGATCGCACGGTTTTCAGGCAAACCGTCGCGCTTCACTTGCTCCAGAACGATATCGTATCCTTCGGTTAGCGGCATGATCTCCTCGCCAATTTCTATGATGTCTTACCATCAATCAAACACAGTTTGGTAGGAAAAATACTAATATTGCAAATCATTACTTCAATTAGCACACAGAATACAACAAATCCAATGTCAGCACTAGAAAAAGTCTCTTCCAATATAAGCAGAGCCTGAGCAATTAGATTCTGAACTGGCCATTTTAGGCAAGGCACGATGGTCGAGATGGATAAAGCAAAGCTACAAACGGTAGCGCCGGATTTTGGGAAAGGACGCGCGGTGTTACCAAATTCTGAAATAACAGCATCATCTATCAAAATCAGGAATTTAGCAACGTATTGAGAAGCCAGCTATTAGACCGATCATCTGGATTTAGCAAAGGTGTATCTAACACAATTGGTGCATGGAATATTTTGTGAGTAAAAAAATATAAGTCTGGCGCTCATCCCTGCACCCCAATCGAAATATTCTGGCGATATCTCTATATAACAAAGAGTTACCCGCAGATAACCTCCCATTCCTGTCTAAAGTAAGTGACCGTCTGATTAACAGTCCGGAGATCAGTAGTGTGTACCTACAAATAGCCGAAGAATCCAAACTTGTTTTTCTGCAAGTATCGATGTGCTTGGAGCAAACCGAACTCATTCCGAGAATCAGCTGTACTTGGTGGTAATTCTCCCCTGCTCTTCTTGATCTGAAACAATCAGCTACTCTCGATTATGCCGAACTGATTCTGAGCGGTAAGGTTTGATTGTATGTACATAGATGAGAATTAGGGAAATACAGTAACGCGAAGTCCTGTCGCTATCTCATCAGGAAATTAGCTTACTACACCAGGCCCAGCCAAACTCATCGAATGATCTTGGCTACGCCACCGCCCAGGTTACTTAATCAACGACTTCAATTTTTGAAACATATGACATGGCGTTTACCCCGGAACGATTACTCACCGAATATCGCTCGCTATAATGCACTCTCACCATTGTCGCCATTTTTAGGCAATTGACAGCAAAATCAAATAAATCAGGATCGTTCATAATAAAATGGCGAAATTGATTTCCACCACTTCCAATTTGGATTGTCATGGAGTAAGTTCTAAAAGAATATTTATTCTCTATCACATTGGTAATTCTGCCAAACTCAACACCACGAGATATTTCTGGATCAGTTGAAAGTATGCTACCTACTAGTTGTGTTTGCTCCAGTGTTTGTTTTTTGTCAACGGGATATATCGCGAGTAATTCATGAGTGGCAGAACATGACAGCAGAGCATTACTTTTAGGTGTTTTGAATTCAACGACAACATTTCGGCCGATAAGCGCTTCGATCTCGTCATAACGATCCTCATCAAAACAGAATCGCCATGGGTTGGAAAAGAAGGAATCAGGCGGCTGATTTTCCGAGCTGATAAAAGTACTGCTGTCATGGCCGAGCAAAAGCTCTCCCACGTAAGCTGAATTGAACGATCTTTCAAGATTGACCGTGCTCAGCCGGCCAGAAACATAGCCTCTCGTATCTGTAATGAAGCTTGCATAAACAGATTGAGAAATCAGGGCGATAGTCCATAGTAAGAGAATGATGTTGATACTGAGGAAGCCATATTTTTTCATCAAAATATTTCGCTAAACGTGGTCGGGGATTTATTCAATGAGAATACACTATCAAAAGCCAACCGCTCCACTTTGAGATAAAAATCTTGACAACAAGCAATTAATTCACACTGATTTTTGTATGTAATAAATGGGTAGCAAAATGCGCATGAATAAAGGGAAAAAATGTAACTTATTGAATATATTATATATATAATTCGTCTAAATTTTGATCAATCCAGAGAAAATTATTACAACCAGGTAAGTTAGCACGGTTATTTGCAAATTATCCACAAACTTATACACAAGAATTGTGGAAAAATAAATCAGAATCGTTTGTAAGTACTTATAGGAGGCATACTCTTTCAATCTATAGGGTTTTACTTGCAGATTGATATTACATGATGCGAGTGTGTTGGCGCATTCTCCGCGTCCCGTTATTTTGTATATCAGGAGGATTGATCATGAATTGGCTGAATCAACTGCGCTCCTTCATTGCTTGCTCGCTCGACAGCAGGTGACACAGGCCATAACTGCAATTGCTCCGCATAATAGAACTGCAGAAGCGACAATAGAATAGCGTCGGGTTGCTGGGTTGGGGTCAGCCAGGCATCCCATACTTCAGGTGGAAGAATCACGGGCATGCGGTCATGGAGGGAACGCATCACAGTATTGCTTTCTGTGGTGATGATCGTGCAGCTATCGATTGTGACTTCACCGACTGTCGCAGCCTCCCATAGGCCTGCGAAGAAAAGCGGGCTGTCTTCGAAACGCATGCTTAAACAGGGGTTTGATGGCCAACGATTCAGCACGCGCATTGAACAGTAAAGGCAGCTTGTTGGTGTCCTTGACCCAATGGGGAATCAATCCCCAACGCATCATTGACCCTGCCCTGCCTTATTCGCTGTCACGAATAACCAGAATAGCGTCGGTAGGGGCGATGTTATAACGTGGCTCGATCTCTGGCATCGATACTGCATGATACCCGTCGATCAGACGGGAACGGGGGTAAGCCAAGGCAAAACGTCCGCACATATCGTCACATTGTTATTCGTCAAACGAGTGTTTTATACTGTACGCTCATCATGTCCTAAAGCATACACCATGACAACCATTGTATCCTTTGATCCATCCAGCTCATCGACATTGCCTTACCTGCAGCCTGCTGCCATCGATCCGGCTGTTTGCATCTTGCCGTTGTTGCTGCATCGTGTTCCGGCTGGATTCCCTTCCCCCGCGGATGAATACGTCGAAAAAGGGCTCGATCTCAATACCTATTTGGTGCGCAATAAAGTCGCGACCTATTTCTTTCGTGTCGTCGGCGATTCTATGACCGGAGCTCACATTCACGATGGCGATATGCTGGTGGTGGATCGCTCTATCGAACCTAAGCATGGTCATATCGTGCTGGCAGTCATTAACAACGAATACACCGTCAAACGATTATATGCTTGCGATGGTGTGGTCGAGTTGCATGCAGAGAACCCTGCCTATCCCCCCATCCGTTGCAAGGAGCACGAAGAATTGCAGGTATGGGGCGTCGTGGTGGGCACCATCGCTCGCTTTGCTGTGTGATCATGGCTATAGACAGTGCTTCCATCAATCAACCGACGTTTGCGTTGGTGGATGTGAACAATTTCTATGTCAGTTGTGAGCGTGTCTTCAATCCTAGCCTCATCAATCGACCGGTAGTGGTGCTCTCCAATAACGATGGCTGCGCGGTTGCCCGTTCCAATGAAGTGAAAGCGCTTGGCGTCAAAATGGGTACCCCTTGGTTCAAGTTGAAGGATTTGGCCAAGCAGCATGGCATCGTCGCACTCTCATCCAACTATACCCTCTACGGCGATATGTCTGATCGGGTGATGTCCATCCTGCGTGACTTCAGTCCTCATGTCGAAGTCTATTCCATTGACGAGTGTTTCCTGGGTTTGCAGGGATTAGGCAGGCTTTGGCCAACCGCTACGGACATGGGCCAATCAATACGCAGCCGTATACGCCAATGGACCAGTTTACCGGTATGTGTTGGATTTGGGGCAACCAAAACATTGGCGAAGCTTGCCAATCACATTGCCAAGAAACAGCCAAGCTACAACGGTGTGTGTGATCTATCGTCCATGCCATCTACACAATTGGAAAGTTTGTTATCCACTATCGAAGTGGGTGAAGTATGGGGCGTGGGAAGGCAAATCAGTCTGCATTTGAATAAAGCGGGAATTAAAACCGTGCTGGCGTTACGCGATACGCCCACTGCTTGGTTGCGTGCCAAGTTTGGGGTGGTAATGGCGCGTTTAGGTTATGAGCTACGAGGTATTTCGTGCCTCTCACTGGAAGAAGTATCCGCGCCCAGAAAACAGATCATTTCTTCCCGTTCGTTTGGTCAACTCATTCATAGTCTAACCGAGCTCAGTGAATCCGTTGCCAGTTATACGAGCAGCGCGGCAGAGAAGCTGCGCCGTCAGCGTTCAGTCTGCAATGCAATCCAGGTGTTTATCCAGACCAATCCTTTTCGTGAACAGGACAAGCAGTATAGTAATAGCATTACCATACCCCTTCCCAACGCCAGCAGCGACACACGATTGCTGATCAGAGCAGCACTGTTTGGACTCAGGCATATCTATCGGAAAGGTTATGCTTACAAGAAAGCCGGGGTGATTCTTACTGGCATCGATCCCTTCACACTGTATCAAACTTCACTGCTGACACAACAGGGTGCAGATGAGAGATCGACTAGGTTAATGAATGTGCTTGATCAGTTGAATAACAAATATGGTCGCAACACCGTGTCGGTGTTTTCCGTAGGAAGCAAAAAATCCTGGAGCATGCGACGAGAGATCATGTCGCCTTGTTATACTACGAGCTGGCAGGATGTGCCGATTGCCTACGCACATTAACTATATGGAAAATAAATGACCAGCAGTCATAGCATGACGGATGAAAGTACTTGATTGAAGTGACCTATTACAAGTGAATAGTTACGGATACAAAAGAATTTCTAACAAGAAATGTTCTGGACATCGCCCAGAGTTAAAGCTTAGATTTGAAGAATGAACTCTGAAGCTGGGGCTAAATTAATATGTCAGTGTCACAGCAATAGTATCACTATAGACACCTACACTCGCATCTCGCTGATTGAAAAGTGGGATAATGCCATAGATTGTGTGATTTTCAGTCCCTTCAGCCGGAAACAAACCATTAACCGTATAGCTCCCGCCAGTACCGTCACCCCAAATCTGACTATAGCCAGCATCAATAAAGAGATTATATTCTAAATAGTTGCCACTATTGATCATGCTGCGGGTGCTATAAGAGCCGCTATTGCCTGGAGAAAGGGAAAGTGTATAAAACACGGATTCGGAGCAAGTCACACTGATTGTGCCAGTACTTTCTACAGTATTATCGGTCAATGGATTGAAACTGCCGAAGGACAGCACTGATGAGTCAACCGTGCAGGTCGAAGCAAGCGTACTCGAAGCCCACAATTGATTCAGAAGCAACAAAGCGGCTAATTGTAAAGGTTTTCTCATTGTGAATCTCCACAGATAAGAGGGCCGATAATCGGCTCCACTGTACCATCGATAGGTAAAGTAATAGGCAAGTTGCAATGCCCATCCTGCCATTTCACGGTAATATGATTATCTACTTCCAAGTCAGTCAGATATACTTGACCACGTCTAGCCACAGTATAGCTCAAGCCATTCGGTGAAACGGTGACGCTGGCGCCAACCGGAACCGGCGAACCATCGGTTTGGTGTAGCACTACTAATGCATTGCGTGTTTGTCGTACCGGAAATTCCACAAGCAGACCACTACGCGCATAAGGTGTCACCACCTCCTTTATGCCCTGAATCTCTGTATTGAAAGGCAATTCGCCTGGGTCAATACTAATCTGGTTTTTCTGAAACGGCAGTAAGTTGGGTACCAATGCTTTACCTCTGCTATTGGTCGTCGCCACAATTTGATTGCTACGATACACCGGCACGCCTTCAAGACCACCCACTTTAACAACGGCAAAACTGCCATGACCAATATTACGGGTAGCAAAAGGAAAGTCTTGCAAATAGCCTATCGAACCGTTTGCACCCAGACGCACCGAATAACCGTTTTCTCCTAGATTAGTATCAGCTCTAATTTGTCCGTAATTGGTATTGAGGGTTCCACCTGCTTGCAAGTATTGGCGAGGGTCGTCGCTTGCGCGCAGCCGCCAGCCGACTCCCGGCCCAAAAGGGACCGATTGGCTGGCTTGTACGGCATTGATAATTCGTCCTGCGTTATCGCGGGCCGTTCTAGCAGATACTATACGTTGCGAACCTAACGGAAGCATAAGGTTGATTCCCCCTATCCAACCACGATTATGATCGAGTTGTTTACTGACAAATATGCTGGCAAACAAATTCAAGGGAAGCGAAATTCCTATGTTAGCACTCGCCAGTTTAAAAGGGTCTCCATTCCAATTGGATTGGCTAATATAGCTGAGCCCAAGCGACGATCCCTGAAGGAAGGGAATAGGCATCCCATAATTGGCAGAAATACGATTACGTGGACGGATAGCTCCAGACCGTTCAGCAAACTGCAGATAACCACGATCAAAATACTCCCATTGAAGCGAACCGGATCCGCTGAGTGATCGGCGTTCCAGGCCAAATAAATAACGCCCTCCCTGCTCCCCTTCAGCTCTAGCATAGGCCGCCGCTGTGCGTGCGACAACATAATTTCCCAGCAAACCGCTCATCTCGATACCTGCTGCCTGACGCTGTTTCTGTATTTCAATCCGGGCTTCCCCCGTAAATGCATCGCTGAAGCCTTGTCTCCAAGTACCAGCGAAAAAAGGTGCACCGTAATCATTGCTCCGAATACCAAAATTTTTGCGTAGCAAGCCAGCTTCGAACGAAAAATCCGATAGCCCTTTTGCCAGCAAGCGGGAAGACGCGTAATAACTCTGTGTGACCAAAGTTTCAGTCCCAAGCATGTCACGTACCACCAGGCTGATCTCCCCGGCTCCGTTCACGACCGGGATATTGGTCAAGGTAAATGGACCGGGTTCAACTGTCTGACTTTGTTGGCGCTGATTGTTGATCAACACATCGATAGTGGAGGGTAAGGCTGCCGAGCCCGAAATCGATGGTAGTGGAAAAGTAAAATAACCGGGACGTAGCGAGAAGTTTCGCGCCCATCGAATACCGCCGAAACGTACAGGCCTGCTCCAGGCGCCACCCGTACCAATGGTGTCACCAAGTACCAGGGTTTCCATAGTGCTGGGCAGATCCTTCTGGAGATAGGTATCCGTTCGGACAAATTCGAGCTGCTCCTCACTCCCCCGGGCTAATCCACCCGCAACCAACGAACCCATACGGTTAAATGCCACACTTTCCAGAAACGCCCCATAACTAATTTTACCGTCGCCAAGTCGCGTGCCGGTTAAGTTGTAGTTAAAAAAGATGCCTGGCGGGGATTCATTAGTGGGGATAGTACCGCCCCGCCCATGATCTAGGGCGCTGCCCTCAAAAGCTTCTGCAGGGGCAATAATGGCCAGTGTTAACTGACCCTTATCAAGCTGGTATTGCAATCCTTTTATGGAATCCAGCGCATGGCCAGTTTTCCCGTTGGTTAAGGTCAGTTTCTCACCAACAGTGCGCAAACGCATATTCTGCCAAGCTTCCACAGGCAAAACCAACCGACCATCAGAAAGTTGTTCGGCCCAAACAATATCACCCAACTTAATGGAATTGATCGTGACATCCAGTAGCAAAATCTGTGGCTTATTGTCGTACTCGGATTCAAAAGGATGCGTTTTATTGTTAATGAGTCCTTCAGTATGCTCGCGTTGTTCGGTCATAGAAGCGTGAGTTGACTGCGCACCCGACAGCAAAACCAGAAGCAGCAGCCATACTGAAAAACGCGCGAATTTTCTCGTGCCGGCAGCAAAACAAATGGCTACCTGCAGCACTAAAGCCATGATCACAATCTACATCCAGCTTTGCGATATATTTCAAACGAATGATCTCGTTTTCGAACAACCAACACTCAATCCTAATCGGACAGGTTGGCTGAAATCGCTCCATGATTTACCGTTTTGGCTTTAATACTTACAGGCTGGCTTTGACCACGAGGCAAGTCAAACTGCCAACTTTTCCAGGATTTGGAGAGTACTGTGCCACCGCTAATAGTCTTCTGCCATCCATCTCCTGCCACAACCAATTCCAGAAAACGAATACGGCGATTACCCTCATTATCTAAACGCACACAACCTTGGCCAGCAGGTGCAGAACATTTACTCCAGCGTAAAGAAATCTTCTCCTCATCGGCAGGAACGACAAAAACTGGCAAGTTATGTCTAAATCTAATGTTAACTACACCCAATTGAGTCGCTGATACCTCACTGACATCTTCCAGTATCAGACGATAGGCACGTTCATCGTTATTCAGATTTGGAACACGCATGGCCACCCGGAAAATCTGTTTTGATTTTGGCGGTATCTGCGCTATGGGCGGAGCAACGACTAATTCGTCAGTGGGCTCGTAGTGATCGTTGCCGTCAGATTGACGCCAAGATAGCGTTTCCGCCTGGAAATTGATAGGCTGATCCGATGGATTGCTGATAGTGACCGACACGACTCGCTTTGCATTCGACAACTCGATCATGACAGGCGAAATGGTAACGGCATGAGCACTATTAACAATCAATATGCCGACTAACAAAAGCCAGCATCCAAGGGATGACTGGCTTAGCATTAGTAATCTACACTCATGGTTATGGTCGCTGCATACGGACCGGCAGGCTGATTACCATAATTGGCAACAGGAACTCGGCCATAAATGACCACTGTTTGTTCTGCACCATTTGCAGTATAACCAGTTATGGCTTCTGCTCCAAGGGCAGTAGTTGGCAGATTGTCAGCTGCAGCTCCAGCGGTCTGGCTCAGATTGAAGGCAATACTGCCCCCCGTTGCGGTACCCGATCCAGTCAGAGTTCGAGCTGTTGTTGAATAAATCTTAGGACTTGTTCCTGTAGTGCAAGCAATCTGCAGTGTGCCGCCCGTATCCGCCGTCACATCTCCTTGAGATAACAGTGCAATGATGTTATCCCCGAAATCCAGTGTTGCAGCTGAAACCGTGCATCCACTTACCAATGTCCCCGATACACTCATCGAACCCGTTTCGGTTGCAGCAAATACGCTCGTGCCGCCGAACGCTCCCATAGCGGCTACCAACATTGCTAAAAGGGATTTTTGACTAAAATTATTGATAGTTTTCATTACATACTCCAAGCAAGATCAACGGACAAAACCTATCCATTGACCAACAAGTTAAAAAAAAACGTGTGTCCATCCGTCTCAGCTTTATGAGACGGATACGACACACGAGATAATTTTTACAGGCTTAGAGATAACAATATCAGCCAATAAGCCGGGTCTTTTTATGCCATTTCTCAGTTTTCAAGGATATTCATTGCTTTCAATTAAACCACGACCGTCAAATAAAAATGAAATATCAACTATTTAGTAGCTAGCGGTGATAAGGGTGAAAGAGGTGAGAATATTGCGTCTAGCAATCAGCTACGGATGCCCATTTGTATGGTTGCAACAATGATTGATCAGTTTATTCCCATATATGACTTGATGGCTATGAATGAAAGAAGTGGCGTAGCAGCAAAATGGAGAAATAAGCACGACGTATCCTATATACCTTTCCTTTAAACGCAACCGACTCGCTACGATTGCCATTCTCGGACAGCCTTAGAGGTGCTTAATAATATTCAGCACTTTCGTAACAATTGCGTAAACAGATTTGCTTGAAACATAATCAACTATTGATGAAAGCACAAGATTTCGATCAGATTAGCCGGTAACGTTCACCTTTTAACTGAAAAACTCTCAATCAGTTCGTTCGCCAACGCATACAGGCCAATTACTTCGGTTGTTTCCGTTAATGGATAGCGGTCTCCGCCGGAATAAACAACGAAACTGCGATCCGGCTGTATGTCTTCAAGCGCACTGTAAAAACCTCTTGTCAGATTCGGCGTCAAACCACTCTTTATTTCAACTGCCCATCGCTTGCCAGCCGGTAGTTCCAGTATCAGATCAATTTCCGCTCCGGCAGAAGTGCGGTAAAAACTGGCTTTAGTTTGGAATGGCGCAAAGGAAAGTAGATTTTCTATTACAAATCCTTCCCAGCTCGCTCCAAATACGGGATGACCGGACAATTGGTTATAATCGGCCAATCCCAGAAGAGCATGGGTAATACCGCTATCGCGGACATAGATACGCGGGGCTTTGATCAAACGTTTTTTGATATTGGCATGATACGGTGGTAGGCGTCGCACCAGCAGCAGATCAACCAGCAGGTCGATATAATTACTTACGGTGGGCGCGGAAGTGGATAAACTTCCTGCTAATTTAGATGCATTTAAGGACTGTCCCTGACTGTGCGCCAGCATGATCCAGAGACGCTCAAGTGTTTCCGCAGGAATACGCGGCCCGAATTGAGGGACGTCACGCTCCAGATAAGTACGGATAAAATTTTGCCGATAAACATAGCTGTCTTCATCGCTGGCCGCCAGATAACTATCCGGAAAACCACCACGTACCCAAAGCTGCGTTGGGTCTGACTCGCTTTTGGAGTTTGTTTCCAAAACAGTCAACGGCCCCATATTGATATACTCGATCCGTCCGGCCAAAGTTTCTCCGGATTGACGAAGCAAATCAATAGAAGCCGAACCCAAAATGAGGAAACGGCCCGTTTTCAGACCCTTCCGCCGTCCCTGATCTATCAAGCCACGTAAGGCCTGGAAGATTTCAGGTATTCGATGGATTTCATCAAGAATTACTAGCTTATTTTCATTATGCGTGAGAAACAACACCGGGTCTGAAAGTTTCTCACGGTCTGCCGTCGCTTCAAGGTCAACATAGACAGCATCTTTTTCTGCTGCGACATCAAGCGCCAATGTGGTTTTTCCAACTTGACGCGGCCCGATAAGCGCAACAGCGGCTTGCCGCTTCAAAGCCTGCAATACTGTTTGATAGACGCCGCGCTTTATCATCCTTGCATATTAAAATCTTTATTTTTAATTTGCAAGGATGACAAGATAAATCGATTCATACTGAATGGCCAGCAATGGTTTTGCAGTCAGGAGACCTCGTTTAAATCCACCGCCAAAAACCGAGCATTCCCAAATGAAACGTACCATGTCCGCGCATACGCACCCTGTAGCCGTAATTTCCTCTTTCAGCGCCTGGTTCCGGCGCGGATTCACATCGATCAGCGGTACATCATAGGCCGAGTCCATCAGGTCATACCGATTAACAACCCGCTCAGGAGTCATGTACGTCAAAGGAATCGCTACCTGGCTATCATAGGTCGATGCCGATGTTAAAACCCACTCATGGGTATGCCGCCATCACAAGCTGTTGGCAGATCCGCAAGCATATCGGGCAGCACCCTGCCTCTCATCTGTCTTTCAAGGCGAGTTTGATGCCACTATGCACAGCAAGTGTTATAAGGATTTGCGCGATAAAACACGCGTCTGACAATCGAATATGACATACAGGCACAGTAGAAAGCTCATACTCCAGGCAACCGCTGCGATCGCCAAAAACATTTCACGGTACAGGCTCAAATCGGCGCTGATCCGCGCAATCGCAGCAATTGCCATGATGCCGGTCATAATGACGATCTGGGGTATCCGCGATGGGTATTGTTTTACCTGCAGCAGTGTCACCCGCACCATTACGTTGGCAGCGAGTGTGCCGAGTGCCCCCACCGTAATTACATGAACCGCAGTACCTAAATGATCGCTCCCAGTCAGTTTTACCCAGCCCAGCGACAGAAGACCCAATGCCAGCCAACCATAGCCGACCCCGAGACAAATCAAATCGGGTCGAGCCAAGCAATGCCAGAGTTGCCAGCGAATCAGGCGAATGGCGGCCAACAAGCCTCCGATGATCAACATAACACCCGAGAGTGTAGGCACCGAAGCAAGCAGGAAAGCCGCTGTAAGGGTCACGATCAGCCCTGCTTCGATCTGTGGCTGTACCCTGGCTTCCAGTTCCATTCCTTGGCGATAGAATTCTCCCGCTACCGCGGGAGCCAACATACGCCCGCCCATGAACAGCATCAGCAACGCGAATAATTGCACGCTTTCCCCCAGCAGGGTGCGTTGCAGCCGATAATCATCAAACTGACCGATCAAGGCGATGACAACCGTCAAACTACATATCAGGCCCAGCAAGGGGACCAGTGTCCGGTTACGCCATTTCTTCGCCACCCATAAACGCGGCAGTAAATGCCAGGCCAGCAGTGCGACAAAAACGGCATTACTGATCAAAGCCAGCCAATCGGCTATCGCTATCACACCCAGCACCCGCGCTAGTAACCAAAGCAGCAAAAATAACAGTAACTGGTTTTTCGGCAGGGGCCCCAGTAAATAGCCAGTAATCAAGGCCAAGACGAAACCGAACAGCATCTCAAAAGCATGCACGGTCGGTGCAGCCAGCACTGCTGGTCCATAGCCGTGCCGTGCCAGCATGGCCAATGGCACCATTAAGATGGCATAAATACAGGCTGCCATGAAAAACCATTGATGTGCGTGGGTTTTGGTTTTTCCTGGCAACCATTCTAAAGCTCGCTTCAACCTGATCACACTGCGCCTACCGCCTTCACTTGCGATGCCCTGCACGCAATGAATCAGCGATCGCTGATAGTGCATCGGCTAACCGTTGGGTCGTTTCGGGTGATGGCAGCGGTATTTTCAGACTGTGCGTACCACTGGCCGGATCGCGATCAATCCAGGGATGTGGTGCAGCCGAATTATCGTTGACCGAAGTCAGCGCAGAAACCAAATGGGTGCCTAGTTGTAGTAGTGCAGTCCAGGGTTCAGGGTTCATGCCACTTGCTGCAGCCTGAGCGGGTTGTGTATCGTCTATTCGCTCCGGCGTTTCATCCAAAATTATCTCGTCGATGGGTGCCGCTACCGCTTCGCCCATGGCGCCTGCCGTTTCTTCTGCCGGTGTCATGGCTTCACTTTCGCCCATCTGGCCAGTCACATTTTCCACTTCTTTCATGAAGCGATTCAGACGTGAGCCTCCCAACGAAATTTCACTTGCTCCCCCGTCAAGAATGCCCGCCGAGAGCGAGCGCTTGAAAGCCAATACGGCTAGCATGCCCTCTTCGATCGTACCTTTGGCAACAAAATTGATGATCTGTACCGGTTGCGTCTGCCCGATGCGGTGGATGCGGCCAATGCGCTGTTCGAGCAAAGCAGGATTCCAGGGCAGATCCATGTTGACCAAGGTGGTGGCATGCTGCTGCAAATTGAGTCCGGTTGCCCCCGCATCGGTAGACAGAAAAACGCGGCAGTCTGGATCGCTACTGAAACGTTCTATCAATTCAGGCCGTTTATCCGAAGCGATTCCGCCATGAAAACTGACGTAGCCAATACCGCGCGCTTCCAGCCGCCGGATAATGATTTCCTGGGTCCGTGTCCATTGGCTGAAAACGACTGCTTTCGCTCCAGGTTGCACGAACAGCCCATCAAAGAGCGATGCCAGCTCATCTGCCTTAACGCCATGATCGGTCTCTTGATCAAGCAAATAAGTGCTATTGCAAGCCATGCGCATGTTCTGCAATGCGCAGGTCAACCGTCGTTGATCCTTATCCGAAAGAAATTTTGTTTTGCGCCAACGCTGCACGATGCGGGTAACGATCTCGGCATTTTCTTGATGATAAACCATTTGCATTTCGGTCATGGGGACCAACAAATTCTGATCAGTCCGAGAGGGTAATTGCACCAGCACATCGGATTTGCGTCGTCGTATCATCACCGGCGCCAGGGTTTCACCAATTTTTTCCAGGCCGGTATAACCGGTAACACGGCCGGTTTCATCCTTGACTTGATGTTCGTGCAACAACTTCCAGGTCGGCCCCAAACGATACTGATCGACAAACTGAACGATAGAAATCAACTCTTCCAATTTATTTTCTAGCGGGGTACCCGTCAGCACGATGGCATAAGGGCTATCGATACGCTTCAACGCTCGGGAAGCGATGGTATTCCAGTTTTTGATGCGTTGGGCTTCATCGACGATCACCAATTCCGGTTCCCAAGCGGTGATCAGATCAAGGTCGGGCTGAAGTTTTTCGTAATTGGTAATCTTACAAAAATCATCTTCGGCAAACGCCTTCTGACGACGGGATCGTCCACCCGTCAGGATGCGAGCCGGTCGCCCGGAAAATCGCGTAATTTCACTTTGCCACTGATATTTCAATGAAGTTGGGCAAACCACTAGCACACGTGAAACACCAAAATGCCTCGCCAAGATTTCCATCGCAGCAATCGCCTGAACAGTTTTACCCAGCCCCATCTCGTCACCGATCAGGATGCGTCCGGCTCGCACCGCGTACAATGCACCTTCGGCCTGATAAGGGTAAAGCGGCACCTTGAGTAATTTTGCAAGCTTGGCATCGCCCACACCTCGTGGAAATAGCTTGTCGAGTTGTGCCAATCGATGCTGTGCATCGCACCGGCTTGCGATAAAATCGAGCGCGTCGTCATAAACACGTAATTCATGATCCGCAGTTGCAACGACTGCCATAAAATGAGTGAGTTCACCAAAACGTTCTTCAGGTAGCCGCCAGCCCTGTTGCGTGTCGAAAAGCTTTGCTGCCGCTTCATGCACGATCGGTGGACAGTCTGTGCCTGCACGAAAATGCACGGTGCGCAGCCTATCGTTACGTAGATAAACTTCGGAAAACGGTGGCTGCCAACCTCGCGCGAAAGCTGTTTTTGCACCACGTTTTTTCAGCAGTGTTGCCAGTGTAAATTCGATATGCTTGCAAGTACCTAGCTCATTGGTTGCATAATCGGGGCAAGAGCAAAAATTATCACCCGGTTGGCGTCCACGAATGGCGACACGGTAGCGGCTTTTTGACTGAGGATTGCTGACAATGAACTCTGAAAAAAAAGGCTGTGCTCCTTTATTTTCCAGAACAAACGCTTGCTCGCCACCAAATTGGCGGCGCAAGCCGCGCTGCCAGTCGATTGGTGATAGATCAGGAGGTGCATGAGTGCGGGAGAGTTTCGGTTCTTTTTCGCTTTTGGTTGCGTTACGCTTAGCTTTCACAATTGAACACACTGGAATAGAAAAAATGATCAGCTTGTTATTTTGCATGATCACCAGCGAAAAAGCACAAACAATTCAACCTACGAGGCTGTTACCGGCGCCCTCAACAAGCGCAATACTTGCAGCATTTTTGTGGCTCAAGGATCGTGTCTCAAACGCTCACGCATCATTAGATTTGTTTCAATTTCATCCAATGTCCGCCAGGCCGGACGAAGTTGCTGATTGGCAGCTAAACGCAACTGGTCGCCTATCTCAAAAAAACCATTCTGCGTCGCATTGCCGTAAGTGGTAAGCACCTGGGCGCGAACAGGCTGCGAAAACTCTACCAGCGCGATATAGGTATCGCCCGATGTCGATTTAAATTTACCGTCTGCATCTTCTTCATAAAAAATTTCCCGGAAAACACCTAGCGCGGTAGGCGCACCATTCCCGGGCAGATCAACTTGACCCCGGCGCAGGCGCGCGCTATCTCCCCATGCCACATCGAGTGCGCCGAATTTGGCATCCAATTCGATAGCGGCTTCTTCGAGCGCATGTATCGCCAGAGACATATCCGCCAAGCCTCTCGGAGTATGCAATGGAAAAGCCGGATCGAAAGGGTGAGTATAAAATAGGCTGCCGACGAGTTGATCCGGGGTAAAACGATAGCTAGGATTTTCAGCGGTTGTTTTTTTGATCGTTCTCTTTACCCATTTACGGAACCAGGTGTAAAAAAGCCACCCGCCTTGGCTCTCTGCCAAGAAATGGCGATCCCATTGATCAAGTACATGCGCCGCCTGCTTCAGCAAGGGATGGCCGCTTATCCGAGCAGCCGCAATCAGTTCATCCAGTAACCGATCGGCCACCAGTGAACGCGTCGAGTGTTTGGCCGTGAGCAAGTCAGCATAATGCATTTTGTTGTGTTCATTCAGTATCTGCAATCCACGCAACTCACGAGCATTGGTCACATCAGCTGCGATGTTAGGGGGGTAACGCGTCTTGTCGAGGAAGGGAAGCGTCATGTACCAAGGTGCCCCATTGGCATTTTGCACCCAACCGTTGGCAGGATCGATCGATTTAGGCAAATCCGCATAGCGATGCATTTCTGTCCAGATCAGGCTCGAGTCATCCCCAGGAACAGGCGCTTGCCAAAAAGTGACATCCCCTTTGTCACGCACCGGAATAATGCCATTGAAACTCAGCATGATATGCTTATCCGCATCTGCGTAAACCACATTGAATAAAGGCAAGTGCAAATCCTGCAGTATTTGCTGGAATTCTGCAAAATGTCTTGCCTGCCCCATCTTCCACCATTGCTGGTTCATTCCCGCCAGCAATGACGTCTCCAGTAACGCAAAGCGCACGGCCAGCACTTGGTCATCCAAAGTAACCACAGGCCCCTGTCTGGCCCGGTAAATGCGCAAGGGCTCGCTCGTCATACTGCCATCTTGCCGGCGAATGCGGATCATTTCGGTGGTAACGGCGAATAATTCAGTCATGCCGTCCAATACATACCCATCCTCCAACGCGGCCCCGGCTAGCTTCAATCGATAAAGATCGCAGCCATCCATCGTATTGACAGTATGCGTCCAGCCCAGTCTATCGTTAAATGCGATCTGCAACACCGGCGAGCCCACCAGGGCCGTACCGTAAAGATTGACTTCTGGCAATAAAAAATGCGCCTCATAAAAGGTTTCCAGTCCGCGCCAATCCAGGTGCGGATTGGTGAGCAGCATGGCATGACCACTGGCAGAATATTGAGGGCCGATTGCCCAGCCATTCGAGGCGACCGGTTGGTCTGAAAAATCAAAACCCGGCAGTACGGCACCACATTCGGAGGTGCCCGCAATAAAGACAGTCATTACCCGCGTGGTATGCGCTATGACATCTTGCGGCGTGACAGGCAAGACCGCTTTAACCGTATCGGAAATAGTTTCCGGGTGCCGGCGCGCAAATTCATTGATACCCGCCGCAAATGCATCCAGATTAGCCCGAAAAGCAGGCTCCTGAGCTGTGTACCATTTCTCAGCCAATGCTGGAATAGCTAATAGCCGCACAGATCGATCAGCAGGCAAGTAACTTTCATCGAAGATCTCCGCACCCCGACCACGGGCCACTGCATAGAGTTTGAGCAGCAAATCCCCGTGGCTGCGCATCTGCGCCCAACCAAACGCGAAAAATGCATCGCTATCTTTGCGGGCGACAATATGGGGCACACCCCATGTATCCCAAAAAATCTCTGGACCATGATGAATCGATGGTGCTGGCTGAAAAAGTTGGCAAGCATTCAAAAGTAAGGACAGCCCTAGCATGCCGACAAGTTTGCACAACGTAGATCGTGGTTCCATTTCGATTTTCTTAGCGCAAGCTAGCCTATATGCCGGGTTACCGTAGCCCAAATAAGGTCAGTATCAATTGGCAGTCGCATGCTCGGCTCGCAAGGCTTTTTTATCTATTTTCCCTACGCTGGTTTTGGCAATGGCATCAACCTGTTTGAAGTGGGTCAACAAGGCATGTTTTGCAAGCGTACCCCGCTCGACCGAGATACGCATCTGTTCTTGAGCGGCTGACGCATCAAAGAGCGTTTTATCCACGACCAACAAGGCCAGTGGACGCTCTCCCCAACGAGAATCCGGCATGCCGATAACGGCGACTTCCTTCACCCCCTCAACCGAGGCTAGCGCGTTCTCCACCTCTACCGACGAGACCCACTCTCCCGCTACTTTGATGATATCTTTCAAGCGGTCAGTGATACGCAGGTAACCATTGGGATCGATTGCCCCCATGTCCTGAGTATGCAAATAATCGCCATGCCACAGTGCTGTGCTGGCTTCGGGATTTTCAAGATAACCCTGCGTCAGCCAAGGTGCACGCACGACGATCTCTCCATTGCTTTGCCCATCGCGCATTTGCGGACGCATCGTTTCATCGACGATTTGCAAATCCACCAGCGGAATCGCACGTCCTGCACAACATAGTGTGGCAAGTGCATCATCGGGTAGCGTTTCTGACGCGTCACCTGCCTCGCTCAATTGCGCCAACGTCAATATCGGAGCCGTTTCGGATAAACCATAGCCAGCAAAGCAATCCACTCCCATTGCCAATGCTTGTTTGGCTAATGCTTGCGGCAAAGCCGACCCGCCGACAACAACCTTCCAATCGCTGAGATCCACACCGTCTTTTTGCGCAGCGACCAATATCATTCTCAACAAGGTGGGCACACAGTGCGAAAACGTAACCTGTTCCTCACGGATGAGTTTCAGCAGCATCTCCGGTGCATAACGGCCCGGATAGACTTGTTTGACGCCCAACAAGGTCGCAATATAGGGTATGCCCCAGGCATGCACATGAAACATCGGGGTTACTGGCATATAAACATCGCCACCATGCAGCCGTTGCCGTGCAGCGGGCGCAGTCAAGGCCATGCCAGCCGCAAGCGTATGCAGCACCAATTGCCTGTGCGTGTAATAAACGCCTTTCGGCACACCCGTCGTGCCGGTGGTATAAAAAACGGTTGCCCGCACATGCTCGTCGAAATCTGCGAAAGCAAACTCATTGGGGTAAGCCGCCAACCAGCTTTCATACTCATCATCCAGTGATAGAGAAGATTGCGGGATGGCTCCCTCATCCGTCATTAAAATTATTTTTTTAATACCGTGCAACGCTGCGCGTATCTCTTCAATGATCGGAATGAAATCGGCATGCACGAATAACATGGATGCGCGCGAGTGATTCAAGGTATAGGCAATCTGAGCGGGGGTGAGTTTGGTGTTGACCGTCATCAGAGTTGCGCCATACATCGGGATGAAGAAATAGCATTCGAGATAGCGATGACTATCGTGATCCATCACCGCGATCACTTCGCCTTGCCGGACGCATGCTACAGCCAATGCGGCAGCGCCCTGGTTGATCCGCTCATATACTTGACGATAACTCAAGCGTAATCGGTCACGATAAATAATTTCCTGTTCGGATGCATTCGCTAGCGGCGTATGCCAGAGCTGTTTCAAAAGTAAGGGATACACTGCTTTTTTCCTTTCATTAAAATAAAAGCGTAACGCCTATGTCTTCCTATCATTTTTCTTATCTATTTCTGTCTGGATGCGGATATTTCTTGCAGAATCATGCAAGTTATCGGCACTAACAACAACGTGATCAGTGTCGAGAACAAAATGCCAAACGCAAGCGTTGCCGCCATCGGCATGAGTTTCTCGGCATCGGAGCTTTGCGCATGGATCAGCGGAAGCAAACCAACAAACGTGGTTAAAGTCGTCAGAAAAATAGGCCGGAAGCGCGCTTTGCCTGCCTGAATCACCGATCTGTAGATCGATCTGTTTTTTTGTAAAGATTGATTGATTTGGGCCACCAGGATCAAGCTAGCATTGATTACGATCCCTCCCACGGCAAACATGGCCACATATGATTCCAGCGCCAATGGAATATTCAGTAACAGATGGCCCAGTACCGCCCCGATAAAACCAAAGGGTATAGCGAGCATAATCACGAGCGGCTGCGTATAGGAACGCAGCGGTACCGCCAATAGCGCGTAAATGGCAAATAACGCCAGCGCGCCATAACCCCAGAGATTCGACATTGTCTCCTCCTGCTTTTGCCGAGTCTGGCCAGGTTCGATCTTAAGTCCTGGGTAGTATGCTTCGAGCTCAGGAATGACGCGCGCATGCAGATCAGCAAGAATCGTTTCAACGCTCGCCTGCGTCTTGTGAACTTCCGCGCTGATCAATTGTATGCGTTCACGGTTCTGCCGGGTGATACTGGCAAAACCCGGTGTATATTCAGCTTCAGCCACCGTAGCGAATGGAACAAAGTTACCGTTGGCCAGCTTGATCGGCATGCGCTGCAAATCATCCAGAGAGCGGCGATGTTCGGCAGGAAAACGCAACATGACTCTGATTTCATTCCGTTCCAGAAAAAATCGCTGAACCTCTAGCCCAAGAAAACCACTGCGCACCTGCTCACCCAAGCTTTGTATCGTCAAGCCGTAAAACGCCGCTTCGGGTTTCAGCCTGAGGTTCAACTCAGGTTTACCCATTTGCATGGAGCCGGTCACACTGTGCACCCCGGCATAAGCCGCCAGCTTGGCTCTGAGTAGCTCCCCTGCTGCGCTTTGCACTGCGATGTCGGGGGCAGTCAGTTTCAATTCTATCGCTTTGGCGGACTGGGCAGAAGGAATCCCGAGATTTCTGGGCCAGAAAGTTTGAAAGGACAGCGTCGCACCTGCGGGGAGTTCGCCGAAACGCGCCTGCCATTGCCGTTGAATGTAATCCATGCGGGAGCGGATACGCTCGTCAATCGCAATTTCAATATCGACAAAGCCGGCATTATCGTCACTCACAGCGATAATATGCTGGAAACTGTCTTTTATTTCGCTTGCAGTATCGATGCCGAGCTCATCGTTCAATTCCAGCCGTATTTCATTGGCAATACGCTCCAAGCGCATTATGTGGTAGTCAACCTCCTCGAATGGCGTACCAGGTGGGAATTGGAGAAACGCAAACAAGTAATAATCGTTCACCGGCATATCCATGACACTTTGCACGCGCCCGGAAACGACCAGCGCAGAGGTGATCAGCAGCAAAATGGCAAATACCGATAACGTGATATAGCGACAGCGCAGCAATATTTTGAGCAATGGAACGTATAGCCGATCGATTAACCCGTGCAAACCCTTATCAACTTTTTGCCGGAGCGCATCGAAAGCGGTGGTCAATCGATTTGGCCGTGAAGTGGTGTGATTATGTGTCGCTAAATGGGCCGGCAAGATCAACAGTGCTTCCAGCATAGAAAATGCCAGTGTCAGAATGACGACAGCGGAAATGTTATACATCAGATAACCGCTCAATCCAGGCAAAAAGATGCCGGGCACAAATGCGATCATGGTCGACAACACCATAATGATGACCATGGGCGCAACCTCGAGCGTGCCATTGATCGCGCCTGTCAGACCCGTATGTCCGCGTTGTTCGTGCGAGTAGATATTCTCACCCACTACGATAGCGTCGTCCACTACGATGCCCAGCACCAGAATCAACGCGGCAATCGAATAGGTATTCAATGAAATCCCCAGCATGGGCATCACCCAAAGCGCACCGAGCACCGATATCAGAATCCCGCAGCTGACCCAAAGCGCCAGGTAAAACCGCAACGTTAACGTCAATATCAGAAAGATTAGGCAAAACCCCGATACTGCGGAACTCATCAGCATCGACATGTTTTCCTGATAATACTTTGACCAATCATCCCAGGTGGTAATACCCATCCCATCAGGTAACTCGGAACGAAACGCTTCGATCACCTCATTCACGGCATTGACCGTCTTCACAATCTGGTCTTTTGACATGACAAAGATTTGGACAGCCGGCTTGCCGTCGATTCTTACCAATACATCTCTTTCATTGACCGTTTCACGTATCTGGGCAATATCGCCGAGCAATAAGCGTGCACCGTGCGGGTTGGGCCGCAAATTAATCGCCGCAAAATCTTCCATCGACATGGCTTGATTTTTACTTCGCAACAGTAACTTGCCGTCAGCTTTCTTGAGTTCTCCCGCAGGTATGTTATTGGAAGCAGCTCGAATCGCTTCGGCAATTTCCTCAAAAGTCAGGCCATATCGGCGTAAATCCATTTCCGTGATTTCAATGGCTACTTCATAGGGTAGCCGAGGCCAAGAAGACAACAGGCCGATATCGGGATGCTTGCTCAACATGGCCTGAAGCTGGTCACGTTGACGCATCAACGTCAGTAAGCCGACTTCACCGTGGACCGTTACGATGACCGCAGAAGCATCCGTTTTTCGTTCACGTATTTCGAGTTTCTCAGCACGCTCTGGAAAAACAGTGATCCGATCCATCCTGGCCTGCACAGCAGCTTGGAAGCGGGCAGCACCCATCGCGGGATCGAATTCAACGATGACTTCACATTCCGCCTGGTTGGCAATGGCATTGATATGCCGAATGCCTTCCAAGTCATGGATAGCCTCTTCAATTGGAATACACAGTGCTTGCTCCACCTCAGCTGGGCTCGCGCCAGGATAGGCTATTTCGATTTGCAGTTGATTTTGTGGAGCAGGTGGAACCGTATAGCGTTTTGAAAGTGATAGCCCCAGCAACCCAGCTGCAATAATGAGCAGCATCAGCAAGTTGGCGGCAATGGGGTTTCGGGCAAACCAAACGATCAATTTCATGGAAGGGCTGGCTTACCGATGGTTTGTGCTTGTTCCAGTGCTATTTGTTTGTCTATCTCCCGCGCAACCACCGGTACCACCTGCATCCCATCGACAGGATGAAGCAACCCAGAAACAAACACCCGCTCGCCCGCACTCAAACCTGCTTTGACGATGACCTGTTCGCGCGTTTTCCTGAATACCTCTACCCTATGAAAACGCAAGCGATCCTCCCGGTCAATGACAGCGACTCGATTATCCTTGAGCATTGCGCTTGCGGGCAGCACCACCAAACCGTCAAACCAGCGTCCTTCAATGATCGCTTCCACAAACAAACCAACCGGCAAAATGGTAGAAGGTGACTTGGCGCTGGAGGATGCCGGTTTGTTGGCGCCTAGAAGAAACGGATCGGGGATTTGAGCCACTACGACCACCATGCCGGTGTCTGGGTCGATCACGCCTTCACTCCGAACAATATGAGCCGACCAGGTGCGCTGCTGCCCTTGGTAATGTGCGGTTAGACTGACCGTTGCCCCTTTTGGGGCAGAGGCAGCGTTGACGTGCTCAGGAAAATCAATAAATGCCAATTCTTGCGTACTCAGCGGCAGGCGTACTTCAGCAAGATCGCTGTTATAAATTCGGCCCAATACCGCGCCACTGCTCAGGTATTGCCCCATGCCCACTTCTTTGCTGCGCACCCGGCCATTAAAGGGTGCGCGTATCTCCGTACGCTGCCGCAGTAATCGGGCATTCCTTAGTTCTTCCTGTTCGGCAACCAGTTTTGCCTTTTTTTCTTTCAGCTGGGGTATCCTGAGACTAAGCGGATTAGGCTCTCCCTGTCCCAGATATTGCCACTCGTCCTGGGCTTGCGCCGCTTCAGCTTCTTCCCGTGTCAGCTGGTATTGCGCTTCCATCACCCTCGCTTGGGCTTGTGCCACCCGCAGGTCATACTCTGCAGGATCGATCGAAACCAATAAATCCCCTTTTTTGAAAAAACCACCACTGACAAAAGCGGGTGATATTTTGATGATATTACCCGACACCCCGCTCACCAAATCGATTTCTGTTTGGGCCATCACGCGCCCTTGCGAGCGAACATCCATGCGTAACCGCTCGAACTTTACTTCGATGGCTTGAACGGTAGGAGGCTTCACGACCTCCTCCTGTTGCTCAGTTTGGGGAGGAGAAAAAATGATGGCCGATGCCGCCAAAATACCCGCAAACGCGACCAATAATGCGATAAATAACTGACGTCGTGCCTTCATAAAAGACCGAGGACCGGATTCTGATAAACCCTCATGGCTTCCTCCTTACACGTTGCCACCGAGGGCTAAATACAGATTGATACGATTGCTGAGTAATTGCCGAGTGACTGACAAATACGCACTCTGGGCACTGAGTGTACTGCGGTAACTATCGAGTAAGGTGAGGATGCCGATTAAACCATTGCGGTAAGAATAAATAGCGAGCGCCTGGCTTGCTTCGGTTTGCTCAACGGCTTTTCTGAGCGATGCCTCTTGTTGCCGTAGCCATTCTTCTGCTGCCAATGCCTGTTCGACCTCGCGAAAAGCATTCAATGCGGTATTTTTGTAAAAATTCAACACTTCCTCCACGCGTGCCTGGTTACGCAAGATCTCGCCCTGAATACGCCCGCCGGTAAACAACGGCTGCATGAGTCCAGCAAAAACATTCCAGGCTGCTGCCCTGGGATCGATCAATTCGGTTAAATCGCTACTGCGTGTACCGCCAGCGGCTGTTAAGGTAATACGCGGCAAGCGTAGCTTTTCTGAGCTCGCTACCCGTAAATCGGCGGCCTGCAAGCGGCTAAACACAGCGACCAGATCCGGACGGCGTTCCAATAGCTGTGAAGGTAATCCCGCAGGAATCTGCGCAGGCAAGGGCGGCAGAGAGGAAACGTTCAATTCCTTCCCCATGGGATAATTCCCCAGCAAAATTTCCAAACGCCGCGTAATTGTCTGAATACTATTGTTGATTTGTTTGAGTTGCGCCTCTGCATTGGCCAAATCGGTGAGTGCCAGGCGTAAATCGAGCCCTCGCACCAGACCATGCTGAAAACGGCCCCGCACGAGATTGGCGATAATCGTGCGATCTTCGATCGACTGTTCGATCACGGCCGCCTGCAGCTTAGCTTCAACCAATTCAAAATAACTCTGTGCAACCCGTGCGGCCAGCGATAAGCGCGCACCGTAGTAGTCGGCTGCCATTGCATCCGCTTCCAACAGCGACGCTTGCCGGAAGTCGCGTATCCGCCCCCAGACGTCGAGCTCCCAGCTCAAGCCAAATAAAGCTTCAAATACGCCAAACCTCGAGGCGCCAAAACCCGCCTCACGGATTTTTACTTGCTCGTGATCGGCCGTAAAGAAAAGCTGTGGCCAGCGCCCTGACCCATCGATACGCGCTTGGGCAATTGCCGCATCGACCCGTGCAGACGCTGACTTCAGCTCATAATTATTTGCAAGCGCGTGATCGACCAGGGCACGTAAATGAGCATCGCCAAACGCATCCACCCACTGATCCGGTGCAGCTGGATTCGACCCCTGCCCTGCTGTCCATTGAGCAGGAATCGCCGTACCTACTTCTTGCGCCTGCCGCTGCGGGAGCATATTGCATCCTGTAATAATAAGCAATAATGCTATCCAAAGCAGAAACTTAATCACCTCAACCCAACCAAATTTGGTTAGCAAACGTGTCCAGTGTCCAGCAAGCTCCCTACCAATGGTTAAAAAGCCACTGCAGCAATCCACTAGAATCTGAATTTCAAGGTTCCTAAGACTGTTCGTTGTATCCCCGGATAGGCTAGGCCACTAGGAGAAGAATAGGATAGATATCGATTATTAAATATATTGCTCGCATTGACGATAAACATCCAAGGCCCATGATCGTAGCGAAGCATGGCGTCAAACAGAGTAAAAGAAGGCGTCGTGCTGGTATTCTCCATATCATTGAAAATTCTACCCACGTGGCGCACCCCGGCACCGATCCCGAAGCCTTGTAACCAGCTTACCCCCAAACTTCCCAGGGAATAATCCAACCAGTGCGAAGTCATGGTCGTGGGCACCTGGGTCGGCATATTTCCCTTATCAACATCTCCACTTTTAGTAACGGTAACATCGTGATAGGTAAACGTTCCGATATAGTTCAAGCCTCGCAGCAACTCCGCTCTCGCTTCCAACTCCACACCGCGTGAGCCGACTTCACCGGTTTGCCTGCTGCGGAAAAGGGGATCATTCGGATCGGGTGTAGGTACATTGGTTTTGGTCAAGTCAAAAAAGGCCAGAGTATACAAGCTTCTTCCCCCAACAGGCTGGTATTTGACACCCACTTCGTATTGCTCGCCACGGGTTGGCTTGAAGGGGTTATTGCTGGAATCAAATCCGGGTATGGGTAAAAATGATTGTGAATAGCTCACATAGGGCGCAATCCCATTTGAGAAAAGATAAGTCAGACCAGCCCGCCCCGTATAAGCGTCGCTTCTAATCTTGCCACGGGTAGCGCTTAAATAATCGACATCCGTTGAATCGACCCGATCGTAACGACCGCTCAACGTCAGAAGCCAGTTCTCGCCATATCTGATCTGATCTTGCAGATAGACGCCAAGCTGATTGATCTCTTGTTTAGCATGGATATCCAAGGAACTCGGTTTTGGAATCGGTATACCATACACCGGATTAAATACATCAATGCCAGGCGCATCCCCTGAAAAAAACTTCAGAGAAGCATTCGTCACGTTCCAGTCAACGCCAAAAAGGGCCGTGTGATTGAGCGGGCCGGTATTGACCCTAGCTTGAATATGCGTATCGATCACCGTTTGCGTCAATCGCTCTTTGGTCGAAATCGCCGAACGATTCATCAAGGTAGGGATAGCGGTGTCAAAACCCGCGCGAAACATTTCATTGAAGTTGCCATCTTGCTGCATATGGCGAAAATTCTGCCTTGCAGTGAAAATCTCGTTAAAGTGGTGCTCGATCTGATAGCCAAAAGAGGATTGATTGGTTGCATATTTAACGAATTTTGAATCTGCCAGTACCACATTGGTACGCATACCCTCTGGCGTAAGGAGAAAGAAAGGCGAGGCTTCCGCACGGTTGTTGAGTACTTCTCCCAACAACGTGATCGTGGTATCAGCGGTGGGACGCCAGGTCACAGAGGGCGCAATATAAAAGCGTCTGAGTCCAGCACGGTCTCCCCCCGTGTTCGGATAGCGCACCTGCGTATCAGAATCGAGCCCCAACGTCACTAGACGAAACATCAAGGTGCGATCGTCATTGGCAAAACCCAAGTCAGCGGCAACCCGTTTCCGGTCAAAATTGCCATATTGCAATTCGATCTCCCGATACGGATCTGCATTGGGGCGTTTGGTGATGCGATTCACGATACCGCCCGCGTCACCACGACCAAAGGTCACTGAAGTAGGACCGCGTAGCACATCGACCCGTTCCAGGCCATACGTTTCGGTAATAAAGGAATTAAAATACAATCCTTGCCCGGCCATGCTCAAGCCGTCGCGAAAGAGAGAAGTCGTGAGTCCCTGAAAACCACGTAAAAGCAGATATTCGTAGCCACGCCCTTCAAACCCCCATTGATCAACGGCTACCCCCGGAGTATAGCGCAAGGCTTCACTCATATCCTGGACACCTCGTGCATCGAGCTCATTACGTGTCACAACAGAAATCGACTGCGGTACCTCGATAAGCGGCGTATCGGTTTTAGTACCCGAACTACTGCTCTTAGCTGCATAACCCGCGGTCGCGGCCTTGATGGTCATGGCGGGTAATACAGTGATACCCGATTGCTTTGAGCTAGCTTCGCTTGACTCTGACGTAGTCTGCGTTTGCTGATCTTTAGATTCGGCCGGTTTATTGGTATTTTGTGATTGAGCGTAACCGTTGAACGATGCTGACAATACAGAAAAATGCAGACCGAGTAACAGTATTAATTTCTTAGGATTGATCTTTTTCCTCTTTTTTAAGGTATTTTTCATGATAAGTTGAATAATTACAGTTAGAAAAAATTGGCGCTGCCTAATAAGCGAATGCTGAAGGCATCGCCCTTTTCAGTTGTGCCGAAGTTGTTTGATTGCTGGTGTTAATAAGGGCTTGTGCTATTTCGTGAGTCCGCACGGCGGTCACCGAAAGCAAGGTATCGCTCAAGCCATGACTCGATTCACAAGCGCCTTGCAGAAACACCGATGGCTTGAACTGCGCCACGCTATTCAAGCGATACTGTCGATCTACCTGCATATCTCTGAAATAGGGCATGATTGGTGCCAACAATAATTTGTGATAATCGCGGTTGTAACCCGTCGCCAGCACCACCGCATCGTAGGTTGCCGTGCGATCTTGCTCTGTATTCAAATCATGCAGAACAAATTGAATGCCATCATTCTGGGAAACTGCTTGCTTGACTTCATGACGCCGTAAGAAACGATGCCGCTCGATACCGGCGACTTTTTGCCGATAAAACACATTGAAAATTTGTTCGATCAAAACCAGATCGGGAGCGGCATAATTGGTATGCCAGAATTCATTGAGGATTTCTGTGCGCTGCTGATCTGAACTATTGAATACATAATCGGTAAAATCGGTATTGAAGATCTCATTGACGAAAGGACTATCATCCGAAGGTTTGATGGCACGTGCACGCATGATCAAATCGACCTGTGCCTTATCCTTTTCATAGCGATGATGCAGATCCATAAAAATCTCGGCTGCGCTCTGTCCGCCCCCTACCACTGCAATCTTTTTTGCGTGCGGATGATGTTTAATTTCTTTTAGATAGTTATTGGAATGAAAAACACGCGGATCCCCTTTTAGCGGCGCAAAACTTTCGGGAATTCTTGGTTGCCCACCGATGCTGATCACCAGATTACGGGTCAAGCGTTCATGGACTACTTGCTCCCGATTACGCGAACGGATACGCAGCAGTGCAACTTCATCGCCCCGCTTTTCGGGCAAGACCTCGATGACTTCTTCACCATACGCGCAGCAGTGATCAAAGTGGGATGCGGCCCATGTCAAATAATCATTGAATTCGTGTCGGCTCGGAAAAAAAGTCTTGAGATTGATAAAATCTTGCAGCCGATTTTTTTGATGCAGGTAATTGATAAACGTGAAGTGGCTCGATGGATTGCGCATCGTGGCAAGATCCTTAAGGAAAGAAACTTGCATGTGCGCGTTATCGAGCAGCATGTTGGCATGCCAAGCAAAATTAGGTTGTTTCTCGATGAAAAAAGACTCGATACCATAGCCTGATTGCTTTTGTTCTTCCAAGGTAATAGCAAGTGCAATATTGGATGGACCAAAGCCAATACCGATCAAATCGTAAATTTTCATGACAAATTCCTCAGGACAAAGAAACAGAATGGGGAGATAGTGTGTTACGTGGCACCCAAAGTCGCTCAGCAAAAAAACGTTCTCTTAGCAACATGCCCAGCATGGCGCGTTTATGGGGAAAATCGAATTCCTTGAGATGTGCATAACCGCACTGGGCAAGATTTCGGAGCATCTTGCTATTGTCAGAGCGGGGTTCGATGACGATACGTTGGGTTCTGTCGTCATCGAGAAAAAGATAATGGGAAATAGATGGCAACCAAGCGGTTACGAAAGGCTTGCCACGGAAATGCGACTCTCCAATCAAAACATGCCAGCCACGGTCGAAATCGTCGACATCATAGTAAGGCGCGATCCGATTTTCTTTTGCCCAATATATCTCGAAGTAACCAAACGGCTCATCATCCAAGCAACTGATCAGGCTGATGACGTGCGGATCGGCCTGGATGCCTTCCAAATAAGCGCGGTGCTGAGCAAGATCACCTGTTTCTTGCCAGAAAGCCGCCACGACGGGATCGTTCATCCAGCGATTGAACCGGACTAAATCAGAGTCGATGTCGACGGTTCGAAATGACAAGGTGCGGCCCAACCAAGCGATAAAGCGTCGATAGACAGTCCCTGCAGGTTTAGGTGGGCGCAATGGATGACGCCGGCCATGACTGATGACGAGATAAAGTGGGTAAGCTTGTGGCCGAGTGCCCGTATGCCAAACCCTGGCTTGTTGCCAGAACAATTCGGCATGGACGATGAAGCTTCCATCACTGGTTTTTACCAGCACACCTGAATCATACGATTCGGCAATCAATTGCTTGGGTACTGATACAAAGATTTTCGTTTGATGGGGAAAGTGAGTAAAAGCCGCTTCCAATGCCGCCAAAAAGGTGGCCATCGTAGGTCGCTCAGGAGACTTTGAATGCGCTTCACGCCATTCCAGCCTTAACTCATTAAATTGCTGGGATAAATGCCAAATAGATTGTTTGCCGATTTCATCAGCTTGCAAGCTCAGTTGGGCTTGAGCACCGGAATAAATGGTGCGATAACAAGACTTGTCCGGGTATGAAAGCATGTTCACCGGGGTAGATGAACATGCACTCGGCAACGCACAAGATTGCTCGCTTATTCGATAAGGCTCCATTCGTCTCCAACAAAAAATTAAAGAGTGATATGCTTGTTTAAGATTTAAGACGAATGAGAAGTATTATTGTTTATAATTTTTAAATGACCAGGACCTTCAAAGCAGATGACACGATTTATCAAACGATAAGACTGTATCTATCATATTGATAAATCTGATCTCATTTTCTGGTATGTAACAAAAAGCAAGGGGGTCGTCGGGGGAAAGGCAAGACGATAGCGAAGTAAATTTTTATCCTTGCTATTCGTCTCTATCATATAGTTCACTTTATTGGATCATTCATGCTGAAGTACCTTATCAAACAATCCAAGCCGTTACTGTTAAGTGCATCGTTTGTAAGCATATTGCATGGAATGGGCAGCGTCTATTTACTTGCCCAAATCAGCGCTGCGCTGACAACCGATCAATTCGATCGGGGACAGGCCGCGCTGACTTTTGCAGTAACCGCCCTGTGTGTGATGTTTGGCTACATGATCGGTGCGATTCTCTTTGAACGGCTAGGACAGCGCGCGCAATCTGATTTGCGCAGCTTTATCGCGCAAAGAGTCATTCAAGCTGATTACCGGCAGCTTGAGCAATTAGGCGCAGCGCGGGTTCAATCCGCTCTTTCGGAACATTGCACACGGGTCGCCGAATTTTTTGTAAGTTTTCCTATCATTCTCACCAATGCCATTATCGTATTGGGTTGCTTAGCCTACTTGGCTTTACTGTCCTGGCAGGTCTTTCTATTGGCGGTGCTGGTCATAGGATTTGGCTCCGTGGGCTATCATCTCGCACATTTGCGCGCCATACGGCATCTCGATATCGCTGCAAAAGAACAAGACAATTTATTTGCTTATTTTCGCTCGCTCACCGATGGCGCAAAGGAATTACGCCTCAACTGTGACAAACGCACCACTTTTTTTGATGGCGTACTGAAACGGTCAATCGAACGAGTGCGTAAAGAGCGCACCTTCGGCATGTCTATTTTTGTGGCTTCGGCTAGCTGGGGTAATTTTCTGATCTACGCTTTCATTGGCATGGTACTGTTCCTGCTGGTTGGCGATGTACCGGACCGGGCATTGATCATGACCGGCTATGCTTTGGTTTTCGTATATATGGTAGGCCCGCTCGAGGCGCTGCTGTTGAACATTCCGCGCGCCAATCTGGCGCAAGTTTCAGCCAGGCGGATTGAAGAAATCACACAGGCAATGCGTTCTTCTGAGCCGCAGGTGGAGAACGTCGAGTTACCACCACTGAAATCGATTGTGTTGCACGGCGTGGTGCATCGTTATTATCATGAACAGAAAGATGAAATGTTCACGTTAGGCCCGATTGATTTGCAGTTCCAGCCAGGAGAAATCACCTTTCTGATTGGCGGCAATGGCAGTGGCAAAACGACTTTGGCAAAATTACTCGTAGGGCTCTACCCACCGGAAGAAGGCAGCATCACGCTCAATGACCAAACCATCGATGATGCAAACCGTGATTATTACCGACAGTTTTTTACCACGATTTTTTCTGATTTCCATCTCTTCGATCGGTTGCTTGAAGGAAATCATGACAACCAACTGGATCAAAAAGGCAACGCGCTATTAACCAAACTGCATTTGCAGCATAAGGTGAAAGTCGAAAATGGCGCATTTAGCACACTCACGCTGTCACAAGGTCAACGCAAACGACTGGCTTTAGTGGTGGCTTATCTGGAGAATCGCCCCTTTCTGGTATTTGATGAATGGGCGGCGGATCAGGATCCGGTTTTCAAGGAGATTTTCTATCACGAACTATTGCCAGAGTTACGCGCCATGGGCAAAGCCGTGTTGGTAATTTCGCATGATGATCGTTACTTTCATCTCGCTGATCGCCTTATTCGCATGGAGAATGGTCAATTAATCTTCGATCCCGCAGCATTACCCACAACTCAATCCACAAAAGCGCTTTCCTCCCTGATTGTGGCAAACAGCGTAGCATGACGTTATGACAAAACACATCGAACCCGACATCCTTGCAGACAATGGACAACTTGACAAGCCACTGAGTCAATCCAGAACAAGCCGTCAATTCCTCACCCTATTACATCGCTGGGCCGGATTATTACTGGCCGTGTTCCTGTTCATTGCTGGATTAACAGGCGCAATCATCTCATGGGATCATGAGCTCGATGAATGGCTCAATCCCCATTTATTCAAGAGACAAAGCGAAGGCGAACCCGTTTCTCCCTTCATTCTTGCCGATCAATTGGAGGCATCTGATCCGAAGCTGCTTATCACTTGGCTACCGTTATCGCTGGAATCAGATGAAAATTTAGGGTTAGGCGTAACCGGACGCCTCGATCCTACGACGGGCAAAGCATTTGATTTACCTTTCAATCAAATCGCACTCGATCCAGTGAATGGAGAAATCCGCGGTGCACGAATGTGGGGCGATATTTCACTCAGCCGTGAAAATTTCATACCTTTCTTATACAAGCTGCACTACAGCATGCATATCCCGGATGCATTCGGGTTGGAATTAGGTATTGTGTTGATGGGCATTCTGGCAATCGTATGGACAATCGATTGTTTCATCGCGTTGTGGATTTCATTTCCCCATCTCCAAGCATGGCGTAAATCATTTGCTTTCCGCTGGCAGCAAGGCGGCTACAAACTGAATTTCGATCTGCACCGCTCCGGCGGTGTGTGGCTATGGGGATTATTATTGATACTGGCGGTAACCGCTATCTCGATGAACCTCAAGCAGGAGATCATGCGCCCACTCGTCTCAGTCTTCTCCACGCTCACCCCTGATCCTTTTGCACTGCGTACACCCAACCCTCATGACGAACCGATCGAGCCAGCGATCACACGGCAAGAAATCATTCAACTTGCTCGCATGGAAGCACAGAAAAGGAACTGGCCCGCCCCACCCGGCGGCATGTTTTACGAACCAGAGTATGGAATTTATGGCGTAACATTCCATGAACCAGGGCAAGATCATGCTAACTTTGGCCTTGGCAACCCATGGCTTTATTACGATGGACAAACCGGCGCTTATTTAGGCGAGCGTATCCCTGGCGATGGCAGCGCAGGTGATATCTTCCTTCAAGCGCAGTTTCCACTCCACTCCGGCCGCATCCTTGGCTTGCCGGGCCGCATCCTGGTTTCCTTGCTAGGACTGGCAGTCGCCACACTTTCTGTGACCGGGGTAATTATTTGGCAAAGGAAGCGCTGGGCGCGAGCGAAAATGATCAATAACCATCTCTAAATCCCTTTGATTAAGCACAAAACAAAAATTACAGGCGCAAGACCATATTGCGCTCTGAGAACACTTCTTCTCGTAAGCAGATGAACAACCTTGCGCGCACCGCAAAAATGCTGCTTTCTCAATGACTTCTTCAAGGCGCGTTACTACCGGCTTAAACACGTTGATGCATTGCAAATGCAAAGCCCTGTAATGTAAATAAAATGTGTACATTATAGGGTTGAAGGGATCAAGTTTTGATACTCGATCAGCACGTTTTGGCCTGGTCAAGTTTTATAATGTCGTGAGTGGGTCAATTTAACATTGCCGGCTACATAAATTTGATCACTGGACTATATCAAGTATAGAATCATAGTATTAGATTGATTCAAACAGGACATTATTCAAATGTATGATTTTATAGACATTACCATTTATAGTTTAATTGCATTAGTTGCGGGGTTTATTCTTGCGCAGAAATTTTCTAAAAAATAAGTCATTTTAATCAAGGCTAAAAAAATGGAATATTGCACCCCATAGAATGCCTTCTAAAACTGGATAATTAACCAATAACGGCCTTACTGCAATCAATGGTGTCGATCGTGGCGATTGGGGAAGGATGACAAAAGTCACACAAATACCTCCAAAAGCTAAAAGCCATCTCAATCCTTAGCTACACTATGGCATTCAACTGATCCAGACTCACCCTCGCTAATCGCTATACTCGGAATTACTAAAATCGGTAAAGCAAATGGTTGCAAAAGAAGGCCATGTAGTGATGTCCCCCGTTATCTCTGCACGCAAGAAATTGGGTCTTTCGTAAACTGAATTTGCCAAGCAGTTGAGTGTGTCAGTACGAACCCCTTCAGGAACGGGAACAAGGCCGCCGTCAACCCAGTGGCACAGCTAAAACCCTGATTGCCATTGCTGAGCGCCGCCTGATGTTTTGAAAGAAATTGCTTTATCGTAATTGGCCCTTAGCAGACCATAGCCCATCAAATATGGTCTGTAAAAAGATTAAAGCATAGTCGTTTCTATTTTCGATCCATCTCTAAAATGCAATCGATTGACCCTTCCTGCATAACAGACAATCGAGTTTAATTCGTTCTATCAAGTAACATGCTGAATAATAACCAAGCAAAGCCCGTATATCTGTTTTAAGCTTTCACAGAAAAATTAATAAAAAGCTTCCTATCACCAAGAGTTGACGCTCTACCCGTTAAAAGAGTCAAGCGGCAATGCCAAATAAAGCGAAAATTAGTAGCAAATTACACGAAAAGTTACAGGGAAATATACACAAAAGCCACAATAGGGTTATTTTTCTGTGAGTGTCCCATGTGCGCCCCACAAATAAAAAACGGCGAAGGCTATTAATCCTAAACCGCTGATTTTAATGGTGCAGAAAACCGGAGAACTCTCGAACCAGATTTTCTCGATTTTACAGGACTGGAATGAAAGTTTGAAAGGCTCGCCATTGGATATTTATCCGCATCCCGAACCGTAGAATAAACCATAAAAATCCATCACTGACAGCGATGCGTCGATGAACCGGCGCATCGCTGTTTTCGTATTCCAAATTCATTTTTCGTTTTTTATCGCTTCCGTTGCCCGGCGGGCGGAAGCCGGGTGTGTATTGTTCAAGCAAAGGAGTTATTGAATGCCCGAACACACACCAAAACAAACCTCGCCTTTTTGCCTGCGCCTGACACCGGAGGAACGTGCTCAACTTGAACGTGAAGCCGCCGGTCTGCCATTAGGCGAATATGTCCGTCAGCGTGTTTTCGACGAAAACCGTATCAAACGCCGCACGCGGAACAAACATACGGTCAAGGATCACCAGATTCTCAGTCAGCTTCTGGACAAACTGGGTCGCTCGCGACTCTCGAATAATCTGAATCAACTCGCCAAAGCCGCCAATAGCGGTTTATTAATTCTTACCCCTGAAGTTAAAACGGCGCTTTTGAACGCCTGCGCCGATATCCGCAATATCCGCGAAACCCTCATGAAATCCCTCGGTCTGGATAAATAGTATCTATGATCATCATCGCTTCCCAGCGCGGCCAAGCCGGCTGCGCACCCGCTGAACGACTGGGATAACGATCATGTGGAATTGCACGAGATTAGCGGCTTTTTATCCGATACGCTGGATGGCGCTTTACAGGAAGCCCGCGCCCAGTCGATGCGCACGCGCTGCGACCAGTATTTGTTTTCCGTCAGTTTGAATCCGCCGGAGACGGAAAAAGTCGATATATCCGTTTTCGAGCAGGCGATCAGCCGGATCGAAGAGCGCATGCATTTGCAGGATCAGCCCCGCGTCATTGTCTTTCATGAAAAAGAAGGAAGGCGCCATGCGCATTGCGTCTGGTCGCGCATCGATACGAAAGCAATGAAAGCGGTCAATCTGCCGTTCTATAAAAACAGGCTCATGGAAATTTCCAGGGAAATCCATCTGGAACAGGGTTGGAAACTGCCTGCCGGTCTGATCGAGCGCGGACAAAGTAATCCGCTCAATTTTACGCGGGCGCAATGGGAGCACGCCAAACGGCTGGATGGTGATCCCAGGTTAATCAAAGCTGCCTTGAAAGAATGCTGGGTGGTTTCGGACAGCCAGAAAGCATTCGAACGCGCTCTGGAACAGCGCGGCTATACGCTTGCCAAGGGCGACCGGCGTGGATTTGTTGCCGTGGATTGGCGCGGAGAAGTCTATTCTTTGTCGAAATGGCTGGATGTCAAAACCAGAGCGCTCAAGGAGCGGCTCGGCGATCCAGCGCAATTGCCAACCGTTACCGACACAATCGCAAAAACCGACAAACGGCTTATGGAGCGCATGCGAAGCTTCACCGCAGAGATCAGGCAAACCAGCCGCGCCCGTCTGGAACCGTTACTGGAACAGAAATAGCGCATGAAAATGCGGCACCGGGATGAGCGGCAAAATCTTGCCGATACACAAAAACAGCGCTGGCAGCAGGAAAGCGCAGACCGGCAAGCGAGATTGAACAAGGGAATCCGGGGTTTATGGGATCGCCTGACCGGACAGCACAGCCGCACCAAGAATCAGAATGAACGCGAAGCCTGGCAGGCGTTGTTACGCGACAGGCAGCAGCGGGAAAGTTTAGTCAAGCGGCCGGCCTGAGGAACGCCAGGCGCTGCAACGAAATATCACCCATGTCCGGCATGAACGGAACCAAGAGATCGAGCATTTGAAAACGATGATCTTTTCCGCATTGCCGCCGGAGATGAAAGCCCGGCCTCAGGAACAGTTCGAGCAACGGCAAGCACGGTGGAACACCCCGTCACAGCGGCAGAATCAAGATTTCGATTTGTCGATGTAACTTTGATTACGACCTTAGTGTGTACGTGGTTCGAATTCGATTTTGACCGAATAGCCCAGAACGCGGGCATAATGCTCGACCGTGGCCAGTCTTGGTGAAATGCTCGAATTCAGACTTTCCAGCCGAGAGATGTTACTTTTCTTAGTGCCCAGCAAAGCCGCCATCTGTTCCTGCGTCACGCCTGCGCGTTTGCGTAAGGCTATCATCTGGCGTTTCATCTCGAATGCGGTGGAAAGCGCATCGTATTCGGCTTTGACCTCCGGGTCTTTCAACGCCGTTTGTTTGAATGTGTCGAATGTTGGCCGTTTATGTGTCATCGCTTTGTACCTCTTTCAATCGTTTCTGCGCCGTTTCCATCTGGCGCTTGGGGATTTTGTTCCCCTTTTTGATCACCGTCATGAGAATGACGATTTCCTTGTTTTTGACGGTGCAAAATACCGAACGGGAAATGCCTTCGTGCCCCTTGGCCCGGATTTCAAATAATCCCCGGCCCAGCGGTGCGGTGTGAGGCCGTCCAAGATCAGGGCCGAACTCCTGGATTAATTCCGCAATGCGCAGGAAATTGGCAAGAATACCCGGCGGCAGCCTCAGGGTTTCCGCTTCGACCTTCTCGTTAAAGAACGTGATCGTCCATGCCATAACCAAAGTTATCGAACATGATAACAATTGTCAAGTCCGTTAATACCCAGCAGAAAGACGCACCCATGAACAAAACGTTCTTCCGAAAGGAAAAGCGGATACCGCTGTTTCTTGTCCCAAAGGTGCGCAAACGCCATGTGCCACTGATCTATAAAGATCATGAAACGGCATGGAAACTATTTGCCGAAGGGGCGCTCAGGAACAAGGTGTTTCACGACGATGTGTTAAACCGGGGCAGCAGATGCCGTAGCGTGAGAGCTGGGCGCTACAGTACAACTACAACTTCATCATACATCAGTGAAAATTGGTGTAAATGCGCGAACTGATGATTATCAGATCCTTTTATAGGATTAGGCGTAAGGACGTCGTATGAAATATGCCTCAATTTCATAGAGTTAGGTGTGGCGCGAACCTCCCGCGATTTTTCAGTTGCTTTATGTTCGCGCAATTCAGATAACGAGTGGGCCATCGAAATCGACCGATTTGAAATTACCATATTCTTTCACATGCAATTCAAAAGGCTCAGTTAGACGATACAAGCGGAGATTATCTTCTTCTTCATTAATTTCGGCTAATAATCGCCGCTCCAGTTCTTCGAATTGCATCAGATTGACTTTACATTCAAATACCGATTTTTGGACGCGCTGACCATGCCCCTCACATACTTTGGCGACACGCCGTAGTCTTTTCCGGCCTTCCCTGGTTTCAGTCGAAACATCATAAGTTACGATAATCAGCATGTTTACCTCACCACGAAAGGAATGTAATCATCCATGTCGCCTCGAATGGTACGAGACAAAAAACGTGCCTGAAGCTGGGGCAGTATTCCAAACGGTACTTTAGAATCTAGTAATGGATGGGTAATTTCTTCGTGCTTACGTTCCTGGTAGGCAATGACTACAATTTTCCTGGCATCATCCTGAAGATAAACCGCCCCACCTTCCCGTTCCTGCAGATCTCGCTCAGTAATCTGGCCACGATTGATCAATGTCAGCGCAAGCCGATCTGCCAGAATCGAACGAAACTCTTCCATCAAATCTAGCGCCAGTGCTGCTCGACCAGGACGCACGCTATGCAGGAAACCCAACTGTGGATCAAGCCCCACGCTTTCTATCGCCGAGCGGCAATCATTCATTACCATAGAATAAAGAAAGGACAATAATGCATTGAAACGATCACGCGGTGGCCGTCTCGATCGCCCATTCATGGTAAAAAATGTACGAATATCGCGGCGTACCAAATAAGGTAAAGCAGAGAAATAAACTTTAGCTGCATCACCCTCTATTCCGCGCACGCGGTCTAGCGTGTCGGTACCGGGCAGATTACGAATTGCAATAGCCAAATATTTTGCTGCACTACTCAATTCACGCTGATCATCCTCGTCCGATGCTTCACGTGCACCTCGCAATAACACCTGTCGGCAATTACGCAACTTTCCGGCAATCACCCCTTGGGCAATCGCCAGTGCGAATTGCTCATCGGCTGCTTTTCGATATTGCGCCTGGCGTAGCAAAATGTTTCCACTAACCGCACTTTCCAATCTTGCTTTAAAACGGCCATTGCTATCAAGCAACACAAAATTAATGCCATCATCAGCACAACGATGCATTAAAGCCGGAGAAATCATGATATTACCAAAGCAAACAACCGCGCCCAGGTGATGCAATGGCACTTGCAGCCTTTTTTCTCGCTCTATATCTATACGTAACGTATTGTTCTCCAAATGAGCATAGGCATTGGGCGTCATGATATAGAGCGTGTTGAGAATCTGATACATTTTGTATTACAATTTATATAACATTTTGTAGTTTATTAGAGGGTACAACATGGCAATGCTCAATATCCGGCTAACTGATCAAATCGAACGACAACTTTCCGAAGAGGCCCAGCGAGAAAATAAAACTCGCTCCGAGATCGTACGTGATGCGCTTACCTGGTATCTCACAGAAATCGAGAAAAAACGTTTCATGGATCAGCTCCTGGAAGAGGCACGGCAAGCATATGCAGACAAAAACATCCTGCAGGAAGCAAAAGAAATCGCCGAGGAATTCCTGCCATTCGAAAATGAAGTACTGGATAGCATAGAAGACCAGATATCCGACAATTTGCGGCACAAAGAGACCAGTGAAAAATGGTGGAAGTAATCCAACGAGGCGAGATTTGGGTCGCCAACCTGAATCCACCGCGCGGTCAGGAAATCAGCAAAATCCGACCTGTTCTGGTTTTCCAAGATAACGCACTTACTGCTATCGGCACACCCATGATTATCATCCTGCCGATGACGACACAAGTTTATCCGTCTTTCAAACAATGGCGGATTACCGTGACAGCTCGAAACCGTTTGCTGAGGGATTGCCAGGTCATCGTAGATCAGCCACGAACTCTCGACCGTACCCGATTCGGCGAAGGACCTTTGGCCACGCTCAGCACAGCAGAAATGGAAGCTGTCGAACACGCTTTTCTCGGTGTTTGCGGTATGCTTCATTACGCTATTCATCCACGGTGAATAAATCGGCCAATATTTCCCGCTGGTGGCTTTTATCCGCCAAAGCTTCAGGCTGGCAAATCTCTTTCAAAGAGCACTCCTTGCAGCGTGCATCGTTCACAGGCGGCGGTAATTTTTGGGAATCCAGCAAGGCGCGCACTGCTTTAACAGTTTCTTCCACCTGTTGACGCAGTGATGGCGTAATGGCGACCTCACGACGGCGACGGGAAGAATGTTGATAGATCGCGCCGTGCGTCACTGATTTACCAGTCATTTCCTCAAGGCACATTGCCTGGGCTGCAAGTTGAATTTCGTCATGGATCTTTGCGCGTTTTTTACCGTGCTTGTATTCCACCGGATAAATCCGCCCATCTGGATAGAACTCAACCACATCACATTTCCCGATCAAACCTAGTCGCTCTGACCACACGGGCAAGGCATGTTCACTGCGTACACCTTCAAACGATTCAGAACCCGGTCGAGTCACCCGAAGGAACTTCCCCCTCAGGTGCTCACAGAACCGTACGTGAACCTCTCGATTCATACGGCTCTTCCTATCCAGTCAATTTACT
>NZ_QAOO01000001.1 GCF_003051105.1 Nitrosomonas nitrosa | reverse complement strand
GTCTGTAAAGTGGCTTTAAATATGGGCTTTTGGTACGTAGGTAGATGTAGGTAGACAAGGGTAGAAAGTGGGTTAGGCGGACGCCTTCTCCGCCACACAAGCGTTTCTATCAGTCCGTAATAGTCCGCAAACCCTCATAAAATAAGGCTTTAAGCCCTTCTAGTTATCCGCAGCAGTCCACAGAAATAGTTATAAATCCTGTAAAAAAAATGGGGGAACATTTGGGGGTACATCCAATAGGCATACAATGGCATTTCTAGTAACCATGCAGGTTTAATGTACATCATGTGGCGAATACCAGTGCCAAGTATGCGTTTTTATCAGCCCGTAATAGGTCATCGGCCCGCATAAAATAAGGCTTATAGCTATTTTTACTGCCCGCAGCAGTCCATAGAAATATTTATAAATCTGTTGCCTTATTTTCACCCCCTAAATTTTAGGTATAGAAAGTTGGAAAAAAGAGATTTAGCATATAAATATATGATGATAATATTAATTGTTGTTCAAGACTCACCCTATTTTGCTCAAAAACAAATCAAAAGTTTCTGACTTTTATGGGGCACAAGAGTTTAGGTGGCAAAAAACTTGGATTTTTATGAAATTTTCGGATTAACTTACCATTCGCTCAACGAATTTCCCACATTTTTCATTTCTTGGTATACTGTAAATTAGTACATTATGTAAGCATAAATTAAAACCATGTCGTTTAAGAACATTGTCATTTTATGTATTTACGGATGTTTAGTCGCAGGTTGCGGGTCGGTTGTAAAGAAAGAAGAGCAATTTAAACAACAACCTAGCAAGCAGAGCAGAGTAAATCCCAATATTGCAAAAGAGACACTTTATGAGAAGTACAGAAAATGGCAAGGTGTCCGCTACCAATTGGGAGGCTCCAGCAGGAATGGTATAGATTGTTCAGCATTTGTTCAAATCGTTTACAAATCGGGATTTGGTATCAGCCTGCCTCGAACCAGCTACCAACAAGCCAAAATAGGTAAAACGATACACAAAAATGATCTAAAACCAGGTGATTTAGTATTCTTTAGAACGGGCAGGTCATCCAGGCATGTTGGTATTTATCTAGAGAATCGAAAATTCCTCCATGCTTCAACCACTAAAGGCGTTACGATATCCCGTTTAGATAACAATTATTGGAGAACTCGATACTGGAAATCCGTGAGGATTTAGGTTTGATTGAGCGAAGAATTCGATTTGAATATCCAAATAGTTAAAATTTTTCGCAGATTGTTATCCGCTTATTGTTGTAGTAAGAAGCACGTTTTAAATCGCGCTTCTTACTCGTTGCCTGTAAATTGACATAATGGCCTAATTTTTATGATCTTCATCCTGGCTTTCCAATTTTTGTAATACACGCTGCGAGATGTTATTTGCAAGCTCTTGATCTGCCAAAAACACCGTACCAGCATTTTCTCTCTGCAATCGAACAGCATCTTCAACATCATAAGTGCTTGCCAGCACTTCCACTTGTGGATTCAGTATTTGAGTCGTCTCCGCCATTTGCCGTATCCGCAGTGCATCACAAGCAGTGACGATTAATATACTTGCCCGGGAAATATGTGCTTGAATCAATACAGCAGGATCACTGGCATCGCCTGCAACTGCATGTATTCCTTGCTTGCGTAATTGCTCGACCACCTCGCGATTATGATCAGCCACAACAAAATGGATATCTTTCTGAGCCAGTATCTCTCCAATACGCTTACCTACGGAGCCATAGCCGACAATAACCACATGGTTGGTCACATAATCGGAAGCAACTGCGGTCGGTAGCTCAGCAAGCGGATCGATTGAACGCTCAAGTTTACGAGCAAGTCTGGAACGAGCACGAATCCAATTCTGGATGGGCTCGGATGATCTAAATACTAGGGGATTGAGCGTAATTGAAATAAATGCTCCGGCTAATACTAAGCTGTATCCTTCAAGGGGAAGTAGCCCTAATGACAAACCCAAAGAAGCTAAAATAAAGGAAAGTTCGCCAATCTGCGAAAGACTGACCGAAACTGTAAGCGCCGTATTGAGTGGGTAACGAAAAGCCAGTACCAAAATAAACGCTACCAGCGATTTTCCAAAAATAATGATTGCTACCACGATGAGTACATGCAGTGGCTCTTCAATTAAGATATTTGGATCGAAGAGCATGCCAACAGAAACAAAGAACAATACCGAGAAAGCATCTCTGAGCGGTAAGGACTCTTGCGCAGCGCGGTGGCTCAAGCTTGATTCCCGCATTACCATACCCGAGAAAAACGCACCTAATGCGAAAGAGACATCAAATAAAACCGCAGCACCATACGCAATCCCAACCGCAACGGCAATAACGCAAAGCGTAAAAAGCTCTTTCGATTTAGCACTTGCAACATGCCACAATAGCCAAGGAAAAAGTCTTTTTCCTACAATCAGCATGAATGCAATAAATACCGACACCTTCGCTAAAGTAATCACGAGGCTGATCAATAACTGCATGCTGGAAACTTCCTCAGTCCCGCCAGCAAAACCAGCAGAAAAGGGTGGTAATAATACCAGCACCAATACGACCACCAAATCTTCAACGATCAACCAACCAACTGCAATCCTACCGTTGATAGATTTAAGTAACCCCCGCTGCTCCAAGGCTCGCAAAAGTACAACTGTACTTGCAACCGAAAGCGCCAAGCCAAATACGATCCCGGCTCCTATGCTCCAGCCCCAAGTAACTGCAACCGCCGTCCCCATTGCAGTTGCCACTACAATCTGCGCTATCGCCCCCGGCAAGGCAATACGTCTCACTGCCAGCAGATCATTCAATGAAAAGTGTAAACCTACACCAAACATCAGCAGAATGACCCCAATTTCCGCAAGCTGATTTGACAACTCGATATCTGCAACAAACCCAGGCGTAAACGGCCCTATGATCATACCTGCTATCAAATAGCCTACTAATACTGGTAGCTTTAATCGTTGGGCTATCAACCCAAAAATAAGCGCAAGACCGAGACTAACAGCGATCGTTGCAATCAAAATCGTGCTATGCGGCATTTTCTTGTAAACCTAACTGATATTTATGGATATCATTTCGTAGTGGATTGCCGCATTAAAGCACCTCGTAACTTGGCTAACTTCTCCAACGCACACCAGATGCCGTCAGTCTTTGACAATCGCTGACGAACAATATGGAGTTAAGGCTAAATAAATCACGCTACTTCCAGAGGTTTCTGCCACTTCACCCTCATTAATTTCTCTAGAAAATGAGGACAAGGAGGCATCAGCCAAAAATTAGAAATAGCTGGAGTTCAATATTTATTGATGTTACCCAAATACCAGGGGTAAAAAACGGGCAATCAGCCCTTATAAATATAATTTATATAGGTCGAAACCATTAATATAATAAAAAGGATAATCGACAACGCGATCCGCACCGTTAATGATTTGACCATGCGGGTACTGTTCCCCTGATCTTTCAGCATGTAATAAAGCGCGGAGCCAAGACTGTATAGTATTATTAACAATAGTAAGATGGCGAAAATCTTCAATTTTTCTTCCTATTAAATGTTGGAAACCTGCCTACAGCGATTTTCGAGCCGCCTGCAATGCCGACTATCTTTACTCTCATAGTTTAGCTTTTGCTTAGGCTCTGCTCATGTATTGTAACTGATAACCAATCACTTATCTGTATAGTGAATAAGCACATTCAAGAAAAATACCCGCCTGCCATACTCCTGATGGGGCCAACAGCAAGTGGGAAATCCAATATTGCCATTGAAATAGCACGGCATTTTCCTGTTGAAATCATCAGCGTCGATTCGGCCCAAGTCTATCGAGAAATGGATATAGGCAGCGCTAAGCCTGACAAAGAAACACAAGCCGCTATACCTCACCATCTTATCGACTTAATCGATCCAGACCAGCATTATTCAGCAGCACGATTTCGCGAAGATGCGCTCATAAAAATGAATGACATCACAACCAGAGGGAAAATTCCGTTATTAGTTGGCGGTACTATGCTTTATTTCAAAGCTTTGAAAGAAGGGCTCTCCGAACTTCCCTCTGCAAATGAGCATGTACGTAAAAACATCGAGATGGAGGCTGATGAAAAGGGTTGGCCAAGCCTGCATGAAACTTTGCAAAAAGTTGATCCCCTCAGCGCGGCTCGTATTGAGCCGAATGATAGCCAGCGCATCCAGCGCGCATTGGAAGTCTATTATTTGACAGGTAAACCACTGTCCGCGATCATTTTAGAACCCAAAGCATTACATCTGCCCTATCGGTTGACCAGCATGGCGCTATTACCCAGTGACCGTAAAGTGCTACATGAACGCATTCACCTTCGTTTTGAAAAAATGATCGCAATGGGATTAATCGAGGAAGTACGCTCGCTACGAAATCGATATGACATCCATGCCAATACGCCTTCCATGCGTTGCGTCGGTTACCGGCAGGTTTATAGCTATCTGGATAACCAAATCAGTTTCACACAAATGCAGGACATGGGTATCGCAGCAACACGGCAACTAGCCAAACGGCAGCTAACCTGGTTACGCAGCATGACAGACTATCGAGTCTTCGATTGCCTCGATCAAAACTTATCTCACCAAATCATCGCTTATTTAAGAACCACGAATTGAGCGACATATCGTCTCATTGACATTTAAGCGACGCCTCCCCACTATAATATTGAAACAACTTGTAAGGAGAAATCATATGAAGTTTCAAAACAAGGTACGAACGGCAATCTGTCTTTGTGTAAGTATTTTCAGTCTAATTGCCATAACCGGTTGCGGTGACTCGGAACGCGTCCATGAGTCCTGGGTTACACCTGCCGAAGGACCGCATTACGACGACAATTCGATTCTTAACAATCTCAAATCAAGATTATCTGCAGACCCCAATCTGAAAGATCTGGTACTCAACATCGATGTAAAGAATGGTGAGATCACGATCATTGGTATGGTCGACAACCCCACTCTAGTCGATCAAGTTGTTATGCAAGCTTGGCTCGTTGACGGTGTCAAGAAAGTGGACAATCAAATTCGCACCAAGGGTGATCTATAAGCCGATAATCTGTAGGCAAAACACCAGCACTCTTCAATAATGAGTTTTATAGCTTAATAGCAACTCAACAGTTTCATTCTAATATCATGCCAATAGCATCGCTCAATCTGTCCAAGGTTGAGCGATGTCTAATTTCCAGCTACACAACCCTCCATATTTTTGTTTGAAAAGACTGCTCAACTACTCTCAGACCGGATACTCTGGATATATCGGTACCTGCATATCCTAATACTATTGGCAAGCTTGCCAAAATTGCTTCCATCGACTAGTTCAATTAACTTAGCAAACCACAAATAACACACTAAATAAGCCTTTTTAAACCATATATTCACTCAATGAAAGGCAAAATCTAATTATTAAAATAAAAGATACTTTTTTGTAACAAAAATAATCAAGAACAAAACACATGAACTTACTCGATGCCACAACCCGTGTTGCACTAAGCGCTTATTTACACGATTTAGGCAAACTTGCCGAACGTGCCAATATCGATCATGAAGGACGGCTTGATGCACATAAAACTCTCTACTGTCCTTGGCAGGATAATGGTGGCTATCATAGTCATATCCATGCGGCCTACACCGGTATCGCCTGGGATGCAATCGAAGCGACTGGTCACTTCCCCGAACTCAGGGGAAACTGCCCGCCATTTGTATCGATTGAAACTGACGCCAATTTGCCTGATTCGGTAGTTAATGCTGCAGCGGCACACCACAAACCAGACACCTTTCTGCAATGGGTTGTGGCGACTGCTGACCGAGTCGCTTCCGGTTTCGAACGCGATGAATTCGATAAGCAATATAACAGCGTTCGGGAACGTGATAATCATTACCGCGCACGCCTGCTGACCCTGTTCGAACAGATCGACAAAGGTGAAATTGAAGAGGGAATGCTCGCATGGCGTTATCCGCTGGAACTGCTCTCACCCCAATCTCTGTTTCCTCAATCCGATTGCACGCCGGACGACGATGCCACCGCCCGCGCGCAATACCATCGGCTATGGGATGCATTGCTGAATGGCTTGAAACAAATTCCACCTTCACACTGCGCCAATTTGCCCCTTTGGCTCGATCACTTCGATGCGTTGTGGCTGACCGTTTGCCATGCCATACCCGCTGCTACTGCCTTTGGTGTCAAACCAGAAGTCTCACTGTACGATCATTCCAAAGCAACTGCGGCGCTCGCTGCTGCGCTCTGGCGTTGGCATCACGAGCAAGGAAAGGAAACCGTTGCCGATCTAAAAAATGGCTGGGATGAAGAAAAATTCTTGCTCATTCAAGGCGATTTCTTTGGCATTCAGAACTTCATCTTCGCTGAAGGTGGCGAAACCAACAAACATGCGCACAAGCTATTGCGCGGCCGCTCGTTTCAAGTGAGCCTGCTGACCGAATGCGCCGCACTTACGCTGCTGGATAAATTGTCACTGCCGCCTACCAGCCAAATCATCAACGCCGCTGGTAAATTTTTGATTGTTGCGCCTAATACTGCTCAAGCACATGAAGCTGTTGAAAATGCCCGACGCACATTCAATGACTGGTGTCTTCGACATACCTATGGTGAAATCGGCATCGGGTTAGCGGTCACACCCGCCAGTTGCAACGATTTCGCACAGAAGCGCTTCAAAGAACTCACCACACGTCTGTTCGAAGCGCTGGATATAACCAAACTCCGGCGCTTCGATCTTTGCAATGCCAAAAGCCCAGTCATATTCAGCGATTTTCTGCACCGATTCAATAGCGAACTTGGAGTTTGTAAAATCAATGGGCGTTATCCTGCTGAAGGTCGTTATCCTGCTGAATCAGGTTCCCCTGGTTATGCTGTTAGCCATCTCGCCCGGGATCAAATTGAAATCGGTAAAGCGCTCACCCAGCGCGCCAGAGTATTGATCAGCCGTGATGCTGATTCACTAAAACACAAATCGCTGGGATTGGATTACTTTGACTGGCGCATTACCTTTGTGGATGATGCGGATGCATCCGGCCATTACGGTCAATTGGCGAAAGCGCACAAACTGATCCGCTGCTGGGATTTCAGCCCATCCGATGAAGACGGCAAAGTATTTGATGGCTTCGCCAAACGATTCGTCAACACCTATGTGCCATATTTCGATCAAGCTGACAAAGCCACTTCAGACAAATACGGACGTTGGCAGGATGAGGTGGATTTCGATCAGAAATATCCAATCAAAACCTTGCATCACCTAGCCTGCGAGGACCGTCAACTTAAAGAAAATGGGCAGTGGCGTGGAGAAATCGCGCTGGTAACGCTCAAGGGCGATATTGACAATCTCGGCATGCTTTTCCAAAAGGGATTGGAAAGACCTACTTTCGCGAAATGGGCGTCACTTTCACGTCAAGTCAACCTGTTTTTTGCCATGTGGTTACCCTGGTTCTGTGAGCACGGTAAGGACAGCAAAGATGTCGACCGCTACTGCAACACCTATACTGTATTTGCCGGTGGGGATGACTTCTTCTTGATCGGCCCGTGGCATTCGACCATCACACTGGCTGGAGAAATGCAAAAGCACTTCGAGCACTACGTCGTCAATCCAGGCATCACCTTTTCTGCAGGTTTAAGCATGACCCAGCCTAAAGTTCCTGCACGGCATCTGGCACGATCGGCAGAAGCAGCTCTGGAACAATCCAAGGCATATCAGAACAAAGCAGGCAAATCCAAGAATGCCGTCACTCTTTGGAGCCAAACCGTAAGCTGGCAGGACTGGCATGCGCTGCTGACCGAGTGCACCAATCAACTCCAGGATTTGCTTGCGCAAGCCGAAGAGCATGGAGCCAAACTCTCTACCGGCTATCTCTACGACCTGCTGCAACTTGCAGACAAAGCCGAACGCGCTAGACTTGGAAGAAAGCCTGAAGACAGTTTGTGGCGCTCACAGCTTGTTTATCGGACTGCCCGATTCATCGGTGATCGGATCAAATCAAACGGCGACGCAAATACCAACAATCGGCGCAAACAGTTGCAGGAAGCAATCAATCAGGAATTTGCCAATGCGCTCGACGACCATCAAGGTGCTTATCGATTGCCGTTATCCATTCTGCTTTATAGCAATCGGGAGTAATGGCAAGCTTGCCAGTCAAGACAGTTCCAAAGAAATCGATAAAATAACATCAAAATAAAGCTAAGGAGATCGAATATGTCCTATTCAAATCGGGGAAAAGCTTCCGTTGAAAAAAATAACACTCAGAAATTGAGCGACTCAAGAATCAATGATATTTCCTCAAAATTTGTAACTGCTTTTCAAACTGTACCGGGCGAGCTTTTCGATACCTGGGCAGAAGAAGTGGCAACCGAATTAGCAGAAGAAGGCAAAGTGGGTAGCTGCAACAAATCCACTCAAATCCGCCACTTTTATGATGAATTGGTCAGTTGGCAACAACGTATCAAAGATAAGGAAGCATTCAAAAAGTTTGAACCTTTTCTTCGCATGATGAATGCAAAAGTTGCTTATGCAAAAGGACGCAAACCCAAACTTGTAGGGGATAAGTTTGAACACTGGTTCAAGGAGGGCATCAAGGCCTCCACCGACGCTCAGGCGCTCAATCATTTCAAACTGCATTTCGAAGCAATGCTCGGTTTTCTTAAAGGCCTGCGCGGCTAAACATCATTTAAAAAGGACAGAAAAAGTGCAATTGACCCGTATCCTGCAAATCAAAGGCATAATCGAACTCAAATCCGGCCTCCATATCGGTGGCGGCGATAGCGAAATGCGCATCGGCGGCATCGATAATACCGTGATCAAAGACCCGGTCTCCGGCTTGCCTTATATTCCTGGTTCATCGCTTAAAGGCAAGATGCGCAGCTTACTTGAATGGCGGTTTGGTCTGGTTGATCCAATCATAACTGGTGGCAAGCCGTTCTCATTCCAACATTTAAAAGATATTGACACGCCACAAGCACGCGACCTGCTTAAGCTGTTCGGCGGCGCACCGGGGAGTAATACAGACGCAATTGCAAACAAAATTGGCCCAACCCGCCTAGCATTCTGGGATTGCCTATTAAATGAAAAATGGAAAAAAGAGGATTTGGGTGAGCATACTTCTGCAACCGAGGCCAAAACAGAAAATAGCATCGACCGTATCAAAGGCGTTGCGGCAAATGGTGCAATCCGCCAGACCGAGCGCGTAGTGGCAGGCGCACAATTCGACTTCCGGCTGAGCCTCAAAGTACATGATGATGAAGACCTGTTGAATATCGTGCTGGATGGTCTCAAACTGCTGGAACACGACAGCCTTGGCGGTTCCGGTTCGCGCGGTTATGGCAAGATCAGATTCCTTGATTTAAAAATGGATGACGAGCCGCTGCAAGCACGCCTTGACCAGATTCAGCCCTTTGCCAGCATGGTCGGGGTTGCCTGATATGGCTCACACCCTCTATCGCACCCGGTTGTGCTTGCATACCGCTTTGGGTACACCATTAGCAGGCGACACCCTGTTTGGTCAATGCTGTTGGGCAGTGCGTGAGCAATTGGGTGAAGCTGAATTACAACGACTGCTCACCGGTTACACCACTGGCAATCCATGGCTGGTTGTCTCAGATGGCTTTCCGCAAGGTTTCCTGCCAAAACCTACTTTGCCCCAATTGTTCGACGGCGCTCCAAATGCAGGAGACCGCAAAGCGCTCAAGCATAAACGCTGGATTCCTCTCGATGCTGTTGGCAAACCACTCAAATCTATGCTAGCGGAAGCCAAATCAGACGAGGAAGCTTACGCAAAAAAACCTGTGGAAAGCGTCCAAGCCCATAACACGCTCAATCGAATCACAGGCACCACTGGTACTGGTGAATTTGCACCTTATACTCAGCGGCAAATATTTTTTGCACAAAATCAATTGATTGATCTTTATTTGGTGTTGGATGAATCCCGCCTACCAATCGAAATGCTAAGAAGCTTGCTACAGATGATTGGCATACATGGTTATGGCCGTGACGCCAGTATCGGGTTGGGTAAATTCAGTATCGACGCGATCGAGCCTTACCGTTTTGCTAGTACAGTGTCACCCGGCAAAGCTAACGCTTTCTGGACGCTCGCACCGTGTGCGCCACAAGGACTGGGATTCGACGCCGATAATAGCTTCTGGCGCGTGATTACCCGTTTTGGTCGGCATGGCAGCCATCACGCGCTCGCATCCAATCCTTTCAAGAACCCTGTCCTACTAGCGGCTACCGGGGCCATTTTTACAGCAGCTAAACCTACGGATACGCTATTTATCGGCCAAGGTCTGGGTGGTAACGGCGAACTTTCCCTTAGCGAGCCCGCTACCGTGCAACAAGGTTATGCGCCCGTAGTCAATTTAAAATGGAATCTGTATGATTAACGACAACGATAATAAAGTCGACCACCGGCACATTACCCTAACACCCTTATCGCCGATCCATATCGGCTGCGATGAGGATTATATTCCGACCAATTTCGTGATCAAGGATAACTTGTTGCACTATCTCGATATGGCTGTTTTGGCCGATGTGCTGGATGACAAGCGTCGTGACGAACTCGGAAAATGTTATACACTCGACACTATCCAGCGGTTTTTCAAATCGAACCGGCAAGACTTCGCTTCACTCGCCAGCCATATTGTTGGCGTGGCAAATGAAATTGCACAAACCTATGAACAAATGGCCGGCCAGAGCGACAATAAAAATCAATTTCAAATCGCGCGCACCGCCTACCGGCCTATCGATTTTTCTCCTTACTTACCCGGTAGTTCGCTCAAGGGCAGCATCCGGACTGCCTGGCTCGATAGAATCAATTGCAGAAAACCATTGCAACGACTTGAGAAAATCGATGAACGTTATCCCCCCCGTAAACTCGAACAAAAATTACTGGAATTTGAATCATTTCAAGAAGACCCATTCCGCTATTTGCATATCGCGGATGCTCACCCTAGCGATGAGCATGCACCGACTCATATCCTCTATGCGATCAGTAAGAAAAAAAAGCTAAGTCAATTAAAAGAAGCCGAACTTGGCGTTTTTCTCGAAACTATTCCCGGCTTGCTAGCCGATGCCTTCATTAGCGAGATCCGTATCCATAGAGATGATAAAAGTCAGCTAAATTGGCAAACGCTTTGCGATGCCTGCAATGCCTTCTACTGGCCACAACTCGAGGCCGAGCTTGTACATACGCACCTTGCCAGCATGCTCGATACGGAGTGGCAACACACAGTGAGTGACTTGCTTGTTAATGAATTTGGTGAGCTGCGCGCAAACTGCCAGGGTTTTCTATTGCGCGTTGGTAAGCATTCCGGTGCGGAATCAGTAACATTGAATAATATACGCCATATCAAAATCCAAGGCAAAAAAGGCGCACCGCCCTCTTACCGCAGCGAAACCACCGAGAAACGCTTTGCTAGCGAACGCAAACAAGCGATAAGCGGACTACTGCCTTTCGGCTGGTTATGGGTCGAATCCTGCCAGGATGAATACCAGTATCTTTCCATCGCCGCACGCAACAAAGTCCGGCCTTACACAGACACATTGCGCGAGAAGCAGATGGAGCGGCTTGAGCAAGTAGAACAAGCACGCCAACAGCAGCAAGCTATTAAAATGTTGTCAGAGCAAAAACGTCAGCAAGCCGCAGAGGCTGCCCGCATCAAAGAAGAAGCAGCGCAAGCCAAAGAGGCTGAACTGGCCAGCATGACTGAAAACATGCGACAAATTGCACAACTGCGTGACGAAATCGACAAACGTCTGTTAACAGGTCGTAAAATAGATAAGGGCAATCATTTTTATAATAGCCGAATTAAGAAACTTGCCCTGCATGCGTTGGAAAACCCCGATTGGAGCGAAGAAGAAAAAAAAGCATTGGCCGCCATGCTCGAAGACCGGGCTGCTCAGCTCATGAATATAGATAGCAAAGACCTGCGTAAACAGCTCAAATTGGCTGCCTTGCGCGGACAAGTATAGGAATTTTTCACAATATGATCACTTCCTACCCCCTCGCCCGTTATCGCTTCGATTTCGAAATCACACGCCTATTACGTTTACCAGACTATGCTGGCTCCACCTTACGCGGTGTTTTTGGGCGCGCATTGCGGCAGCTGGCCTGCGTTACCCACGCAAAAAACTGCCAGGGTTGCCCGCTTCGACGCACGTGCCCCTACCCTGCCATCTTTGAGCCTCTCAAACCAGAAACAACTTCATTGAGAAATATCTCTACCGTTCCCGTTCCCTATGTGATTGAACCGCCTACCTGGGGAACACGTGATTATGCACCAGGCGAAATGCTTTCTTTTGGTTTCACGTTGATTGGGTACGTACAGCAACATTTACCACTCTGTATCATGGCTTGGCAGCGGGCCTTTGCGCGCGGTGTCGGTACGGGTGATGGCACGGCAGAGCTGCTGGGCGTGAACAGCGTAGAGGAAGAGAACGACGGACAGGAAATCTTGCGCTCGATTTATCTGCCAGGCCAGCATCTGCTTGATCATCCACAGCATACACAGCTACCCACTGGCACGCCCTCAGAGCGGATCACACTACAATTCGATACCCCACTCAGACTACAACAGGATGGACACGCCTTGCCGCCTTCCAAGCTCACTGCGCGCACCCTGCTGATGGCGTTGGTTCGGCGAGCCAGCTTGCTCGCTGAAATTCATGGCGGCAAACGACTCTATAGTACAGAAGAATTTTCTGAATTGGCTGAGCATGCCCAACAAATTACAAGCCATCATCATCTTACTTGGCGCGACTGGACACGACATTCATCTCGCCAGCGACGTACCATGCAATTGGGCGGATGTATCGGCAAATGGCAGTTGAGTGGCAATCTAACTCCATTCCAGTCATTGCTACGGCTAGGATCATGGCTGCATGTCGGCAAAGAAGCCAGTTTCGGTCTTGGTAAATATCGCATTATCGAGGAATAAAAACCCTATGTTTGTACATACCCTCAAAACTCGCGAACTCACTCGGCAACCAATTGAATGTGATATAAAAAATGGGAATGGTGAGTAGACATACAGCCCTGATTTAAAAGGGATTGAGACCGAGACAATCCTTCTTGACGTACCGTATCGCAGGTGTAGACATACAGCCCTGATTTAAAAGGGATTGAGACCTGACTTTGGTAATGGTGTTTACTAGATTTTTCATGGTAGACATACAGCCCTGATTTAAAAGGGATTGAGACAAGTTCTTCAAGTTTTTCTATCCGTTCAATAATGGTAGACATACAGCCCTGATTTAAAAGGGATTGAGACACATATCGTTATCGCTTCGCTGCTAACGAAGGGTAGACATACAGCCCTGATTTAAAAGGGATTGAGACCTGCTGCTAGTGTGTCATCTTCAAAATGCGTTGTAGACATACAGCCCTGATTTAAAAGGGATTGAGACGATATAAAGTTGTTTAATTGTCCAAGCTGGTAATGTAGACATACAGCCCTGATTTAAAAGGGATTGAGACATTGTCGACTTCCTCAATATAAGCATCGTCGTCGGGTAGACATACAGCCCTGATTTAAAAGGGATTGAGACTTTACTAGTTAGTTCTTTTGGTTTCTAGGACAAGTAGACATACAGCCCTGATTTAAAAGGGATTGAGACACTACAACCACGTCACCAACTACATACTTTGTCTGTAGACATACAGCCCTGATTTAAAAGGGATTGAGACTTTCCAATACTACTAAGTTCTTGCCTTGCCAACGTAGACATACAGCCCTGATTTAAAAGGGATTGAGACCTCTATATGAGTTTATTGTTACTGATCCGTTTTGTAGACATACAGCCCTGATTTAAAAGGGATTGAGACTTTTTTTCGATAGAGTGATTGCTTCAAAAATGTTGTAGACATACAGCCCTGATTTAAAAGGGATTGAGACCTTGGTTGATTGACGGGCTTGTGACTTTGGTAATGGTAGACATACAGCCCTGATTTAAAAGGGATTGAGACACTTACTCTGAGAGTTCGTTATCCGAATCCTTCCTGCTGTAGACATACAGCCCTGATTTAAAAGGGATTGAGACAGTCCGGTGAGCGCGTAATTAAACTCAAGTCTTCGTAGACATACAGCCCTGATTTAAAAGGGATTGAGACTCAGATGCGGGTGTTGATTTTTTGATCACCGGTGGTAGACATACAGCCCTGATTTAAAAGGGATTGAGACAGCTAATATTCTCGCCTTTACTATCATTTTTTCGTAGACATACAGCCCTGATTTAAAAGGGATTGAGACAGAGTACGGAGTTATCTCTTTTGCAGATATTAAGGTAGACATACAGCCCTGATTTAAAAGGGATTGAGACTTACGGCCATGCTGTTGTTTTTCAGCTGATCGAGTAGACATACAGCCCTGATTTAAAAGGGATTGAGACGAAATATTTCTGCGCAATGGCTTCACTATCAAGGGTAGACATACAGCCCTGATTTAAAAGGGATTGAGACCAAGATAAATAACCCTATCAAAACAAGCGATGTGGTAGACATACAGCCCTGATTTAAAAGGGATTGAGACGTAATAAATTCCTTCGCATTCTTGTCCAGCCACTGTAGACATACAGCCCTGATTTAAAAGGGATTGAGTAATTTATCAGAGTTAGCACTACTGATATTTGGCAAGCTTGCCAGCCAAGTTGGCTCTCTTGCTTTCACTTATACTCTTGATCATTCCAAAACAGAAGGTAGTCAAACGCTTCTTGTAAAACCGATTCGATATCAGGTTGAATGAACAGAGAACAATGCCCATGAATTCACGTTCAATTTATTTAATTTGCTATGACGTATGTTGCCCACGGCGGCTAAGACAAGTTCATCAGTTTTTGTTGGGCTATAAAACGGGGGGGCAAAAGTCTTTTTTTGAATGTTGGTTAACCCCACGGGAGCTGCGTGACGTCAGAATGCGTCTGATTGAACTGATCGATCCTGTCGAAGATCGTGTGCATATCTTCCAGCTCGATCCGCGCATGACACCGGTTTGCTATGGTGTTGCCGTTACCCGAGCAATCAATACACCATTTATCGTTACTTAGGAGGTAATTTTGACGAGTCTTTACGTTGATAGACGAGGTGTCGAATTGGAAGTGGACGGGGAAGCACTGGTTTTTCGCGAGAATGGCCTCCGAACTGGAACGGTACCGATGGCACCCCTTTCCAGGGTATTTCTACGAGGGGATATCCGCCTGCAAACCAGTGTTCTGGGCAAGTTGGGTGAACGAGGCATCGGTGTGATCGTTCTATCAGGCCGCAAGGCAGAGCCGACCATGTTGCTAGCCAGACCACATAATGATGCAGCCAGACGAGTCGCTCAATATCAATTATCTCGCGATACTGCTTTCTGCTTGGCATTTTCTCGCAACTTGGTATTCGAGAAAATCAGTAGTCAGCGTGATTATGCATTGACGCTTCGGGAGCAGGTACTCGAGCATCGCTATGAACTGACATTGGTCTTGCGTACACTCGATCAAATACTTTTGCGCATCATGCAAATACCTACCATCGCTGCATTACGGGGTGCTGAAGGTGCCGCGTCGGCGGCACATTTCAGAGGTATTGCTGCAATCGCAGTCCCTCGGCTGAATTTTAGTCAGCGTAACCGCAGGCCACCGCGCGATCCGCTCAATGCCGTACTTTCACTTAGCTATACTTTATTGCATACCGAGGCCGTGCTGGCGCTGTATGGCGCTGGACTTGATCCATTCATTGGTTTTTATCATCAACTCGATTTTGGCCGAGAATCATTGGCATGCGACCTAGTTGAACCTCTCAGAGTCGAAGTAGATAGCTTTGCATTGCAGCTTTTTCGCAAGGAAATAATTAGGCCGGAAGCTTTCTCGACATCGGAGAATGGCTGTTTCATGAACAAGAATGCACGTGCTGCCTTTTATGGAGAATGGGAAAAGCTGGCAGAACGTCTACGCAAAATGCTGGCAGATCAAATCACGAAATTGATGGATCAGCTAACGATCAGCCCTTCCACTTTCAAAGACAAACATGAAACTGACTGAAGATGCTGCACTGGGTCATTGGCTATGATATCACCGATGCACGGCGCTTGCAGCGGGTCTATCGGGCAGTGCTTCGATATGCAATCCCATTGGAATTGAGCGTTTTTCTCCTGACTGGGCATGAACGTGACATGCAACGCTGCCTGGAAGAGATCAGTAGCCTGATCGACCCCAAGTCGGATGATTTGCGCTGCTACCCTCTACCTAACCGCGGTCTGCAGGAACGTATCGGCAAGGCTACTCTCCCAGCAGGTATACATTGGAGTGGCTTGCCCATTGAGAAAAACTAGCGCCCACTAATGCAATAGGGTAATGGCATCTCGACTAACAGTGATGGTTTGTAAGGTTTATTCTAACTAAGCATTTTTTATCAATATGGCAAGCTTGCCGATTATCACAATACTTTGCCCTTACAGTTATTATTGTTACTGATTGCTATAAAAATTTTTCTAGAGGAATTGGATGAGATTCGATAGCCACCTTTGCTTAGTATCCGCCCAGGCGACACCTAACCTCGTGCCTGCGATTAACCCGGATTTCCAACCTGCTACGGTGACTTTAGCTATCAGCGAGGATATGCAGGATAAAGCACGCTGGCTCGAAAAGGTTTTGAAAGAGCAAGGCTTAAAAGTGGAGAAATTGATGATCTCCAATCCTTACGACTACAACCAGTGCTGGGAATGTTTTGCCGAGTGGCTTGGTAAACAAACCAATGGTGTTGCGTTGAATGCAACTGGCGGCACAAAAATCATGGCAATGGCGGCATTGGATGTTTTCCGAGAGGAGAGGAAACCGGTGTTTTATATCAATATCGAGAGTGATGAGATCATTCGCCTCGACACACGGCAAGCTTCGCTTATGCTACCTACCAAAATCAAACTTAAACAGTTTCTTGAAGCACATGGCTATTCCGTGCTGAAGAAGCCAAACAAGCCTGATATCAACCGAGATATCCGTGATTTTGTCCAACGCCTCGCTTATGAAAGCGAGCGTCTGGGTAAGGCACTGGGTAAACTTAACTGGTTGGCAAACCAGGCTGTGGAAGCCAAGGGAACAGGTGAACTCGTGTCGCCGACACTAGATAAGCGCGATCTCGACAGCAAAGCATTTGATGATTTGATAACGATGTTCAAGAACGAAAAAATGATGGTTTTCACGGATAACACGCTGGTATTTCCTGACGAAACGGCACGAAAATTCGTCAATGGAGGATGGTTAGAATACCTGGTTCTCCAAGCACTATCCACCTTAGCACCGGAATTAGGCCTCACGGACTGGGCTATGGGTATCGAAGTGCTTGCGCCGGATGGTAAAACTCGGAACGAACTGGATGTTGCCTGTCTATTAAAAAACACCCTGCATATCATCGAGTGCAAATCTGCCAATCTCGCATTGGATGGCAAAATGGGTAAAACCAGCGGTACCGATGCACTCTACAAACTCGATACCTTGCGCAGAATGGGTGGACTACGCACCAAGGCCATGTTGGTCGATTTTCGAGGCAGTTTAAGCGATACCGATAAAAGCCGGGCGGTACAGATGAATTTGAAGGTCGTGTCCGGTGCTCAATTACGTGATCTTCCTGGAGCATTGAAAGCATGGTTGAGATGACCCCGGCGCAATATTCGCGTCGTATCCTTCTGTTAGTTACCGGCCTGACACCGCAAGTAGTGACAGAGACATTGTATGCGCTTGCCGTACAAGCAGAGGAAAAATTTATTCCTACGGAAATTCATGTTATTTCTACTGAGGAAGGAGCAGAACGTGCCAGACTCTCCTTACTAGATCCCTCGAGCGGACAATTTCATGCACTATGTAATGATTATGGGTTGCACGACATTTTTTTCACACCACAATACATCCATATCATCGAAGATTGTTCAGGTAAGCCTCTGACTGATATCCGTACACCGGAAGATAACCTGCGTGCTGCCGATTACATTATGCATTTTGTCCGCAATTTCTGCAGCGATGAGTCTTCCGTTTTGCATGTATCCATTGCAGGTGGACGTAAAAGCATGGGTTTTTTTGCAGGATACGCATTGTCTTTATTCGGCAGAACCCAGGATCGCTTATCGCATGTGCTGGTAAACGATCCTTTTGAATCCTTACAGGATTTTTATTTCCCGCCAGCACAAGGGAGAGTATTGAACACCCGGAATAATCGGCCAGTTCACACTTCCGACGCGCGGATTATGCTTGCCGATATTCCATTCGTCAGGCTGCGCGGGGGCATGCCACAAGACCTGCAAGACAAGCGGGTATCTTTCCATGAAGCTATTGAGGGTGTGCAATCTGGCCTCCATTTTGTCTCACTTGCTTTCGATTTACCAAATAAATCGGTTCGATGTGGAGGAAAATCAGTCAACCTACCTCCTCAATTACTGGCTTTTTATCTTTGGTTAGCGCGCAGACACGTTATGACAGCCGGAAAAGGTGCAATCCGTTGGCAGGAAGCCGATCATCACGATTTTTTGAAAGTGTATGCAGAAATAGCCGGGATGATGTCAGCTAATTTTGAGAAAACTAAACAAGCGCTCAGTAAAGGATTCGAAAGGCAATTCTTCGAAGAGAAAAAGGCCAAGATCAACAGTATATTTGAGAAGCAACTTCCCCTTGAAGCGAGTTTCTATCAAATAGAGACATTTGGCGAGCGACCATACAAAAAATATGGACTGAAACTCGCGCCTGAACAGATAGTGCTCTGAATGCATCTTTGATAGTTAGAAGGAATACTGCCCTTACTATTACCACTAAAATCAATATGGGAATTTTTATTTGGTTCAAACTACAGTGAACGTGCCCGTCGTGACAGCAAAAAGATTTCGACAATTTTCAAAAATACCATTAGTTTCCACAGCTATGGAACCTGCTTTAGTTGCGATGGAACAGGGGAAAGGGAATTTGAATGTTATTCTTGTGATGGGACGGGCACATTCGAAAGTAATTGTCGCCAGTGCCAAGGGACTGGTGTTTATACAGTTGCTGCCAAGCTATGCTTTAAATGCAATGGCACTGGTCTTTTGGGCATACAAATATGCAAAAAATGCCGGGGAACCGGCAAATTCAAACCAGAGATAAAATTGGCATGTAATCGATGTGCAGGAACAGGAACCTACTCAGCAGAATGCCGCAAGTGCGAAGGAGAGGGTACTGTCTCCCTCGAATGTAAAAAATGTGACGGATCAGGTTGGTACCGATATTAACCCAATTTTTTGTGCACCCTGGTACAGTACACAAAAATTTAGATTAAACAGCTGATCTCAAATCAAACACCAGTACCTCGGCATTCTGGCCATGGTTCAGGGAAAGCTGAGATTCATTGAGTATCTTTGCACCATCGCCCGCTTTCAGACGATATCCGTTTACCTCCAGCGCACCCCGCGCCACATGCACATAGGCAGCACGGTTTTCAGGCAATGGCAAGGTGAATTGTTCATCGCCGTCAAATAACCCCGCATATACTCGCGCATCCTGATAGACCGAGAGTGATCCGCTTTCACCGTTGGGCGAAATGATCAAACGCAAGCTTCCGCGTTTTTCAGCCTTATCGATATGCTGTTGCTGGTAGCGCGGCTGTACGCCTAGTTGATTTGGCATGATCCAGATTTGCAAAAAATGCACATCTTCATGTGTGGAAGGATTGAGCTCACTATGCGTAACACCGGTTCCCGCGCTCATCATCTGTACATCTCCTGGACGAATAACCGAGCTATTACCCATTGAGTCCCGGTGTTCGAGTGCGCCTTCCAGTACATAAGAAAATATCTCCATATCGCGGTGAGAATGCGTAGCGAAGCCACGTGCAGGCTGCACGCGGTCTTCGTTGATCACTCGCAAATCCGAGAAACCCATGTGAGCTGGATCGACATAATTGCCAAACGAAAAAGTATGTTGTGAATGCAGCCACTCAAGGTGCGTCACACCGCGTGAATTGGCCAGCCTAAGCGCTAACATGTTTCTCTCCTATTCACTTGGAAATCAGACGCCATCGCGGTAAAGCGTACGATCCACCGATAACCGCCCGGCACCTGTCAATGACAGAATCAATAATCCCCCTGCAATGCTGATATTTTTCAAAAGTAAGATTTTTTGCATGGGATCATCGATAGCGCTGTGGAAAATATAACCTGTTGTCAATGAAAATACAGCCAGCAACACGGCTGTAGCCCGCGTCTGCCAACCGGCCATGAGCGCCAGACCCCCACCGATTTCAAGTGCAATGACGAGTGGCAATAAATACCCAGGCACGCCCATGCTCGCCATATACTGAACGGTGCCATCGTAGCCATCACCCAGTTTGTTAAAACCTGCCATTACAAATACCAATGCGAGCGATATGCGCGCCAATGGAAATAACAGGCTAGCAATCGTAGGTTGCGTCAATAAACGAGTCGTTACGTTATGAATAGCTTGAAACATGATTTTCTCCCGAAATGAATAATCGAGGTTCTACTTTACCCTTGTTCTTCCATAAGGTTAAGTCGGCAAAAATAAGAATGACTGTTGTCGATTATGGAACAATCCTTGCGTGATTAAAAATCGACTGAGTAGCTTTAATATCATTCTGTTCGCTGCGCTATATCGATATCGCTCGGCAAAAGCGGTACGATCAAACAAGCCACTATTTCTCAATGTGGCCAGCTTTTAGTCAGATTGGCCACATTGATCATTTTTGTGACGGTTATTTCAGAGCTTGTTCGATCGCCGCGACGATAGACGGATCCAAAGGCTTGGTTTGAGGGCTAAATTGTTTGATCAGCTTCCCATCACGGCCTATCAGGTATTTATGGAAATTCCAGGTGGGATAGGTACCCGAGACGGCTGCAAGCTGTGCATAAAAGGGATGAGCATCGGTAGGCTTAACCGTTATTTTCTCGAACATTGGGAATTGAACGCCGTAAGTTAAGCGACAGAAATCCTGAATTTCCTCTTCCGTACCGGGCTCTTGACCCATGAAATCATTGGAAGGAAACCCTAAAACGGTAAACCCCTGCTTTTCATATTTTGCATGCAGTTTTTCCAAACTATCGTATTGGGGCGTATACCCACATTTACTTGCTGTATTGACGACAAGCAACACCTTTCCTGAATAGGTATCGCATAGATTAACTGTCTCTGAGCTGGCAAGTTTCCTGAAATTTTGATCCAATAAAGCGCTATCACAGGCCAAAACAGGCGGGGCAAGCAACAGCATGAATATCAGTGCAATGCGCATCTTTTCTCCTCCATTTAAAATCAATCAGTTTGAACAACCAAATTGTTGACTCAAGCATGACTTGTAGCCCTGGTCAGCACCGCTATCTTTCACTGACGCCGAATCGTCTACGTTCCGTCTTTGGATGCTGCGAATGCTGACAAGCCAGACGATAAGCGCGTAAAGCTCTTTGCGCGTAACCCAAAACACTGTCTTGCGGATAATGAATGATTTCATTCAAGCTCGTATCCGTTGTAATTCCGGCAGGATAACCAGTCAACAATTCGATCCCGTCACCCATATGCTCCGCTGTATAGATATGAAACAACCCTTGAGTAACCGCTTCGATCACTTCATGTGACAACATCAAATGTCTTCGGTTGCGGCGAGGCATCAGCACACCGTGTGATCCATTCAAACCAGCGGTTTTGCAGATATTGAAATAACCCTCGATTTTCTCGTTGATTCCCCCTACCGGCAGAACCTCACCATGTTGGTTGATTGCACCCGTCACCGCAATACCCTGCCTCAACGGAATACCAGATAACGCGGAAAGTAAGGCATACAATTCTGCACAGGATGCGGAATCCCCCTCTATACCACTGTATTCTTGCTCAAAAACGATGGAAGCATTCAGGGCAAGGGGCGCGATATGTGCAAACAGCGCTGCCAAATAGCTTTGTAAAATAAACATTCCCTTATCATGAATCGGACCGGACAGCCCCACTTCACGCTCAATATTCAATACCCCATTCTCGCCGGCAAAAGTGTGCGCCGTAATACGTACCGGCGCACCAAAGCAGTGATCACCCAGATCGATTTGCGTCAATCCATTGATCTGGCCGATTTTCTCCCCATCGATCGTAATCATGATGTCACCATCCGCGATCGATTCCTGCAAGCATTCATCGGGGTAATTATGACGCTGAATGCGCGCGCGCAGCGCACTTTCGACATCGCCCACATCCACCAAACAACCAGTATGGGCCTTGCATTGCGCAGCGCTCTCGAGCACCAGCGTTTCAGTACGACTGAAAATAGCACTCTGCCGCGATTGATCATTGCTCTCCCGATGACATTCTTCCAATAAACGCGCAACCGCTGCTGCCGTAAAATGAGGCAAGCGCGATTCCTGGCAAGCATGTGCCACAAACACGGCGGATGCGCGGCGGCTTTGCGGATTGGATAGGAAGCTATCGGCAAAATCGACCTTTACACGAAACCGCCGTGCCAACTCCGGGTTTTCTTCCTGCAATATATAAAATTGCTCGCGCGAACCAATCAAGACAATTTTGACACGAACTCTCACTGCTTCAGGCTCAAGAGACGCTGCCATCATTTGACTCGAAGTGATGCCAGGCTCTTCAAGTTGCAATAAACTGCTCCGGAGAAAGCGGCACAGCTTTTCCCAAACCAAACTATCTACGAGTAAATCATCAAGATGTAGCATCAGAAACCCGCCATGTGCCTTGAGCAAACTACCCGCCCGAATACGCGTAAAATCAGTGACAAGCACCCCTTCCACCGACTGATATTCGATACTCCCAAATAGCGACCGCAAGGATGGGCTTTCTTCAATGACGACCGGTGCACCCTGCAACTCATGGTTATCGACCACGAGATTGATCTGATAGCGGGTAAGCAGCAATTTCAATTCATCTTTACGCTTGTCATCTTCGGAGTCAGCAGCCTTGAAAAGCGATAGATTATCGAGAATATCCATCTCTAATGATTCAAGGTAATGATTGAATGTATCGCTATCTTCCGCCGATAGTTCCAGCGCACTCCGGATTGTCTGCAGTTCCTTTTCCAATACGACTTTTACCCTATCACGCTGCAATTGGGCTAACGTATCCTCTTTTTCCCGCTCCAGGGGACGGACTGTCTCGAAATAGCGTGCAATTTCTGCCTGCAATGCTTGTTCGGCTTGCTCGATTTCTAACCGGCGCTCCTTGGGCAATGCAAGCGCCTCCGTTTCGGTGAGGACTTTTCCCGATGGGTCTAGCAGTGTGAATACCATACGATCCGCTTCACGCTGGATGGCAAAATGGTGTTGCTCGGCAAACGCATCGAGCAGCGCAAAAGCTTTGGTTTCCTGCTGTTTGAATTTCTTCTCGATACGTTCGCACTCCGATCTGAAATCCAGGCTATCAAGATAGCGGGGAATTTCCGTTTGCAAATATTTCGATAATTGCGCTAGCTTTTGGCGTAGCAAGCGCCCTTGCCCCGCGGGCAATCGCATAGCCAATGGTCGTTCAGGTTGGTCAAAATGATGGAGGTAGCATAAATCGGCTGGCACTGGTTTGTTCGCGGCGACTTTAACCATCGCTTCCCGGAGTAACGAAGACCGGCCACTGCCTACCTCGCCCAATACGAATAAGTTATAGTCAGGTTGTTCCATAGCGAGGCCAAAATAAGCAGCTTTCTCGGCACGTTCCTGACCTATCCAGGAAAGTGACTGACCGATCAATTCAGAAGTATCTGAAAATCCAAGTGAATCCGGATCTATCGTCAAACGAAGCGCTTGCGGGTTCAATTCAGCAATGGGCATTTAAAGACTTTTTATTGTGATTAGAAACCCAGAATTGTACTCGTTTAATAGCGATTCCAGACAGTAACGCGACTTGCTACCATGATGATATCGACGCTGCCCCTGTTTTGCAGGTCAAGCAATTTTTATCGACGCCTGTAGAAGCATCACCGAGAATTGCACAATCTCATTCATATTGAATAACGATGACTCAACCTGTTCGCCCTTTTATCATCACCCACCGCAGCATTTTTAGTCTGTCTGTTCCGATGACACTTGCTTACTTGACGACACCACTGCTCGGATTGGTCGATACGGCCGTGGTGGGAAGATTGGGTGAAGCTTCTTTGATAGGCGGATTGGCTGTAGGCGCCATACTCATCGATATCATATTTACTACATTTAATTTCCTGCGTTCAGGCACGACGGGACTGACCGCTCAAGCTTTAGGCCAAGGAGACAAGGTAGAAATCCAAGCAATATTTATACGCGCACTGATCATTGCGATTATTGGCGGTCTCGTTTTGGCTATGTTTTCACCACTATTACTCGCTTTTGGCCTTTACCTGATGGCACCAGGCGACGAGGTCACACTAGCAGCCCAATACTATGTGCTGATTCGTATAGTTGGCGCACCACTCGCTTTAGCAAATTACGCAATACTCGGCTGGCTCGTCGGTCTCGGTAAGGCGCGAACTGGTTTATTGCTTCAGCTCACCCTCAATGGTAGCAATATCGCGCTTTCCATCTCGTTGGGACTTTATCTAGAATTCGGTATTCAAGGTGTCGCGATTGCGACAGTTATTAGCGAATTATGCGCGTTATTGCTTGGGTTATACATTTGCTACCGCTTGCTGGATCGCAACACTCGCCCTTCCCGGACGCAGTTACTCGATCGTGATGCCCTATGGCGTTTTGCCAATCTCAATGTTGACATCATGCTACGCTCCTTTGCCTTGTTATTCGCATTCGCATTTTTTACCACTAAAAGTGCTCATTTCGGTGAGCTGACACTCGCTGCGAATGCCGTTCTGATGAATTTTTTTATGATCGCGAGCTATTTCCTGGACGGACTCGCCATAGCAGCCGAGCAGATTGTCGGCCGTGCCATCGGTGCCAATTATCGTGCAGGCTTCATGCGAGGTTTAGGACTAACATTTGCCTGGAACACCTTCATGGCAATGCTGCTGTCGATCGTCTTTTGGCTATTTGGTATAGACCTGATCAGACTCATCACAACACTTGAACCCGTCCAAGCAGAAGCAACGCAATACTTACTGCTGGCCGCAATACTACCACTCAGCGGCGTCCTTGCATTCCAAATGGATGGCGTATTTATCGGCGCCACTTGGTCGCGAGATATGAGCCTGATGATGCTTGTATCATTAGGTGCTTATCTTATTGCATACTGGTTGCTGCAAGATATGGCCAACACTGGCCTATGGCTCGCCTTACACATTTTCCTACTCATGCGCGGCGTTACTTTATTGGCACGTCTGCCCGGCAGAGTGCGGCGTACCTTTGGTTAGCTAGCGCTAGCCCGAGAACTTCATATCACTAAGGGACCACTGGTTTTGGTAATGGCTATTCAGTTAAGCAGTGTGAAGATTGATCAGATCACCAATTTGATACTGTATATTCAAATGAACACCGCCCTTCGATACTTCCAGAACGACTGCTGATAACTGCTTTTATTCTTCCAGGTATTGCCCAGGTATTGCCCAGGTATTGCTTATGATCCACTCTGAATAATGAATGCAACTAGCTTTCCGATGGTTTGTTGAACTACGCTTAAGCAAAACAGTATCAAATCGGGTTTCAAGCTTTAACTAGCCAGGCTATAGAACTTATTTGTAACTGACGTGTAACTGATCTGTAACTTCCAAATTAATAAGCTTAATTTAAATTATTTGCGAGGCGATCTTGGATGAAACAAACAAGGCTTTATAAGATTTTAAAAGCTTAAAGTCAATAGCCGGATTATGCTAACCAAAAAAGCTGTTTGATATACGCTAAAAGTAAAAAGGAGGTTGCAAATGCCAACTGCAATGAGTTACCCGGGTGTTTATATCAAAGAAATTCCCAGTGGAATTCGAACTATAACCCGTGTCAAGACGTCGATTGCTGCATTTATTGGGCCAACACAAAGAGGGCCACTTGATACGGAGGGGCCTATACGCATTCAGAGTTTTTCGGAGTTTGAGCGAGACTTTGGTGGTCTCTGGCGTCAAAGTCCAATGACCTATGCGGTCAATCAATTTTTTCAGAATGGTGGATCAGCTGCATTGATCATAAGGGTCGTTAATAATGGGGCAGCTGCAACTGGCATAGCCGATACGCTCAATCTGATTGCATCATCACCGGGTAAATGGGGAGAGCAGCTCAGATTACGAATTGACCACAATACGCGTCCTGAAATTGGCGTGGAAGAATTATTTAATCTAACGATTCGCGATACTATCACCGGTGTGACCGAGCGCTTTCTCAATGTCTCCGTATTACCTCTGCACACCCGTTATGTAGGAAAAGTGCTTGAACAAGAATCAAAGCTTGTTCGATTAGTGGCTCCCGCACCCACTACACGCCCTGCTGCAACACCTGACGCAATACCAGGTATCGATCCAATGACGGCAACACCAGGATCTTTTGCATTCAACCCGGATGGGGATGATGGCGTAACCATTACTGATGAGCAGGTATCTGCCCCTGGACTCGAAGTTAATAAACAGGGTATCTGGGCACTAGAGAAGGCTGAGCTGTTCAATTTATTGTGTATTCCTCCTTTTTCATTTGATGCTACTGGTAATGTTGGTACTCAGACACGGACGGTAGCCACCAATTATTGCCGTGCACGTTATGCATTCTATATCGTTGATCCGTTTACTGTCTGGAATGACCTGTCCGATCTAACTGCTAGAGTTAATAGTCTTGATAGTGTAGCCTGGGAGTTGAATAACAATGAGAATATAGCTACTTAATTTCCAAGCTTACGCTGCGCGGATCCCTCGCAGGAAAGGTATTTGTTGGAATTGACGCCTGCAGAGTAACTGTTTATGCACTTTTCCTGTGCTTGAACGTGTATGTGGAGTGCTTTGCCCATACTTTGTGCGACACAGATTCACAGGCGCCCGAGTGGAAATATACGCCGTTGAATCCGACAGATTCGTTACCATAAACCCAGTAGATGAGTGGGTACCATACAACCAGAATATATTTTAGAATCTCAAATCCATCTGAAAACCAATAATATTGATTTGTGCAGAATATTGCCCCACGAGAAAATCGTTAACAGGGCCTCTTCTATTGATAAGGGAGTCTTGCAGGAATAAGTGCGCATAAGCGCCGTGGATATGGATATTTTTTTGGAGCTTATGGGTGAAACCTGCTGTTAGCCAAAAACGATCACTATCCGGTATACGTGGCAATCTGTGCTGTGAATCGGGAACGGGTGTTTGATCGTATGCAAATCCCGATCTTAGAACCCACTTATTGCTTTCCGAAAAATAGTTGATACCAAAAGCATATCGCCAAGTATCCTTCCATTTTAGATGCTGGATATCATCAGGTTGTGCCGACGAGAAATTTGTTCTGAGCTCCTGAATAAGACTCCAGTTTGTCCATAAAGCGTCCGCGGAAATCATCCAGCGGGGGTTAAAATGATGTGAGAAGCCGATCAAAACATTATCAGGCAAGGTGACTGCTGTACGAGCGTTGGAATCGATGAAAGCTTTGCCTTGGACCAGCGCAACAGCACTATCGGGCAAGGAGAAATCTGCTCTGCCTCGAACATCGTGAGCGATCCTTGATCGGTAACTGACGCCGAAATGGGTATCTTGATTCATAGCGTAGAAAGCACCGAAATTATATCCAATCCCTATGCTATCACCTTTGAGCGACGTATAACCGTCTGCAGTTTGTGGAGACAGTCCCTGATTGGCGCACGGCGTGGTTCCCACAACTTGGAAACAAATCGCCCCAAAGTCGATCGCATTGGTTAATTTGGCATGCAGGTACTGAGCATTGAAGCCCGCGCCAAATGAAAGTTTTTTCAGTTAACTGTAGCGATAACGATGGATTGATATTCAATGTCATAATTTCTGAGTCGATAGCTTGATATCGTCCTTTCCAATCCGGATGATAGCTATTGCGCATCCCAAAGGGCACATTGGCTCCGAAACCAAATGCCAGTCTCTCCGTCAGTTCATGTACATAATAAAAATTTGGAATGAAAACCGGGTCGGTTAAATCACCTCCATTGTTTCCAAGAATAGGCATTCCCCCAAGCGATGGACTTAAATGCGAAGAACTATCTTGAAAGGCGACAGAGGGTGCAATGACGTATCCTGCGACGGAAATCAATTTACCGCGGACCTGGTTCATCGCACCCGGATTGAAAAAAACCATGCTCCCATCATCTATATTGACTGGAGCACCTGAAAAAGCTTGTCCCAACTCCTTGACACTTTGCTCCATTACGGCAATACCTGCGCTCAATGCCGGAGCTGAAAGCCAAAACAAGTACTGACTTAGATAACACGCGTATGATCGATAAAGATAAGATGCTTTTCGAAAAGGTATGGTGAATAGGCTCATTGCAGATATCAGAATTGAGCAGACCAGGTTTGTCTGAAGCTTGGTAGTTTGGGTCGTATTGTGAATCCGCCTATTTAACGTATTTATTGATAATACACTTCTACGGAATAGCTGACGGGATGTTATCAACTGGTTTTAGCAATAGGCGATACTGAGTCGATTGACCATAGATCGATGATTGACGCTCTTTTCATTCCGTGAGCAGATATCAGTGGACATATGTCTTTTGGCCTATTCCACCAGATCGTTCAACCATGACAAAGTTATCATCATTCCCAAAATTTCAGTATACGAACCAATAGAAGCGCAATGCCCATTCTTTCTTTTTCTATCCTTCCCTAAGTTCAATTCAGGCAGATATCTGCCACAAGTTATAGTTCCAATTGCATATTTTTGAATGAATGCAGTTGATGCACACTGTTCCCCACTATTCGTTGAATCTACCATTAAACGAATATTTAACAGATACGTTTTTATTTTATCTGACAAATAACTGCAATGGTTGAAGGAGGAATCATGATTACCGATACACTGATCAATACCTATATGACCAATTACCAAGGAGGCCCATCGACTGCTGCGCTTACCGATGGTGGATTTGTTGTTTGCTGGCAATCCTATAACCAAAATGGGGATGGCTTCTTTGATGTATACGCGCAGCGCTACGATGCCAGTGGCGTGGCGCGGGGCGATGAATTTCGCATCAATACTAAAGCTAATCATACTGACAGCCAACGGATTCCATCGATTGCGGCGCTTGCCGACGGCGGATTCGTGGTGAGTTGGGAGTCTTATAACCAGGATGGCGATGGTCTTGGCGTATACGCGCGGCACTATGCTGCCAACGGCGAAGCGCAAGGCGGTGAATTTCTTATCAATACTGTTATAGCCGATAATCAATCGAATCCGTCGGTTGCTGCGCTTGCCGACGGCGGATTCGTGGTGACCTGGAATTCTTATAACCAGGATGGCAACGAATTTGGAATATACGCACAGCGCTACACTGCCAGCGGTGCAGAGTTGGGTAGAGAATTTCTTGTCAATACAACGACGACTAGCAGTCAAATTAACCCTTCAATCACGGCACTCTCTGATGGCGGATTCGTGGTAAGTTGGGCATCTCATGGCCAGGATGGCGATAGCTATGGCATATTCGCACAGCGCTATGATTCCGTGGGCGAGGTGCAGGGTGCTGAATTTCTTGTCAATACCACTACGGCCAGTCACCAGATGGCTCCATCAATTACGGCACTCATCGATGGTGGGTTCGTGGTGACCTGGAATTCTTATAACCAGGATGGCAGTGGTTATGGCGTTTACGCACAACGCTACGATGCCAACGGTGCAGAATTGGGGAGAGAGTTCCGCATCAATACTGCAACAGCCAGTGATCAAGTGGGCCGATCGACTACGGCACTCACTGATGGGGGATTTGTGGTGACCTGGCAGTCTTTTGGCCAGGATGGCGATGGGTTTGGTGTATACGCACAACGCTATGATGCCAATGGTGAGATACAGGGTGGCGAATTCCGCGTCAATACTACGTCAACCGGCCACCAATCCAACTCATCGGTTGCAGCGCTTGCTGACGGTGGATTCGTAGTGAGTTGGGATTCTTATGGCCAGGATGGCAGCGACTATGGCGTATACGCGAAGCGCTATGACGCCGATGGTAATGAAATTGAATGGATGATTCCTCCAGATCTCACCTCACTGCCAACCGCTGACCGGCTATACAATTGGGCGGAAAGTATCTATTCCGATCTCTTTCCCAATCATCCAACCTCTCAGGATGTTTTCGGTTATTACGCCCGGGTGTATGAGAATGGTAATGCGCTAGGTGAGCAAGATGATCACATTTATTTTTATGACGGCAATTCTATTACGCTGGTTGGTACCGTAGACGACTTTTTGCCGGATGCAATGGCCGCCGGATTCTAAGCACATTGCGATGTAATAGAGCATCTTGAATTCGTGTAGACGGAATCGGTTACAAGGTTCCGTCGAACGTAAAGTAGAAGCAGTGATTAACAGATCAGATGAAGCAGGGTAAATGTTGATGCCAGCATTTCTTCAGTAGGAAGCTTATCAAGCTTCTATTGGAGATAGGCAATATGGAGGAACTGCTGGAGATTATTTACCTACAACTACGACTTGTATGTATAAATCATGATAAATAAGATTAATGAATATCAATATCTCCTGATTGAGGCCCATTCCTGGTTGAAGGAAGGTAACATGGAGAAAGCGCTTATTCCATTGCGGGCAGGCTTACGGATCGGTCATGAAAATAATTTTATTCTACCCGATTACCAGTGGGATCCATCGGTGCTGTCACATCTACTCGCACTTGCACTGCAATCTGGTATCGAAGTGATCTACGTACAAAGCCTGATCCGCCGTCATCATATCAAAGCCGAATCACACGAACTCGAGTCCTGGCCCTGGCCGATCAGAGTTTTTACGCTTGGCCGTTTTGAGGTTTTACTTGATAGAGTGCCACTTCATTTTGCTCGAAAGACTCAGCACAAGCCTCTTGAGCTGCTCAAATGTTTGTGTGCTTATGGTGGACAAGCCAGCCAGAGTCGTCTGATCGACGATCTGTGGCCAGATTCGAATGGAGATGCCGCAGAACAGGCGCTCAGAACCACGCTGCATCGTTTGCGTAAATTGCTGAATCATGAACAATCTATAAGAATGAAAGATCGCTATCTATCTTTCGATCCAGGTTTTGTCTGGGTGGATAGCTTAGTGTTTAATAGGGTGGCACATCTACCGGATGCCACCCCGATTTCGATTCAGCAAGCCCTCGACTGGTATCGCGGTTGCTTTCTGGAAGGTGAATCCGCATGTTGGGTATTGAATTTCCGTGACCGGTTGCGCGCTCATTATGTGGACATGGCGGAACGATTCGGCACTTTACTCGAGCAAAACGGTAAATGGCAGGATGCAGCGGCCTGTTATCTCAAAGCAATCGAAGCTGAACCTGTGGCGGAACTTTTCTATCACCGTCTTATGATTTGTTATGCTCGGCTCAGTCGGCGTACTGAAGCGCTATTTACTTACCAGCGGTTGCGTCATGCGCTTCGTTCTCATCTGGGCATTGGCCCTAGCCAGGAAACCTCGCTCCTCTATCAAAAGTTAATAGCTGCATAAGCATTCGGTTTTCCACTAATTTGCCATTGATCGAACGGTTAGGTGAGATATACCAAGCGACATTTATTTTTCAGAGCATTCTCATAAATCTATAAATCGGTAGAATATAAACGAAACTTCAATCCTGGCTTTTAACCAGTATTGGAATTTATTTGGGAATCGATAGCTATCAGCCATATATTTATATCATGAGCACTTGCCATGAAAACCCCTGAAAACGTAGCGCAGAAGTTTCAAGTCGAGATTGAAGTTGAACGTATACGGACAGCAACGGAACAGGGAATTTTCATGTTCCTAGCGGTACTGGTGTTTACCATCGTTCTTGTTTTGGTGCTTTGGAATAACGTTTCCCGATACACTCTCCTTACCTGGTTCATTGCACTCAATGCCATCAATTTTACTAGATGGGCTTACCTTCAATTTTATAGAAGCCGTATTAATCCCCAAAATCCTTCAGATATCAAAAAGATCAAATTCTTTTTACTCGTCGGGGCGGCAACCTCGGGGTCATGCTGGGGCATTGCCAACCTACTGTTTATAGATGAGGCACAACCTTACACCTTGTTGGTGATGTCGATCACTACTTACTTCGTGTCGATGGGTGCAATCTTGTCGTGGTTCAATTACATGCCGGCAGTTATCGTTTTTTTTATTCCAACTATCGGCTCACTCGTTATTCCCCTGTTTGTACAAGGAACCGATGAGAGTTTTAGTTTTGGCTTCATTCTGACTGTTTCTGCCTTATGCGGGCTTTTCGGCAGCTTTAAAATTGGACGAATTTATGATTCTGCGCTGCGCCTGAATTTCGAAAATGTTGCGCTGCGCCTTGAGAGCGAAGAAAAATCCTTGCTTTTGGAAACCGCTCTGGAAAACATGAACCAAGGAATCAGCATGTCCGATCGGGAGGGTAAGCTTCGTATGTGGAATCGACAATTTGTCGATTTGTTGGGTCCAGCAGGAAACAATATCACGGTCGATACCGATATCGAATCCATTTTGAGTGAACTTCCACTGAAAATGCAATCAATACAAAGCGCTGAGCTTCGCTTGAATGATGGACGAATTTTTCAAATAAGACAAACTGAATTGCAGCATGGGGGACGAGTACTGACTTACACGGATATCAGCGATTTGATCAAGCGTGAACGCGCCCTTGAAAAAGCACGTAAAACGGCAGAACTGGCCAATGCGGCCAAAACCCGCTTTCTGGCTGCAGCCAGCCATGACTTGCGTCAACCTATCCATGCGCTCAGTTTGTTTTTTGCAGAGCTTTCCGATCGTGTGCGCGAACCTGAGAACAATATATTGATTACCCAGATAGACGAGTCTATCGGTGCTATCAACTCAATGCTCAACGCTTTGTTGGATGTATCAAAATTAGACGCAGGGGTAGTCAAGCCTAAAATAGCCAACTTTAAGCTTGCAACCCTTTTTACTAAGCTAGAGTCGGAATTTATGCCGATTGCGTTGGAAAACCGCAATAGATTGAAAATTCGCCACACATCCATCTCTGTTCGCAGCGACCCCACTATGTTAGAGCGTATACTGCGTAATCTGATCGGTAATGCACTGCGATATACCGAGAATGGGCGTGTTCTGGTCGCAGCACGGTCACGCGGCGACAATGTTCAAATCCAGGTTTTTGATAATGGCCGCGGTATTCCTGAAAATCAACTCGATGAAATTTTCATTGAATTTCACCAAGTGAGTAATCCGGCGCGGGATCGACGGCAAGGGCTTGGGTTAGGGCTTGCTATTGTCAAGCGGCTAGCCAATCTTCTAAAACATGAAATTAAAGTAGTCTCAAATCTTGGCCGTGGTTCCTGTTTCTCGATAACCTTGCCACAGGCTAGAGTTGTTCATGAAATACATGATGTAAAATTGACGAACCGCCCAGTTGTACCTTCTCTTACCAAATACTCGATCCTTCTATTGGATGATGACATGTCGGTATTAGAGGGAATGCGTCGATTACTGACACATTGGGGATGTCGGCAGGTGATCACTGCCCTTTCTTCAGATGAAGCTTTCAAGCAGATTGATCGCTATCAAGTAAAGCCAGATCTACTCATCATCGACTATCGGCTTGCTGAGAGTGAGTCTGGTATTGAAGTGGGAAAAAAAATTCAGAGCTGCTTTTTATACCCTTTACCAGTGATATTGCTAACCGGGGATACCGCTCCAGAAAGACTCAAGGAAGCTATTGCGAGCGGCTTCCGATTGTTGCATAAACCAGTAGAACTGCCATTGCTCCGTTCAACTATTCAAGAGCTATTAGATAGCGATAGAGAAAATGAGAAAAAAAGCTAATCTAATGGAGGAATAATTCGGAGTTCAATTGCTTTCAGTACGGCACACATCCTATTGGTCGCATTCAGTTTCAGTAAGATTTTGCCAATATGATTTTTTGTGGTGCCAATAGTGATTCCTAATTTGAATGCAATAACTTTGTCTTGATCTCCCCTAGCAATCAATTGTAGAACTTCTTTTTCCCGCAAAGTTAAGGATTCATGAGATAGGTTATCTGTGTCGGGTGGTGCCTGTTCGGAAGTGGTATCTATGATAAATTTCAGACGATTTACCAATTCGTTTCTGTTGCAATTTTTATGAATGCAGTCTGTTGCACCTCTTTCCTTAGCTTTTCTGAGGATGTCAGAATCATCCGATCCGGTTAGCACCACTATCGGTGTCAATGCCCCCAATTCTTTACGTAAGTCCGGTAATGCAGTTAAACCATCTACTCCTGGTAACGCTATATCGAGCAAAACCATATCAAGCGATTTCATATTGGGAATTAATTGCAAAGCTTCAGGAATACTTGAAGTTTCAATTACAAATATATCTTCATACAATTTTTTTAGTACATAGACTATCGACTCTCTAACCAGTACATGATCCTCGATGAAAAGTATATTCATAACTTATCTGTGACTTCTAAATAAAAAAGCGCAACTTTACCTTTAAGAGAAAAGAAATATACGTAGAATTAAATATTTAGTCAAAATTCTATTTTTTCTACTATGAATCTATAAGTACATACTTATCGCTCATCACTATGATTACTCTGCCTCGTCGAATTGCTCATCTCGATATGGATGCTTTCTACGCATCAGTAGAACTACTACGATATCCCCAATTACGTGGCCTGCCGGTCGTCATTGGCGGGCGTTCCGATCATAAGCCGGTCATGCAAGCAGACGGGAGTTTACGATTTTCAAGGCTGCGTGATTATGTTGGCAGAGGGGTGGTGACGACATCCACCTATGAAGCACGTGCATTGGGTGTCTTCTCGGCAATGGGGATGATGAAAGCAGCGCAACTCGCTCCCGATGCAATTTTGCTTCCTGCTGATTTTGAGGCATATCGCCATTATTCTCATTTGTTCAAAGCCGCAGTGGCCTCAATTACGCCTCAGATCGAAGATACTGGCATCGATGAAATCTATATCGATCTCAGTTTATTGCCTGAAGATAGTCTGACGCTTGCAAAACGCATCAAACAAGCTGTATTTGTCGCAACCGGCCTCACTTGCTCGATCGGCATCACGCCAAACAAGCTATTGTCAAAAATCTGTTCTGATCTTGAAAAGCCGGATGGCATCACACTTCTGGAGATGGCCGATATTCCAAGGCGTATTTGGCCGCTACCTGTGCGCAAAATCAGCGGTATCGGTCCTAAAACTGAAAAAAAGTTGATCTCGCTGGGTATCGAAACAATCGCTGAGCTGGCACAAGCTAAGTTGGGTTTCCTGCAAACGCACTTTGGTCGCAGCTATTCGATTTGGTTACATGAGGCCTCCCGCGGTATTGACCAACGGCCTGTCATTACCTGCTCGGAACCCAAATCGATCAGCCGGGAAACGACTTTTGAGCGTAATCTTCACCCCTGCATTGACCGCGCTGCTTTATCTGAAGCGTTGACTCATCTGTGCAAAAAAATTGCTCAGGATTTACAACGCAAAGGTTATGTAGGGCGAACCATTGGTATCAAACTACGCTTCGAGGATTTCCGGACTGTTACGCGCGACACCACATTGGCTACTTATATCGCTGACGATATTTCGATACGACGTGCAGCGAGAGAATGTTTACGGCGCGTACCGATCGAGAAAAAGTTACGGCTGCTCGGCATACGGGTCAGCACATTGTCTTCCCCTCACTCACTACCACAGATTTCAGATTCAACACAGGGAGAACTGCCTTTTGAGCTGCATGAACAGAATTAAGCTCCATTCACACGATCAGGTTTGAATGACGCCCTCTCAGGGCGTGTTAAAACGTAACAAGACGGACACGCGCCCCTCCAAAAACGTTGAGTGGTGGGCCTGGCTCGAAATATCGGCCAAACGCGGCATTGATACGTGTATTTGCGTTATACCGCTCGTCAAACAGATTATTGATACCGAAAAATATAGAGCCCTCGAACGAGCCATACTTCTTTTCCCAACCCAGCAACAACTGTCCCAGTGTGTAGGCATCATTAGTGGCAGTATTGGTATCATTCACAAAAAACTCCCCGACTCTATGAACATGCAATTGCCCAAATACACCGGTAGGATGTGTGTAACGCACTCGCCCTTCCCATCGATGCCTTGGTAAACCAGGAAAAGCGTTCCCTCTCAGATCGATATCATCGACAATGTAGCGCTCGAATTCGAAATCTGAAAAGGTATAGGCAATTTCGCCTCTGAATCCATTCCATATTGGTGTGGCCAGCCGAGTTTCAACACCGAGCCTGCGCGACTTTCCCGCATTGCGAAAAAATGCCCGGCCAGGCGCATCCAGCAGCTCGAAAGGTGTAATCTCATTACGGGTATGAATATGAAAGAATGTCGCCTCATATTCAAAACCGCCTGGCTTTCCGCGTAATCCGATCTCTTTGCTCAAGGATGTCTGCGCTTTGAGGTTGCGGTTGAACCCTCCTATTCCTGCTGGATTGTTGATCAGTTCCGTCGTTGTAGGCGCTTCAAATACCGATGCAATATGGGTAAAAATTTGATGGTTGTCATGCAGGCGATATACCAACCCCGTTGTACCGCTCACTTGAGAAAGCGTCTGCTTCCCCGATTGATCGTTGTCGACAAGATAGGCATCTTTTACCCGATAATGCAGCCAATCCCAGCGTCCCCCCACTACCCAATCCAGGCTATTGGTTACGCGCCATTCGTTGCGAAAAAAGGGCCCAACATTCTGTACGCGTTCGACCTGATCGAGATTCGTCGCACCTCGCACGCCAAAATGGTTATTAAAACGCTGCCGGTCATCATTCTGGATAGCGTAATCGACCCCCACCAGTAAGCGATTAGCACGTTCAAACAACGTGTGATCGCTTGTAAACTGGGTCGTCAGCCCCCCTGTCCATCGATCGAATTCCACTTGACCACCATTGGTAAAGGGTAGCAAATTCTGAAAATCTCGATGCAAAGTGTGTGCAACAAGCGTTAAAGTTTGATTGGCAGTCAGGCTTTTGCGGTAGCGTATCGCAAATTGTTCCTGGCTGATGGCTTCGCTGGCGTTATATAGCCGGTTATTCGCCGACGCTTGCCGAGGGTTGTCTTTCACCTCGGCAAGCGTCAATGCACCAGGATCTTTCGAATCGGGTGAATAAAATTTATGAAACATTACCATCCAATCTGAATCGGGTGACGTCTGGAAATTTAGCTTGACCTGTGAGAACCAGTTTTCCATGCTGCTATGAGTGCGCCAACCGTTCTGCTGCAGATATGAGCCAAATAATCCATAGTCAAAGTAGTCCATCCGCCCTCCTGCATATAATTCCGATTTCAGAAAACCGTATTGGCCAAAAACGAGACGTGGTGACAGTTCAAATTTCTCACGTGGTGAGCGTGTAGTGATACTGATCATGCCACCCGATGCATTGCCGAACAATGATGCCGACGGGCCCCGCACGATCTCCATTCGTTCAATCAATGCTGGATCAACTGCGTCTAATTGCGTCTGACCGTCCGGCAGCGTTTGGGGAATATCGTCCACACGCAATTGGATACCCCGCACACCAAATGGTGAACGTGCACCAAAACCACGAATGGCTATCCGTAAATCCTGTGTAAAATTATATTGATTCTGAAAAAAAACACCGGGTGTACCCTGCGCGAACTCGTCTAGCGTCGCTCCCGGCTGATGATCGGTAAATTCACTTCGCTTAATAGGGGTAATCGCATTGGGTATTTGTTCCGGCAGTTTTTCTGTGCGTGTTGCAGTCACAGTGATTGGATCGAAAACAACCGCTCCGGAGGGTTTGGCTTGCTGCGCCTCAGCTAAGGTTGCTGCCAAGAAAAATCCAATTATTGAAGCTAGGCTGCCTAATGAATTGCTGCCAAAGCGGTTCTGGTAAACGTGCATCGATAATGAATATGGCTGGAGATTGTTTTCGCTATGCCTTTTTAACTCAATTTTACAATATGCATTGAATTTCACTGCCTGTTTAGTGAATTGAATTGTACTGATTAACGGTATGTTATGCAGAATTCAAAAAAACACCCCTAAAAGAACAAAATTTGATAAGAGAAACTAAGCCATGACCCCGATCAAGACCTTATTAAGCATTTTAATCTGCAGTATCGTCACATTCTACTCATCCTCACTCTTGGCAAGTGTCAGGCTGATTGCTGAAATTGGACAGCCTGCAGCCGATTTCCCTGCGAATTATGTTTATTGGAATGTTGATAATCCAACTATCGGTGCATCAGGCCATATCGCATTTGCTGGCGCTGCTGATACAAGCGTTCGTGCTACTGCAAATAATACGAGTGCAGTCTGGGCAGGATTTCCGGGGAATCTCAAAGCGATTATTAAAGAAAACGATTCTCCCTCCGGCTTTCCTGAAGGGATCAGCTTTGATTCCGTTATTGGTTTGAATATGGTAGTGACACATTCTGGCCATGTTGCATTTAATGCGCAATTCAAGGGGAATGTAAGTAGTGTTAACGATAAAGGATTACTCGCATTTGTGAATCGGCAAGCTCACTTAGTGCTCCGAACCGGCGATCAAGCACCTGGCTTCCCTGAAGGTGTGGTCATACGAAATATCCAGGATTTTGTGTTTACGGATGCAGGAATGCTCATTCAAGCTGAAGTTGCTGGCATTAATTCACTTGGCTGGGGTATCTGGTTTTGGGATTTATCATCACTCACCCCGATCCAATCACCTATCAATGGCTGTAACTTCACTGGAATAAACAATTTAAGCATCAATCAGAGCGGAGAAGGTGTATTCAGCGCGTTATTACTAAATAGCTCAGGCTCTTTTTGCAATCCCGCTCGAAGTCTCTTCAAATGGCATAACGGCACAACCAAAGTCATTCTGTCAGAAGGTGCAGCTGTTCCAGGCATGGCTAACACGATCTTCACGCTTGGCTTATATCCTTTGAAAGCTACCATTACAGACCAGAGTGAGATAATCTTCACTGCTGTCCTTAAGGATACAGTGAGTTCCAAGACACAAAGCAGTGTATGGGTAGCCCAAAATGACGGGAAACTTGATTTGTTGGTATTGGACGGCGAAATACTTGCAGATGATCCTACTGAAAGACTCGAAAACCCAAAAATTTATCCTTATCTAGAATCTACCAATCGCGGTTTATCCATCTTGGTTGCCTCAAGAGAGACGGAGCGGCGAACGGCCCTACTATTGGGAGAACCGAGATCTACACAACCCTATACAAGTCTCGAGGAAGCCGGTCTTTCACAGCTTTCTACACTTGCGCTATTGGGGGACCCACCCCCGGGTTTAGGTGATTCCTGGTTCTTTGCCATTCTTACCAACCAAGTCGCAATCAACAAAACAGGACAATTTGCTTTCAGCAGCTTAATTGCAGATTCCTCGAATCTTGTTGAAAGCCAACAAATTAGTATATGGCGTGGCAAGAATTCCTTGGATATGGAGTTGGTCGCCAATACGGGAATGACACTGTTCGCTAATGAGCAAATCAGGACACTTAAAGAAATCGGCAATATCAATCGCGCAAGCAATGCGTATAAAAACGGTGGATCAACTGTCGGCGGCAGTATAACGCAGTTCAGCGATCGCGGAGAAATTATCTTCACGGGCGTACTCTCTGAAGGATCCAGAGGTATTTTTCTGATTACGGATGGGGAACAAGAAAAAAGAATTTTCACGCTAGCTGAGCAACTTTTTCCAGAATTATTCTCACCTGCAAACCCACGCAATCAGAATGCCGAAGGCTATCTGTATCGGTATTATGCCGACACCAATTCCTATATTGGTATCCGTGGAGGAGAAGTATTTGTTCTTGGAGAACAGTTTGGTCCAGGTATTCAACGCATCAACACGATTGAGAATACAATCAAATTTCTCGAAGACTGGGCGAGCACAGCAGGACAGTGATTGCGACTGCTAAAACTAACAAACATTACATCTGGCTGAAGCCACAAAATCTCAACTGGCAGTCAGGTTACAATTTTTTTCGGCTGCGCTGCGATAGCCGTTGATGCTATAACCATCTAATAATTAGTTAATAGACTTTTGCAGCAAGATGCAAAACTAGAATAAAATCATTCAGCGCCCATCTACTTGGTCGGTGGGCGTTTAATTGGCAGTGGATGTCGGTTTATGCTTGCGGTGTGAACCCTCATCCTTGTCTTGTTCCAACAAGCTCCTGATGGCTAACAACTCCTTGCGGCGCGCATTGCTAGTGGGTGGATAACATAATTTTAAGCTAGAGAGTGTATCGACAATGATTTGTGAGATGATCAAACGCGCATTCTTCTTGTCATCGGCAGGCACGATATACCAAGGTGCTTCGGCAGTACTGGTTGCAGTCAAACAAGCTTCATAGGCTGCCATGTATTGATCCCAGGCTTGGCGCTGTTCCATATCCGCATCAGAGAATTTCCAATTCTTGTTGGGATTATCAATTCTCGCCAAAAATCGTTGCCGCTGTTCATCTTTGGAAAGGTGCAGAAAAAATTTGATAATACGCGTTCCATTCCGGTACAAATGTGCCTCAGATTCAACGATCGATCGATAGCGCTGTCCCCAGAAATCATTTTCATTCAAGGAAGTATCAGGCAGATTCTGTGCTTTCAATACCTCTGGTTTTACCCGCACAATCAAAACTTCCTCATAGTAAGAACGGTTGAAAATACCGATTTGTCCACGCTCAGGCAACGCCCGATGGGTCCGCCATAAAAAGTCATGGTCGAGCTCTGTTTCACTAGGATGTTTGAAACTATACACTTGACAACCCTGCGGATTGACACCGGACATCACGTGTCGAATCGCGCCATCTTTGCCCGCAGCATCCATAGCTTGAAAAATTATCAATAAAGAATAGCGATCATGTGCATAGAGTAAACGCTGGATTTTTTTCAGTCGTTTGATATCGGTTTTCAATTTTTCTTTGTATGATTGCTTCGACTCATAGTAGGGCTTGACCCGAGTCTGCCACTGGCTGAGGTCGACCTGACTCCCAGGTTTAACGCAATAATCGGAAATAGTTATTTCTTTGATGTTCCCCATGGTATTGCTCCTTTTTGAAAAACCTCGAACCAAATGAATCAGCTGGCAAATTTTTGAGGTAAAACATGTCAGATGAAATCAATATCAAATTATCATTTCAGCTTAATAGCCCAGATAACGCCAGAATTTGTACATATTGCTATATACACAAATACTTATCTAAATATTATTTCTTTACCTGTTTTCTCTATTGGCTCACCTACCGCGCCTTTACTGATACCCTGCCAACGAAAATCACTGCCGACCTGCACTTCGCCTGTCGTTGGATCCCAAATCACTAATTGCATATTTCCCCATGTACGATCGTACACCTTGACGGTATGACCTTTTGCTTCCAAAGCGGCAATGGTTTCAGTATCGAATGCATTGGATTCGGCTGAAATCTCATCGGGCAGATACTGATGATGATAGCGTGGTAAATTAGCGACCGCCTGCGCATCATCCCCGTCGATCAATGCCAAGATACCCAGCAGCACCGTCGTAATAATACGGCTGCCTCCTGGTGATCCCAAGGCAGCTACGCGATTACTACCGATCAGAATACTGGGTGTCATTGAAGACAATGGCCGACGCCCAGGCGCAATCGCATTGGCGTCTTCTCCAATCAACCCATAAGCATTAGGCACACCAGCCTTAATTGAAAAATCATCCATCTCATTATTGAGCAAAAAGCCTGTTCCTGGGACGACGAAGCCACTGCCGTAGGGTAAATTCACGGTTTGCGTGACCGATGCCATATTGCCCTCCTGATCGACTATGGAGAAATGTGAAGTGCCAGGGCGTTCGGCATATTGGCTTACACTCGGCAATAATCGACTCGGCATAGCCTGATCCGGGTGGATACTGGCACGCAAGCCTGCCGCATAAGCCGGGTGCAACAAAATATCCAACGGTATAACGACATGATCTGGATCGCCTAGATAAATTGCGCGATCACGATAAGCGCGCCGCATTGCTTCGATAAAGAGATGAGCGCGGGTAGCATCGTCCATCGATACATAATCGTAGCCATCGAGGATATTGAATATCTGCGACAACGCAACTCCCCCCGATGAAGGGGGCGGTGCAGTAATAATCTCGAAATGACGATGCCGCAATCGAATCGGTTCACGCTCGACGACGGTGTAGCTGCTAAGATCCTCTATCGTCCAGATACCGCCCGCTTTGCGGACTTCCTCGACCATGTGACGAGCGAAAGCGCCGTGGTAAAACCCTGCTACCCCTTCGCGCACCAGCCGCTCGAGTACCTGCGCATAATCCGGATTATATAGCCGGCTACCGATTTCCGGTATCTTGCCATCAGGCTGAAACAGCGCTGCTGCAGCCGCATTGCGGGCAATGACATCTGCCTTGAAAGCAAACATTGTCCGGTTTTTCTCACCAAATTTCCAACCTACACGCGCCAAACGAATAGCGGGCTTTAGAGATTCCGACAGGGGTAAGCGTCCGTACCGTTCAGCGATATGTACAATCCCTGCGGGTAAGCCGGGAATAGCCGCAGATAAGGGACCGCTGATCGCCTGACTGCGCTTGACCTGCCCTTTTGTATCCAGATACATATCACGGCTCGCTGCGGCAGGCGCTCGTTCGCGTGCGTCAACGAATACCACATGGCCATCGTGCTTGCGCAACAGAAAAAAACCGCCCCCGCCTAATCCTGAACTTTCCGGTTCAACGAGCCCGAGCGTGGCACTGATTGCCACCGCAGCATCGAATGCATTGCCTCCTGCTGCCAAAACCTCCAATCCAGCATCGGTTGCGTAAGCGTTAGCACTTGCCACAGCAGGCTGCTTAGGCTTGACCGTATCCGGCTGTGCCCACGCCAACCCTGGCAGAATAATAAAGATGTAAAGGAAAAGCGTTCGACTTCGCATGATTGCAAAGTAACAAAGTTTCGAAGCAGGGTCAAAAATGAGATACGATCATACAACCAACAAGCAAACATGAATAATGGAGTCCTAGACATCGATGCGCTATGGCAGTGAAGGTTCTTTCGATTCCACACGAATACGCAGCGTCGTCAAATAATACTGGGTCAGACCCTCAAACGCTGAATCTGTCCCTGCAAACACCCATAAAGTGCCGTTCTCATCAGTTTGTGCAAAAATTTTCTGTCCTTCCGTACTCACCCGCTTGAGCTCCCATAATACATTTGCACCGGCGTCACATTGTTGGCTGTTAGCAAGATTGCCAACGACCCGTGCATGCGCTCCGGATTCAGATTGATTGCCATAATCGATATTGAGTCGGAGCCAGTTATCGCTACTGTCGATTACAGCATTGGGCTCTATACCGACAGCGCCCAGTTTCACATAAACGCCTTCTCCCGGGGAGCCTCCCACCCCAATACACCCTTGCGGTACATTACTGGCAATCTCCGCATCGATTTCCACCCGATAGACTGTTGAGGGTTGAAGACCTCGAATAGGGCTTTTGATCAACATAGCCAAATCATCCGATCGATTATGACCGGTCAAGCGTAATCCTGAGTACCCCCACAGCGGAGCGGGCAACTGTTCATGCCGAAAATCCAATTCATAGCTATTGGGGTCGTAGTCGGCTGGAAGGTCGGCAAAAACAGGGGTAAAACCAACGGCGCCACGCTCAAAACTATAGATGAATTGTTGGCTAAACTGTTCTTCTGCAAAACAATTTGTCCCCTGAAGAAACGTGATTGAGTAAATATTCTAATTAATTCAATCACTTAAAACTTCAAGAATAGTCGATATACAAAAAACTATACTAGGAGACAAGTTCATGAAAGTTTTTGCAGCGGCAGTTCTTTTCCTTACCCTTTCCTTTAATGCCTCAGCATGGAAAGGGGTACAGATAACGGATTCATCTCAATTAGATGAAGTTGCTAGTTTTTCAACTGCCTTTGGGTACGTGCCCGACAGCCTAGAAAATTTAAAAAATGTATTGGATGTAAACCAAGGCAGGATGCTACCTATAATTGAGATTTCCAGATATTTTTGGGATTATGACACGGGAACTTTTATATTTAAAGACCCAACTGAATTGTTAAATGCGCTTGGTAATCATAAAATAATGATTATGCTTGATGAACCTTTTTGGTGGGTTAGACAAGCCTGTCATGCAGGAAAACAAACTGCATGTAATGAAATAGCCGCAGATTACATTAACACTAGACAGCTTTTTAAAAATTTAAAACTCGCTTTAGGATATCAAATGCTTCATGTGGAAGCATTTTTAGAACTCAATATTCAGAAAGCCGAAAGACCAAACGAAAACGTATTAACTGTGGAGGCGGCTGATCATATAGCCTTTGACTGTTACGGGGCGTTTGATGATTGTGGCGGTAGATCACAATTTGAATATGCGGCTTGGCTGTATGATTCTATGTTGTCTCATCAAAAAATATTCTTGATTGCTGGAGCTTTCAATTTTGCAGATGAAGCCGTTGTTATCGATCAACTAGAAAAATACAGTGACCTATATAATGAGTATAGATATTTAATTTCAGGGATAGGAATTTTCACATGGGGTAATTTTGATGGAATAAATGGAGCTAGGAATATTCCAAATTTGAAAGCTCAAGTCGAGTATGTATTGCAAACCATTGATTAAGGAAAGGAAAAAAATGAACGAAAATATCATGAATGCATATCGACTGAGCAAAGACCAATACGATTTCTTGATGAATGAGTGCAAAAAATTCCTACTAAAAAAGGAAATTAACAAGTATAAAACGGAATATTATTTCATTGGGACAAGGGAAGAGATTAAGGATATGCTGATAAAATTGCAATACATGGATTTTGATAAATTTATCAGAACGTTTTTTTGAAAGTAAAGGGGTGGTTTTAGCCATCCCTTTTTTACGCTATATCTCATCAATCTTTATGCTGCACTCACTCACATATAATTCATTCAGAATTAAAGATAAATCATCTAGCCGCCCATATATCTCCATCGATTTCTTAAAGTCCTCATCTTTACCCTGTGCCAATGAAACATAAACCGGATTTCTTTTTCCCACTGACCTGAAAATATTAATCAATTCTGCTCTTTCGGATTTATTTAAATGAGCAAGGTTAAATTCAAGTGATTTTGTTACTGGCCTATAATCAACTACACTGTCTCCGGCCTCAGTCCTTGTAACCTCCGAACGGTCATCTAAAGAAGAAACAACTCCAATTGACGCGCCATAATTAGTTTGAATCGATTTACCCGCAACTAATCTTGAAATTTCAATGAATCCATCAGGATTAGTTGATGAATCAATGGTTATGTTAATATCATGCACTTGATGATTAGGTGTTTGAATTGAAAAATAATTTCCCCCACCATAAGCAAAAGATGAACTATTATTGGTATCAAAACCTTCAGGAGGATCGAACACTTGCCCAACGGTAACAGGTGGGAATGATTGTTGCAATTTTCCTGTGGCTAATTGACCTATATTATTATAACCCCATGCCCATAAAGTATTAGCGGTTTTAGTGGCCATACTATTATTAGCACCAGCAGCAACTCTATTCCAATCTGTTCCTGGTATTTGTATCGGAGATGATCTATGCTGCGCTAAATTATTCCCTAATTGCCCTTCCGTGCCCTTACCCCATGCCCATAATGTACCATCGGTTCTAGTTGCTAATGAATGGAAACTGCCAGCAGAAATTTTATCCCAATCTGTTCCTGGTATTTGTACTGGAGACGATCTTGGTATAGTATTATTTTGTCCTAGTACTCCAGTACCTCCAGCACCCCATGCCCATAGAGTCCCATCAGTTTTGGTTGCTAATACAAAAGAATTTTTTAATGATATCTTATTCCAGTTTGTACCTGGTATTTGTATCGGAGATGATCTATCAATAGTATCATTCTGTCCTAAACTTCCCGTAATATTATTACCCCATGCCCATAGAGTACCATCGGTTTTTGTTGCAACAACGGAAGAAATAGTCCCAACAGCAGCATCCCTCCAAGCATTACCTAGAATTTGAATAGGAGATGATCTATCTATAGTATTACTTTGTCCTAATTGACCAGAAGCATTACTACCCCATGTCCATAAAGTACCATCTGTTCTGGTTGCAATAGAATTACCTAGTCCTGCAGATATTTTATCCCAAGTAGTACCTGGAATTTGAACTGGGGATGATTGCGGAATTCCGCCTATACCATATCCTAATCTACCTGCACCACCATTTCCCCAACTCCATAATGTGCCATCAGTTTTTACAGCATGTACATGTTGATAACCAGCGCTAACGGCACACCAATTAGTTCCAGGAATCTGCACAGGAGATGATCTATCAATAGTATCATTCTGCCCTAGTTGACCAAATTCATTACACCCCCATGCCCATAAAGTGCCATCGGTTTTTATAGCAACCGAGTATGCATTAGTTTCGTTGCCGATATCAAAGGCACACCAATTTGTACCTGGAATTTGAATAGGAGATGATCTGCTTTCCAAGTCACCAGGCACAATATAATCTAGTTGGATACTGGTATTTGCATCAAAATTATTTAAAGCGAATCCAACAAAATCATTATCTATTGCCTGATCGAATGACACGGTAATACTTGCATTACTAGTGTTATTTGATCTCCAGGTGGATGATTTTCTATCACTCTTTAAATTTGAAACTGGATAATCGACAGCCTCACTATCAACAATTACATTAGCCGTTTTAACTTTATCCTTACCCAATATCAGCATTTCTTCTCGCCTCGATTTCAACTCTAATTGGATTTACAACAGTCTCCCAACAATAATTTTTAAATGTCTCTACCATTGCCATAATCTCAGCATTGGATTCAAAATTGGCAAGGCCGGTTTCAATATCAAGTGTATATTGTTCGTAGTTTTGATTGGGTAATTCTTCAAAATTTCCATTGACATTATTTCCTACGCCAACCTCAATTATTATTCTTTTGCTTGGGCTATATAGCATTGTTACAATTTCTTCTTTTTTGCCAAAATGAAAAGTTTTATCCCTCACTTTTTTCTCCTTATTATTATGATGTGATACTATTATTTATTCTTTCCAATCTCTCCACCTTGGAACTTAATTGCTGAACAGCTCTAACCAATGGGGCGGTCATTGCCATATAATCCACTCCCCAATATCCATTTGGATTTAGATAATGTAAGCAATCGTCATTTCCTTCTACCAACCCCTTCATATCCTGGGCTATAAATCCATGATATAAAATATCGGGATTGTCTTTCTTCCTGAATGTAACCGGATTTAATTTGTTGATAAAATCCAACCCTAATCTTTCGGGTGAAATATCAAATTTAAGTCTTTTATCGGAAACTGAATAAATGGTTATATTTGATCCACCGCCACTTGTCGAAACACCAGATACCGAACTTAGGACATTGAAGTTACTTGATGATACAGTTGCAGTTCCAGAATGAGAGCCAATGGTTCTACAAAATGAAGTAGAGTGGTAACCATCTACCATATCGGCGTTAAGATTAGACACTAGTGAGGTATCGGTAATCGTCATTTTTCCAATAACGCCTAATGCAGTACCGCTTCCGGTATGAATGGCAGTTACACCTCGACCAGAACCAGAAGCCGTTCCGGTCACACCATTGGCAGCACTTGATCCGCTACCAAGTACAGCAGCATAACCGGATGAAGATGCACCAGCCCATAATCCAAAGCCACCCGATGCACTTGTGGGATTAGCTACTAAGGAGGCATTTTGTCCTTCAGTTAATCCCATTCCTTTAAACGCACCCCTTCCGGTAATCTCAATATTAGAACTTCCCGAGATAGTGCCAGCGGTAACAGTTCCTAAATTAGCGGCAATGGCTGATAAGGTGGAAACGTTGATTTTATCGGCGGTAATTGAATTGGCGGCAATCCTGGCTGCAGCTAAAGTGCCAACAGTTATTTCGCCAGCATTAATTGTTCCCCCCTTGCGCCAAGTTCCATCGATCTTGAACCACATAGTATTAGTGGATGAATTATAGTGTGCATCCCCATCATTTCCACCTGTTGGGTTACTTGTGGATGTGCTGAAATAATTAGATGTTGCCGTTGCAGGTGGGCCATTATCAACTTGTAAGTAATCTATATTATATTCAGGTGGAATGGTTACTTGATTTTTCCTTGTAACCTCACTGTCCAAATAGATATCACGTGGATTTATTGTTGCAGCCATTTAAATTAACACCTCCAGGTTAACGTTACCATTCCCCAAATTAATTTGAATCCCAACCACCTGACCTGTTTTCCCACTATCTAACCCAAATCTATTTGTTGTTATTGTTACAAAATCCCCTAAGTTCATTGTCATAAATTTAGGGGTAACAGTTAGGGATAAAATGAATCTAGGGGTGGAATAGATGGAAAGGTAATGATCCGCCAAATCTTGAGCATCCGATTCTTGTAATAATAAAGTGGGGATTGCTTCAACCTCTACCAATTGCTTATAGTTAGATTTAACTGTTGCGTTTTCAGCCTTAACTTCTAGCCATTCTTTAGCCAATAAATCTTTATGGGCTGCAGGTATTCTAGTATCGAGTACCGGCTGAACAGTCCAATTTTTGCAATATTGAACTTTGAAACTACCCTGAACTTTTATTTTCTGGGCGACAGATAAAGAACCGGCAATAATATCTTTACTTGTGATTTCAGTAGGGGTTCCTGTTGGGGTTAATGTTACCTTATGCAGTTGTAATTTACCCAGTCTATTAACCATCAATTGAGCGCCAACAGATTGTGCGATTTGATTGCATACGTTTAAAACAGTATCGGATAAATCGATATAGATACCTAGTGGTTGGGGATTGGCTAAATCAAAAGCATTAAAATTTGATGAATCGATATCCCCACCAGAAAATCTTAAATCACTGTGACCATATGTAGTTACAATTCTATTGATTATATTGGCTGCTGTTGTATTCCAGTTTGTGGGCTTATCCCCTTGAACGCTACAGGTAACTTGCCCAAATGGATCTTGAGTAAGTACAAAAGTACCCGTTGTGTTATTGGCGGTAAATCCAACCGGAACTCCATTGTCCCTAACTTCAATAACTCCCTCAGTTGCCCCTTGATGATATTGATATTTTAAAGTTGCCTCATCGGCCAACAAAGGAGATATGTTAAAAACCTCCCCAAAACATAACGGCAACAATGAATCCTTATTATTACCGCTGCCCCCTAAGTAATTCTCAGTTAAAGGGAATTCTAATCGTTGTAATTTATCCCTAACTTTAATGTTTAAAACATCCCTTGATTTGGAATCAATATCATCGGTGACACCGTCCAGCACCAATTCAAAATCTACTTTATCAAATCTAACGTCACCAACATAAACTTTAACGGAACGATTAGCCCATATGTAATCTAAATAAGAATCGATTGAACCATCGGCATTCATCAATTCGATATCGCCAACGGTAAATCCACTTCTACCATCCAGTGATAATCTTTCTGTCATTGATATAGAATCACCAATTACAATTGGGTTATAACCAGGGTACGGTCTACTTGATAAATTTAAAGTTTTTTCTGCCCCATCCTTAACATCGACATCAACTAAAACACACTTATATGTAGAATCGGATTCTATCCAATCTTGGAATGACATTATCTTCCCCCCGCAATTTTGTAACGTGTATTAACCCAAACTTGATTTTTTACACTTTGCATTGTGCTGTTTATAATTCTTTCCGCATTATCGATATTGGATTGAACAGTTGTTCTTATTGATGCATCTGTCTGCCTATTTTGTTCTCTTCGCAATTCCTTAACTTCCTGAATTAATTCTTTGATTAAACCTGATACTGATTCAGGAATGACTGCTTCCCCTTTATGCAACATGGCTATTCCGTCTTTCGGTACAAAATCAGTTCCTGACTTAAACATGGCTAGATTATTCTTTCTAACCCAGTCTTCAATCTCCTGAACACTCCATCCCATTGCATAAGCTAATCTTTGACGGCTAATTCCATTTGATACTGCAGCATCATAAACGGCCATTAAGTTACCGGAATTGGCATTCACAAATTCCCTAATTTGACTATCCGATATATAACTTCCTGATCTAATATTGGTTAGGTCTTTTTGGGTAACGCCTGGAACAGCAGATATAATTTGACTATCAGAAACCCCTTTACTTTTTGCCCAATCTAATTTTTGACTGTTGGATAAATTAGGATCATTGGCTACCGCTTTGATCTGCTCATTGGTTATATTTTGATTGCCAGTTGTGGCAGCCATTACTTCGATTAAATCCCTAATGGCATCCTCTACCGACTTGACACTGTCATTTACATCAAGTAGACCTGATACTTGTTCTTTTAAAACCTTAAGTTGCTCATCTGCATAATCAACTTGCTCTTGAGCATAACCCTCTGCTTCTTCTAGTATTTTTCTTACCAGATTAAAATCAGATACATAGGTAGCACTCGAAGCATTGTAAACTTGAGATGCCTTGAGGAATTCCTCCGCAACCCTTGGCAATTCTTCAAAGGCTTTTTGATCGCCTGATCTCATCCCTAAAACGGCTCGATTAAATGCAATTCTAGCTTCATCTAGTTTTTGGGCAGGGGTTAATGGAGACAAAGCCCCTTGTCCTAGTGATTGCCTAAATTGAGATAAGTTATTGATAATCTGTTTGAATGAATCCCTAATAGCAGTTAATGAGGATGATCGGGAATCATAAGCCTGTTGAAGATCATTCTTTAAATCGTCAATATTTTTAACGGCTTGGGCGAATCCATCAGTTAAGCCTTCGGTCGATTCATTAACGGATTCAATCGAATCATGTACTTTATCAAATAAAGGAGCTAAAACTAGAAGCTCGGCGAATAGTTCTTGTGATATTCCGTTTGCATTACCATATGATTGGACTAGGGCGGTAAACTCTTGCCTTGTCATTTTGGCATTCAATCCTAGCCTATTTAATTCTTCGGTTAACTTTTCTTGATCTCTAGCTGCTCTAACGGATGCATCAAGGAATTCAGATTCAAAATGATTTGCAAGATTACTGAAATTTTCTATTCCACCAAATAACTTGAGGAACGTTTCTTGAAAACCGAAACCAGCATTCTTGACTAAATCCCTTCCTTCCTGTAAGGATTTACCTAGTATGACAGTTGCATCTACTAGGGTGATAAATTCACCTGTTAATCTTTGGAAAGTTTGGAATAGGGATTCGCCGGATTTATTGAATTGTTCGACACTTGGCAAGACTAGCCTAGTCATTGATTCGCCAAAGGAATTGAACAACTCTGTTATTTGTTGTTGCGCTTTTTCTTGATCATTATGATCAATTCTAATATTAAAACCTTCTCTGAATGCATCTAGGGCGGATGCATCAATCTGTAATTCTTTTGTGAAAGTTCTGATCGAATTCGAGAAACCGAGAAGAGTATTGTCAAGTAACTCCTTTAATTCTTGATCAATTTCAGTTGAGATGAACTTAGATTTATTCGATGTGAATAATCCACCCTTAGACTTAAATTTATCTCTTATAGTGGCATCAACCGAATCAGCATCAACCTCCCCGATAAAGTTTCTGGCATTGAGTTTATAGGGGCCTCTACCAAATAGAGCATTTAGGCTACCGCCAATAATCCCACCTAAAGGCCCACCTAAAACAGTACCGATAGCAGATGTGATAGTGCTATTCATTCCAAATAGCTTCTTATCGCCGCCTATCTCTTTGCCTAAGTAAAAGCCAATGGCATTTGCTAGAAGTGGGCCTGCAACAGTTGCAAATTGAGTACCCATTAATGCAGCTTGACTGGAGACACCTGGAACTGTACCGCCACCCATACCGGAGATAAATGCCCCAATAGAACTTGATCCTGGAATAAAATTACTTAAGGTGGAGCCAGTGCTAAAAATTGATGATAATTGATTAAAAAAACCACCAGAACCACTAGAACTTTTACCCTTAAATAAATTCTCAAATCCACCTAATAATTTACTGGATGCTATCTCAGCCGCCATTCTGTAAAGGGTAGACCCTAATGACTTAACTAATCCCTTTAGTCCTTTGTCGAATGGATTAAAAAGGAAATCTGCAAATGCAGTTTGCATATTTCTTGCTGCTTGGACTACATACTGGTTAGAATCCCTTAGTGTATCTTTCGTGCCTTTACCGAGTTTTGACCATTCTACAGTTGCATTAGTGGCTGCCTGTTTCCACTGTTCAAAACTCAATAATCCATTGTCATGTAATCGTTTTAACTCTGTCAATTCATCTTGTAATTTGTCGAGTGGAGTTTTTAGAGATTCGATTACCTGTTGTGACTTTTTAAGTTCCTCATTCCATATTCTTGCGCCTTCGGTTTCCTCAATTTGCTTGTCATGCAATGCTTCAAGGTGGGCAATGTATTCTTTTGATTGTTCGGATAATCCGAGTTTAGCCGCTTGAAGTTTAGTCAATTCAAGTTTCGTCAAACCCGCTTGCTCGGCTTCTTGTTTTAATTGGGCAATGAATTTTTCAGATTCTGAAATTTCAGGCTTTCTGGATTTTCCACCAGTAGGCTTACCTCCACCAGTACCACCGCCAGTTTTAGGGGGAGTGATTACTTCTTGCGTTGCTTGTTTCGTTTCCTTGGCTGATTGCTTGAGCTTATCTAATTCTTCTTTGGCCGTTTCAATTTGATAAAGAAGAAAATCCTCTTCTTTTTTATTGAATAATATTTTTTCGCCAAATATAGGGATATTCTTTTTATCCCTTAACGAGTTTAATTTATTTGTTAAATCATCGATTTTTTTAACTTGACTATCTATTTCGGATACTTTAGCGCCACCACCAAATACACTAGCTAGGACATTAGCTGCTTGAGTGCCCCACTTGACAGTTGTAGTTAAAAACTCAATCAAACCAGTTTCGGCAATGGCAATTTTCAAATCGAACATTGCATTATTCAAGCGGTTTAATTGAGCGTTTAAACCTTGAGAATTTGCAATTGCTTGATCGCCAAATGTTTTTGTGATTTCAGATGCAAGGGCAGGTAACAATTGATGAGCCATTATCTGACCAGAAGATATCATCTTGTTGAGCTCACCGACAGTAAGCCCCATTGCCCTAGCAGCCATCTGCATTGCGCCTGGGATCACCTCGCCCAATTGGCCCGAAAGTTCTTCTAGTGAAACTTTTCCTTTAGAAACAATTTGTTGCAGTGCTAATAATGCTCGGCCAGTATCATCAGAGCTAAGACCCAATGCACCCGCAGCTTGAGCAACAGCAACAAATAAATCTTGAGTAGCTTTTCCTTCTAATGCGGTTCCCCTTGCGGCCGCGGCCAATCTAGAATATTGCTCAGATGAAGTTTTTAAATCGATCCCTAACTGGGATGTAACAGTTTTTAAAAATTCAAAAGATTTAGTTGCATCGCGAACCGACCCCGTGCCAACCGTTAAAGCAGAAAAAACTCTATCTAGTTGAATACTTGCATCTGCAATAGATTTAACTGTCGATACAGAAAATAAACCCGCAAGGCCAAAACCAAGGGTTGATTTTAAATTTGAAAATCCAGATTGAAGTGATCTCTCTAACTTAGTAACAGAATTATTAGTCTGTTCTATGTTATTGATTACAGACTTAAATGCTGATTGCGTTAGATCATTTCCGACTATGTCTATTTGAGCTTTCGTTGCCATACTTTCTTCTTATTGTTTTTATTATTTTTGTTGGCTTTATTGTTGGGACATTTCTGCCTTCTGCTTTTCCAACCTGTAATCCCTTATCATCAATAACAGATGAATCATTTCTTCAACTTGTTCCACTCTATAATATGCAAATGGTATATCTAGTTTTGATGCGTCGAATCCCCCACCTAAAAAGTTCCAAATTTCAACCGCTTGGATGATTTCAGGTGGGGGGACATAATTTTTAGTATTGATTTTTTTTGTCTTTAGTTGCCCGATTTCTTGCCACGCGATGAACTCTTCAAAGGCTTTCCCAATTCATTTTTCTTATTCTGTTTTTCAATGCATTTTTGTGTGAATGCGTTTAGGGCTAGAGTTGCAAGTTCAATGTCATTGGCAATGAAAATATCGAATAGCTCAGAGCTGAAAGGCACTTCAACTTCTGGGTTGCCATCTGAAAGGAAGTGGGATTCATTCATCCCCGCCCAATTGAGGATTTGTTTTCTCGCCAAATCTTGGGGCGTTAGGTCGGTTTCAAGATTGGCTAGGATGAATTCTAGTGTGGGCAACTCGAAAGTAAACGTTATTCCTTGATGCTCAAGAGTAACTTCGCGTTCTTTCTGGATTCTTTGGATTAAAGATAAGCTCATGTTTTTCCTTATAAATTATGATGCGATCTAATTATTTATATGGATTTTTTGTTTGAAAAAATTTTAAAAAATCAAGGGTAAAAAATAAGTGGAGTTATAATTCTGCAAATTAATAAAGGAGAAAAATGAATACGACATATTATGTTTATGCGGTAAGTCATAAAGTAACGGGGAAATGGTATATCGGATCAAGGACTGCTAAGGGATCACATCCAGAAGAACTGTTTAGGCCGATAGAAAAATATATTGAAGGTAAAAGTAAAGGACATAGAAAGGGTTATTTCACTTCATCACGATTGGTAAGGAAAAATATAAAACTTGATGGGGGGATTAAAAACTTTAAGGTTGAGAGTGTAAAAATTTTTGACACTAAAGATAAAGCACTATTTTGTGAAGCATTACTTCATAAATTATTTGATATTGAAAATGATAAGGATTACTTGAATAAACACAATCAAGGTTCAAAATTTACTACTGCAGGAATAACTCCTTCTGCTGAGACACGAAAAAAAATGAGTTTGGCTAAAAAAGGAATGTCTGAAGAAACACGTAAAAAAATGAGTTTGGCTAGGAGAGGAAAAAAATCTCCACGGTATGGAAAGAAATTGTCTGAAGAGACCAAGAAAAAATTGAGTTTGGCTAGGAGAGGAAAATATGCTGGAGAAAATCATCCACGGTATGGAAAGAAATTGTCTGAACAGACCAAGAAAAAAATTAGTGAGACAAATAAAGGGAAGTATGCTGTAGAAAATCATCCACGGTACGGAAAGAAACATTCTGAAGAGACCAAGAGAAAAATGAGTTTGGCTAATAAAGGAGAAAATCATCCAAATTATGGAAAGAAACATTCTGAAGAGACCAAGAGAAAATTGAGTTTGGCTAGGAGAGGAATTCCTGATCGAATAATCACTTGCCCTCATTGCAATAAAACAGGAGGGGTTTCTAATATGAAACGGTATCATTTTGACAATTGCAAATTTAAACCAAGTAGAATATGAAAAAGGGGATTAAGTTTCCCTAATCCCCTCATAGTTAAGAATTAATCTTAATTAAAATTGATTTAAAGCTCGTACCAAAACTCCGGCGATTGTAAGGATATCCTTACTTCACCAGTGGCTACCTCGTTGGCACCCCCAGAAACCCCGCGGCCGCCAACAATATATCCATTTACTAACATGGCGGTATCATTCGGAAACTCAAATGCTACAGGGCGTAAAGTTCTAGTTTTAGCCGCTTTACGGATTTCAACAGTAGCCGGATCAAATGGATCGGTATAAACGCTCATGCTAACAACTGGCGCAGCATCAACTCCGAAGAGGGTAGTCTGCTGTTCGTCGTGAATGGTTAGAATTTGTTGCTCTTGTGGCGTCGGTTCTGCAAATTGTAGATTTGTTGCCGTTGTCATCGGGATCCATGTTGCAACCCTCGAAACATTACCAGAACTGACCCAATCATCCCATTTGCTAGAATCAATCTCAACGGTTACATTTGCTGCGGTTCGCGATTTGACTTTGGCAATCACATTTCTAGCTTGCGGACTACCAACAATTGTGGAGTCCAAAACTATAATATCGTCTGTCGTAAAATTATTCGTACACTCGATAACAGTGTTCGTATTTCCCTTCGTTATTCCAGTTATTGGTGCTGTATTGCTCAGCTCTGATCCTATTTTTGCTGCAACTCTAAGCATTAAAAATGCCATTTGTATTACTCCTTTATTATTTTTATTATTTTTTAACTTATTTAAATCTCTAAATCCGGCTCACTTGCCAATGAATGAAACGTCACGCTAAATAGCATAGTTGCATTGATTATCAATTGGTCAGCTTCATCGTTCTTGGAAATTTCACATTCAACGCAATAACTATTCCCATCCAATTTTGGGTGAGTGACAATTGCCTTTTCTACCTTATTCATTAAATCGTCGATGACATTGTCAACCCCTTCAAATCCCTTATGCTTCAATTCAACCGTTACAAAATAAGTTCTTCTTAATAACCCATTTATTGTTGCTGGTTCATTTTGAACTTTTGGAATTTCTAGGATGGCGCAAGGTAATTCATTCTCACTTACGTTCTTGAATCTGGAATAAAAGCATCTTATGCCAGCGTCAACAATTGCATCCTTGACAATCTTACTTAACTGAGTCCGTATGTTTTCCATTTTCTTTCTAGTAATAAAATAGTGATACCTGTTCCATCTGGTTGACTGTCTGCTATTTGGTAGGTATCACCATTTGGAAAAATCAATTCGGTTCCGTTCTCAAGTTCCAATAATTCCACATCGGAACTTTTAACGGTCAAGTTAGCCACTTGTGAACTTATACCATCTGCATCTACATATTGGTTGGAGAATATACCCCTAAGAGTTACTCCCCCAACCTCCACATCAACACCAAAATCGATGAAATATAGATTTAGATTTTCTAACATTAATCTTCGGTTAGCGTTACATCTGCAGGTGCTTGTTTCGTTTCCACCAAGTAGAAAGCATCGCCCACCGCATTGGCCATTGAAGCCACATCAACCCTAATACAGTCATATCCATTTTCATGGTCAAGATTGAACAATGGAACTTCAATAACATATTGAAGCAATTGGGTATTTGTGGTATTAGTCAAGAAATGATTATCACTTGCCGTTGCTGAAACTAATACTTCGGTATTAGCTACATCCTCGTTTTTGTAGTAACTGGTGAACGGCAATACTTTTTCACCAGCAGCTAAAACATTAGAAGATTGATAAAGTGCAACATTACCAGCGGTTACAGTACTCCCGTTTTTGATATTCAAAACAACCGATACTTTTTCAACGTTACGAAGGCTAATGTATTTACCGTCTCCGGCAGTACTCGTTAAGGCTGCAGGTGGGCAAGCGGAAATTACCTTGATTTTTTCTGACAATTTCATTATAGTTTAATCTCCCCTAATATTAGCTGCGTTCAGCGATAGTAACAAAAAACGATCTGGTGTTACCGTTTTTAGGTTGAACAGGGGCATCCAACAAAGGAGCACCATCCAATCTATAGGTCAATCTGAATGCATTGACACCTTGATCAAACCACAAATGAGCGGATTGTGCAGACTGTAAACCACCTTTGCTGATTGCATAGTAATATGACATATTAGCAAGAATGATATCACCTGCATCTCCAAGGGCTGAACAAGAATCACTAAGGATAATTGGGCGTCCTAATAGAGTACCTTGTGGGCTTATTTTAAAGTTGTCATGCCAAACTGCTCTATCACCAATCGTTAAAGTAACGATTTCACCGAATACTTCAGGATGCATAATCCAAACTAGATTCCCATTTTGAGTAATCAAACGGGACATCATTTTAGTTAGATTTTTTGCAACAACGGTATCGGCTGCTTGTGTTCCTTCTTTCGCAATAGCAATCGTTCCTGCGGATTGCAATATACCTACAGGTTTCACACCGCCACCAGTACCATTAATGACAGCATCATTAACGCTATAGGTAACTGCTCTACCCATTGCTTCACTGATATGTGTGCCCATTGCTGTACTATCTTCTAGCAATTCATCCGATGCGGGGCACAGTGCAACTAACTTGTTAACTTTAAGGTTAAGTTTACCTAAGTTAGCTTTAGATTGAGTTGCAGCAACACCTTCATCAGTCCAGGCGGCTGTCACACCTCCAAGATGAGGAAGATTTTTATCATATGAAAATGTCATTGAATTGCCACTAACTGGTACATTATGAGCTTCATTGATGAGTGATTGTTCATTTTGAGCAACCGTTGCAATCTGAGCTGCGAATTCCTCAGGGATAGCAAAACCACCATCCGCACCCGATGCAGTGTTAGCAAAGGTAGAAAGGGCATCACGTTTTAAATCACCGCTCAAAGGCAATCCACGGCTAAGGGTGAAAACTGCTTTAGTAAATTCAGTGAAATTTCTGAATCCACGTTTAGGATCATTTTCAATATTTTCAGTAACTTGGGCTGCATAGCCAAAGGATACTTGTGGTGTTGCTGATCTCATTTTGGATAGAATATCGGATTGAAATGAAGATATATCCGTTCCCGATTCGATTGCTTGAGTTGCCAAATTACGCACACCGTCAAGATGATTAAAGTCTTCAGCTAGTTTGTTGATTGCGGCTACTCGTTTTCTCTCGTTATTGATGAGGATGTTAATACCCTCATGATTTGATTCTGGATTTAATTCCATTTGTCTTTTTTCCTTATTGTTATTATTGTTATTATTTAATTCTGGTTTGGGCGAATCCTCCGACCTCCCAATTCCAACTTGTAAATCAGCCGGAACGCCGACGAATGAAACTTCGTATGGCATCCATGAAACTGACCTATAAGTATCAGCGGTTTCCTTTATAGCCTTTCTTACTATATAACCCACTGATACCGCTGGAAAAACAGAGCCTAAAATATTTCTCCAAATATTCTCAGACTTGTCATTTTTCCCAATTCTTATTTTTGCCCTACCTTTTCTTGACTCTGGATCTATCCAAGCATGGATGATCTCACCTACTAGATTGTCAACTGTTAAATCATGCTCAATAAATATTTTTCCCTGACTATTCAATCTGGATAAATCTACACTCTCGGGTGAGTGGTCTAAGATTTCGTAATAATCCCCCATCCAGACTGGGGATTCAGATGAAAATGACAATTCAATTTCTCTAATATCATCTTTTTCATCTGTAACTTCAAAATCTATAACATCCAGATTTCTAAAGTGTTTTTCTTCTTTTGTTATTATTGTTTTTTCGTCCATTTCTTGTTATTCTTATAATGGGGTAATTTATACCCTAATTATTTATATATTTGATTATATTACTATTCTTCCCCACCATCATCTGCGGGAATACTTACGTTTTCAATTTTTAATCCTAATTTTTCACACTCGTTAGCAAAGCGATTCAAATCTTGCAGTATATAATTCAAATCCATTCCTTGTTCAGCCGCAATATCATATGGGGAAGCTAATTTACTATTAAATAAAAGTATTTTAGCTTCAGCGTCTTTTTTAGGATCAACCCAACTCCATCTCCTACCCAAGAAAGCATGGCGCATAAATTTCTCTTTTTTGGCTATTGGTAATGATTTGCCATCTTCTAGTGTCAGTTTATTTTTCAGTAATGCGGATGTAATAAAATTATTGAATATTGGCTCCATCAACTGAGCGATAAAAACTTGTTGCAGCGTCATCCAGTGATCTCGTTCCTCCACAATGAAAGAACGTATTGAAGAATAAGAAACCCCATCAGCATCATTGCATAATAAGTTATATGATATGCCCAAACCTGATGCAATCCACCTTGAGATTGATCTTACGAAATCATTAAAATTTTGATGGGGGTAATCTGGATCGAAACTTTTAAAATCATATCCAGGAGGTAAAACTCCAAATTCACCAGCAACAGCCTGTTGAATGAATTCTCCACTTTCTTCATCTTCTTCTGCAAGGGGAGACAAATCACCTGTTGGGGTTGTATAAAATCCCATCTTGGATGCGCCAACAGCAGATGCCACCAATGCAAATTCAATATACTTTTTCAGTATATGAATTCTGGTCATTACCGCTGCCGCCCAAGGAATTCCCCTTACTTGCTCGGGGTATTCTTGTACATAGATGTGTGATATTTCACTTGCGGAAACTCTTATTGTTGGGGATGCTGGTAGGCATTTATCTTTATAAAGATGATATGCAATTGGTCGTCCCCATGAGTCTATTTCCACACCAGATAAAATAGCATTTTGATTATTGTGGGCTTCTCTATCTATAAAGGCTAATCGATTAGCCGATATCAACTGAACTTGATACCCATAAGTTGATTCATTAAATATATGACGAATTAATACTTCACCATCTCGGGCAACTGACCTTACCACTAATCTTGATAGTTCAGGTAATGACAATCTGCCTGTTACCTCGGGCTTGCTTGACCATTTATCAAAATGGGATTCAATGGCATCATTTGCAATATGGTCTATCCCAACACTATCTTTTACTTTACTCTGAAGCTGAAACCCTTGGCTGCCAACAACATTACGTTCTACTGTATCTAGCCATTTTTTAATTAATGGATCATTTTGGGCTAGGTCGTTTGACCTCGATCTTAAAGTTAGTAAATCGCATTTGATGTCGTCATTTATTGATGTAACCAATGCAGACCAGGAAGCGGTTAATCGATTCAGCCTTGCAGCATCAAACGCCCTTTTATTCTTTTTGGGCGGATTTGATGGAAGTGTTACCACATTATCATTATTCAAATTTTCATTATTTTCATTTTCAACTGTGGTTTCTAGTTTTCTTTTTTTTGCCATATCTTAAAGATAAGTTAGGATTCTTTTGGGCGTGGATTTACCAGCTTGTTTTCTCGTATCTAAATCAGCATGATACTTTACCCAGTTATAGAATTTAATGAATTCATCATAGCTTTTAAAACTCATGCGTCGATCATTAATAGTATAGTCTTGAGTAAAAGCCTGTGCACCATGATTGAGCATCGCTTCATCAAGCTTGATTAGCAATTGCTGATAAGTGGTTAATTCTTCCGCCATATTCTTTTATTATTGTTTTGTTATCAATTATTTATATGTTATTTTTAGTAATTAAAACCCCAATGATCCCATGAATCCCCCACGCCTTACCCTTGGAGTTTTTCTTACTTTAGGCTTAGGTAAAATTTCTTCAACTTCTATTTCTTCAATTTCTTCAACTTTTTCATCTATGACTTCAGCATCAACAACTTCATCTAATCCCATTTTTAATCTAGCTCGCTCAAACTCATGATCACTTAGCCTATCTAGTTGCAAATAGTAGGCTGCAGCCAAATTATAAACGCATAAGTCAAGCGGCTCGTTAGCTGCCTTGGGGTCTTTTTTAACCCAAGTGAATGTTTTTCTTCCCCTATGCATCCTCATTTCTCTATATTCAGCAACTACTCCTTCAAAAAATTCAACTGGTAAATGCCTCGAAAAATGAATGACACCATACCCTTTTTTATTGGCTAATCGGGAATAGATAAAATCTTTGGCTAAATTTGGAGAAATTAAAATTAATCTCAAACCTTTCTTGGCAAATCTACCGTTGTAATTTATGTCCACCATAGTGGATTTTTGAATGATTGAACTTCCTTGACTAGATGCACCTTTAATTGCATATATATGGTGGGCCTTATTTCTACGGCAAAAATCATAAACGTCTTGTGTATAGTGACCGCCTGAATCGATGAATGTGCAGGATATTTTCAGGCTCTTACCGGATGCATGAGGAATCGATCTCAAAAGGTACTCTTTCAACCTTGATTGTGTAGTGGAGTCGGCTGGTGATCCGTGGATAATATGATAGTCAACTACATAAGATTCTAGATTTTTCGACCATCCAACAATTGAAACTTCAAACCTATTATCTTGTGTATCAACAGATGCAGTAACGAATGTGGCTTCATTGGGGACTATGCCTAGTGGATAATCTTCTGATCTATCAATTAGGGCTTGACTTGATAAGGTATCGGCTGCTTGATGCCATGGGCGAGCCAATCTTGTGTTATAGAAAACCTGCATTAAGGTATAATCGGCTTTAGTGTCGATCAATACTTTAGCGTTAAGCCATTCATTATAAAGTGCTGTCCATGGAAAACCGCCATATGGCTGAAACATCGAAGATAAATGAAAGCTCTCTGTTTCCCCATCGTTCGATTTCGGATCTGACCATAGACCGTTTTTAAACATTAGGGGCTTGTCATGCTCATAATGTAAACCGCCACATGATGAACAGGGATAGAACGCCTCCCCTTTTTCATCAATCTTCAAATTTTCAAAAATCAATTCTTGTTGATATTGACAGTGAACACATTCTGCTAGGGCTACTCTTTGCGTTCCTTGATAATAAAGTTCGGAAATTTTGCATTCGTCCTTAACGGTCGGGCTTGAAAAATAATAACTTTTTGCATCTCTAAATGTCGTCTGCCTCCCCTCCACCAACTTGATTATATTGCCCTCATCCCCAACATTATCGATATATCTTGACACTTCATCACATATCGCATACTTAGCAGGCAACTCTGAAAGGTTAGAAGCTGAACCTGATGAACCTAGGAATAAGCCTCCCCCTTGAAAATTTTTAATGCTTGCGTTATTGATTTCGGTTTTACTATTTGGAGAAACAAATAAATCTTTAATTCTTGGGGTAGCTGCAATTACTTTATTGATTCTGTTGATGATTCTTTTATGTAACGTTCCAGTTGGCTGCAACATCAATATGTTAGATGGGTGTTGAGCTACGATATAACATAACCAATTCAGGGATAATTGTGTTTTCCAAACTTGGGATGCAGCCATTACAACTACTCTTCTGGTGGGGGATGAAACATCTAAATGTCGCATTACATCCCTTACATGGGGCGTATAGGATGAATTGTATTTTCCATGATGAGCTGCCCCTGTCGATTTTGGAATGATGCAATGCGTATCGCAAAATTCCTGAAAGTTTAAATCTGGATCGGGTGAAATTCCATCCACTAAAGCGTTTATGGCGGATTGATATCCATCATATATAACTAGCGGTGGTGGAATATTTTTTAGTCGTGTTAGTAGCTTCAAATTTTAGCCTCTAACTCTTCCACAAATTCCCTTAATTGTTCCTCAATGGATTTTTTTAAAATTTTAGTTATTTCTTGGGCGTTGGAATTATTGGATAATTCTGGGGCTAGCTTGACGGATAATGCCAGTAATCTATCTCGTAAAGTTCTTGATGCCTCAAAAATGGCCTTAGCTGTTTCCTCCCTGACTATTAAATGTTTAGTTGCGAGTGATAGTTCAATCTCAGCCATTTGAGCTAATGCGGCTTCCTTCTTTGCCTTGGCTATGATTAGCTCATCCATTGCATTGTATGCTTCTACGTCATTGTCATTTATTACTCTTGGTATTCTTTTAGTGGAATCAGCCATATAATTTTTATTGTTGATGTGATTTACAATTGTCGAAGTGCCAACGTTGCATATTAGAAACTCCACCAGTTTTATTACAATGTGGGCAAGTTATAATTTGCTGCGGTTTTCCTTTATGAGACTCACTCATTTTTTTTCTGGTTTCATCGGACATATTTTTCTTTGCCAAACTCATTTTTCTTCGTGTTTCATCGGAAAGTTGTTTTCCTTTATGAGACTCACTAATTTTTCTTCGTGTTTCATCGGAAAGTTTTTTCCCTTTCTGAGACTCACTAATTTTTCTTCGGGTTTCATCTGAATGTTTCTTTCCATACAATGGATGATTTTCTCCAACAAACTTTCCCTTATGAGAATCCCTCATTTTCTTACGTGTTTCTTCAGAATGCGTTCTTCCTACATGATTGAACTTTTCACCCGCATTTATTTGATTTAAATATTCATTATCGTTCTTCAAGTCAAATAATCGATGAAGTAAAGCTTCACACAACAATACTTTTTCTTTAGTGTCAAAAATTTTTACACTTTCAACTTTAAAGTTTTTTATTCCACCATCTAACTTTATAAGCCGTTTAACATATTTTGATGAAGTGAAATATCCCTTTCTATACCCTTTACTTTTCCCTTCAATATATTTTTCTCTCGTTCTGAATAATTCTTCTGGGTGACATCCATTTGCAATTCTTGACCCGATGTACCATTTCCCCGTTACTTTATGGCTTATAGCGTATACATAATATGTCGTTTTCATTTCTTCATCTGTTATTTAAAAAAATAATATAACTTAGTTTTTCTTTTTCACCCTTGAATTTTTAAGGTATTTTTACTCAAAACTCTTTTTGAATAATGTTCCAATCTAGATAAAAAATTTATTTTGATGGCTTCTACAGCAGTATCCATGACTCTTCTTGCTTTCATCATCGCGGGTATATTGATAGTCGACACAGCTTTTATTTTTTCACTGTGTTTAGTTTGCCCCCTGCGACTTGCCATATACTGACCCTTAATTCTTTTAAATACAGTCCTACCTTTATTACCAATGAACACACGTTTTCCCATTGGCCTAACACCGCCACTTCTTTTTATTTTGACATGCAACTGATTTTGTGTTCCTGCTTTTTTTCTTTTCCTTCCTTGAGCCAGTGAAACTTTTCTCTCTACAAATCGAATCATATTTAAACTTGGTCTTCGAGTTGTAGACGTAATACTGGCTTTCCACTTTATCCCACCATTTAAAATTGAAGATTTGGATGGTTCAACTCTTACTTTGAAAGTCTGTGCGATTTCTGGTCTTGACAAATTATAATTTTGGCCGATTGATCTGATGAGTTGCGTCTTGCCCACATTAGCCGCATCCTTTAATGCTGGTCGAATGATCTGTTCTTGGATCTTATCTGGCATCTTTTTTAAATCTTTGATCAAATCTGGAAATGAATTTTTGATGGAAATTTGCATTTTTATTATTCTTGTTTTTCAGTAACTCATTGATATTTATATGAAAAAGTTAATACCGGATTTTGATTTAGGAGCAAAATTTTGGGACTCTGAAGCACCGCAGGGGCCAAAATTTGCCATAGTACCTAAGACTCATTCTCATTTAGATTCTTAATTGAAATGGTAGTCCACCTTGATCCAACCTAGTCCCAACTCTATCCAACCTTGATCCACCTTGTCCACCTTATCCATTCATTATACAATTTCATATAATGTTTATTCTGGATAGGGCACTGGGGGAACGCTTGTATCCTCTCCTGTCACCGCTGGTTCCGGCTCAATCTCAACTAGAAAATATCGAATAGTTGCACCATTGAATATCAGCTCTACCTTATCCTGGTAATCAAGTGATTGGATATTGATTTCGTCAACATAATTCTGCAACTGGGCAACTAATAAATCTGCTGCCTCCCCTATTGCATATTTGATATTATCCTTGGTTAATCGATATTGCGATGAAGCCACATGGGGATAATACTCCTCCACTTCTTCACCTCGTGCAATCCTAAATCCTATCATTGCTTATCCTTCCCTTCCCTTAGCTTATCCAGGAGATACCTTAGTTTCTTCTTGTCCCTTGCTTGTTGGTAGATGATTATCAGGGTTGCTATTACATATATGATGATTAGATATTCCATTTCTTCTATCCTTCCTTATCCTTTAATCCCTTTAAGTGATCTCTAATAAAAATCATATCCTCACCCGTGGCACAACCAGATTTAACTCTTTCTTGCACCTGCTTAAATTGATGTCGGTACAATTCTTTTATCAATTCTTTAAATTCCTTTTCTTGTTCCACCTTCAACTCCACCCTTACCATATATTAATGTTGTGGTCATATATTTCCGCTTCCAAGTCATCCAGGATGTTGATGATTTCTTCCACTGTTAAATCTTCTAAATCTAGCCAATCGGTATCGACATGATCGTCGATTATTTCATCCACTAAGGATTGATTATTCTTTAAAAAATCATTGACTTGATCGTCAAATTGATTATTCTCTATTTTTGTCCTAATCGCTCTAAATGCATCCAAACTTATTACTTGCCCCATATCTTCTCCTACCAAAAAATAAAGACATATAGATATTTATATGAAAACGATTTTTAAGTGGAGAAGATGAAATGACTAATGAAGTTATTGAAATTAATGAAATAGAAATTAAAGGTAGGAAACAACCACCTTATATAAGGGATGAAGATGGGGTTTTATGGTGTCATGTGATGGAAGTAGCTGAATTGTTGGGTATCAGTAGAAACTCGGTGAAAAAAACTTGTGGAGTTTGGGTAGCCCAAAGGGATTTTAAGGTGAGGAAAAATTGGGGGAGTTATTATAAACACGATGATATCATTGATTTCATTGATGCTTACTTATCCCCAATGGTGGATGCAAAAGACAAATATACGATTACTGATTGGGTTAGGGCGGATGAAGGTATAACTCGAAAAATGGCTGGTTTAATAGTTGTTGAAGTTTTAGTTGAGGGTATAAAAAGGGGGGATGATGTTGTTAAAATGTTGATTGATGGTGTGGCTGTCATTGACAAAATAAGGGATCACAATATGAAATTCAAAGGGTGATTTAGGTGGTTGTTGGTGGTTGGGGGACTGGAATTAAATTAGTCCCCTTTTTATTTGTGGTTTTGGATGAGACGATATTTAATTTTTTTTGAAAAGCGTCTTGTTTACCTTGGGATTGCCTTGAGGATTGATCGGGAATTGAAATGGAATTGTGCCAAACAGAAAAAGCGAATAATGGGGTGGTTATATTACTTTAAAGGGTTAAATGTTTGTCCTGACCCTTTAAAGTAATATAAGTCTTTGATTATTAATGGGAAAAAAAAAACCGCTAATTTTTACCGACCTATTATATATATAAACCCCCCCTTTTTCGAGCGGTTTTTTTTTTCCCAAATTAAATCAATAACTTACGTTAATTGTTCCTTGATTGTTCCTTGATTGAACCTTGAGGAAATATAACCCCCCATTATTCGCTTTTCCGGTTTGGCACAATTCCATTTCAATTCTATTTCAATTCTAATTCAATTCCATTTCTACAGTTCCTTTCCCGTCCAATCCAACCATAGATAATCATCTATACATCATTAATGATCCATAAGAAAATTTAATGATTCGATCTAAAATCATAACCTATTGATTTTTCACTATATCATTTTTCTATATGAAAAAAAGTGATAAAGAATGCTTTCTATATAAGAAATTCTTCTAAGGAAAAATGAAAATAAAATATAAATAAAATATGAAGGAATAATATTTTATTTTTGAATCACAAATATTTTAAAAAAACAAGGGGTATTTTAAAAAAGTAACTTATACTTAAAGTATAAATAGATTTGTAAACGCTTAAAACATGGCTTGGATGATATACATTGGGGAATGTGAATGCATTAATAATTTCTCCTTTTAATTTTTAATGCGCCTCATCCAAGCCATTCCCCGATTAAGCGGTAAACTTTAAAAGGAATATTAATGGCACAAATAGAAAAAATGATTGATGAACACATTGACCGATTTAATCAAGAAAAATTAAAATCCACCCTAAACCCCTCCAGATTTACCAACAACCCATTATTTGATTTATGCCCTGAGAGTGTAACACCCAATGATACTCCATCTATCGTAACTGGATATGATCCGTCTCCGATGGGGTGTGGTAAAACAACTTTAACACTCCAAAAAATACAACACTTACACTATGCTCCTATCCTTGAGGATGAACCTTTTGACCCTAAAGTTTTATTAGTTGCGCCCACTTTAGAGCTTGCAATTGAGATTGAAAAGAAAGCTAAAAAATTAAAAATTCCAACGGCTGTTATTTTTAGCGATCATCAATATAATGGTGTGCCTGTTAAAAACGTTAGAACTACTTTAACCGAACTCATTAATAAAGGCACATTGCCAACCCTTACCGTAGTATCCACAATCCATTATTTCATGATGGATGAAGGTAGAAAGTCTTTTTTTACTCATACCTTTATCGACGATCTAAGCGATATCGATGATAGTGTTACATTTAATTTAACTTCCAATTTCCCCATTTTGAAAAAATATATTGAAGTGGTGGAAAGTGAAGAATACCCACTTGATTATAAAGCGATCTTTAAGCATTGCTCAAACTTAAGACATGATGATTATATTGAAGAGAATTTAAATGTTATGCACCAGGTATATAACTCTTTTGATTGGGTGGTGGATAGGGAAAAATGGGATGAACTGGAATGTCAAGACCTTGACGATAAAAAGAAATATAAATTAACCTTTCATCGTCAACCCAGAAAGACTATATTTGCCCCCAACACCACCATTCTACGCTCGGAATTCGATAAATCAAACGCATATATTAGAATGCGCCGATTGGGCTTTCATCTCCGAAAGATAAGAGTGACTGCTGAAAGTATCAACCCCCCAAAAAACGATATACCATTTACTATCTATATAGTACCTTTTTCTAAGGGTAACGCCCCGATTTCCAACAATTGGCTGGTTGCGCCTAATGAGACGACAGGCAAACCCCCGATTGAATACTTGAAAAAATGGATTTCGGAAAATATGGAAGGGGCGATTGTAACCATCCAAAGCAGTAATGAAAAATATCTACCCGATAACGTAGATAAAATTTCGATTAAAAACGCTGGCTTAAATTCGTATTCTGACCGGACTAAAATAGCTTGCGCCCATGCTTACCGTCATGATTTTGAGCATGAATATTTTTATCGAAAAAACGGGATTAGTCCATTGACCGCTATAGGTTTTCAAAGATTGGATGCTGACTTGCAAACCCTAGGCCGTTCTGCTCTTCGCAATTTACAACCTAATATGGAGTTATATTTATTTGTCCTAGATACTTATGCGGCTGAGGCTGTTAGGGCATATGTCGTCAACAATTACCCTAAAGGTAATGTGGTGATTCTTCATGATTTGACTGATTTTACTAGAAATTTACCAGAAGCTGAAACTGTCGATAATTTCGAGCAAAGATATAGGGATGGAACACTCCCCCATTTTTGTCATCAAAATTTGCAAAAATATTGGGACAAATCAGAAGCCTTCAGTTTCAAAATGCTGCGGGATATCAAAGCCCAGGCCAAGGATAAACAAGAACATAAAAAATATATTAAGGAAAAAGATAAAGAAAGGGATGACATTAGAAACCCTATATTGATTGAGGAATTAAAGCAAGCCAGAAGAGATAAAAAACTTGAAGAAATAAGGGAATTGAAAACAGACTATACCTTTCAAGGTTACGCTACAAAATTCGACACTGAAGGTATTGATATTCCTTATATACCTCATCATGGCCTATTTGAAACTTTTAAGGCTTTAACTGTGCAAGTCGAAAATAAAGACCATGCCCCTTCATTTTGTGCATTTAGTACCAGTGGAACGGGGAGGAAAAAGGAAGATATGATTTCCTCCACCTTCATTGTTTTGGATATCGACAATACTGAAGAAAATAAAGCTAATGGAGTGTTTATTCCAATCGATCCTTATTTAGATTACTTCAATAAAAACAAGCATGTAGGAGCAATATATACAACCCATTCTGGCGGTTTAAGAGTGATATTAAGCTTAAAAAATGGGCAACAAATGGATGCAGACTTATATCGTCAAGTAGCAAAAAAATATGCTGAAATGGTGCAAGCGGAATTTCCAGAATATAAAGTGGATTTGGCCTCATTGAATCCGTCCCAAATATATTATGCCCCATCCTATAAAATGGAAAATGTTAAGAAATTTAAACTTAAAAGAATTGGCCGGACTGATAGGGATGGGGGAATCGATATTGATCAATTCATAGCCGATGATTATGTGCCAGAAATTGAAGTTAAAAAATATAATCCAACACCAGTTAGAAATAACAACATTGGAATGATAGTAGATGAGTTAATGAGCGGAAAATATTCAGATTTATTTACCAAGGATGACACTGGACATAGTAATTTTTGGAAAACGGTTAGAGTGTTATTTTTGAATGGGTATACGCCTGAACGGATCCACTCCATGCATTGGTCTTTTGCGGGATTTGAAAGAAAGCTCCAAAAAATCAAAGAGATATGTAACCAAAATCATTTTGTTAGCGTTGGCTGGTTGGTCAATATAATGAAAAATAAAAATCCTAACTTGTTTAAACCTAAAAATAATGGGGGATAAATGATTGATTTTAAAATAGAAAATAATGAGAACTCTTTAGACGCGCTAGAATCGATTATTTTTAAATTGCTTGTAATAACATTACTGATTGAAAATATCGCCCCTAATCGTCTCTTAAAAGATCAAATAGAAAATGAGGAAAATTTAGGCGAGAATACAACCCCATATGTTTATTGTATAAGTCATAAAATAACTGGCAAGATGTATATAGGTTGTCGCACTAGGAAGGGTTGTCATCCTTCTGAGTTACTCAGGCCAAAAGAAAAATATATCAAGGGAAAAAGTAAAGGGATAAAATATGGCTATTGGTCAAGTTCAAAATTAGTAAAGGAACTAGTTAAATTAGATAAGGGTTATCATAATTTTAGGATAGAAGAAATAATACCATGGGAAAATACTAAACAAGCATTATTGTGTGAATCGTTATTACAAAAATTTTTTGACTTGGAAAATGACGAGGATTATCTCAACAAGAAAAATGAATATCATGATAAGAATAGATGGCCTGCAGGCCAAACAAAAGAAAATAAGAAAACTAAATCAAAAAACAAGAAATATAAATCTAAGTTTGCCTCTGAAGAAGAAAAGGTTATACATCAAAAAAGACTAAACAGAGAAAGAGTTAAAAAGTATAGAAGCAAAAGATATATAAGAAGCAATAAGCAACCTATATTAAATCAAACTACAACGAATATTAACCCTCGCTCAGTTTTTGTATCTGAAGCAGAAAGAATCGAACATCAAAAAAGATTAAGACAAGAAAGAAACAGAAGATATTATATAAACAAAAAACAAGCAGAAAAAACAAGTTATTGATTTTATTGATGAATTGGAGAATGAAACCGTGATTGGTGATATTAAGTTAGATATTGAAAATGAATATATTCATCTGGATGTTATTGATATTAAAGAAGAAAATAGCGGGAACTCTTTAGACGCGCTAGAATCAATTGAAAAAAATGGCCATACTAAACCATTGCCAGAAAAAAATAACGCCTTAAATCGAATCTCAAAAGGTCAAAATTTTAGGGATGAAAAATTAAATGAAAAATTACCACCAGATTTTAATCTTAAAGAGTTTTTAGCCTCGATTAAAGACGATGAAGGGGATAGTCATTCTATCCCCGAGAAATATAAACACCTTAAACATCAAGGTATTAATGGGGGGATTGAAGATCCATATGATCCTTTTGCAGTACCAGATGTTGGCATAGGAAAGGTAAGGGATTTACCGCAGAAAGAATATAATCCAAATGATAAAAAATTGTCATTGGCGGAATTGTTGGAGCATGAAGATTAAAATTTTATAAGGAGAAAAATGGAAGAATTAAGTCTAGATTACTTATTAACGGAATCCACCTTAACAGGTAAGCCGATTATGCAAATCATATTGGAGAAAAGAAATCAAGAAATAATTTTAAAAAATGAACAAGAAGAAATGAATCATAATTTGACAATTGAGGATAGGCGAGCAATGAGATTAGCAGGAGCTTGCGCCACTAAAACAATCGGATATAGTAAGTCATCTTTGTGCCATAGGGCAAAAATTAAAAATTAAATTTAATGAAAAAATCTTGCATATAAATAAATTTATAACAATAAAAATATATTCTTCTCCTTTTACCCGTACCCCTTCCCCCCCAACTGGAAGGGGTTTTTTATATGCAGCCAATCCGTAAAATTTGGCGACCATTAGCCGCCTTAACATATCTCGTCATAAATGTATTCGATTTCATAATTTTCCCAATCTTCTGGTCAATTCTTCAATTGAATAACTCGGGTGACATTACCCACCAGTGGCAACCTATAACCCTACATTCAGGTGGGCTATTTCATGTTGCTTTCGGGGCGATACTTGGGGCAACAGCTTACGGTAGAAGCCGCGAAAAAATAGCACAGATAGAACGCCCAAATCCTAATTACTCCCCCCATCAAGATTAATCCTCCATCCCCTCCCTTTTTCCTTTATATGCCATATAAATAATTAGGCAAATAAAGGAGAAGAAAAATGAAATTCAAAGCTTTGCCAAACCGAGAAAAACTAAAAGAATTATTAGATTACGATAAAGGAACAGGCGCTTTGACCTGGAAAGGAACGGGTGAAATCGCCACATATGAATTCAGCGATTATCAAGGTGACACCAGAAAAAATGTGGTTATCGATTCAATCGCCTACGCATCCACCAGAATCATATGGACATTGTTATTTGGGCCAATACCTCCTGATCACGTAGTTGATCATATCGACGGCGATACCGAAAACGAAAAACTTGACAATTTAAGATTAGTTTCAATTGGCGAAAATTTAAGGAATCAAAAGAAAAGAATAAACAATAAAACTGGCATTCCTGGAATAAGTATATACAAGGGAAAATTTCGAGTTGACATCTGCATAAGGGGCAAACAGCAATATATTGGCAGATTCGATGATTTAGAATCGGCCTTTAATGCAAGGTACGAGGCCGGAAAAAAACTAGGCTATACCGATCGACATTTATGCTTGGAAGAATTTGAAGAAATGATGAAGGTAGGGATGAATAAAACAATACCCCTTTGTTGATTTTTGGCAACAAAAAACATATAAATACTTGTACAGATTAACTATTTTTTAAAAAGCCATATATGTCAAAGTCATCTTATTTTGAATCAAAACTTCTCGGGTTAGTATTTCATGGAAATGCTATTCCACTAATTGCCGAAAACCATAACACGCCAACGGGCAATTTATACTTGTCACTCCATACTGCTTCAACAGGTGAAGGTGGAAATCAAACAGCCAATGAGGCTACCTATACCGGATATGCAAGGGTAGCAGTTACCCGAGATCCAACTGGTTGGAATATTTCGGGCAATGTAGCCTCCCCTGCTGTTGCAATTGAATTTGCAGAATGTCAAGCTGGAGGTGATACGATTACCCATGCTGCTATCGGTGATTTACCATCAGGTGCAGGTAACGTTCTGTTTCATGGGGCTTTATCTCCAAATTTAACTATTACAACTGGGGTTATCCCAAGAATCAAAACCACCTCAACTATTACAGAAGCATAATTTATGCTGCATAATCGTTGTCCCAAGTCTGCTAACGCTTACTCAAATGTCAATACTTTTTGGGCATGGGGGAGAAATAGCGATGGCAAATAGTGATCTATCCGCATTAAGTAACAGTCAATTTGATTTTGACACTGGGCTATTAACTCAATCATCATTTGATATTAATGGGGTAACAATATTTGACTTTGACGGTAGTGTATTTTTCCGCGCAACCCAAATTCCATCAAGTAGGGTTTATCCAATCGAATCTAGGTATTGGCACTATGGAGTGGAAAAAAGAGATTACATTTATCCAATAGAATAATAACAATAATAGGAATAGGAATTATTATCAATGTCACAAGCAACCAGAAAGTGGGAGAAAGACCCAGATGCATCTCTTTATTATGTATTTGATTTTGCACAAAAAACAAATAAAACAGGGTATGGCGAGGACTATTTAATTCAGGGTGAACAGCTATCAAGTTTTGAGATTGAAACTCATCCAGATTTAGTAATCGATGAGTCCTCCTTAACCGCCGATAACACTCAATTATTATTACTGGTGAGCGGGGGATATTCAGGAAATACCTATAACATAACATGCAGAATAAATACGACCTTCGGGCAAACCGATGATTTTACTAAGCAAATTGTGATTAGAGAAAAATAATGGATAAGCCCCCCTGTCCATTATCTCCCGTAGACGTCAACGACAGAGATTGGAAAATTAAAATGATAGAAGACGATATTGTTTCAATTAAAAGTGAAATTGCCAAGAATAATGTCATGTTGGAAGAAGTTCATGAAAAGATTGTGAAAGGGGGAACTTTCCTTAACGGATTCAAATATGGCGGAATCACCATGCTAACAGTGGTTATCATTTTCTTCCTCGGGTTAATTTCTCTTTTAACAGGTAAAATTTCATTTTCAGACTTTTTAAAAATAGTAGGGTGAAATTTTATCATAATCTAGTCCCTAATTTCCTTGCAAAATCAATACATTCATCAATATAATCCGCCCATTTTTGCATCATGACTCTCCTCTCATCTAGCATATGCGTCCTTTCATATGCTCTACCTAGTGGGTTTGTTGTCTTGTGTCCCAATTGCATTTCGATTAAATAATTCGGGATTTTCAAGTTTTCTTCTAATACAGTTCTGGCAACCGCCCTGAATCCATGCGGCACATGTACATCCTTATAGCCGATAGTGTACATGTATCCTTTTAACGTATTGATAGATATATGTTTTCTTCTATTACTTCTGTGGGGAAAAACATATTCACTTGATATATCTTTTTCCTTTAACATCAATAATATATTGATGGCTTGATCGGCTAATGGTGTAACAATTTTAGTGTCGGTTTTCGTTGATGTGAACCGCCAGACCTTTTCTTGTAAGTCAATATCCACCCATTTCATTTGGCATAATTCCATTGGGCGGCAAAATATCATGGCAAGCATGTATAAAGCTTTTTTTGTCATATCAGCCCCATTTTTATATTCTTTAATATCAATTAGCAATTGCCCGATCGCCATTTTCCGTTTTCTAAAATTATGGTATTTGTCGATAATGCACGGATGATGATTGTTTTTAGCAACTGGCAAGGCTTCGTTTATTCCTTCGATTGGTGAGTATTTTATTATGCCAATGATTTTTGCATACCGGAAGACCGACTGGATCAAGGATAAAACCCGTCTTGCTACTTGGGGCGAATCGACCTTTCTGCACAATGCGATAACTTCTTGAGTGTCGATATCTTGAATTTTTTTATTGCCCAATTTAGGGAGAATATGAAGCTCCAATCTCCTTTTCAAATCGTTTCTGGTTTTCTCGCCAATATTTTTATGTTGCAGCCATTCTTGGGCAATCGACGAGAAAAAGTTCCCGCCTTTAGCTTCTATCTTTTCTTTTTTCCTTTCTTTAGATGGGTCAATCCCTTGAGCCAGTAGTCTTAATACATCATCTCGTTTCGCTCTGGCATCGAAGATACTTACATGTGGATACTTCCCCAAAGATAGAATTTTTTGCGTGCCATTGAAGGAGAATCTGCACCTCCAAAGTTTAGCTGTCCTCGTCAATAGCAAGTGTAAATTTGGCGAATCTGTTAACATTTCGTCTTTGTCATTCCATTTTAACTCTTTGATTTTTTTATCGGTCAACATCTCAAATAGTCCTTTTTTAGTATATAAATTTGACACCAGAAAATATATACTATACCATATACTAAAAGTAAGCAATAAAGACGTTATTTAGTACATTTTGAGAGACAATAAACTCTAAATATACTATATAAATCAATTACTTATTTTTTTTAAACGCTACCCCTGAAGGGTTGTCAGACGCGTCAGCGGCAGTTCGCCATGACCAAAATCCGGGTCGGCAGATGTCCAGTTTAATACGCCTTGCAAGCAGCCTTGAATCGTCAACGTGACTGAGCCCCATATCTTTGAGGAAGCAGCGCCATCATTCCAATGGGCTGGAGGACGCCCCCCCGTGAACGTAAGCAACTCGGATTTGATCTGGTTTCCTTCAACCACACCTTCACCTATCAGCCAGAGTGGCGCCCCGTTACGAGAATAGGTATACCAGCTTACCAGCGCACGTCCGTTATTAAGTATTTCTAGCTGCACACCATGCGCCGGTTGATCAGGGTTGAACCAGAAACCACTCAGCCCAGCCCGGATACTGGGCAGATTCACAGGAATAGGCTGCGCTGCGACATTCATGCTCATCAGCAAATAAGTACTTATGATAAGAGCGGAGGATAGATAAAATTTCAACATGGAGTACTCCTTTTCTGTGCCTGAAAGCAACGTATCAAACTGAATACATAGGGTTAAAATATGCTACTCAAAAAACGCTCAGCTTGACCCAGTTATCCTTATGGTCATAGATCACTCGGCAAGGCCGCTGTCGGTTGCACCTCGGCAAGCCGCACGGCACGACGTAGTTGCCACGCAAATGTCATCCGATTGAAAGCCCAGAATGGTGAAAGAGGCAATCCCGCTTCTCTCAATGAATGGGCAGCATATTGATGGCAGGTATGAAATAGGTGGTAAGCTTGCCTAGCAGTGAAAAACTGTGCCTCCCCGGAACTCGCAACCGCTTCATGATTTTGTATGGTAGCAGCCAAATGGCGACGCAACCGACGATAACCTTGCTCACTCAACTTGAAGACAAAGAGATCGGAAGGTGGCTGCGGCGTACGCTCCGCCCATAGCCGATCGAATTGCCCGACCTCGACCACGCCTTCGGTTGGCCATAAGAGCGCTCGCACGGCACCGGTCACACCTCTGCGCCCTTCCAAATACCAAGCACGCTCCGCATAACCCCACTCTTCATAGTATGTCGGTTGAGTCCCTATACTTGAATGATCACGAAGCGTGGACAGTTGTGAAGGCGGATGCGCCTGCTGCTCGGCCCATTCGGTTTTTTTCTTATCCAAAGGAAAAGCGATCATCGCGTGCCAAGTATCGAGCGAAACATAAATTGTGCGTATATGAGTATCGGCAGCAGGTGGCCACAGTTTCTCAACAGGCAACGCACAAGCCGAGAGCAATACCATCAAAGGAAATACTGCAATAGCGCAGACAAAACGTCTCATTGCAATAAATGATCTATCTATCAAGGACATAAAATAGGCTATCGCATTCATTTCACATAATTTTCTCAAAATTTTCCAGTTGAAGCCAGGATGATAAATCGCTTGCGTAGCCAACAACACTAAGCTAAACCAGTACCTGCACCTTGATTTAATTGCCAAAAATTGAGAGGGTTTCTTCATATTCTGTTACGCTGTCAGCACGGTGCATCGCTCAGGAGAACTCACATGCGTCTTAAAATTACCCTAGACCACTGTATAACCCCAATCATCAAGTATATGCTAGGTCTGTTACTTTTATCCGGTTGTGCCAGTTTTCAAATCACGATACCCGATTCCGACCCCATCCAGCTTCACGGCCAACAGGAAGAATATGCCAAAGAAACCATGCATGCGTTCTTTTGGGGTCTTATACTCGATCCTCAGATATTGTCCGCAGAATGCAAGGGTCAGGGAATAAACGATGTCGTTATCGATCGCACACTGATTCATGATTTAGCAGGGGTTGTCACCCTCGGCATTTGGATACCAACAAAAGTTCGCTACCGCTGCAAGGCACCGACAACCCGAGGCGGTTTGCTGCCTGTCATGCCTGCGAATAGCGAATAAAATACTCACCGATAAAAGGATGAAAAATGGCTACTCCACGTCGTTTCTTCAGACCGAAAACCACTCCTGAAACAGGGCGTCATGATGCCTATCGGCAAAAACTCGAAGGAGAATACGCATTTGACCCAGATACAGGCAATCTATCCCCCTTCGAAACCTATAACGCAGCAACCCAAGAATTGCAAGCCATCCTCCGGGACTGCAAGGAAAAAGGTAAATCGTTGCGCGCCCGCGGCAGCCTATGGTCACTCAGCAAGGTTGCAGTTACCGATGGATACCTGATCGATACCAAGGCCCTCCGGTTGGCATTCGAAGTGCCTAAAGCCCTTACCAACCCGTCATACCCTGGTGATAGCCACCTCCTTCGCTTTGTTGAATGCGGTAATTCAGTTGCTGCACTCAATGATTACTTATTCTCGGCAGGTCTTTCCATCAAAGGATGCGGGTCCAACAATGGCCAGACTGTTGCCGGTGCGATCTCCACCGGCACACATGGCGGTGGCTACCGATTTGGTGCGATGCAAGATATGGTTGTCGGGCTACATCTGATTACGGGTGCAGATAAACACGTCTATCTGGAACGCAACGCTATGCCCGTCATGCAGCCAGCATTCGCGCAGAGCATCGGCGCTGATTTGATAAGGGATGATACGTTGTTCAATGCAGCATTGGTAAGTTTCGGCTCATTCGGAATCATCCACGGCATGATGATCGAGACGCGTGCATTGTTTGCACTGAATGCCGTCCGTTTTAGATTTCCTTACCGAGAGTCGCTCAAATCGGCGATCACCACGTGCGATCCGCAACAAATTCCCTTACCGGCCACAGCCCAAGCTATGCCTCAAAGCCAACCTTACCACTTCGAAGTTTTTTTTAATCCTAATGAAGGGACACCCCCTGAAGATGCAATCGTACTCTTGATGTTTGAAGCACCCTACGACGCAAACAGCTATATACCCCCTAGTTGGCATGGTGGCGAATCAGGTTTGAGTGCATCAGGCCTCAATGTCATGGGCGCACTGGTCGGGAAAATACCCGATCCTCTCAACCGACTGGCCGTCCCATTTCTTAATGATCAAGTCAAAGAGGAATTCTCTCCTTATTTCAAACACGGCATCATACGCGACTTATTCAGGGGTGAGAAAACCTTGGGGAAAACACTTGCCTGCGGTGTAGGTATGCCGGTTCCACGCGCAATAGAAGCTATCGATATTGCATTTAACGTTTATCAGGACGCCAAGGTGATCCTACCAGTGATTCTCTCGTTTCGTTTTGTAAAAGGCACCCAGGCATTGCTCGGGTTTACGCGCTTCGACCCGACAGCGGTGCTTGAAATGGATGCTGTCAACACGCCACAGACACGTGCTTACTTCAGTCAAGTACTGCATGCGTTGGATAAAGCAGGCATCCCTTTTACCTTGCACTGGGGCAAATACAATGATTTTCTGACTGCTGAGGGGCTTCGTGCATGTTATGGTGAAACCGCAATCGATCAGTGGGTTTCGAGCCGAGAGACATTGCTCGATGATCCAGCCGTGCGACAGATGTTTACCAATACATTTGTAGCTAGATTGGGGCTCGCTACTTAGCTCTTTGATCAATATGGAGGAATTACCTAATGTTTGCTGCTAAATCTCTTCTTGTTATCGGTATTTTTTACCTTTGCTCAATACTACCTGTCACCCTCCATGCTGAAACAAGCCAAAACGGCACTTGGACGACTGCAGCACCCGCGCCTACGCAACGAACAGAAGTAGCCGCCGCAGCGCTTGAAGGCAAAGTTTATGTGGTTGGGGGTTTTAGTAAACCCTCTCTCCAAAATGCACTAAAATTTGCCATTAGCAGTGATATGGAAGTTTACGATCCCACTACCAATACATGGTCAATCGATACACCGCTTCCAGAAGGACGGCACCACGCAGGTATCGCTTCTCTCGATGGATTCTTGTATGTAATTGGTGGTTTTACCAAGGCCTTCTTATCCATATGGCATGCTGTCCCTACCGTTTATCAATATAACCCTTCTTCGAAAACATGGCGCGAAATGGCACCTATGCCGACAGCGCGTGGAGCACTCGGGGTTGCCGTTTATCAGAATCGAATCTATGCCATCGGTGGATACGATGGCAAACATAATTCCGCAGCCGTGGAGATCTTTGATCCAGAAAAAAATACGTGGACAACTGCGGCCCCAATGCCAACCCCACGGGACCATTTGGCTGCAGCAACAGTAAATTCTCGTATTTACGCCATCGGCGGCCGACCTGAGTTGGACTATCATCAGAACATGAGTACAGTCGAGGAGTATGATCCCCATACCAATCAATGGCAGCCGCGTTCGGACATGCCCACCGCACGAAGCGGCATCACCGCTAGCGTGATCGGCGATCGGATTTATGTTTTAGGCGGAGAATCCGGAGAAGGTACATTTGCTACGAATGAGGCCTACACCCCTGCTAATGATCGTTGGCAAGTTATGGCACCCATGCCGACAGCTCGCCATGGGCTCGGTTCCGCAGTCGTCAATGAACGCTTGTATGTAATCGGTGGCGGGCCAACACCAGGTGGTTCATTCAGCCAAGTAAACGAAGTTTTTACACCACCTAAAAGTGCCACTCTAAAGGAATAAAAGACGATTTGGAGCTATTTTAGTGATCTCTGTCAGAAAATATAGCCAATTTACTCGAATTTCACCCTACGGGAGCTTACTTTTGCCGTAGTATAATGCCTCAATCAAAAAAGCTTATTTGTTAGATTTTGGAGAGATGAATGGATATATTAACCGTAGTGTTTAGTTTTATTGCTGGTGCTGCAATAGGTGTTGTAATCGCACATTCATGGAATACACACGTAGCTCAAGAAGCAATCTCAAAATTAAAAAATCTATTTGATCGATTGTGGCAGGAACACACCCCACTTCTGAGCGAAATTAAACGGGATATGGATAACCCAGACTACCAATTCCAGAGAGAATTCTATGTCATCAAGAAAAATCAGCGTTTCAGCCTAAGTCTTCCTAGGCCTTGTCTTGTTTATTACCTTGACGAACACAACGATTTAGAAAATCAGTTAAGAAATTTAGAAGCGCATGGCTTCGTCATTAATGTGACCGACCCCAACAAAGATAAGTTTGCTAGATATGTACTCAGTGAAAAATTTGTTGAGTTGCTGCGCAACAAGCAAGTCTAAAATTCAGTAAATACTCCACTGCCTACCCATCAGTGGAGTATGCTTGTTGAAACTATCTTTGTTTCACTATTTATATTTACTTCGGATATCGATATCCATAAAGCTGTTTAGGAAGAAGCGACTCTAAAACACTAAAAATAGTGGTAGTAATATTTTATTTAGCTAATTGTTTTTCCCGAATTTCTTCGAGAGTTTTACAATCAATACAGAGTGAGGCAGTGGGACGTGCTTCCAGTCGTTTCAAGCCGATCTCGACACCGCAATTCTCACAATACCCATATTCCCCGGCATCTATTTTTGCAAGCGTTTCATCGATTTTTTTGATGAGTTTGCGCTCACGATCCCGGTTACGCAACTCTAGCGTCATATCAGATTCCTGGCTCGCTCTGTCATTTGGATCGGCAAAAACAGTCGCTTCCTCTTGCATCATATGGACCGCCCGATCAATATCCTGCCCTAGCCCGATTCTGAGATCCTCTAGAATCTTACGAAAATAAGCGAGCTGCTCATCGCTCATGTAAGGCTCATCTTTTTTTGGTTTGTAAGAAACAACTGATTTACGTAAATCTTGTTGCATTCTGAATGCTCCCGTCTTTAATTCCTAGCGATAGTCAAACTAGCAGGAATAACAGAAAAAATAATTTATAGCAAGTATGCCCTATAAGACCACTGAAATCCTTAGATTGCTGATTGATAGAACAGATTGAGTGGCGCCTCATTATATACAGAAACAATCTGGATTTTTGCTGATTTTTATATGAAAGATGTCTATTCACGGCTGTTTCATCAAATCAATGCAGCAGGCCCAGTAAGCTCTAAAACGGAAGCTAAAATAATCTCATTTGATCAGAAATCAGCTATCAGAAAAGAGAGTGCTGATTATATCGCTTGGGTGACGATAACGAAACTTCACTGCTTATTTTTATAAATACTCCTTTCATTCTCGGCAAAAAGCAGGGGGTTGATAAAATCATCTAAGGCGCATCGATGTTCATTATTCCCTATCCAATTATCCCCCAATATACCTTGTTGAATCTCACTGCGGAATCTGATTTAACTCTGCTTTATCACCCGCCTATACACGTTTTCAACGCATTCTGTCATATGAATTGGCACTAACTTAGTTGTTGGATGCAATTGCTGGAATACGCGAAAAACTTGATCGGCAAATGCTTGACCGATTTCCTTGACACCATCGAAATCCAGGATTACTACTTTAAATTGATCAAAACGCATGGTTAGCCGTTTACCTTGCGAACGTGATACCAACTGCTCTCCTTCGTGCTGAGCTAGCCTTACGGGCACAATCGTTTTGGCGAATGCCGGTTCGCCTGCAACCGCAAATTGATCGAACACAGACTGCAAATTACGTGTGCTATTATTTACCAGCCGCATCAATATTTTTGTACCAGGTCCGCCTTTAATACCCTCCAGCAGCATATCAACCCCCATATCACAATGCATGAAATTGAGCTTGTCGCAGTAAATATTGAAATCGTCCATAACTTTGGATACGAAGAAGATGCCATCCCCAGTATGATGGACTGGATCCGTTGTTAATTTTCCTTTTGCTATTTCCAGGATAGCATCGCGAGGATCAAATAAATTGAGTGCGCGTTGGATCTTTGAGAAAATACCTTCGCCATTGTCCACCACATAAACTGTCGTATTCAGTGCATCTCGCAACAATACCACCATCACTTCCTTTGCTTGTGAATGATCAATGGCGTTATTCACGATTTCGGTCGTCGCATAATGCCAAATATCACGTACGTTGGCAGGCAAATCCTGTACAGAGGGAGCGATGACTTCACGCCAAACTCTATCTTCGTGCAAATTGCTTCGTGCGTAGATACGGCGTAAATGCACGAGCGGTACCAGTTGATAACATATTCCACGACCTGCCCCTGACGCAGTGATAACACCTTCACGTTTCAACTTGGTAAGCCAGGCACTGGCAGATTGGCGCGTTACATGATGCAAGTCAGCTAATCGCGCTGCGACATTGGATTTATCCTGGGCGATGGCCGCAAGAACGGTATGACGAATATCTGGAGTCATGGTATATACAGAATAAATGTAAAGAGAATGAAAAATAATTGTAAAGCAAACAAACCGAATCGTAAAGAAATCAATAAACTATCTTCCTTTTCTATGACATCTTTCTATCGACAATTTGCACAAAATAAAACCAGCATTCGATCAAATCGCACTGTTTTTCTAAAATAATCAGGTACACTACAGTAATAAAAATAGTTATCTGTTCACAAGTTTAGCTATGAATGACTCTGTTATTGATTTGATACGTCACGGTGAACCAGTAGGCGGTCGTCGTTATCGAGGTCACAATATTGATGATCCACTCAGCGAAAAAGGCTGGGCACAAATGTGGAAAGCAGTGGGAGAATATAAAGTATGGCAACAGATTGTCACCTCCCCTCTTCAGCGCTGCCAGGCATTTGCATATGCATTGGGGAAACATCACAATATCCCGGTCACTACCGAGCCAAGGTTTAAAGAAGTTGGTTTCGGCTCGTGGGAAGGCATGAGTCACGATGAAATCCAAATCGATCGATCGGACGAATATCAGGCTTTTTTGAGAGACCCGGTCCATCACCGACCACAAGGCGCAGAGAATCTCGATGATTTTATCAATCGAGTCAGCGCTGCTTATGCCGAAACCATTGAACGCTACCAATCTAAGCACTGCCTGATCGTTACCCATGCAGGCGTAATTCGCGCTGTCATCGCAAAAATCGTTCAAGCAGCGCCGACGGGTCTCTATCGCATCAAAATTAATAATGGCGGTATAACGCGTATTCGCCACACGGCCATGGGTGGAATACTCGAATTATTGAATGGAAGATTATCGGACTGAAAAACAACGAAAATAATGATTGCGTTATCGTACTTAAGTCCCTGCCTGGATAAATACGATTGATCGAATCGGAAGATCGATGGAATTACTATCCTTGAGCTTAAGCAATATCGATAAAATTTTCGTAGTAATATAACTTCAGTCATTTTGACTAGCACGAGTGATCAGTTTTTAGCGTGCATCTATAAAGGAGCTACCATGAAACATCACAAATACCTCATTGTGGGCGGTGGGATGGCTGCCGACTCAGCTATTCACGGTATCCGCAAAATCGACCCAAGTGGTGCTATCGCCGTCATCTGTGAAGAATTACATCCTCCCTATGATCGCCCCCCTCTCTCCAAATCATTATGGAAAGACGCCCAATTTGAATCGATTTGGCGCAGCCAGCATAACCTTGATATTGCTATACATATAGGTAAAAAAATAGTCAATCTTGACCCGGCAAGAAAAACCGCAACCGATAACGCTGGGAATAGCTATACCTATGAAAAACTTTTACTTGCAACTGGTGGATCAGTTCGACGATTGTCCAATGCAGACGAAAATGTAATCTATTTTAGAACGGTGGACGATTACCGGAATTTACGCCAATTATGCGAACATGGTTCAGATTTCGTAGTCATCGGCGGTGGCTTCATAGGCTCAGAGATCGCTGCTGCGCTTGCCATGAATAATAAGCGCGTTACCATGCTATTTCCTGAATCGGGGATTGGCGCACGCGTTTATCCTCGACCACTGTCAGAATACTTGAATAGCTACTATCAGGAGAAAGGCATCACCCTCCATGCTGCTGACACTGTTAGATCTATACAGAGATCGGGTAAAAAGTTTGTTGTAACTACTGAAAACGGTAAAGTAATATCTGTCGATGGCGTCGTAGCAGGATTGGGTATCCAACCCAACACTGACCTTGCCGCACAAGCTGGTCTAGAAATAGATAATGGCATTGTCGTCGACGAATTGCTGCGTACGAGTAACCCTGATATTTTTGCAGCAGGTGATGTGGCAAATTTCTATAGTACACTCCTGGAGAAACGCATGCGTGTTGAACATGAGGACAACGCAAATACCATGGGAGAGATTGCTGGCATGAATATGGCTGGTCAAAAGCATCCCTACCACCATCAACCTTTTTTCTACTCTGACTTATTCGATTTAGGATATGAAGCCATTGGCGAGCTCGATACTAACCTCGAAATTGTTGAAGATTGGCAAGAACCCTTCCGCACAGGGGTGGTTTACTATTTGCGGGAGCGTCGGGTACGTGGCGTGCTTCTGTGGAATACCTGGAATAAACTTGAAGCTGCCACTGAGTTGATTGCTGAAAAAAATGAACATACCCCTGCAACATTGCTTGGTCGTATCAGAAATTAAACGCGCGTCATTAGACCGAGGCAGACATTCATGGTTAACAGCTAACGGCTGTTAGCTATCTTAAAATTGTGGCGTGTAATTTTTTTAGGTAATCAAACGATCGCCCGTATTCGGATCGAATAAATGCAACTTATCAATATTAAACCCAAGGGTTACCGTATCCCCTTTTTTGACGATAGTAGAGGTAGCATCCAATCGGGCGATCACCTCGAGCATATCACCCTGCTTTTTTTCTAGGCCAACATCCCGCACTAATATCGACATATCTGGCCAGAAATCAATCTTCAACCGAATATAAACGAGCAATTCGGCACCTAGCCACTCGACTCTATCTACTTGAGCATCAAACGCAATCAGCTGCTCACTCCGATCATTTTCATTCGATAACACGTAAAAATCTTCAGGACGGATCCCAACGATCACATAGTCCAATGGCTTAGAGAAATCAGTATGCCCAGGGATTGCTGTTTGTAGACCAAGTGGCTCAAAACATAATTGATCGTCTTTGATACGTGCAGGAAAAAAATTCATGGCAGGTGAACCCATAAAGCCCGCGACGAACAGATTGCATGGCTGTTGGTATAACTCAAAAGGTGTGCCGATTTGTTGAATAACCCCTTTATTTAAGATGGCCAGGCGATCGCCCAATGTCATGGCTTCGGTTTGATCGTGGGTAACATAGAGAGTGGTCGTCCCCAAACGCTTATGTAAGCGAGCAAGTTCGATGCGCATTTGATTCCGTAATCGAGCATCGAGATTGGATAATGGCTCGTCAAGCAAGAAAACCTCGGGATTACGTACAATTGCTCGCCCTATGGCCACACGCTGACGCTGGCCGCCCGATAAAATACGCGGTTTACTGTCGAGTAAAAGGCTCAGTTCCAAGATCGCAGCAGTTTCCTCTACACGCCTAATTATTTCAGGCTTAGGGACTTTTGCCATGATTAACGGAAACGCGATATTCTCCCGTACGCTCATATGTGGATAGAGCGCATAGCTCTGAAAAACCAGCGCCATGTTGCGGTCCTTCGGGTCCAAATGATTAATCATTTGGCCATTGACGCGAATCTCACCGCTGCTGGTTTCTTCCAAGCCGACGATCATGTGGAGAAGGGTCGATTTGCCACAGCCAGAAGGCCCTACCAAAATAAAAAATTCACCATCAGCAATAGTAAAGCTCGCATCTTTTATCGCTACAGTTCCGTCAGAAAACTGCTTAGTAACCTTATCCAGTTCGACGCTTGCCATATGTCGGCGACTTTCAACCTTTCACTGCACCCGAGGTGAGGCCAGCGACGATGCGTCGTTGAAAAATTAGCACCATGATCATGACTGGCAAAGTAATGACCACAGAGGCTGCCGCAATAGAACCAATGGGTAATTCAAAACGGGAACTCCCTGTAAAAAATGCAATGGCAGCAGGTACCGTTCGCGCATTATTGGTAGAGGTCAGTGAAATGGCAAATAAAAAATCGTTCCAAGCAAATATAAATACCAGTATTGCTGTTGTAAAAACAGCCGGCGCAGCAAGTGGGACCATTACCCATATAAAGCTTTGTAGTGGTGTTGCCCCATCGATACGGGCTGCCTTATCGAGATCCCAGGGAATTTCGCGAAAAAAGGCAGCTAATATCCATATTGCCAGCGGCAAAGTAAAAGTCATATAGGGCAGGATGAGACCCAGCCAAGTATCGAATAGCCCCGTTGCACGCCATAAGTTGAATAACGGCCCGATAATGGCGATCGGTGGAAACATGGCGGTAGCCAACACACAAGCAAGAAGCAGCCGTTGACCGGGAAACGTCAATCGGACAATAGCGTAGGCAGCGAACATTCCAACGATGACAGCCAGAAAAGTGGAGATAGCCGCTATTGCTAACGAATTCCATAATGCTGCAGGGAACTGCACATCCAAAAATATAGCTTGGTAATGTTCGAAGCTAATCGTTTGAGGAAAAAAGTGCCGATCATTCAGATCGCCACTTCGCTTCAATGACAAAGACACGATCCATAATACCGGCACGATGGCATAAGCTATCACAATGAGGTTGCCTGTTCCCCAGAAAATTCGCTCCATGATCCTGTTCCTATTCATGAATCGATCTCCCCTCGTCTGCCGGTCGGTGTGCCAAAGCCTTTGATAAACACAATCGAAATGATGAGTACACCGACAAAGATCAGCACAGATACCGCTGAACCCAAACCCAGATTGAGACTTACCAAAAGTGTGTTATAGCCCACCATGGAGACGGTTTCGGTATTCTGCGCACCGCGAGTCAGTATAAATACCGTATCAAAAATACGAAATGCATCTAGCGTGCGAAACAAGACTGCCACCAGGATAACGGGTTTCATGGTGGGCACGACAATTTTTATAAAACGTTGCCAGGCATTCGCACCGTCTACGCGTGCAGCTTGAATCAATTCGTGAGGAACCAGTGTTAAACCTGCCATCAGCAGCAACGCCATAAATGGCGTTGTTTTCCAAACTTCGGTCAGGATAATCACGAGAAAAGCAGACCCGCGTTGCGTCAGCCAAGCCTGCTCCCTATCCAGCAGCGCATCGATAAAGCCGGTGGTGGGATCAAAAGCGAATTTCCAGGCCATGGCTGCTACGACCGTAATCATCGCATACGGAATAAGCATCGCGGCCCGTACAGCACGTCGCCAGAACAGCGTATGGTGCATGATCAATGCGAGGATAAACCCTAACAGCAATTCAATGGAAACTGAGCCAATGGTAAGAATGAGCGTGTTGCCCAATGCCTGCCACCATACTTCCGAGGTTAGAATACTGACATAATTATCCAGACCAACAAAAACGCGCTGCTCGGGGAAACGCAAATCATAGCGAAATAGCGATAACCACACCGCATATAAGATTGGGTAGACGATAACACCAATCAGCACTGTTACTGCCGGTGCACATAACAACCAAGCTAATCGCCGTTCGTTGCGCTGCCGTAGATTCAAAGCAAACCCTCTGAGTTGAGCGCGCGCGTGATAGCATCGCGTAGCCGAACAACATCTCTTTGAGGATCTATCGCACGCATCGGATGCAAAATGCGGCTGATGGCCAAAGAGACATCATTGTAGAGCGGTGTTTGCGGACGGAGTACAGCATCGCGCAAGGTACTGTGCAACACATCGGCAAAAGGAAAAATCTCACGTACCTTGGGATCATCGTACAACGCCGCAATGGTGGGCGGCAATCCGCCCAATTCGGCAGCCCTCTGTTGGTGCCGTACTGAAGCAATACATGCCGCGGCTTGGAAAGCTAACTCAGGATGGAGCGAATATGCACTCACTGCGAGGTTGATTCCGCCAATTGCAAAGCGACTAGGCTTGCCCTCAATTACCGCAGGCCAGCGCGCCCAGCCTATGTGTTCGGCTATTTCTGGGGTGTTTTCCTGAGCACTCGGCCAGACAAACGTATAGTTAACCATAAAACTGGCATTGCCGGATTCGAACGCAAGGCGCGTCTGATCCTCACGCGCAGTAGCCAGATTCCTGTCTGCTGCAACCGAATTAGCTAAGCGTGCCATGACAGAAAGAGCGAATAGAGTTGGCTCTTGTGCTAGCGAAATTCGTGTACCACTCTCATCCAGCACAGAACCTCCCGCCGAGGCTAGCAATGAAATAAAGAATACCGTCAACCCTTCATAGCGTTCGCCTTGCGCCTGAATAATTCCGGTCTTGCCCAGTGTTTCAGCGAGATGAATCATTTCATCCCAGGTCTCAGGAGCAGTATTGATTCTGTCGGTGCGATACCACAGTAACTGAGCATTGGTGGTAAAAGGCGCGCCCCATAACTGATTTTGATAAGTTGCACTTTGTAACGGTGCTGCAAGACGGCCTGCTTTTGCTTGTTCGGCTACATGACCAGTCCAGGGTAAAATCCATTTTGCTTGCGCAAATTCTGCTGTCCAAATCACATCCATACCTATGATATCAATAGCCGTATCTCCCGCAGCCAGCCTGCGCACCAACTGTTCTCGCTGTTGATCGGTATCGGCAGGTAGCGGAATCAGTTCTACTTGATAAGCCCCTTGTGAAGCTTCCGAGCACTGTCGAGCCGCCATGGAAAATGCACCGGATGGTTCATTGAAAACATACCAATTAAGCAAGGGTATAGCCTCACCCTTCTGGCGGCTGCAACCACTCGATAACATGCCCCCTATGATCGCCAAAACTAAAATTAATCGAACCTTGGTCAACAATTTCATTCTCCAGGGTAATTGTAACGAGAATCGCTAGCCAAATTTTTTTGTTAATTTGATCTCAATAACTTGATTATTTTTATATGATAGAGGAAGAATGCGTTGGTAATGGTAAATTATTTCAATTGGAATTTTATGAGGTAACCTTAAGACTAGGCTGATAAAATTAGCATAAGATAGTAATAAGTTTTCCTGACTACGTTTTAAAAGGGATTAGATAAAATGCTTACAAAATATATTGACTATCAGGATGGGGATACTCAATTAGAAGGTTATCTTGCTTATATTGAGGCAGATAGTCCTAGACCGGCTGTTTTGATTGCACATGATTGGAGTGGACGACGCGAATTTGCGTGCAAAGCGGCTGAACGCGTAGCGGCAATGGGGTACGCGGGATTTGCGTTGGACATGTATGGCAAAGGTATTGTAGGTCGCGATGGCGACACTGAGGGAAATGCAGCATTGATGAGTCCTTTTGTGAGCGATCGGGCCTTGCTGAGGCGCAGAATTAATGCCGCTTTGCATACAGTGCGCGGCTTGTCACAAGTGGATGCAACCAAAATCGCTGCTATGGGTTACTGCTTCGGTGGCATGTGCGTACTGGAGCTTGCTCGATCTGGCGCCAATATCAAAGGCGTCATCAGTATCCATGGCCTTTTTATGCCCGGCAATGTACCTAATGAGCGAATTACCGCAAAAGTACTTTGCTTACACGGCCATGACGATCCCATGGTCCCCCCTGAACAGGTATTGGCTTTTGAAAAGGAAATGACTGAGGGTGGAGTCGATTGGCAAATACATATTTATGGTGGCACCATGCATGCCTTTACTAATCCGGCAGCAAACAATCCAAGCTTTGGGACAGTCTACAACGAAGTTGCCGCCAAACGGGCCTATCAATCCATTGCTAACTTTTTGGCAGAGCTTTTCCAATAAAGTATGTGATCTCTAATACCAACAAAAGTATACGCTGTCGAATGGCTTGAACCAGCAAACAAGCCTTTCCAAATGGTAACGAGTGTTCGTGATATACATTAACTACGTGCGGCATACCCTTAATTGCCAGTGAAAGGAGAAGAGTTAAGGTTAAAAATAGTCTAGAAGCTTTCATTCTCACGCAAATATCGCCATTGACCCTTCGGTAAATTACCCAGCTTGATCCTGCCTATGCGGACACGCTTGAGGCCGATCACATTAAGTCCGACTAATTCACACATTCGGCGAATCTGGCGCTTTTTACCTTCTCGCAGAATGAAGCGTAGCTGATCCTGGTTCTGCCATGATACGTGCGCGGGCTTGAGCGGACTGCCATCAAGGGTTAAGCCATGATTGAGCAATCCTAGCCCCCTACTATCCAGTTTACCCTCCACACGTACCAGGTACTCCTTTTCAATTTGAGAATCTGTACCGATCAGTTGCTTGGCGATGCGACCGTCCTGTGTAAGCACAAGCAAGCCAGAAGAATCGATATCTAGCCGTCCTGCGGGCGCTATCCCACGCAACTGGGCTGAAGAAAACTGTAACGGTGCGGAATCATTCTTGTCGCGAGCAGCCGCGGTAATAAGCGTCACTGCAGCCTGATAGCCGTGTTCTGCTTGGCCAGAAACATAACCGATCGGCTTGTGCAATAAAATGGTGACACGCTGATTTTGCCGAGCTTGCGCTCGCTTATCGAGTGCGATGCATTGGTTGGCATAAATCTTAACACCAAGTTCAGAAATTTTAACACCATCGACGTATACCCAACCGCGTTCGATAAAATCATCCGCTTCGCGCCTGGAGCATAACCCGCGTTCAGACATGATTTTGGAAAGCCTTATTTTTTCCACAGCACCTCTTGGAACATTGATGCGCTACTTTCTCGGGTTTTTCTTACTGAAGTAACTAAGGAGCATGACCGAGGAAGGGCTTTGCGCGGTTTTAAACGTGCTGTTTTACTCTGGTAGTGTAAAAAATTGCGCATACCACCTCCACACTTTTTTTGCAGAAAAACAGTGTTTCACTCCTGGACATACCTTAAAAATTCTCGTATCGATTGATATCAAACACTCCTGCTTTCAAAGGCTGCTCCGATTTCTGCCAGGCTGTGATGTCGTGTAGGATTTCCCAGAATTGGGGGTGCGTACGTCGAATCCCCCATGTCTTAACAATTTGTTCGAAATCTTCCGGCTTCCCAGCAACACGTAACATTGACACAAAATTTTCCATCTGAGTAACAGGAACGTCAAAGATAAAGTTAGGATAACTGCCCGTAATTCCGGGGTAGACTGTAAGATTATCCTTCTTAGGTTGATAACGCAGCTCTTCCCCCAACATAAAGGCGACATTGCTATGCGCCCGATTCCGCAACACCGTATAAACGGTACGCCCCTCTTCCTCATGCGTGACCCGGATGAAGGTTACTTCAGGAAGCTGCATTATGCCAATAATTTCAGTGGCAGGACGAGCTGCAATACTCGCTAGCGCCTGATCAGATTGCTGAATCCAGAGAGGCCGATCAACTCGGCTACAGTTTTTTTCTTGGCAACGATTTAACGGGTCGAGTGCCATCGCATTAATTAAGTGGAAGCGATCGAGGATACGCGACATCAGTTCTTGTTTCGGCTTTTCCGTGATAAAACGTTCAGCCGCTGGCGATTCATCATCGATATCTTGGTAAACGATACCAAACTTTAATTTCCCCAGATCCTGGTACCAGTCATCTAACAAGGTTTTACGGTGGCCGGCAGGTATCAAGCGCAGAAAATTATGCTCGGAGCCATTGCGTATGAGGTCGAAATAAAGCCGCGTCAGCAATTGATGAGCAACATTACCAAATACATCGAAATTGACCACTAACTCATAATAAGTCCTTTCCAATAACGGATAATCTATCCACCATATGGTCTGTGGAATATCACCCACGAGCCCTTTCACAACTGACGCACTGTTGTGATGACGGAAAATGGTCAATAGCGCATTTTGATTTTGGCCATCTCCGTCCCAAATATGGGTGAGCGAAGCACCACTTGGTTGTCGCAATACATACTGCTTCTGACGTTTTGCCAAATAATCGTTACGGCGTCCAAGATACCGCATCCAGTTGTCGCCTGCTTTTAGCAGGTCGTCGTTCTGCCCGGGCAATCCGAGCATAGGTGTGACTTCCTCCCGATAAGCCTCATCTGTAACGTAAAGGTCAGATTCAGGTGCTTGAAACAATGTCCAGAAGTGGTCGCGGATCACATCGGTTGCAATCTGGCCACGGCATACTGGGCCATGAATGAAGGTGCGTACGAAATATTCCGCTTCATCCAGCATAAATTGATAGCGTGCGTAAGCCGGTATTGCAGCAAATGTCACAAATGGATTGGCACGCTCGGTATAGGTATAGCCTGGCAACTCACCTACAGGCCAGTATTCGCTGAAAAACAATTCGTCGATCCGCTGTTGCTTTGCCCGATCCAGAGGGTAGGTAATGCGCCGCTTATGTACGATACTACCTATAACCGGCCGCAATCGATAAAAGAATGGCCCACCCGGATCATCATTTGGGCTAACGGTTGCAATCGGATTAATAGCTTTACCTGGAGGGGTTGATGAGCGCAACAATTCGAAAAAACGCAGCTCACCCTCCTGATCTGGAAAGTATAAATACGCTAGAAACAAATGTTCAAATAACCAGCGTGCAACCAACCGACCTCGTTTATCTTCCCGATTAAATAGCGATTCCCATGCACCAATAGCCTGTTTCTCGCCCTCGGTAAGGATAATAGTTTCCTTTGGAACCATTGCGCCTTGTTCCAGCCAGCCAGCCATAAGCGCATATTCCAGATCACTCAGTCCAGTGGTGGCAAAAGGCATCCCTTTGAGTGGATTTTCCCGAGCATAATCCGGAAATCCATCGCTGGAAACACAATGATTTTTATGCGTAATACCCAATTCAATTGAATCCGGCAGTTTACTGTTCGGTGGGAAAGGATGCTGCTTTGCCAACCTAAGCATGCTTAACATGAGGGGAAGTGACTGTTCATTTTCAGCGTGAAGCACCGAAAAGAATCCCCTCTCCCGCCAGCCATCTATCGTCAATTCATCGATACCTAATCGGGTGGGCGACATGGCCTCAGTACGTACACCATCATATATTTCTTCATGAATCGCGCCACGCAACAATCCCTCGGTATTTTCCAGTTTGAGCTGGCAAGGAGCGTCGAAGCAGCTGTGACAAGCAAGACATTTGGACTCAAGGATAGGCTGAATTTCTTTTGTATAGGATACCCGTTGCTTGACTGGTGCAGGCAGAACAGAAGCCGGTATTGGGTTGCTATCCGATATCGAACCACTCATAATCAGAAACAAAAATAACAAAGAAAGGAGACCAAACAGATACAACAACGGACGTAACACACGCATCGGCTAAACTCTGCTTTTTTCAAATGAGCAAAAATTCTACAGCATGGTCAGTTTTATCGGAAGCACAGTATTGTCTTTGTAGAGAGCTCGTAATAAGTATTACGGCCTCCTGCAAGACCGGATATCATAGATAGCTTTCCAAATTAACAGCTTAGAACTGTCTTTTCTGATTGAAGTTTGAGCTTACGACTTGGAAGAATAATCCTTCGGGGGAAGGGGCTGCGGGAAGAACTAATGAAATAAACAGAACTGCTCTACACTGTTCTCCCTCACAGTTCATTGTCTGGCGAATTTGTCGCTAAAGACGATAGTAATACGCCAAATCAGACGTAATCAAATACAAACCATTAATATAAACCGTACCATGTTTAATAAGCTTCACAGCCACCGCATGAATACGATCGGCATGTTTTTTATATGTATACATTGCTATTTCGCGAGTATCCTCAGTATTCTGAAAATAATCATTGATAGCTTCTTGGGTAATCCCACAATAAAATCGTAACGAACCACAGGATGCAACAAACATAATAATGCTATCGTGGGTGCAATTGGCTGGAATCCACTCAGGTTCAGAAAACCTCCATTCAGAGTATAAAATCGTTTCATCCATATCCACTCGTTGTTTATGATTTTTATTTTTATTTACTTCATATCGGAAAAAAATGACTAAGCTTGAATAAAATTTGCGCCATCCAAGTCTATCTTGCAGCACATCTAGCGCCGCATTAGATAAACTATTATTCATCAATTTAATGCATGGCTAATGAACGATTACACGAACAATTTAGCTATATTTAAATAATCATTGATGATGCCTTGAATAATCGATAACTTAAGAGAGGGTGCCATTAGAACTGAACCCGATCGAAATGGCTATACACGGTGATTTTTCTTCAGCAGGTAAAAAAGATTTGGCTGGTAAGATGCTGGTAAAGATAATGTCTTACAGCAAGGTATGAGGCATTTATATTTCAGTTTTGCAGAATACTGGGGCAAAAGCGAAACACCCCTGTTATCCCAAGCATTGCATTATTACTTCAAATATATTTCGATGTTAAAGCTGTATTAATTAATTTCAATGTTTATCTAGCAAAGGACTACCGCCAGAAAAGTATTCATTTGAATCGTTTCTAACGGCTACGGTGTCGATCCGCTGCCTTGCAACATCTCGATAGCATGCTGGCGGGTAGTGTCCGTTATTTTCATCCCACCCAACATACGCGCAATTTCTTCGACACGTTCTTGCTCGGTTAATAAACGAATTGCACTCACCACACCGCCAATATTCGATTGTGCTGCCTTGGAAACCTGCCAATGCTGCTCTCCCATCGAAGCAACCTGGGCTAAATGAGTAATACAAAATACCTGTCTGGTTTTCCCTAATTGCCTGAGAAGTTTTCCGACAATTTCTGCGACGCGGCCACCGATACCTGCATCCACTTCATCAAATATCAAGGTTGGTGCTGTACCCACCTGGCTGGTAATGACTTGTATCGCAAGGCTGATGCGTGATAATTCGCCACCTGACGCAACTTTGGCTAGCGGCCGGGTTGGTAAATTTTTATGTGTTGAAACCTTAAACTCAACTTGTTCGAGTCCATGCATACCACCCTGTGCGCCGTCAGGATCAACAGGATTTAAAACGATATCAAAACACCCTCCCGCCATGGCCAGTGTCTGCATTGCTTCCGTTACCTGCTGAGCAAGTTTCGCTGCAGCTTCTCTTCTTTTGCTGCTGAGCTTGTTGGCAAGTTTGTCATAAGCATGCTTGGCTGCTGATACGGCTTCAGTGAGGCCAATCCCATCGGTATCATTACTGAGCGTCTGTAATCGCTGAGTCAGCTCCAGCAGCAATTCTGGTAACGCCTCCGGCAGGATACGATATTTTCTAGCCAATGCATGGATGGCTGTGATTCGTTCCTCCACAACATGCAAGCTTTGCGGATCGAGGTCTAGGGATTGCTGATAGTGCTTCAATTCGTACACGGCTTCCTGCAATTGCACTTGAGCTGACTCAAGCAAATCATAAGGCGATTTGAGATCATGATCTATATCGAGTGACTGATGCAAACGGGCCAGTACCATACGCAATTGCTCCAGCACCGCCAATTCGTTTTCCGACAATACGGCCAAACTGGATTCGATGGTTTCCAGCAAACTGGCCATGTGCGTCAAGCGATTGTGGTCGGTTTGTAATTGTTGCCATTCTTCAGGAGAAAAATTCAAGGTGGAAATTTCTTGAATTTGCCAATCTAATTGCGCGCGTTCCTGCAAAAATTGCGCACTATTTTGCTGCCAAATCACTAACTGTTGATACAGTTGTTGCCACCGCTGATAAGCTGCAGCGACCTCCTTGACCAATTTTTCGTTGCCTGCGTACCCATCTAGTAGCTGACGCTGAGTATCGTTACGCAATAACGATTGGTGGGCATGTTGCCCATGAATGTCTACCAGATATTCGCCTGCAGCACGCAGCTGTTGCAATGTCACACTGTGACCATTGATAAAGCTGCGAGAGCGACCATTGATGTCGACGATACGGCGAATGAGGCATGCGTTCGGATCACCCTGCAAATCCTGTTCCTGCAGCCAATTCTGCATCACTGGCAATGCACTGATATCGAACTCTGCAATGATTTCAGCACGCTCACAGCGATGACGGATCTGCCCTATTTCACCACGCCCACCCAAAGCCAACATTAGAGCATCAATCAAAATGGATTTTCCAGCACCCGTCTCACCGGTCAAAACTGTAAAACCTGATTTGAAAGTCAGTTCAGCCAGATCGACAATCACAAAATCACGAATAGTCAAATGGACTAGCATTGCCGCCTATCAATGATTCTTTTGGGGAATACCACTCCACCCTAGCTTTTCCCGCAACATACGGTAAAAGCTATGATCGACTGAATGCAACAATTTAACCGTCTCGGAAAAACGCCGCACGACAATTTTGTCATGCTCCCCCAAGTCAAACCAGGAATGACTGTCTGCATAGATTTTAGTTTCGGTCGTGTAACGTACTTTAATCTCAATCGAGGCATCCGGCGCAACCACGATGGGGCGGTTACTTAAGGTATGCGGACAAACCGGCACCAGTTCGATCAAATCCAGACCAGGGTGAAGAATGGGACCACCTGCAGAAAGCGCATACGCTGTCGAACCGGTGGGTGTTGCCACAATCAGCCCATCGGAACGCAGCGAATAGACATATTCATTGTTGATTCCCACTTCGAATTCAATCATCCCGCTGCTGATTCCTCGATGCACGACCACGTCATTGAAAGCTAACGCCCTAAATACACAGATTTCATTTCGTAGCACCTCGGCTGACAAGAGCATTCGCTGTTCTGTCACGAATTGTCCATCCAGCATTGCACCAAGTGTTTCTATCATAGTATCGACCGTCAAATCAGTTAAAAAACCAAGCCGACCTTGATTGACCCCCACCAAAGGCACGTTAAACGGCGCAAGAATCCGCGCAATATTGAGCATCGTTCCATCTCCACCCAAAACGACTGCAAGATCGGCTTGTGCCCCGATTTCCTCCAATGTCAGTACTGGATAGTCAATTTTGCCGATATGCGCGGCAGTCAATTGGTCCAGCACGACCTCAAAGTCGCGGCTGATCAAATAATTCGCTAAACTCAATAACGGGGCGAGGATATCTGGATTCTTATGCTTGCCGATCAAGGCAATTTTTTTGAAAAAAGCGCTCATTGAAACAAAATATGATTTGAAATATCAAATGTCCTTAGAAAAATTTGCAATACCAACGCAGCATAGCTGAAAGGCAAAAAATCTGAAAGGTAAAATATTACTCAGTTAGTCATTGGAAGCGCGATAAACCGCGCATGATGATTTTTCTCGATAGTAATCTATTGACGGGATAAGACAGAATTTTATCTTACAACATCCTCTTCCAGTAGGATTGAATCGTGTAGAATAAACAGATGCTTAACGAACGTACCAAAATTTTGCTCAAGACTCTGGTTGAACGCTATATTCATGATGGCGAGCCAGTTGGTTCCCGTTCGCTTTCGAAATTTTCAGGTTTGGACCTCAGCCCTGCCACGATTCGTAATGTCATGGTCGACCTTGAAGAAATGGGCTATGTCACAAGCCCTCATACATCAGCAGGAAGGATTCCGACAGCGTTAGGCTACCGTTTTTTTGTCGATAGCTTGCTGGTAGTCAAATCGTTGGATAGCAAAGAAGTCTCTCTTCTGGAAAATCAGATGCATCCCGATAACCCATCAAGGCTCATCAATGTCGCATCACAACTGCTTTCGGAATTGACTCGGTTTGCAGGCGTAGTCATCACACCTAAACGTTCCGGCGGTGCCGTCTTCCGTTACATTGAGTTTATGGCGTTGTCCGAAAAACGTATTCTGCTCATCATGGTTACGCCAGAAGGCGACGTGCAGAATCGCATTATTTTTACTGAAACAGCGTACAGTCAATCAGATTTGATTGAAGCAAGCAACTTTTTCAATCAGCACTACGCAGGCTGCACAATAGAAGAAATTCGCAGCCGGCTTCAAAATGAATTGAAGCAATTACGTTCCGACATGACCAAACTCATGAATACGGCGATTGAAGTAAGCAGTGATGTCATCCGGGAAAGTAGTGAAGCAGTCATACTTGCTGGCGAGCATAAACTTCTCGACGTCAAAGATCTCTCCGATAATCTAGCCAATCTCAAAGAATTATTTGAATTATTTGAGCGCAAAACTAAACTGCTTAGGCTGATGGAATTAAGTCGTCAGGCGCATGGCGTAAAAATTTTCATAGGTGGAGAATCTGATGTCGCTGTCTTGAACGAAGTCAGCGTCGTCACCGCCCCCTATGAAATCGAAGGAGAAGTCGTTGGGACAGTCGGTGTCATCGGCCCAAGGCGCATGGCTTATGAACGTGTGATTCCTATCGTCGACATTACCGCCAAATTGCTTACCAGCGGACTATCACAAAATTAATCAACAATTCGTAAACTGTGTCTATGCGAAGCCACATAGGTATAAATTAAATGACCCTGTCTCCAGAACCCGCTTATCAGCACGGCACACTCAGTAAAATAGGTGTGTTATTGATCAATCTGGGAACACCCGACGCCCCTACGGCTAAAGCGCTACGGCCTTACCTAAAACAATTTCTCAGCGATCCGCGTGTAATAGAAATTCCCCGGTGGATTTGGTGGTTTATCCTGAATGGCGTTATTCTCAATACACGTCCTAGGAAATCAGCAGAGAAATATGCGCAAATCTGGATGCCAGAGGGCTCTCCACTAAAAGTCCATACCGAACATCAAACCAAATTACTGGCACGCACTTTGGAGGAACGTATCAAGCCCGCTCCTGTTGTTGAATATGCCATGAATATTGGCAATCCCTCAATCGCCGATATTTTGCATCGTATGAAAGATCGAGGTTGCGACCGTATCTTAGCATTTCCATTGTTTCCACAATACGCGGCCAGCAGCACAGGATCAGCCATGGACAGCCTTTTCTCTGAGTTGAAGAAAATGCGTAATATCCCAGCTATCCGAACGGTTAAGCATTTTCATGATCACCCAGGCTATATAGCCGCCCTGACACAAAATATCCAAGACTACTGGGCGGCCAATGGCAAACCCGATAAGCTCATTATCAGTTTCCATGGTGTACCCCGCAAAACGCTCGACAAAGGCGATCCCTATCACTGCGAATGCCAGAAAACTGGCAGACTGCTAGCAGAAGCGCTAGAACTCGATACTGAACAATACCAAGTCTGCTTTCAGTCCCGCTTCGGTAATGCGAAATGGTTAACACCTTATACTGCCGTGGTACTCAAGGAACTTGGCAAATTGAAAACACAGCGTGTCGATGTCGTATGCCCAGGGTTTGTCGCCGATTGCCTAGAAACACTGGAAGAAATTGCGATCGAAGGAAGAAAAACCTTTATAGAGGCGGGTGGCCAGGAATTTCATTTCATTCCTTGCCTCAATGAACATAAAGACTGGATCAAAGCGTTGAGCGATATGGTCTACACCCATCTGCAAGGGTGGCTGGAATCAGAATATACCGAAGAAGAGGCCGAACAATCACGCAAACTGGCACTCGAAATGGGCGCAATTGACTAAACTATCAGAAATAAACAATCATTCATTTGATTATAGCGCTCCCCTAAGAGGCGTAAGATTCGGTAAGAAAAATCAGTTTAGAAGCAGTTGCTCGATCGTAAGCCGATAAATTTCTGATAACCGCTCTATATCCGCTACCTCGACATACTCGTTGAGTTTATGAATAGTTGCGTTGCATGGCCCAAATTCAACTACCTGAGAGCAAATATCGGCGATAAAACGGCCATCCGACGTACCGCCTGTAGTAGAAAGCTCTGGTTCGATGGCAGTCACCGTTTTAATCGCCATGCCAAGCGCATCAGCAAGCTTTCCTCTGGGTGTAAGATAGGGCTTACCAGACAGCGACCATTGCAAATCATAATCAAGCCCATGCCGATCGAGGATGTCATGAAGGCGCTGCTTGAGCGACTCGACTGTGCTTGCGGTCGAAAAACGGAAGTTAAACAGTAGATTGACTTCACCAGGTATAACATTGGTCACACCGGTTCCACCATGAATATTTGATATATGCCAGGTCGTCGGTGGAAAATACTCATCCCCTCGGTCCCATTCGGTTTGTGCAAGTTCTGCGATAGCCGGTGCAGCCAGGTGAATGGGATTCTTGGCGAGATGCGGATAAGCGATATGTCCTTGTATCCCCCTGATTGTCAGATTTCCTGATAAAGAACCTCGACGTCCATTTTTGATGGTATCGCCGAGTTTCTCACTACAGGTGGGTTCTCCGACGATGCAGTAATCGATCGAATCTCCACGCGCTTTAAGTGTTTCCACTACCTTGACGGTACCCTCTACCGCTGCACCCTCTTCGTCTGATGTGATCAGCAAGGCAATCGATCCCTGGTGCTGAGGATGTGCCTGAATAAATCGCTCTATAGCCGTAACACAAGCTGCGATTGAAGTTTTCATATCGGCTGCTCCACGCCCGTAAAGTCTGCCATTCCGTATCGTGGGAATAAAGGGATCACTCACCCATTGTGCCAACGGGCCTGTCGGAACGACATCGGTATGCCCGGCAAAACAAACAATTGGCCGTGTACTACCTCTACGTGCCCATAAGTTATCCACTTCGCCATGGCGCATACTTTCAATGCTAAACCCGATTCTTTTGAGTCGATCGATCAAGATCGCCTGACATCCATCATCAACAGGCGTTAGAGAACGGCGAGCAATCAGCGTTTGAGCCAGCGCCAACGTGTCAACAGACATAATATTTTTCCTTATTTTTTGGTTAACTTAACAACATCTACCAGAATCATGCATATCCCTGCCGACCAGGTTTCAAGAAGGAGGCACTAAATGACGCAAGGCATTGCGGCCGCGTTCCCCGAGAAAAAAATCCTTGATGAAAGGGTGATCGATCCGGATAATTTCCTGCAGTTGACCTAATCCAACGAGACGTTGGTCGGCCAGTACTGCGATGCGCGAAGATATCGCAGCCAAGGTATCCAGATCATGTGTGACCATTACGATCGTGAGAGTAAGTTCTTGACGGAGTGTTTGAATTAGCTCGACAAAACTTTCGCTCAGCCCCGGATCGAGACCAGCGGTAGGCTCATCCAAAAATAACAGCTCCGGGTCCAGCGCTAGCGCACGCGCCAATGCGACCCGCTTGATCATTCCACCTGATAATTCAGCAGGCCGTTTGTTAGCATGCTGCGGATCGACATCGACCATATCCAATTTCAGCATTACCAAATCACGTATCATCTCGTCATCCAGGCAATGCAACTCTCGCATGGGTAATGCAATGTTGTCGTAGACAGTCAATGCACTAAAAAGCGCTCCTTGCTGGAACAATACACCAGAACGATTGCGTAAGCTTCTCAACAATTCGAGATTACAGTCGTAGCGGGAGTAGCCAAAAATCTTTATATTCCCTTGTACAGGTGTTTCCAGTCCTAGCATTTGCCGCAACAAGGTCGTTTTACCGCTGCCCGACCCCCCTACCAATGTCAACACCTCGCCACGATAAACGCTTAGACTGATATCTTGGTGAATTTCGTGGCTACCAAAGCGCGTATATAGACCCTCAATCTCGATCACACGATCTTCGCCCATATCATTCATTATCTCGGAATCTTGAGACCTACGTTTGAAAAAACCACCGCGAAAATTGCATCGATCAGAATGACAGCTGTAATGGACGTGACAACAGAATTGGTTGTGCCTTCTCCCAGGCTTTCGGTATTGGGTTTGATACGCAAACCAAAATGACAGGCAATCAAAGCGATGGTCATTCCACAGACAACACCTTTACCTAACCCTATCCATAAATTCGCGACAGGTACGGCATCCGGCAGGCTGCTTAATGCGTAATTAAAATTAAGTCCAATCTGCAAATCGGCTGCTAAGATACCACCCAGCAGAGCCACTGCGCTCGTCCAAAGCACCACCAGTGGCATTGCAATCCCCAGTGCAATAATTTTGGGTAACACTAAACGTAAACTATGGGGAATCCCCATTACGGTAAGTGCATCCAATTCTTCAGTAACGCGCATGACACCAAGCTGAGCGGTCATTGAAGATCCTGATCGCCCCGCCACCAGTATCGCTGCAAGCATCGGACCTAACTCCCGAATGATACTCATTCCCAGAATATTGATGATAAAGACATCGGCACCGAAAGTATGGAGTTGTTCAGAAGTCAGGTAACTCAGAACAATCCCGATAAGAAAACCCACCAATGCGGTAATTCCGAGCGCCTGTGCTCCCGTTCTAAACAAGTTAGCGGAAATCTCTCGAAATGGGATCTGTCTCGGGTGTCTGATCAAATACAGAATATCCAGCAAAACCTGTCCAGAAAGCGTAATGATGCCGAGCAAATGATCCCAAAACAAAAAAAAGCGTCTGCCAAGTGTCAGGACAGGCCAGAGAAGATCGCGACGCTCAGATTTAGGTGCCGGATGAGCTTTTTCTAAATGAACAAACAATTTTTCCTGATCGGGACGTATCGACAATCGAGATGGATATTGTTTTCCCCACGCGCGCCAAATCAGAACCGCGCCAGCATGATCCATTTGCTGAATGTTAGTCAAATCCCAGTGAAGCTCGGACTGCGTAGCAAAATATTTTAGCCGGCTAGCTACTTTTAGCAATTCTTGATCCAGAGCGATCAAAGTGTAATGGCCAGTCAGTTTGATACTCGAAGCACCATTTGAGGTACTCAATTGATACCAAGGTGAGATTTCTTCACTAAGACGATTGGCTGACATGGTTATAGATGTACGCCCAAAAAATAGTGGGGCTCGCTGATAATTGATACATTTAAAATATTACAAGAAAAAATTAGCTAAAGATTTTATGCTCCCGCCTGCGTACTGAATCAATCACCCAATAAGCCACATCTATTCCGTTACCCAGTTATTTCAACTTTCTGCTCCGTTAATGCACTTTGTTCATCTACTTTTCTATCAGAATACTCGGGAACCCATTTCGCTAAAGCCGATTTCACTTCATCGTCATTCAATACGCGCTGCGTAGCAAACCAATCCACCAATGAATCAAGCCATTGCTCATTGACTTGATCAGAAAGGGTGATACGTAGTTTTTCATGTTGAGTAGGGACGGTACTCTCATTCTCAGTAGCCAGCTCCTCGTGCAACTTTTCACCAGGACGCAAGCCGGTATAGACGATTTTGATATCTTCTTCGCTCAAGCCGGATAATCGAATCATATCTTTGGCTAAATCGACAATTTTGACAGGATCCCCCATATCCATGACAAAAATTTCTCCGCCACCTTTCACCCCGCCCATCAAACCAGCCTGCAAGACTAATTGCGCAGCTTCCTGAATGGACATAAAGTAGCGGGAAATTTCAGGATGAGTTACGGTTATAGGCCCGCCTTTTGTAATTTGCTCTCTAAATTTTGGAATCACGCTCCCGGTACTGCCTAAGACATTACCGAAACGGACAATGACAAAACAGGTTTTTGCTGGCGTTGTTCCGTTATTCTCAGCATGTAGAACCGATTGCTGAAGCGCTTGGCATACCATCTCGGCCAATCGTTTACTTGCTCCCATAACATTGGTGGGATTGACCGCTTTATCGGTTGAAATCAAAACAAACTTCTCAACCCGATATTCGATGGCGACTTTCGCCAGCTGATAAGTTCCATAGACATTATTCAACACTGCCTGCCAGGCATTGTCGATTTCCATTAAGGGAACATGTTTATATGCCGCTGCGTGGAAGACGACAGTAGGCTGATATCTTGCAAAAACCTGTTGCAGTCTTGCCTGATCTTTAATATCTCCGATGACGAAGGCCATAGCGATCGCTGGAAATTTGGCGAGAAATTCTTCTTGAACAGTATAGAGCGCAAGTTCATTCACTTCCAACAACACTAACTGCCCTGGATTGAATGCCATGATTTGACGACATAGTTCCGAACCTATCGAGCCACCTGCACCTGTAATAAGCACTATCTTTCCTGTTAACAGATCATGTAATCCTTCGGTATCGAGCACCACTGGTGCACGTCCCAACAAATCGTCCAACTCGATATCGCGGATTTGCGATACCGTCATTTTCCCACTCACTAGATCAGCGTAAGAGGGAATGGTCAGCGCTTTGATACCGAGATGTGTACACATCTCAAGGGCTTGCCGACGCACGCTCTGTGACGCTGCAGGCATCGCAATGATGACGTGGCTGACACCTAATTTTTCAACCCAAACGGGTAATTCATCGATCATCCCCAATACCCTCACCCCATGCAGACGTGTACCGAGTTTCTTGGGATTATCACCGAGCAAACCCACAACCTGCCAATCAGGGCTCCGAATCAAATCCTTTACTAGATTGATGGCGGTACTGCCTGTTCCGAGTACGATGACCGATTTATGTTCTGAATTTTTTAAGTTATAAAAACGTCTCTCTTTCCATGAACGATAAAGAACTCGGCTTCCTCCCATGATCAAGAGCAACAGCAGTGGCGCGAGAAAAATCACTGCACGGGGAACCAAAATAGGAAGCTTCAGCATATAGATGACAAACGGTACGATAACTGCACCAAGTACTACAGCTAAAACTATTCGTTTTAAATCAGGTAAGCTGGCATAACGCCATAACCCATGATAAAGGCCGAACGAATAAAAAATTGCAGCTTGGGTGGGTGCAATCCAGAATAAATTTTCTTGGAAGGAAAGTTGAAAATCGGGCGGAATTTCGAAGTTGAAGCGAAATAGATAGGCAAGCCACCACGCTGCGATCACAGCAATAAAATCATGAATGAAAGCGATGAGAGAGCGTTTATGAAATTTACTTGCGATCATTCTGTAATTTATCGAGGGAATAGCGCTGAGATCGATCAAAAGCGAGCATTATAATCAAATAAGCCCCCCCCCACATCACCGTCAACCAATTCAATGTAATTAAATCGTATGAAGCAGCCCAGATTGCGCTTCCCCCCGTAAGTAGCATCATTAGATAACCTATTAAAGCCATATTACGATGTCCCAATCCGCTTTGTATGATTCGCTGATAGTAGTGCTCCCGATGTGCTTGCCAAATTTTCTTGCCTCGGAAAAACCGCTTTATCAATGTCACCGTTGCATCAACTATAAAAAATGAAAACACCAATACCGGAAACCATAAAACCCACAATCCTTTCATCCAACCCATGAGACCCAACGCTGCCGCCATGAACCCTAAAGGAATTGCGCCTACATCGCCCATAAATATTTGGGCAGGGTGGAAATTGAATCGTAAAAAGGCACTCGCGGCTCCCACGATACAAAAATTCACCAGTGCGAATTCATGGTCATTCGCAAGCAATGCAGCCACACCATAGAAACCAAAACCAATAAGTGCCATTCCGCCAGCGAGTCCGTCAGAGCCATCCATAAAGTTATATAGATTGATCATCCATACTATTACAAGCCCAATGGCTATCGCTATTAACCAGTGTTGCCCATTCAACAAGAACAACAAGGAAAACCCTATACCCACGAGAATGTGGGTAAAAAGGCGCAGCCAGATGGATAAATTGATCCTATCGTCAGCCAGTGAAATAATCGCAAGCAATGCGACGCCCAGCCATAATGCTAAGGGCAAAGCAGCAGAAAACAGCCACCACCCTAACAGAATCGACACGATCAAACCTATCCCGCCGGTGCGTGGAGTAGGTGTGGTATGTAACGAGCGTGTATTGGGGAGGTCCAGTATCTTAGGTGCGTAGCAACTCACCAACCAAGAAATCAGTAAATAGGTTACCCCACATGTCAACAGTGGCGCCAAAATAAGTCGAATAGGAAATCCCGGATCCATAAAACGGGATTATCGCGGAAAAGACAACGATTGGCGAGCTAAGCACAAAAAAGCAACGCATCCATTCAGATGGGCTTTGAATGTGCCTAGCAAAACGCTTGAAAATTGATTTTTAAAAAATGCTTGCAATCACTTTTACTCTTGCAACGAAACAGAAAAAAGTGATTGCTTTTTATTCAAATGGCTTCAATACTCTAAATTAGAGTGTATTAGGATTAGCTGCATATGTTCGATGCGCAGCCACTTCTGCAGCTCCTCGCTCAACCTTCATTCCCATATCCGAGAAAATCTTTTCCAGAGCGTTCAAGCAGAAAACAACGTTTTCAACTCGGCTTGAAGTCCCCATCAAACCAAAGCGCCAGATTTTTCCAGCAAAACCTCCCAATCCCGCTCCAATTTCCAAATTATATTCCGCTAGCAATCGACGGCGTACTTCCTTTTCATCCACGCCTACTGGTACATGGACAGCATTCAACTGCGGCAAACGATAGGGTTCGGCTACCACATATTCTATACCCATCGTCTGCAATCCAGCCTTTAATGCTTTATGATTGCGCATATGGCGTGCCCAGGAATGCTCCAGACCTTCCTCATACAACATCAATAAAGCTTCGTGCAATCCATATAATGCATTAGTGGGAGCAGTATGATGATAAGTACGCGAAGATCCCCAGTAACCCAATAACAAATTGATATCCATGAACCAGCTATGTACTTTATGTTTGCGATTCTTCACTAAATCAACCACGCGTTCGGAAAAACTGACCGGTGATAAGCCAGGCGGGCAAGACAAACATTTCTGGCTACCAGAATACACCGCGTCAATTCCCCAACCATCGATATAGATAGGCGTTCCGCCTAGTGAGGTCACCGTATCCATGATCGTCAGGCAATCATAGCGTTTGGCAAGTTCACTAAGCGTCTTGGCATCTGATTGGACACCGGTAGAAGTCTCGGCATGCACGAATGCTAAAATTTTCGTATCAGGGTTCTTTTTGAGCGCATCTTCTACTTTCTGAGGATCGACGGGCTCTCCCCATTTATCATCCACGACAATAGCCACCCCCCCGTGACGCTCAACATTCTCTATCATTCGTCCACCAAACACGCCATTACGGCAAACAATGACCTTGTCTCCTGGCTCGATCATGTTGACGAAGCACATTTCCATCCCAACCGACCCAGGACCTGATACGGGGAACGTTAGCAAATTGGCAGTTTGAAATGCATAACGCATCAAACTTTTCAGCTCTTCCATCATATCTGTGAATACAGGATCCAAATGACCCAGTGTGGGACGCGCCATCGCAGATAACACACGTGGATGAGTATCTGACGGACCAGGGCCCATCAATACACGCTGTGGAGGATAAAAGATCGAAATTTTTTTCTCTGGACGAAAATCTTGGGTAGCCATTGATATTCCTAAAATAATAAATGTAACAATATTTAAAAAAACAAGAAGGCGATTCTATCAAGGGAACAGACATTTGACTATGGAAAGTCACGCTGAAATACGCGCTTGCATAACACTTTGCATTATTACTTAATTCAGCTTTATATCTTTATTGATTCTAAATAAGGACCTGCAGGGAAAACGTAGGTAGTCTACTACCCCACGGGAATTAAAGTTTTCTGCGCGACCGAATGACAATGACTGAATAACTGCAAAATCATTATTGCGTGCGATCAGGAGGCATCAGCATGAACTTCAATCTCGGCTCGTTACTCGTTATTGTCGCGCATTATTGCTATGGGTATGAAAAATCCTTTTTCTTCAGTCAACCTCTGGGATGATGCTTGGTGTGTATTTGTTTGAGCCTTTCTCGCGCAACATGCGTATAGATCTGAGTGGTTGAAATATCGGCATGTCCCAACAAGAGTTGAACGACGCGCAAATCGGCGCCGTGATTCAGGAGATGAGTTGCAAAAGCATGCCGTAATGTATGCGGTGACAACGGTTTGCTGATACTAGCCTGCGCTGCATAACGCTTAACGAGATACCAGAAAGCTTGGCGTGTCATTGCATCTCCGCGTGTTGTCACGAACAATTTATCCGTCACATGGTTATTTAACAGAGATGATCGCGTTTTTTTAATGTAATCGCTGACCCAATCCAGCGCTTCTTCACCAAGCGGGACAAGTCGCTCCTTGGTTCCCTTGCCTGTAACACGTACCACCCCCATGTCCAAACTTATTTGAGAGAGCTTAAGCTCCACTAACTCGGATACACGCAATCCAGTAGCATAAAGTACTTCCAACATTGTTCGATCGCGAAAGCCAAGCGGATGGGTAATATCTGGTGTACTTAGCAGCGCTTCAACTTCTGTTTCAGTTAAACTTCCCGGTAAATAGCGAGGTACCTTAGGGCGATCGATATTAAGGCTTGGGTCGATCAGGATTTTTCCTTGACGAAGCAAGAATCGATAAAACCGCTTGATGCTGGATAAAGTGCGACTTATCGTACTGGCTTTAGTCTGCAGAGAAATTCGGGTAGCGAGAAACGCCAGTAAATCGGGGTGTGTAGCTTCTATGAGAGAATATTTGTCAGGGCTTTGTTTTGCTAGCCATTCACCCAGAAGCTCCAAATCACTGCGGTAACTGGTCAACGTATTACGGGATAACCCATCTTCCAGCCAAAGTGTATCGGTAAATTCGTCCAACAATTTTGTATTGATCTCTTCGCGATCATGCACGTTCATGTTCGAGGAGCCAACGTTTGATATTCAACGGCATGCCATCACTCGCGTGCATGAATCCTCCCAAACTGCCATCTTTTGCAATGACACGATGGCAGGGAATGACAATAGGAAGGCGATTAGCACCACACGCTTGTCCAATTGCACGTGGTGCTGAATGGAGCTGATGCGCAATATCGGCGTAGCTGCGGGTTGAACCACAGGGGATGCGTTGAATAGCATTCCACACACGCTGCTGATGCACGGTACCGCTAATATGAAGTGACAAATCAAAAACAAATGCTGGGTTAGCTAAATAAGCGAGTAATTGCTTACACACTTCCTCAGCTAATTGATTGGTTGGGGCAAGCGATGGAGTATCGAGCGGCAGATAATCTATATCGGTCAACCAATCTTCTTCTGTACGAATTCCTAATACAGCAAAAGGAGTCATTAGTCTTGCTTGATAGTCTTTTGATAATTTGAATTCTGAATCTTTATTCGACTTACGCACGTACTATCGCTCCTTCTGCTCTCAGTACATCCCTCATCCTGAATACTGGTTATGGATAAGTATTATTGCGCTCTACATTGGTATCCAAACCAACTACTCGTTTCATCATTTACCACTCAAAACATTTTGCAGGAGTAGATCATTGAGTCTTCTGACAAATGAAGCTGGATCTTCGAGTTGCCCGCCTTCTGCAAGCAAGGCTTGATCGAAAAGGATATTGCTCCAATCCGAAAATTTTGCTTCTTCATATTTCAACCGTTGCACCATTGGATGATGCGGATTGATTTCCAGGATAGGCTTGGTATTCGGAACCTTCTGCCCTGCTGATTTAAGCAATCGCTCGAGATTACCGCTCATATCATGCGCATCCACTACCAAGCAGGCGGGTGATTCAGTTAAACGAAACGTAACCCGTACATCCTTGATTCGTTCGCCCAGAACCTCTTTCATTTTAGTAACGAGTTCTTTGTACTCATCTGCCTCTTTTTCGTACTCTTTTTTCTCTGCCTCGTCTTCAAGCTTTCCGAGATCAAGACTGCCTTTTGCAATAGATTGTAATTGCTTACCATTATATTCTGTTAGATTGGCCACTAACCATTCATCCACACGATCTGATAGCAATAAAACTTCAATTCCTTTCTTGCGGAATATTTCTAAGTGTGGACTACTTCTCGCTGCTTTTAAACTATCTGCCGTCACGTAATAAATTTTATCCTGCCCTTCTTTCATACGTGCAATATAATTATCCAGCGATACGGTTTGCTCGTCTGTTTCACTGCTCGTCGAAACAAAACGAAGTAACTTGGCGATGCGTTCACGATTAGCATAATCCTCACCCACCCCCTCTTTAAGAACTTGCCCAAACTCTTTCCAAAAAGTTTTGAATTTCTCGCAATCCTCTTCTTTATCGCTGCTAGCCAGATCTTCGATCAATCCAAGCATTTTTTTCACTGATCCTGCACGTATATTGTCGATATCTTTGGATTCTTGCAAAATTTCGCGCGACACATTCAATGGCAGATCGTTAGAATCTATGATCCCGCGAACGAAACGCAAATAATTAGGTAATAGCTTTTCTGCATCGTCCATGATAAAGACACGTCTAACGTATAATTTGATACCTTGCCGACGCTCGCGATCAAATAAGTCAAAAGGCGCACGTGATGGGATATAGAGCAGTAGAGTATATTCCTGTTTACCCTCGACTCTCGAATGGACGTAGGTTAGTGGGGGTTCGAAATCATGTGCGACATGTTTATAAAATTCCTCATATTGTTCCTGAGTGATTTCACTTTTAGGTCGCGCCCAAAGCGCACTGGCCTGATTAATGGTTTCATCTTCATCGGTAATTCTGTACTCGTTACTTTCCTGCGACCATTCTTCCTTTTTCATGATAATCGGCAAAGTAATATGGTCAGAGTATCGGCGTATGATCGATCGCAACCTTAAACCACTTAAAAGCTCATCTTCCCCTTCCCTTAAATGCAGGATGATTTCAGTACCGCGGTCTTTTTTATCAACTGTTTCTAATGTGTAATCTCCTTCCCCTGAGGATTCCCATCGCACGCCATGTTCGGCTGTTAGACCAGCTCGGCGGGTGACCAGGATCACTTTATCTGCCACGATAAACGCTGAGTAGAAACCGACGCCAAACTGCCCAATTAAATGCGCGTCTTTAGCTTGATCCCCAGTCAGTGAGTTAAAAAATTCACGCGTTCCTGACTTCGCAATCGTACCAATGTTATCGATAACCTCTTGTCTTGACATTCCAATGCCATTATCGGAAATGGTAATCGTGCGTGCTGTCTTGTCATAGCTAACACGTATTTTCAGATCGGAATCGTTCTCAAACAAAGCTCCATCAGTCAGTCCTTCGAAGCGCAGCTTGTCCGCGGCATCTGACGCGTTGGAAATCAGTTCACGTAAAAATATTTCCTTATTGCTGTATAAGGAGTGAATCATTAATTTCAAAAGCTGTTTGGCTTCGGCTTGGAAATTCATATGTTCTTTGTTTATTGCAGCTTGCATAGTTTTCTCCTTAAAAAATGCGGTAACATTGTGGGGGTGAATTGATCGATTTCAAGTCGCTACTATGAACATGGGCAGGAATAAGGCTTTCCAATTAATACCCTACGTCAAAAATACCTAATCAACAATAACTCTCCAATCAATTCCGTTATGAAATTATTGATCATTTTTATGCTATTTCTCAGTACTTTAAGCAATGGCATTTTTGCTGTCGCTAAAGATATAAACTTGCCTCTTGAAAAAATCAAATTACCGCCTGGTTTTTCTATTGATTTGTGGGCGACGGTCCCTGATGCCCGTGCACTCGCTCTAGGTGACAAGGGGACCGTATTTGTCGGATCACGGTCAGCTGGCAATGTTTATGCAATTACCGAACAAAACGGCGAGCGTCAAGTAAGAACCATTGCCAGTAAGTTGAAACTGCCATCAGGTGTAGCCTTTCATAAAGGCTCCTTGTATGTTTCAGCAATCAATAGAGTTCTTCGCTTTGATCAAATCGAAGATAATCTTGATCAGCCAACTCAGCCCATAGAAATATTCGATCGTCTTCCCAAAGAAGATTTTCATGGTTGGCGCTATATTGCTTTCGGTCCTGATAATTTGCTTTATGTTTCCGTGGGCGCTCCTTGCGACGCCTGTGAAGCGGACCAATCAAAATATGCTCATATTGCGCGCATGAAGCCAGACGGCAGCCACTATGAAGTCTACGCACAAGGTATACGCCATTCTGCCGGGTTTGATTGGCATCCTGAAACAAAAGAGCTCTGGTTTACTGAGATAGGCCGAAATTGGATGAACGAGAGCATACCACCTGATGAACTCAACCACGCTCCAACCCAAGGTATGCATTTTGGATTTCCATACTGTCATGCAAGCAACATCCTCGATCCTAAGTATGGTGCTAAACGAGGATGTGAACGTTCAACCCCTCCTGTTCAGGAGCTTGAGGCGCACGCCACGCCACTCGGAATGCGCTTTTATACAGGCAAAATGTTCCCGGCTGACTATAAAAGCCGAATCATTATTGCCGAGCATGGCTCCTCGAATCAACGCACCCATTCTGGCTATCAATTGGTGTCAGTTCAGCTAGCAACCAATGAAGCAGCCTCAAAAGAAACTTTTGCAGCCGGATGGCTTGATGAAGGTAAAGCTTGGGGCCGTCCAGTCGATGTATTAGTCATGCCAGATGGCGCCCTTCTAGTTTCAGACGATCTCGCTGGCGCAATATATCGCATCAGTTATACGCAACCTTGAAGGAATGCCGGCAAGAAGAGCTATGAATAAATCAAGTGCCTAGTTCTAATTTTTTAGAATTAGTCGTGGCACTTGTTCTATCAATAGCCAACTAGCCTTTAACCAATTCCTGGAAAATGGCGCAAAAACAAAATTACATTGACTGCTGTATAGCGTAAAGACTAAGTCCCATAAGCGCCTGTGGGAAAATACCAAGTGCGATCACGGCTATACCATTGATGCTAATCAACGCCTTAATATCCGGTTCAGGGAAAATAGGCGCTTCACTTTCCGGTGCATCAAAATACATCAATTTGATAATGCGCAAATAATAAAAGGCGCCAATCAAGGAAAGCATTACAGCAATAACCGTCAACCATACGTAGCCCGCACTCAATGCCGCCTGTAAAACAGATAATTTTGCATAAAAACCAATCATTGGAGGAATGCCGGCCATAGAAAGCATCAAAAACATCATAATTAGCGCAAGCCAGGGGTTACGTTGATTCAATCCTTTGAAATCACTGATATTTTCACATTCAAAACCTTCACGCGAAAGAATCATAATGATTCCAAACGCGCCAAGCGTCATCAACACATAAGCAATGACATAAAAAAGGGAAGAGCTATAGCCATTCTCTCCAGCCGCAATAAATCCGAGCAAGACAAACCCCATATGCGATATGGTCGAATATGCCAACATTCGTTTTATATTAGTTTGGGCGATCGCAACAATATTGCCAACAGCCATAGAAGCAACAGCCAAGATGACAAGCATACCCTGCCAATCTGTGACCATTTCACCTAGACCATCCACTAGTAGCCGCATAACAAAACCAAATGCCGCTAATTTCGGTGCTGATCCCACAAAAAGCGTGACTGCGGTCGGCGCGCCTTGGTAAACATCGGGGGCCCACATATGAAATGGAACTGCACTTAACTTGAAACTGATACCCGCAACGATGAATACGAGCCCAACAACTAAAACCGCATGATCAATTGCACCAGATTGAATGATTCCGGATAGTTGTGCAGTATGTAATGAGCCCGTCGCACCATACACCATGGACATTCCATAAAGTAGGAAACCCGAGGCTAATGCGCCAAGTACGAAGAATTTCATGGCCGCTTCAGTCGCAGCTGTTGAATCTCGCTGCAAAGCAACCAGCGCATAAAGCGACAGTGACAATAGTTCTAGCCCAAGATACAGCGTCATAAAATGGCTAGCTGATATCATCACCATCATACCGAGTGTAGCAAACAGAGTAAGGCTGAAAAACTCACCTTTGAACATACCACGCGCGTCAATATAAGTACGCGAATAAATGAGAATAACTGCAACGGTGGCATAAACCATCAACTTGAGCGTGTCAGACATCGGATCATCGACAAACATGTCTGAAAAGGTATAGCTGATATCTGTCGAAAATGTGGTAAAAGTGAGTACAGCGCTGCCAATCAACGCAAACTGTGCCAGAAAGAAGGCAACATAACGACTCTTCTCACCCACGAGCAGGTCAACGAGCATAACCACACAGACCATGACCAGTAAAAATATTTCTGGATAAGCAGGAGTAAAATCAGGCGGCAGAAAATCCATTAATTGTCCTCAATCTCTGGAAAATTAGTTTAATTAATAAATGTTGTTATAGCTTGCTATGCGTCATATGAAGTAATAGATTGTCTACCGTCGCATGCATAATTTCAGTTAGCGGAAAAGGATAAACGCCTAGCCACAATACCGCTACCGCTAAAATAGCCAGTAACAAGAATTCGCGTTTGGAAATATCTTCTAGTCCTTCTACATTTGCGTTTGCGATAGCACCAAATATCACTCGTTTATACATCCACAATGTATAAGCGGCACCCAGTATAAGTGTCAAAGCAGCAAAAAAAGCATACCAAAAACTTACTTCGATCGAACCCATGATGACCATGAATTCACCCACGAAGCCACTAGTACCGGGTAATCCAGCATTAGCCATTGCAAATAACATGAAAAAAGCAGCAAATACAGGCATTTTATTTACAACCCCACCGTAATCCGCAATCTGCCGGGAATGCAGCCTATCGTATAAGACTCCCACACACAAAAACATTGCACCGGATATGAATCCATGAGAAATCATCTGCACCATCGCACCTTCAATTCCGAGATCATTCAACAGAAAAAAGCCAAGTGTCACAAATCCCATATGAGATACAGAGGAATACGCAATGAGTTTCTTCATATCTTGCTGCATTAAGGCAACCAAACCGATATAGACCACCGCAACCAATGATAGCAAGATCATCATATCGGCAAGATAGATACTCGCATCAGGTGCAATCGGTAACGAAAAACGCAAGAAACCATACCCACCCAGTTTTAGTAAAATCGCAGCTAGGACAACCGATCCTCCCGTTGGTGCCTCAACGTGCGCATCTGGCAACCAGGTATGCACAGGCCACATCGGTACTTTAACCGCAAATGCCAGTAAGAAAGCTATAAAGATAAATATTTGCGGCATCATTGGCAGTGGCAATTGATGATAATCAAGTATCGAGAAGCTGCCATTGGATACATGATAGAGATAAATCAAGGCAATCAACATCAACAACGAGCCTAGCAAGGTATACAGGAAAAATTTGATTGCCGCATATACTCTATTGGGTCCCCCCCAAACACCAATGATGATAAACATCGGTATCAACGATGCTTCCCAGAAAGTATAGAAAAGCACCGCATCCAAAGATGAAAATACGCCATTGACAATTCCTGACATAATCAGGAAAGCACCTAGATATTGAGAGACACGCTCACGAATCACTTCCCATCCTGCGATTACAATGAGCGGTGTAATGAAACAATTCAATAAAATTAATGGCATCGATATGCCATCAATACCTATGTGATAATAAACATTCAGACGTTCGAACCAGACATACTGTTCTACGAACTGCATCGAACTTAGGGTAGGATCAAATCGAGTATAGAGTGGAATGGCTACAATAAATCCAGCAATTGACCCAATTAGCGAAAGCCAACGTGTCAACAATATATTACGATCACTTCCGATTGCCAGAACGATTAACCCAACAACAATAGGTAACCAGATAACTAAACTTAATAGTGGGAATCCAAACAACATGATTATTCCATTTCGTTTACATGAAAATGCGTTTTTGTTTTTTTGAGCACCATGAAAACTACAGTCTGGTACTTTTAATGTTTATTACAGCCAATTTTTAGAAATAGAAAAGCCACAAACTCATTAAAATAAATACACCTACAATCATCGTAAATGCGTAATGATAAATGTAGCCCGATTGAAAATGTCTTGCTACCGATGCTGCTAAGGCGACTACACGTGCTGTTCCATTGACAAAAAAACCGTCAATTATTTTAACATCGCCGATTTTCCATAAAATATTCCCGAGGGAACGTGTACCACCCGCAAACATCCATGAATAAAACTCATCAATGTAATATTTGCGATCAAGTAACGTATAGATAGGGCCTGATATTTTCTTGATTTTTCCGGGTAGTTCTGTTCGATGTATATACAAAAACCATGCTGTAAAAATACCCGCGACCGAGAGCCAGAAAGGTACCGTGACGAGTGCATGCATCATCATACCTATAACGCCAGAGAATTCTGCTCCCAGGCTAGCAACCGCGATATGTTCGGGATGGATTTGAATCGCTCCACCGAAATAATCACCAAATACCATCGGACCGATCAACCAACCAGCTGCAATCGTTGGGATTGCCAGTACAATGAGTGGTGTGGTAACAACCCATGGTGATTCATGCAAATGATCCCGCGTATGCGCATCCATTCGAGGCTCACCATGAAAAGTCATGAACATGAGTCTGAATGTATATAACGCCGTGACAAATACGGTAGTAAGTACGCAGAAATAAGCGAATCCCGCACCCGGAATGTCAGCGAATTTCACTGCTTCGATAATTGCATCCTTGGAAAAAAATCCGGAGAACCCGGGTACACCAGCACTTGCTAATGCGGCAATAAACATCGTCCAATAAGTAATCGGCATGTATTTTTTTAATCCACCCATTTGCCGCATATCTTGTTCATGATGCATAGCGATGATTACAGAACCAGCGCCTAAAAATAAGACAGCTTTGAAAAAGGCGTGCGTCATCAGATGAAAGATTGCAATTGAGTATGCCGAAGCGCCTAGTGCAACAGTCATGTAACCAAGCTGCGATAACGTAGAAAAAGCAACAACCCGTTTGATATCATTTTGTACGACGGCAACTAGCGCCATAAATAATGTGGTGATCCCGCCGATAATTAGGATCATTGTCAACGCCATCTCTGACAACTCGAAGAGTGGCGACATGCGAGCAACCATAAAAATACCCGCTGTAACCATGGTAGCAGCATGAATTAAAGCCGATATCGGGGTCGGACCTTCCATTGAATCAGGCAACCATACGTGTAATGGAAATTGCGCAGATTTCCCCATTGCACCGACAAACAACAATAAACAGATCACTGTCATTAACATCCAAGATTGCCCTGGGACGATTTCTATGGAATGAGAAGCCATATGACCCGCATGTGCAAAGACAATCTCATAATCTAGCGTGCCAAAATAAACTAATACCAGACCTATACCGAGTAGAAAACCGAAATCACCAACACGATTAACTAAAAATGCTTTTAAGTTAGCGTAAATGGCAGTCGGCCGGGTATACCAAAATCCAATTAATAAATAAGAAACAAGGCCTACCGCTTCCCAGCCGAAGAAAAGTTGTAAAAAATTGTTGGACATTACCAACATCAGCATGGAGAAAGTAAATAGTGAGATATAGCTAAAAAATCGTTGATAGCCTGGATCTCCATGCATATAGCCTATGGTATAAATATGCACCATTAAGGATACTAATGTCACAACCACCATCATCGTGGCTGAAAGTGAATCAATCAGAAATCCGATCTCGAAATGGGTTTCACCTAAAACCATCCAGGTATATACACTACCGTTGAATGTATTACCCTGCAGAACATCAACAAAAATAACTAATGAAGCAATAAGTGAAACGAACACTAACGCAATCGTGACGCGGTGACTCCAAGTTGTCCCTATAAAACGACCGAATAGCCCTGCAGCAATTGCACCAAATAAGGGTGCGAGCGGGACCAACAAATAAAGTTTTTCCATCTATGTTTGTGAAATATTAATTATTAGTTATTAATCAGTTTCCGCCGTAAGATACTTATCAACCTTTAAGCTCATCCAGATCGTCGACATTAATAGTGCGTAAATTACGAAACAGCACGACCAGAATAGCGAGCCCTATGGCGGCTTCTGCTGCAGCGACGGTAAGAATAAAAAAAACAAATATCTGTCCTGCCGTGTCTTGGAGGAAATGAGAAAAAGCGACGAAATTCATATTTACCGCCAATAACATCAGTTCGATAGACATCAACAGTATGATCACATTTTTTCGATTGAGAAAAATGCCAACCACACCTATCGCAAACAAAATTGCGCCAAGTACGAGATAATGGGATAACGATATCAATTAACCACCCTCTAATATAAAACTATCTTTGTGTATTAAGAATTTGACTTTTCTGATTTTTAAACAACCTTATTCCTTATTTTCAGGCGGCATTGGAATTATTCTTATCCGATCACTCCGTTTTACTGCAATTTGCTTTGATGGATTTGGTGATTTTTTATCAGTACGATGGCGTAATGTGAGTGCAATTGCAGCTACCATGGCAACCAAAAGAATGACAGCCGCTAATTCAAATGCGTACACATACTCTGTATAGATTAAGCGTCCCAGTTCTTTGGTATTGCTATAGCCCGCTTCATGGGGAGCCGGCACAGGCATATTTTCAAGATTAAACTGCTTGCCCATTAATACCATACTCATCTGAATCGCCAGGACGATTGCAAGTAAAGCGCCGAAAGGAAACCATTTCCAGAAACCTTCCCGTAATCGCTCAAGGTTAATATCCAGCATCATAACTACGAAGAGAAATAAAACCATGACGGCGCCAACATAGACCAAGACTAGCGTAATGGCAAGGAATTCAGCTTCTAAAAGCAGCCATATTCCAGCGGAAGTAAAAAAAGCAAGCACCAATAATAAAGCGGCATACACTGGATTACGGAGAGTGATTACGCCGAGTGCCGACATTATCAGTATTCCGGAAAAAGTATAAAAAATAAAATCCTGAAATATCATGATCTTCTAATGAGTTTATTTATCGGTAAGGCGCATCGGCCTCTCGATCTTTAGCAATTTGTTCCTCATACCGATCACCAACGGCTAGGAGCATTTCTTTCGTATAGGTTAAATCACCACGCCTCTCACCGTGATACTCGAGTACGCGTGTTTCAACAATAGCGTCTACCGGGCAAGCCTCTTCACAAAAACCACAAAAAATGCACTTAATCATGTCGATATCGTAGCGTGTCGTTCGCCGCGTGCCGTCTTCGCGCTGTTCAGATTCAATAGTAATCGCCAATGCTGGACATACCGCCTCACATAATTTACAGGCAATACAACGCTCTTCTCCATTTGGGTAACGTCGTAGCGCATGCAAGCCCCGAAAACGGGGCGATTGAGGCGTTTTCTCTTCTGGATAGTGGACCGTAATCTTGGGCGCGAATAGATAACGCCCCGTCACTTTCATTCCTTTTAGTAATTCAAATAATAAAAAGGATTTAAAAAATTGTTTAATGCGTTCCATTTCTCTCCCCCTTTAGTTAAACCATAGATTTAGCGGGAATGTTACCTTGATAGATTCTGGGAGTTGCATCAACCCACCTAACAAGACAATCCACACCAAAGTTATTGGGATAAATATCTTCCATCCTAGGCGCATAATTTGATCGTAACGATAGCGAGGGAAAGTAGCGCGGAACCACAAAAAGAAAAATAACATAAATGCTATTTTTAATAATAGCCATACGATCCCTGGTACTAAAGTAAACGGGGCCATGTTCAAGGGTGGAAGCCATCCTCCGAGAAACATGATGCTCGTAAGTGTTGCGACTAATATCATGTTGGCATATTCTGCCAAGAAAAATACCGTAAATGCCATCCCAGAATAATCAACATGAAACCCTGCAACAATCTCAGACTCACCTTCTGCAACATCGAATGGTGCACGATTTGTTTCAGCTACGCCAGAGATAAAATATACTAAAAACATCGGAAATAAAGGAATCAGGTACCAATTCAGAAAACTATCGCCTTGTTGTCCCTTAACAATATCCCCTAAATTTAAACTTTCTGACATCATTAATACACAAACTAGCGCAAAACCCATTGCTAGTTCATATGATACAACTTGTGCGGCGGATCGCATCGATCCTAAAAAAGCATATTTCGAATTAGATGCCCAGCCAGCGATGATCACTCCATAAACACCTAAAGATGTCATGGCTAAAATATAAAGTAACCCCGCATTGATATCGGCGAGAACTAATTCAGGAGAAAAGGGTACTACTGCCCAGGCAGCTAACGCAGGCGCGATCGTAATAACTGGCGCAAGTAAGAAAAGAAATTTATTAGCGCCAGTCGGAATAATAATCTCCTTCATGATCGCTTTGACTGCATCCGCAATAGGTTGCCCCCAGCCCCGCAACCATGGAATTCCAAAGAAGGTGACTCGATTGGGTCCTACTCGAATTTGCATGTATGCAATAATCTTACGCTCAGCAAAAGTAAGATAAGCAACTGCTAGAAGCAATGGCACGACAATCGCAAAAATAAAGAACAGATTCTTCGCCAATAAATAGGCAGTCATGCCCCACTCGGCACCAAACATCTGTTCAAACAGTTGTTGTGTATCATCCATCAACAAATCTCACTCGTGTTTTTTATAATTTTTCTACAGAAATTTCCCCAAACATCGCACCCAAACTTGATGTTTGCGGATGCGCACTCGCTACCCGGAGGCAATGTAATGGTAGTGCCTCGTCACATGCAGCTTCTAATTGAGCTTCTCCATTTTCTTGCTTTACTCTAATTATTTCGCCAACGCTGATGTTAAGTTTTTCCAGCATGGCAGGAGAAAACCATGCTTTGGGAGAAGCCGCATCGCGAGTCAACTGCAGGGATTCGGCTCGGCGCACTATGGGGTCTGCCTGATAAATAGGAATTTCTCCAATGCGCTGCAAATCACTAGCCATGACTGCTTCAGGGATATTTACGCGATAGTCTTTTAAGTCGTTGTTAAGATATCTTGTGATTGCTTCTTCACTTGGAATAACTTGTGCGCGAATCTGCTCTGAAGTTTCATAATCAAACCCATCTAACTGAAACAAATTACCAAGTACTCGCAAAACTTTCCAGGCAGGACGCGTTTCGCCTAATGGCGAAACCACACCATTAAAACTTTGTACACGTCCTTCCGTATTTACAAATGTACCTGATGTCTCAGTAAATGGAGCTATAGGCAAAATCACGTCAGCATAATTAGCTACATTGCCTTTATAAGCAGATAATGCAACAACAAAATCTGCACCATTAATGGCGCTCATTGCTTGTTGCGGGTTATAAGCATCTAATTCCGGCTCAAGATTCATGAGCACAAAGGCGCGACATGCGTTTACATTATCGTCTGAACGATGACCTAGCATTTGTATTGCATTAAGCTGTGAGGACAGCTTTTCGCTCTCGATTTCCATCCCTAATACACCGCGGCTTGGCAATACTCCAGCAAGGTAGGCGCCAACGCTATTTGCCGCTTCACCAAGAATACCAAAGCTTGCGCCTGTTATCTTGGCAATCGCTGAAGCGATCGTAAAGATATCCGCATAATGGGGGTGATGTTGCGATATATTGCCCAAGAAAACTGCAGCGGCATTATCTACGCACATGCTAGCGGCGATTTCCCGTGCTTTTTCTGATATTTTGACATCTGCTAATACATGTTTGATGTCTGCCGGAATCTCATTACTTGATTTCGATTCTATAATCGCACCAAGAATCTGTACCAACATATTCACCATGTCCGCAGGTGCTACAATCGCGCGGTGAGCAACTTTCATCAATAAATCATCGTCTACCGGATTCACGATGCTGAATTGTGCACCGTTCTTAACCGCCTGGCGGAAACGATGGGCGAGTAAAGGATGATCCTTGCGCAAAGTACTACCGATCACCAAGATTGATCTTAATTTTGGAATTTCAGCAATATTGATTCCTAACCACGGTATACCTTGCAAATTATTATCTATTCTAAAATCACACTGACGTATGCGGTGATCAATATTGCTGCTACCCAGAGCCCGTATCAGCTTTTGCAATAAATAAAGCTCTTCCAATGTACTATGTGCTGAACCTAAAGCACCGATGCTATTTGCACCATATTTTTCGATCGTCGACTTCAAACCTTCAACCGTAAACGTCAAAGCCTCCTGCCAATTGCATGGATACCATTGACCATCACGCTTAATCATGGGCGTGGTCAATCGATCTTCCGAATTGAGCCCTTCGTATGAGAAACGATCTTTATCTGAAAGCCAACATTCATTGATTTCTTCATTTTCTCGTGGCAAAACTCTCATTACCTTGTTTTGCTTTACTTGGACAACTAGATTGCTTCCCAGTCCACAATGTGGGCTAATCGATCTTCTGCGTGATAACTCCCAGGTTCGCGCTGAGTAACGAAAAGGTTTGCTGACCAGTGCGCCCACAGGACAAAGATCAATGACATTACCCGATAACTCCGAGTCAACTGTTTTACCTACGAAAGACAAGATTTCGGAATGTTCACCACGACCCGCCATTCCGAGTTCCATAATACCAGCGATTTCCTGGCCGAAGCGTACACAGCGCGTGCAGTGGATGCAGCGCGTCATATCTGTTGAAATTAATGGACCAAGATTTTTATTGGTAACGACACGCTTTTCTTCTTGATACCGCGATTCACTGGCGCCATAACCAACCGCCAGATCTTGTAATTGACACTCGCCGCCTTGGTCGCAAATCGGACAGTCTAATGGGTGATTGATCAGCAAGAACTCCATGACACCCTTCTGCGCAGTCACCGCTTGTTGGGAATGGGTAAAGACCTTCATTCCTTCTGTAGCAGGCGTTGCACACGCAGGCAGAGGTTTAGGCGCTTTTTCTACTTGCACCAGACACATACGACAATTCGCGGCAATAGACAATTTTTTGTGGTAACAAAAATGAGGAATATATATTCCGAGTTGTCTTGCGCCATCCATTACTGTACCCCCTTTAGGTACAGCTACTTGCTTACCATTGATTTCGATATTGATCATCGATTACAAACTCTCGGATTAACCATATGTAAAAATTATCACGTAATCTTACTGAATGTCACACCATGCATTTCTTATGCTCAATGTGATACACAAATTCATCTCGAAAATGCTGAAGCATCGCACGCACCGGCATCGCTGCTGCATCACCCAGCGCACATATCGTGCGCCCTTGAATATTATCGGCTAGGTTATCGAGCAAATCCAAATCTTCAGATCTTCCTTTCCCATTTTCAATACGATGAATAATGCGATAAAGCCAACCTGTACCTTCTCGACATGGCGTACATTGCCCACATGATTCTTCAAAATAAAAATAGGAAAGACGCTCCAATGCCCTTACCATGCACGTCGTATCGTCCATGACGATCACAGCCCCTGAGCCTAACATCGATCCAGCTTTAGCTATCGAATCATAATCCATATCGGTTTGCATCATTACATCGCCTGGCAGAACCGGCATTGAAGACCCTCCGGGAATGCATCCCTTCAATTTCCTGCCTCCACGCATCCCTCCAGCCATTTCCAATAATTCTGCAAAAGGTATACCTAATGGTACTTCATAGTTTCCTGGCTTATTCACGTGGCCGGACACTGAAAATATTTTTGTACCTCCGTTATTGGGTTTTCCCAGTTGCAGATATTTTTCTCCCCCATGCCGGATAATCCAAGGAACGGATGCAAAAGTTTCAGTATTATTGATCGTGGTTGGCTTCCCATAAAGGCCATAATTTGCAGGAAAAGGTGGCTTAAAACGAGGTTGACCCTTTTTACCTTCTATCGATTCGAGCAAAGCTGTCTCTTCACCACAGATATATGCGCCATAACCATGGTGATTATAGAGTTGGAAGCTAAAATTAGAACCTAGAATGTTACTCCCAAGAAATCCTGCTGAGCGAGCCTCCTCAACAGCATCCTCCATACGTTCATAGGTTTCCCAAATCTCACCATGAACATAGTTGTAGCCTGTTTTAACGCCCATGGCATAGGCCGCGATCAACATCCCCTCAATCAATATATGCGGGTTGTAGCGCATGATGTCGCGATCTTTGAATGTTCCAGGCTCTCCTTCATCTGAATTACAAACAAGATACTTATCACCCTCATATTGACGAGGCATGAAACTCCACTTTAATCCAGTTGGGAAACCTGCACCCCCACGACCGCGCAACGCAGATTTTTTTACCTCTTCGATAATATCTTCAGGAGGTATTTTGTTGGCAATGATTTTCTTGAGCGCCTTATAGCCATCACGCTCAAGATAGCTTTTTAATTTCCAGTTATCAGGATCAGCAGGATCCACACCAGCCATTATCACCTGAACAGACTGTGTCATTTACGCAATTCCTCCAACAATTGATCTATTTGATCATTGGACATGAAACTACACATTTGCTTGTTATTTACCAATAAAACAGGGGCATCTCCGCATGCGCCCATACATTCCCCTTCTTTCAAGGTGAACAATCCATCTTCAGTAGTTTCGTTGAATCCAATACCGAGTTTTTGCTTTAAATAAGCTGCGGCATCATTTCCACCCGATAACGCACAAGGCAGGTTGGTACAAACTGTAATTTTGTACTTCCCAATCGGCTTCAGATTGTACATGTTATAAAATGTCGCCACTTCATATACTGCGATAGCTGGCATACCTAAGTATTTGGCAATAAAATCCATGGTCTCAGTAGCAAGCCAACCTTTCTCATCTTGCGCTATGGCAAGAGCAGACATAACTGCCGATTGCTTCTGATCAGCAGGATACTTTTCAATCTCTCGATTGATCTTTTCCAAGGATTCAGTACTTAACATTTCTTTTTATTTATTTATCTGTCAATTTCACCAAAAACGATATCTTGCGTACCAATAATTGCCACCAAATCGGCTATCATATGACCACGTGACATTTCATCTAGAGCCGCTAAATGTGCAAAGCCTGGTGCACGAATTTTCAGTCGGTAGGGTTTGTTAGCGCCATCAGAAATAATATAGATTCCAAACTCCCCTTTGGGATGCTCAACCGCAGCATAAACTTCCCCAGGCGGCACATGAATACCTTCAGTGAACAATTTGAAGTGATGGATCAGCTCTTCCATATTTTGCTTCATCGCCACGCGAGAAGGCGGTGCAACCTTATGATTATCTACGATGACTGGGCCTGGATTGTTACGTAACCATTCGATACATTGCTTGATGATACGATTGGATTGGCGCATTTCTTCAATCCGCACCAAGTAGCGATCGTAACAATCCCCATTTACGCCAACAGGAATATCAAATTCGAGTAGATCATAAACCTCATAGGGTTGCTTTTTACGTAGATCCCATTCTACCCCAGATCCTCGTAGCATCGGCCCGGTAAATCCTAGCGCCAACGCACGTTCTGGTGAAACAACACCGATATCCACCAATCGCTGTTTCCAGATTCGATTATCTGTCAGCAGTGTTTCATACTCATCGATATATTTTGGAAAACGCAAAGTAAAGTCTTCGATAAAATCAAGTAATGATCCTTGGCGATTCTCATTGCGCTTCTTTGTTTCCTTTTCATCGTGAATGCGCGATACCTGGTATTGAGGCATCGTATCAGGCAAGTCTCGATATACACCACCGGGGCGATAATATGCAGCATGCATTCGGGCGCCAGATACCGCTTCATAGCAATCCATCAAATCTTCTCTATCACGGAACGCATAGAGAAACACTGTCATGGCACCAACATCTAAAGCATGCGCACCTAACCAAAGTAGATGATTTAATATCCTCGTTATTTCATCAAACATCACGCGAATATATTGAGCACGCAAAGGCACCTCGATCTCTAATAATCGTTCAATCGCCATTACATAAGCATGCTCATTTACCATCATGGAAACATAATCCAACCGATCCATGTAAGGCACCGATTGAATATATGTCTTACTTTCGGCTAATTTTTCTGTGGCACGATGAAGCAATCCAATATGTGGATCTGCCCGTCTTATCACTTCACCATCTAACTCCATTACTAATCGCAATACACCGTGCGCAGCAGGATGTTGAGGGCCAAAATTCATGGTGTAATTACGTATTTCAGCCATATCTAAGCAATCCTAACTCCAATAAAAGTATGTTCCGACTTCACGCTCAATCAACCTTACTGTCATCGCCATAGTGATCCTCACGGACAACATAGGGAGTTATCTCTCGAGGCTCAATTGTAATAGGTTGGTAAATCACTCTTTTCTGATCAGCGTCATAGCGCATTTCTACAAAACCAGATAAGGGAAAATCCTTACGAAAGGGGTTTCCAATAAAACCGTAATCGGTGAGGATTCTTCTTAGATCTGGGTGATTGGAAAAAATGATGCCATATAGATCAAATGCCTCTCGCTCAAACCAATTAGCGGAAGGCCATATGCCCATGACTGAATCCACCATTGGAAACTCATCGTCATCGATAAATACTCTTAATCGTAGCCGATGATTAAGGGTAGTCGACAATAAGTGATAAACTACTGCGAAACGTCTATTCTGACGCCCTTCTCCAGCAAAAGAATCACGGGTATAGCTAGCATAATCAACGCCGCACAAATCAATGAGCATATCAAAACTCAAATCGGGATGATCATGTAACACTTCTGACACATCAAGCAAATCTTGCGATTGCACTACAATAGTTATTTCTTTCAAATGTTGACCCAAATGAATCAACTTACTACCGAGCACATCCCGCAAGGCTAATGACAGCTTCTCATAACGACTAGTCGACATAATTTAAGGTCTAGCGTGCAATAGTATTTGTTCTTTTAATTTTATTCTGAAGCTGAATAATTCCATAAAGTAATGCTTCGGCGGTTGGGGGGCATCCTGGCACATAAATATCGACCGGCACAATTCGATCGCATCCACGAACCACGGAGTAAGAATAATGATAATATCCGCCTCCGTTAGCACATGAACCCATTGAAATTACCCAGCGTGGCTCTGCCATTTGATCATAGACTTTACGCAAAGCGGGTGCCATTTTATTACAGAGCGTTCCCGCAACTATCATCACATCGGATTGCCGAGGGCTTGGGCGAAACACGATTCCAAAACGGTCCAAATCATAACGAGATGCGCCTGTCTGCATCATTTCAACTGCACAACAAGCCAACCCAAAAGTCATTGGCCACATCGACCCCGTACGCCCCCAGTTAATTACAGAATCGAGCGTTGTTGTTACAAAACCTTTGTCAGCTGTACCTTCCATCATATCAATCCCACTCCAAGGCACCCTTTTTCCATTCGTAGACAAACCCTACAATCAGTATTCCAAGGAACACCAACATAGCAGTAAAACCAAACAAGCCGATTTCATTTAATACGACGGCCCAAGGAAAAAGAAATGCTATTTCCAGATCAAACAAAATAAATAAGATAGCTACCAGATAATAGCGCACATCAAATTTTATCCGCGCATCTTCAAAGGCTTCAAATCCACATTCGTAGGAAGATAGCTTTTCACTATCAGGTCGATTGGGTGCAAACATCCAGCCTGCCAACATGGATAATACGCCTACCGCCAATCCGATTAATATAAAAAGCAAAATTGGAAAATAGTTACCCAACATCGTATCTAGCATTTTGTTTTTCTCATTAATTAATTTTTTGTCTAGTCACCGATCTTGTGTACAAGAGATGGTGCCGATGGCGAGACTCGAACTCGCACAGCTTTCGCTACCGCCCCCTCAAGACGGCGTGTCTACCAATTCCACCACATCGGCTATTGATTTTAGTCGACAAACACAGCAAATCATTCTTTACTCAGGTATCTCTTTTGCCTTCGAGGAGGAATCTTCTCTTAAGGGTACATCTGGTGACGGTATTGCGTCTGCTGAAGCACTTCCTTCCTGCATTTCAACCATTCCTTCAGACTCAAACCGTTTCATTACACTCGCATTTTCTTTTTCACCCCCAGAAAAATATGCCAGCGTTAGACTTGTAATAAAAAATACCGTAGCTGCCAAAGCCGTTGAGCGGCTTAAAAAATTTGCTGAACCACTGGCACCAAATAAACTCCCGGCCGAACCGCTACCAAAGGCAGCTCCCACGTCTGCGCCTTTACCATGTTGCAATAATACCAATACAATAACAACCAATGCTGCTACCAAATGAACCGACCAGATTACTGTTTCCATTTTTTACTCTATAAAAATCAACGCTGTGCAGCCAAACAAATTGAGATAAAATCACTCGCAACTAATGAAGCGCCGCCTATCAACCCTCCATCAATATCAGGCATAGAAAACAACTCACCGGCGTTATTCGATTTCACGCTTCCACCATAGAGTATTTGTATACCATTAGCGGTAGTTTCACTTTGTTTAGCAATCTTGTTACGTATGAATAAGTGTACTCCCTGTGCTTGCGAAGGCGTAGCCGTTTTTCCAGTACCGATGGCCCATACAGGTTCATAAGCGATAACTGATTTAACCAGTGAATCAACACCTACTAATTTAATCACAGCATCAAGTTGCTCTTCAATAATTCGCTCTGTCTCACCTATTTCACGCTGCGCCAAAGTCTCACCAACGCACAAAATGGGAGTAAGTCCTTTATCCTGTACTTTCTTGAATTTCTCCGCGACCGTATGATTATCTTCACCGAACAAACTTCGTCTCTCAGAATGGCCAACAATCACATAATGGCAAGAAAAATCTAGCAGCATTTCCGCTGCCACTTCTCCCGTATAAGCGCCCAAATCAAATTGACTTACGTTCTGAGCGCCCCACAATATATGGGTATTCTCTAAAGTACGCTGCACTTCTGCCAAATAAGGATAAGGTGGGCAAACCGCACATTTAACATTCTGTAATTCTCTTGTTCCGGCAACTACCGCGTTAAGTAACGCCTGGTTCTGATCCAAATTACCGTTCATTTTCCAGTTACCGACAACTAACTTTGTGCGCATCCTCTTTTTCCTTAAATATCAGAACAGGGGATGCTACCCGTGAATGCACACCACGTCAATCTCTTGACAAACTGTGTTTTAAGCGTACCCACCCTGTTGACAATATAAATTCGTATATTGATTTTGATTTGATACAGCATAAAATCGTTAGGACAATTTATTTCTACACTTAAAAAATACTTGATAAACTCAAAATACTTTAATAGTACTTAAACTATAAATAGTTGTATTTTAGGTAATATACCTACTGCCTCAAAAAATCAGTTGACTACTGGCGATGAAAAACAAACCAAAAGGCATATAAATAAGGAAGATGATAATAAATCAATTCGGCCCGCCATGCTCGAGCCATCTGCGACAATCAGGGGTCAGCGCACGCTCGCACGCCGCTTCGTAAAGCCTCAACTCTTCAGCAGATAAGATATCGCGCCAACGCCCATTGGTGCCTTTATAAAGAAATGTCTTTGCTCCGCCTTTCCAGAATTGACCTCCACCCGGCGCATACAATTCTCCTTTACACTTCATCTCATCAAACGATATGGCCTTAATGATATCCGGCCAAGTATTTTCAGGCACATCAATCTCTAAAAATGCTGCTATGCGGCGTACTTCTCGCTCTGTATCCTCGAGCATATCTCCATAATGAAATAATTGAATATTAGGAAGATGGCGATAATTCCACCATGATTGGACATTAGAAAGGTGCGACCAATAAGGCCAACCATCCGCCTCCCACTCGAATGCCCCACGGGTTATCCAATTCCGCCAAAAAATGTGAATATCTTCTGGCGGATACGGGAGTTCGTCACCAACACGACCAACCAGCATATTCATGAGCATGAACATTTCATCTTTCATGCTTGTATAGTGATTCCATAGAGACATAAAAACATCACGAGCATCACGGGCAATGTAAAGATATTTTGTATTTTCGTTATAGGGTAATCCATCGAGAGGAAGATGCGTCTTAATAAACCGCCGATGTTGCTGGGCCTTCAATTTATTTAATACCACTTCCAAGGGAACAATCCTCATATCAAGCCATGGCGACATCTCTGCCGGTGGCGCTGGAAATTTCCCATCTTGAAAGAGAAGATGCGCAACTATTGCCTGAGTCCATGTGGTACCCGCTTTATACGAAGTTGCGATGACGATATCATCACTTCGCGGCTCGAAATAATCCCAGCGCGTGCTATCGAAATGATGATTTTGGTAAATATGCGTGCGTTGAGGTAAAGACGACATCGATAGGCTCTTCTATTTTGAATGTTAAAAAGTGATGGAATCAATCAAGAAATATTTTAGACATAATGGCTATTGCAAAAATACATTTTTAGCTGCCGCCTAATTGTAATCCCAATCTGAAAGCAATTGCTATCCTACTCAAAGTTTCGTAATTTAAAATTGAACATTCTCACTGATCACGTCGTCTATTCACCGCCCCTATCCGCATGGGTATCAGCTACCCGCTACTAGCTCTGATTCTATTGGATCGCTTGTGTAGTGAGGTATTTCAGCGATTTATTGATGCTTTAACTACGAACCTTTGTATGCCTCCGATCGATACAACTCGAATGCAAATTTGAGTGTCTGCGCTCAGACAATGATAAAATTTGCGTTTACATTAGAATTGAATTGAATAATAAGAATAAAACAAATGGTTGGAATTCTGATTATCTCTCATGATGAGCTAGGGAACAGTTTAGCGCAATGCGCCACCCATATCTTTGGGGAAGAACCGCCCTTATTAATAAATCAAGGGATCTCGATTCATGATGATCCCGACGCCATTATCATTAAAGCCAAAAGTTTGATAGAGGAGCTTGATCAAGGCGATGGCGTTTTGATCATGACAGACATTATTGGCGCCACCCCCTGTAACATTGCTCGGCAGTTAACGCAATCCGGCAGAGTAGAATGCCTAGCGGGTATGAACTTGCCGATGTTAGTCCGCGCCATAAGTTATCGACACGAACCGCTTTCCACCATGTTAGAAAAAGCCCTTACTGGAGCAAGAGATGGAATCGCGCGTATCCTTCCTGAGTACTAAAATGCTTACTAAAGAAGTGACTATCATTAACAAACTTGGTTTACATGCCCGCGCTTCAGCCAAGCTCACGCGATTGGCGAATCAATTCCAAAGTGAAGTATGGCTTACACGCAATGGACGTAAAGTCAATGCAAAAAGTATTATGGGTGTAATGACACTAGCCGCGAACAAAGGGTCAATCATCGAGATAGAAGTAGCCGGCATTGATGAATTTGAAGCCTTACAGGCACTAACAACCTTGATTAATGATCACTTCGGAGAAGGTGAATGAGTTTTATCTTGCATGGCGTAGGTGCTTCCGAAGGCATCGCAATAGGTCACGCACACCTTGCATCGCCTGCCGCGCTTGATGTCCCACATTACTTAATCCCCAAGACTCAAATAGACAAAGAAATTGTTCGGCTAAATAATGCTTTTACAATAGTACGCAAGGAGCTTGAGAAGCTTCAATCCACGGCAAATCAAGGTCCGACATTTGCGGAATTCAACGCATTTCTCGAATTGCACCACATGATTCTAGATGATCCGACGCTTGGATTAGCCGCTGTCGATTGCATCGCCCAAACTCAATGCAACGCAGAGTGGGCCGTGACACAACAAATGGAAGTTTTGCTCGCTCAATTTGAAGAAATTGAGGATGCTTATCTAAGGGAACGTAAAACGGATGTTATCCAGGTTGTCGAGCGAGTTCTAAAAGTTTTGCTGGGGCATCCAGGCTATATCCCTCCTCCTTCCAAACACGATGGCAATAGTATATTGGTCGCACATGATTTGAGTCCTGCGGATGTAATGCAGTATAAGCAACATCAATTCGCAGCCTTTTTGATCGATTTGGGTGGAATTACCTCACACACCGCAATCGTGGCACGCAGCTTGAACATCCCTTCGATAGTAGCGATGCAGCATGCACGTCAACTTATCTACAATAACGACAACTTGATTGTAGATGGCGGGCAAGGGATTGTCATAATTAATCCGGATAAATATATCCTGACAGAGTATCGCTTAAAGCAAAATCAGCTTGACCTAGAAAAGCGCAAGCTTAAGCGTATACGATCAATACCAACTAAAACACTTGATGGAACACTTATAGAAATCCATGCCAATATAGAGCTACCTCAAGATGTGGAACAAGTCAAAGAAAGTGGCGCAACAGGAATAGGATTGTTTAGAAGCGAATTTTTATTTCTCAATCGCGATGACTTACCTGACGAAGAGGAGCAGTATGATGCCTATTCAAGTGTCGCTCAGAATATGCGCGGACTTCCAGTCACAATCCGCACCTTTGATCTTGGTGCAGATAAAAATCATAAAATTGGTAATCATTCTACTGTCAATCCAGCTCTAGGGCTTCGCGCAATCCGGCTAAGCCTGGTGGAGCAAGCAATGTTTCTTACTCAATTACGCGCCATATTAAGAGCATCAGTTCATGGCGAAATTCGCATCCTGATTCCTATGCTCTGCAATGATTATGAACTCAATCAGACCTTACAACTGATCGAACGCGCAAAGCAAAGCTTATCAGATAACAATGTACCTTTTGGCCAGAAGGTCAAAATAGGTGGGATGATCGAGATTCCTGCCGCGGCACTGAGTGTGGAAATGTTCATGCGTAAACTGGATTTCCTCTCTATTGGCACAAACGATTTAATCCAGTATACACTCGCCATAGATCGCGCCGATGATGCAGTTGCCCACCTATATGATCCCCTACACCCTTCCATACTCTGGTTACTTGCACATGTTATTCATGCCGCAAATCGTGCCGGTATGCCTGTCTCTGTTTGTGGTGAGATAGCTGGTGATATTCGATATACCCGATTATTACTGGGTTTAGGTTTACGGCAATTTTCCATGTATCCCGCCCAAATTTTGACTGTTAAGCAAGAAATTTTGAAAAGCTACCTACCCAATATCTTGCCTATTACACAAAAAATGCTTAAATCCGAGGAAGCAGAAAAAATTCATGGACTACTAGCGAAGTTGAATAGTTAAATGGAGTGGGGTCCATATTCTGTGCAAATTATCCATGAACTTACACCCATTTACAGTCGATTTTTATGCCTAATTGGTTTAAGCCCTAGTAGGCATGTAATTGAATGTGGCAATTATTAACTCTATTGATGATATCCAAATCAGTTTCCCCGCAAATGCCGTCAGGCTGTCATCTTGAACCTAGTGGTTCAAGGTGGTTGCTCACCGTATGCATCAGGCTCTTCTTCGATGAGAAGCGCTCAACAGCATCGCTTTAGTTTACAACCCGTTACTTAGAGTTGGTTCAAAGAGTATGAGCCTTAACAAACACCGCAGGGAATAATCTATATTGCTCCATTCATGAGCGCTATGAAAAGTGCTAATAAGCTATTAACTCTCTTTTCTTGGTAACAGCTCATCTAATTTGCTTTCGATTATCTTAATTCTACGCTTAAATTCACTCATGTCAAAACTTTCGACCGACCGCAAAGTAAGTAACTCATGGGCAATTTGAAGGGCGGCAACGATTGCAATTTGCTCGTTGCCTACTATTTTTCCCTCATTTTTTATGTGCTGTATTTTTTGATCTAAATAAGATACAGCATACAACAAGCCTTCCCGCTCCTCTTTAGTACAGCTCATGGAAAATTCACACCCTAGAATTTTAACGGTAATCGACTTCTCACTGCTCATTTTAGCTTTCAGGCAAGGTACTTAAAAGAACCTGCAGGCGATTTGCGGCCATCTGTATTTTTTCAGTGAGCTGATTATTTGCTGTAATTACATCAGCCAATTGTCGTTGCAACCTGATATTTTCTGCATGCGTATCTCTGTACAACGTGATCAGCCGATCAATCTTTTCTTCAAGTAAAATTAATTCTTTATCCATAGAAGCCACTATAGTTTTTCGAATACAATAAAGTCAATAATCAATTTTCCTTAATTTGCTTATCTTTTAAAATGGCAAGCTGCCACGCTAGCAAACACAAATCTAGCATTCGTAGCTATTGAGTAAACTCAGTTAGAATAATAAATTCATATCCTCCAAATCACATAAAATGGATTATGGTCCGTAACAGCAGTGAAATCCTAGATGTCATTATCATCGGTGCTGGTAGCGCAGGGTTATCCGCACTGCGTGAAGTGAAAAAGCGAACCGAACGATTTATTTTGATTAATGACGGTTACTGGGGCACGACATGCGCACGCGTCGGATGCATGCCTTCCAAGGTACTTATCGAGGCTGCCAACGCTTTTCATTACCATACGAAACTCGATGCTTTCGGTATTCGCGGCGCAGAACACTTGTCGGTAGATATAACCCAAGTCATGCAACGTGTCCGTAAGCTTCGTGATGATTTTGTCAATAGCACGCTTAAGACGACAGAAGCACTAGCAAATAGAACGATCTCAGGCCGAGCGCGCTTACTGGGTCCAACCCAGGTATTTATCAATAATCAAATATTGAGCGCAAAAAAAATTATTATAGCAACTGGCTCCCGTCCGATCGTACCCCCAAATTGGCAAACATTAGGAAAAGCCTTATTGACGACAGATAATCTGTTTGAACAAGAAAAACTTCCCTCGAGTCTGGCAGTCATTGGGATGGGGCCGATTGGCGTAGAATTGGCCCAGGCACTTTCACGTCTAGGCATTAAAGTAACCGGGTTTGGTAGTCACAAGCTGGTCGGCGGGCTTAGTGACCCCTATGTCAATCAAGTGGCAGTAACCTTGCTCTCACAAGAATTCCCGCTGTACCTAGGGGAAAAAGCAGATCTCGCACTTGGATCCAAGGATAATAGATTAAGCGTCAATGCTGGCTCAACCACTATCGTAGCAGAAGGCATACTTGCTGCACTTGGACGACGGCCTAATATCGATGACCTGGGGCTCGAGACACTAGGCGTTCCGCTTGATCAGCACGGGTTACCGCCAGTCAATTTGGCCACATTACAGATAGCTGATCTTCCCGTATTTTTGGTCGGCGACGCTAATAATTTTTCACCAATACTGCATGAAGCTGCTGACGAAGGCCATATTGCAGGACTTAATGCTACACGAGAAAATATTTTTTGTTTTAAACGCAGAGTGCCACTAAACATCGTTTTTTCTGACCCATGTATCGCGACGATAGGTAGCCGTTTTAAATTACTCAAAGACAGAGAAATCGTAATAGGCGAAGTGCATTTTGATAACCAGGGGAGAGCTCGCGCGGCCCAGCGCAATAAAGGGATAATCCGTGTTTACGCTACAGCAAAGAGCGGTCAATTACTGGGTGCAGAAATGTGCGCGCCCGCTGGTGAACATATGGCTCACTTACTAGCCCTGGCAATTGATCAATCATTAACCGTGTGGGATTTATTGCGCATGCCCTACTACCACCCAGTGTTAGAAGAGGGATTGCGAACAGCGTTACGTAGCCTGGCAGCTCAATTACCTGAACGAAATGAATCCGATCTTGCTACATGTGGCGCATTCAATGCAGATGCACTTGATTGAGACAGATAACTAAACTACAACACCGAAAAGGCTACCAACAGCTGCAGTGAGCACCATTGCGAGTATTCCCCAAAAAATAACCCGCAGCGATCCCACGAGTATCTTAGCGCCCCCTAAATAAGCTGCAAGCGCACCCAAAATAGCTAAAGAAAAAAGCGAAACAATCGAAACAGTTAAAATAATTTGCGTGATCGGTGCAATAAAAGTAGCAATCAAAGGCATCGAGGCACCCAAAGTAAACGTTCCAGCCGATGTCAGAGCAGCTTGCAGTGGTTGTGCGTGAATACGCTCGTAAATACCCAACTCGTCCCTGAGATGCGCATCCAAAGCATCGTGCGTCATTAATTGCTTGGCTACTTCTCTCGCCAATTCCGGCTGAAGTCCTCTACTCACATAGATATCGACTAATTCTTGGAACTCAAAACCAATATCTTCGCTAAGGTGACGTTGCTCAAGCGCAATATCAGCCTTCTCGGTATCAGCTTGTGAACTCACCGACACATACTCACCTGCAGCCATTGACATAGCTCCGGCAACAAGACCCGCCACTCCTGCCAATAGAATTTCCTCACGTCCTGCATTGGCAGCAGCCACACCAATGATGAGGCTAGCCGTAGAAACGATGCCATCATTCGCACCTAACACCGCTGCGCGAAGCCAGCCAGTCCGATGCGAACGGTGCTCTTCATTACGATTCATGCATTCAATCTGATAGAAGTAAGCTTAATTATAGATATTAATGACTTTTAGGGGGGTGCCTGACTCTACAACACAATAATGATGCTTGTGATCTTTCCATTTCACACTCACAATAATTCTTTAGCGAGAATAACTTACATCGTTAACTGTACCGAATTTCGCTCATGATATTTCAACAACTATTTTAAAAAAATGACAGTACAACGTTAACTCACCATTTTCAATGGAGAAAGAAATATGTGACAAAATATTCTAATGGTATATCTGTGTTATGCCTTTAAGTTAAACATAGAAAATATCTTCAAGCTGAAACGCTATTTGCCGTATTCTGAAGAATCTTACTCAACTTCTCGCCCAATGTTGCAGCAGTAAACGGTTTTACAATATAACCACTAGCGCCAGCTTTTACTGCTGCAAGGATGTTTTCCTTCTTAGCCTCAGCTGTCACCATAAGCACAGGTATTTCCTTTAACTCATCGTCTGCCCGAACTCTCTGCAACATGGTCAATCCATCCATATTGGGCATATTCCAATCGGAAACGATAAAATCAAAACCACCTTCACGCAACTTCTTGAGTGCGGATGCACCATCTTCTGCTTCTTCCACATTGCAAAAACCTAACTCTTTCAGAAAATTACACACAATTCTTCTCATCGTAGAAAAATCGTCCACTACGAGAAATTTCAAATCCTTATCTAACATTATCGACTTATCTCCATGTTTTTATTCCAGCCATGCACCGATATCTAGCTTCTTAAGAGTCAAATCAATCCCGCCGAATCAGCTCAATTAAATTATCTCGTAAGAGTGCTCAGGCTCTTATCATGGTTATCGGTCAATGTTGATAAAAGTTTAATGCGTTTATTCTTTAAGAAGAACGGTATTTGGCTACCTTTTGTAGGTATAACCGTGAACAGCTCAGTAGTATGTTTATTGTAAATAGCTTTTTGCTTAAATTTTCAATTAATAATCACCTTTCATGAAAATTCTGCGCAGCATAATTGATCGTTTTTCTGTATGGAGATGAATCTAGGACCCTAGGTATTATAAAGATTTTATATATTCATATATCCGTTACTCATTTTTCTGGTTTATCCAGAGAAACTATATGCGAAGTTGAGTTTGCGCAAGATTTTTGACAACCTGCATCACACTCCAATCCAAAACGCCCTAATCCACCACAGCTTCCAGCAAGCGGTTTGCGTCCCATCAAAGTACCAGCCGCCATAGCTCCAACAGCGATAGCCATGACCAAAAAACTTGCTAAAAAGGTAGCCAAAAAAGTTTGGCTGCTCTTAGACTCAAAATGACTCGTTGCACGCTCTACAAAAGCACCATTCCGACTCACGATAAATAATGCGGACAACCCAAGCTGTTCGGCAAGGCGTATACCACGTTCAAGCCCCATAACCAGCAACGCAGTTGCCCATGCATCAGCCAACATGCAAGTTTCTGCCATCACAGTCACCGAGGCCAAATGATTTTCGACTGGCCAGCCTGTTACCGGATCAATGATATGCATATATTGCTTACCATCGATCGAGAAATAATTTCGATAATTACCGGAAGTAGCGAGGGCAGTATTTTTGACCGGTATAATCTTTTGTACCGAATAATTCAATGATTGAGGCGATTCAATCCCGATTTGCCAAGGGATTCCTTGAGCATTCTTACCATTTGCACGGATTTCTCCCCCAATTTCAATCATATAATGTTCAATGCCATGTCGCTCAAGTATTACCGCAATTTGATCGACTGCATACCCCTTAGCGATCCCGGAAAGATCAACGTATAGGTCGGAACGTAATTTACGTACGGCTGAGTTCGTTTCATGCAACTCAAGTTTGTTATAACCGGTTCGTGCAAGCACAGCATCGATCTTGGCTTGATCCGGAAGCCTTTTGGGCCGACTCTCCGGCCCAAACCCCCATAGATTGACTAAAGGCCCTATCGTGACATCGAAAGCACCCTGGCTTTGTCGGCTGATCTCTTTTGCTGTCTCGATGACGCTGTAAAGTGATTTAGAAACCAACAGCCAATCGGTTGTCTCAGCACGATTGAGAAGCGACAATTCTGAATCAGGATCATAAGTTGACATGACCCGGTTGGTCTCCACCAGTTGGCGTTCAATTTCAGCATGTATGATTTGAGAAGAAGATGCATCTGGCGCATCACGGTATTTTACCGTGTAGCGTGTTCCCATCGTATTTCCCGATAACTCGGTCAAAACAAGCGAAGAACGGCTGACAAGAAAACTAAAAGTAATTACAGCGAAAAAGAAAACAAACAACACTATGATTACTACACGTGTTGATGAAGTAGATAGCGTAGACATGTCAATTAATATGATTGACGTTTAACCCCCAAAGTCGTCAAACAGAATATTCTCCTGCTCAACCCCGAGATCCACCAGCATTTTGATAACCGACTGTATCATCATTGGTGGCCCGCACAAATAATACTCACAATCTTCTGGCGCCGGATGATTTTTCAAGTATTCCTCGTATAATACTTCATGGATAAACCCTGTATAACCTTCCCAGTTATCTTCAGGTAAAGGCTCGGACAAAGCGACATACCATTTGAAATTATCGTTTTCTTGTGCCAGCTTATCGAAATCTTCTACATAGAACATTTCATTCTTAGAACGTGCCCCATACCAGAATGAAATTTTACGCTTGCTTTTAAGCCGGCATAATTGATCGAAAATATGTGAACGCATTGGCGCCATACCTGCCCCGCCGCCAATGAAAATCATTTCGTTGTCAGTTTCACGTGCATAAAATTCACCAAATGGTCCCATGATATTGACTTGGTCGCCAGGCTTAAGAGCAAAAATATATGATGAACCCTGACCAGGCGGTATTCCTTCGGTTTTAGGAGGCGGTGTAGCTATACGAACATTCAACATAATGATGCCCCGTTCTTCCGGATAGTTTGCCATAGAGTAGGCACGTATTACAGCTTCCTTGCTTTCCGAGACATATTGCCAAAGATTGAAGCGGTCCCAATCTTTGCGAAAGCGCTCTTCAATATCGAAATCCTTGAAAGCACATCGATGAGGGGGACACTCTATTTGGATATAACCTCCCGCACGAAATTCTACGTTTTCTCCAGGAGGAAGTTCCAAAATGAGTTCTTTAATAAAGGTAGCGACATTATGATTTGAGCGCACCTTACATGCCCATTTCTTGACACCAAATACTTCCTCGGGGACAGCAATCTTCAAATCCTGTTTTACAGCAACTTGACAAGATAAGCGATAGCCAGCTCGTGCGTCGCGTTTGTTGATATGCGATGTTTCCGTAGGGAGAATTGCCCCTCCTCCTTCGAAAATTTTTACTCGGCATTGCCCGCATGTCCCACTGCCTCCACAAGGAGAGCTTACGAATATGCCTGCATTGGCAAGCGTACCGAGTAATTTTCCACCTGCTGGTGTTTCGATAGTACGTTTATCATTGACAACGATCTTGACGTTTCCCTGTATCTGAAGCACCGAACGTGCCCATAAAATCAGGAAAACCAGCGCAATAACGATGGACGTAAAAAAAAAGACGCCTAGCGCAATCTCTAGCATAGCAAGATATCGTTCATAGCCGAATACCGGAAAAAGCCATGAAACCTAAAGCCATCAGTCCAGCACTGATAAAAGTAATACCCAGTCCTTGCAAACCATCGGGTACATCCGAATACTTGAGTTTCTCTCGTACGCCTGCCATAGCCGTAATAGCAAGCGCCCAGCCAAACCCTGAACCGAGTCCATAGGTAACACTCTCGGCGAACGTATAATCCCGTTCCACCATGAAAAGCGTCCCCCCTAGAATGGCACAATTAACGGTAATCAGCGGCAGAAATATACCGAGAGCGTTATAAAGAGCAGGCACGAAGCGGTCTAAGAACATTTCGAGAATTTGTACCATGGCAGCAATGACGCCAATGTAACTCACAAAACCCAGAAAGCTAAGATCAACATTGGAAAGCCCTGCCCAGTCGAGCGCACCATCACGCAACAAGTAACGATAAATCAAATTATTGAGTGGAACAGTCAATGTCTGAACCACGATAACCGCAATGCCCAAACCAAATGCAGTTTCAATTTTTTTTGAAATCGCCAGAAAAGTACACATTCCCAAAAAAAAGGAAAGTGCGAGATTTTCAACAAAAACTGCAGTGATAAAAAGGTTGACCAGTGCTTCCATCAGGCAACCTCACTATGCTGTCGCATCGTTTGGATACGATATTCGGCTTTTTCGACTTGTGTTCTTTTCCATGAACGTACAACCCAAATGATGAGCCCAATCAGGAAAAATGCACTCGGCGGCAACAACAGCAAGCCATTAGGCACATACCAGCCACCATCCTTGGCGAGCGGCAACATGGTATAGCCCAGTAAGGTGCCAGAACCAAAGAGCTCACGGATCGTGCCTACTATTAACAAAATAGCGCTAAAACCGAGACCATTACCCAAACCATCGAGAAAACTGGGTAACGGTGGATTTTTCATAGCGAATGCTTCAGCACGTCCCATCACGATACAGTTAGTGATGATCAATCCAACGAATACTGACAATTGTTTACTGATTTCATAGGCAAAGGCGCGTAGAAACTGATCAACGACGATTACCAGGGAAGCAATAATCGTCATCTGCACAATGATCCGGATATTCGCAGGTATATGGTGACGGATCATGCTAATTACTGCACTGGAACAAGCAACAACCAATGTTAATGCGATACACATCGTGATTGCGGTCGACAATTTACTTGTCACCGCGAGCGCAGAACAGATGCCTAAAACTTGCAATATGATTGGATTATTATCGACGACAGGTGAAAATAGAATCTTGCGAACCGGATAAGCCATACTGTCACCTCCTTTCTTTTTGCTCTCGCAGTTGGGCCAGATAGGGCCCAAAGCCTTCTTCACTCAACCAATAATTCAATAATTGCATAACACCTCGAGTTGTCAAGGTAGCCCCCGATAATCCGTCAACCTTATGTTGATGATCGGGTGTTGTGGTTCCCACGGCACCCTTGACTAGTTCGATATGTGGTTCCCAATCATCATCAAAGGCAATTTTTCCTTCCCATAGCGCGAGCCATTGAGGGTTGTCAACTTCACCACCCAGGCCGGGCGTTTCAGCATGCTGATAAAATCTAAGCCCCTGAATCGTGCGTAAATCATCTTGTAGAGCAATAAATCCATAAAGTGTTGACCATAATCCATAGCCATACACAGGCAAAATCAAGGTTTTGAGTCGACCCACTTCATCGTTGACTCGATAGACTGGCAAGTATTTAGGCTTTCGTCTGATCTGTGCGGGGTCTTCGTTTCGTTTCAGCGGTTCCGACAAATTGACGTCTTTGGCCGCCTTTGCGATATCAAAATGCTCTGGATCAAGTGCATCCGTCACTTGGCCGCTACTCAATTCGACCATAACAGCGTCAACTTGTCGAAAAGCCTGCTCAACAGTCAGACCAGGCTCTAGGAGATCAGCAATCTCGACAATTATGCGCTTGCGTTCAATGCTTTGATTGTTCAACTGGATCGGCTTAAGCAGTATTGCAGCACTTGCAACAATGAGTGAGCAGACAAGGCAAACGGAAAATGCCACCAGTAGTGTTTTACTGCCACTATGCCGAACAGGAGGTGCTTTTGATTCAGCCATGACGACGCAGTCTCCGCCGAATATTAATCTGGATTACGACATAATCGATTAACGGTGCAAAAATATTGGCAAATAAAATTGCAAGCATGATGCCTTCTGGAAAAGCCGGGTTAATTACGCGTATCAATACAGTCATAATTCCTATCAGAATACCGTACACCCAGCGTCCGGCCGTGGTCATGGCGGCGGATACCGGATCAGTTGCCATAAACACCATACCAAAAGCAAACCCACCCAACACCAGATGCCAGTACCATGGCATTTCCGTCAGTGGATGCGTTTCGCTACCAAAGGCATTGAACAACAAAGTTGTTCCCACCATTCCAAGAAATACACCGAGGATGATCCGCCAGGAGGCAACTTTTGTATAAATAAGAAAGGCAGCGCCAATCAAACAAGCCAAAGTCGAGGTCTCACCCAATGAACCGGGAATCAAGCCAATGAAAGCATCCCACCAAGTATAGCCACCAGAAACAATAGCATCCATTCCCCCCGTAACTCCCAATCCCAACGGGGTTGCCCCGGAATAACCATCTACCAGAGAGGTTGCCCCCGAGGAAATATCTGCCGCGACCCACACTTGATCACCCGACATCTCTGCAGGATAGGCAAAAAAGAGAAAAGCACGCCCAACCAATGCAGGATTAAGAAAATTCTTACCGGTACCACCAAAAATCTCTTTGCCAATCACGACGCCGAAGCTGATACCGAGCGCCACCATCCATAACGGCATATCAGGAGGTAGCGTCAGCGCAAACAACATAGAGGTCACCAAAAACCCCTCATTGATTTCATGCTTGCGCACAATAGCAAAAAGGACTTCCCAGACCCCCCCTACAATCAAGGTGGTCAGGTAAATAGGCAAAAAATGTAAAAAACCATGTGCCATATTAGCCAGAATACTATCGGGTGCGAATCCTATACGCAGCCCTTGAAGCAGCGCGCCTCGCCAGTCGTCTTTAATGAGTGCGAGCTCCTGGATGGCAAGGTTCGCCTGGTAGCCAGTATTGAACCAACTCCAAAGTATGCAGGGAATCAACGCGATCACGACATAGCTCATCAATCGCTTCAAATCGATCGCATCGCGTACATGGGGGGCGGTACGAGTCGAATCGGCAGGCGTATACAGAAAAGTATCGACCATTTCATACAAAGCATGATACTTTTCGAAACGCCCACCTTGAGAGAATAGGGGCTTCATAGATTCGAGCAAACGACGCATCTCAGATATCAGCCTTCTTTTTCGATTTGTCTCAAATTTTCACGTAAAATCAAACCGTAATCATGCTTACCTACGCATACAAAAGAACACAGCGCAAGATCTTCTTCGTCGAGTTCAAGGCAACCCAATTTTTGTGCCATTTCAGTATCCCCCACCAACAAGGCCCGCAATAATTGCGTAGGCAAAATATCAAGAGGCATGATTTCTTCAAAACTACCGGTCGGTATCATGGCACGCGGACTGCCGTTCTGGCTAGCCGTAAAATCGAATGTTTCCCCTCGGTTGCGCAAAAAACTCGAGATCAAAACATTCATTTGTGAGAATTTTTTCCTTCCAGGCGCTAACCAGCCAAGAAATTCTCGCTCAGTGTGCTCTCTAATGGCGCTGATTTGTAAATGATGTCGCCCGAGATAAGCAGACCAGTCAGCAGCACGACGTCCTGACCAGACCGAACCGGAAATAATTCGGTTATCGGTGGAGTCAGCCAGCTCACCGTCAAGAAGTTCGTCCAATGAAGCGCCTAGGCGCGTACGTAATAACCGTGCTGAACCTTTTCCCGGATGTGCTGGAAGCGTCGCACCTAAACGCGAATGTAATACCTGGGGGTATTTTACCTGCGGACCGCCAAGCGCAATGATGCGCTGTGTCCATAACCGCCCTGTAGTAAACAATTTACCGATCGCAATAACTTCCTGGTAATTTAAATACCATACAGTTTTGTGTACGTTGACAGGGTCCAGAAAATGAATATGCGTACCGGCCAAACCGGCCGGATGCGGACCTGCAAAGCTAGCCACTTGTAATTGCGCTAGGTCCTCGGGTAAGGGAAAATGCGCGTCGTCTGCTTTACACACCCAAAGTGGGCCAGCTGTGAGATGGGTCAGTACGGTAAGTCCATGCGCGAAGGCATCTGCCTCTGTGGCAATAATCGGCGCAGGATCGGCAGCCAATGGATTTGTATCCATAGCCGTAACGAAAATAGCTGCTGGCTGTGTAGCAGGATCCGGTATCTTACTATAGGGGCGCGTCCGTAACGCAGCCCACGAGCCCGATTGCAGAAGATTTTCGATGACTTGGTCTGCTGAAAGATGAGGAAGCTTATCTGGTGTATAGGCAGCAAATGTTTCCTGATCTTCAACCGGATCCAACTGAATGATTACCGACAATAACCGTCGCTGCGCACCCCGATGAATCGCAATAATTTTTCCAGCGCCAGGTGCCGTGATCAACACATTAGGCAGCTTTTTATGTTCGAACAGCGCTTGCCCAAGCTTAACCGAATCACCTTCATCGACCCGCATAGCAGGTTTGAGATCGATATAATCCGGGCCCAAGATCGCCACATGGCGAACAGGTGGTGCCTCTTCTATCATTTGGATTGGTTGACCACTGATAGGCAGATCAAGTCCCTTCTTAATCCTGATAAGCATAGACATGAGCTCTCTTTAGATTCTTGATGATTCTTGATATGAGCAAGGTTGATATCGAAATCAAAATTATCGTACCAGCGTCATAAAATACTCCCGCTGCACCAGATCACTACCCCGTAATCGGCAATGAAACCGGACCATCACAATTTTAATGGGGTAGCATTATAATTGACGTATGCTTATATTTCAGGTGTGTCATAAATATAGCGTTCAAGCTGCTTGATGACAAACTGATGCTCAGAAATCGTATCCTTCACTAAATCTCCAATCGAAAGCAAACCAACCACTTTACCTTCATCGACCACGGGTAAATGACGCACGCGCATCTCGGTAATAAGCGCCATACAATCTTCATTGGTATCATCCAGCCCTACATAGGCCACTTGGCGTGTCATAATTTCCTTAACGTGCATTTCCTTGACGGGTTTATGTAACAAATAGGATTTACGTGAAAAATCACGCTCTGTAAGGATTCCCAACAATCTCTCATCTTTCATAACCAACAAGGCGCCAATATTATTGGCAGCCATCAACTGCATTGCATCGAAGACCGATGCATCAGGGTCGATTGTGGTTACTTTATGCCCTTTCTCTTGCAGCAGTTGCTTTACAGTTTTCATGGTTATCCTTCTCCTCTATCAATAAAATTATCTATGGGCTAGTCCTCTTGGCCATATTGTTAGTTTATAGCATCTAGCCCGAATTTTTCATAAATTGCCATGCGCGCCCCCATCCGTCCTTTGATCAATTAGAAAGATTTTACTTAGCTGATTGTTTGAAACGCAACACAACATTTCAGAAATATTTATTTATAAATCAACAAGATACAATATCATTACGTAAAAATATGAAATATACTGACTCAGTGTACGCTACCAAATGAAGCAAACGGCAAGCCATAAACTAAATTAGCTTAATAATCGTTGCAAATACTGATAGTAAATTGCACCCACAAATGGCAAATTGCCGGTATAACAAATAGCTATGCGAGTTGAAGTAAAATTTGAATTGATCAGTAGATACCAAAGAAAACTGCAACCAGATCCACTATAAAAATAATTGGAGCAAATATGCAGTTGATGATGCGATTACACGATGTAACTCTGATATTCGCGCAATCGCATTGATAGACAAAAGAAAAAAATTTCAAACAAAGCAGTCGAGGATGATATCAAAACAACCCGAGTAAATTTCCCAGGAGCTTATCAATAAATGGCTGAAATACACCCATAAAATTATCTAAATGGACGATGCCAACTAGTAAGATTAAGAATCCACCCATCGTGATACCGCGTTTTAATCCCCAGGCAAAATTAGCTGATGCAGGCAACTTCAAATGCGGTGGATTTGAAGACGAAAATATGATTTTCATAATCGCCAGAAATAAACCAAATAAAATACACCATAAAATTAATTTGAACGAATGATACAATCGCGTACCTAGATCTTCTTCCGCCCATTCAATGGCTGAAAAACGTAAACATATTATAGCGACGAGTATCAGCACCAATGAATTCCAGAATCCTCCAAATCTCGCTCTCATTTCGCTCTCGAAACTCATGTAACTCTCCTTTCAAAAAAGAAAATCTGTATTTGGAATCTACCCGATCATTATCAGATAGGGCGCTACCTGCATTGCTGATGTTATCATGCCCTATGTTAAATTTTCGTAAGTTAGCCAAATAATTTATGAGCGAGAGGATGGTTAAAAAATAGACGACCCAACCAGGTTTGAAGTTTAACTACTCACTTGCTCTCGTCAGCTTCAGCAGTTTGCCGTTCTCATCATCGGTCAGCAGATAAATCGCACCATCAGGCCCTTCTGCCACGTCGCGTATGCGTGCGCTATCTTTCAACAGTTTTTCTTCACTAATGATTTTAGTGCCTTCGATAGCGAGCTTGATCAAATGCTTACCAACAAGGGAACCAACGAACAAGTTTCCCTTCCATTCAGGAAACATATCACCTTGGTAGAACATCATACCGGAAGGTGCCACGGCAGGCGTCCAATGGTAAACAGGCTCCTCGAATCCTTGTTCTGCATGCTCATCCTTGATGGGCGTCATCCAATAATGAATGCCGTAGCTTGCCTTGGGCCAACCGTAATTCTTACCTGCTTTAGGAATATTGATTTCATCCCCACCGCGCGGCCCATGCTCATGCGTCCATAATTGCCCTGTTTGAGGATGAATGGCAGCACCTTGAATATGCCGGTGACCGTATGACCATATTTCTGGTTTGGCTTTTCTATCTTGAACGAAAGGATTATCAGCAGGCACGAGACCATCTCGGCGAATCCTCACTAATTTACCAAGATGATTATCAAGCGCCTGAGCTTCATCCATATACTTAAAACGGTCCCCCAGTGTCACAAAAAGATTGCCATCAGGTGCAAATACAAGTCGTGATCCAAAATGATTGCCGCCTTCAGTTTTAGGCTGCTGGCGAAAGATGACTTGCAGATTCTCCAGCGCCCCTCCCACTAATTTGGCTCTCGCGACAGCAGTGCCAGCCAAATCGCCTTGTGGCTCCGCATAGGCTAGATAAATAAAACTGTTCTTGGAAAAATCGGGATCCAATGCGATGCCCAGCAATCCCCCCTGATCTTGAGCGAATACGGTCGGTACACCCTTGATTGGGGGAGATAGCTGGCCTTCAGAGGAGACAACACGAAGTCGCCCCGCACGCTCAGTCAGAAGTATTCGGCCATCGGGCATGAAGGTCATGCTCCAGGGATGATTAAGCCCGCTGACCAGAACCTTGACATCCAACTTCACCTGCGAAGATTGGGCATGTGCGACCGAATAAAAAAAAGCACCACTTAAGGTTGTTAGAATGAATAATTTAATTATCTGCAAGATAAGCGTCATTTTATATTTCCTCCTGGTCCGTAGGCATGAATAATTCAGTCATTAAGCGGGCATTGACCAACCATTCGTGCCACCCATACAAGCATTCCCTCTCCATGCTCAAAAAAACATGCCACCATTCATTTTTTTATTCTACAAGAGATGAAGTTTGCTTTTTAGTTTATTGATGTCACGCTGAGCTATTTGGTTTACTCGTCGACAATCATTTCAAACCCACCATATATCATGCGTTTACCATCAAACGGCATGGGATTTACATCAGGTTGCAACCGTGGATCCGACATGACTTTCTCCATGCCTTGATCGCGCACTTCGCGCGACGGCCAGATAATCCAAGAAAAAACGACCGTTTCATCCTGCTGACACTTGACTGCCATAGGGAAAGAAGTGATTTTCCCTTCTGGTACATCATCTCCCCAACATTCGACCAGTTTGAGCGCACCATGCTCTTTAAATACGGCAGCCGCCTTCTTTGCATGCGCTCTGTAAACCTCTTTATTTTTTGTGGGAACTGCCGCCACAAATCCATCAACATAAGTCATCGCGTTTATCTCCTGTTTAAATGACAATCTATCTTACATAATACGATTAAACCGTAGGCAAGCCCTTGATTTCGATTATCGGTCTAATTTCAATTGTTCCTTTGCGTGCCAGCGGAATACGGGCTGCAATACCGATAGCTTCATCCAAATCAGTAACATCAACCAGATAATAACCCCCCAATTGTTCACGTGTCTCTGCGAAAGGTCCATCGGTGATCAGCTGCTTACCATCGCGTACACGGATGCTGGTCGCCAATGATGTTGGCTGCAGAGGATTGGCGGATAAAAATTGGCCGTTGGCTTTGAGCTGATGAGCAAGCTCTGTAGATTCCTTGTAACATTCTTCACGGTCAACTTCACTCAAGGTAAGCTCATCTTGATATATCAGCAACATGTACTTCATTACAATCTCCAAAATTAATTAATACGGGGGGAAGATTGAAAACTAATCTGCAGCGCGCAGCAGCGCTGCAATATCAATTTTCTTCATTTCGAATATTGCTTCGAGAACACGCTGGGATTTTTCAGAGTCAGGGCCATTGATCAGCTCGGACAGAATAGTAGGAACAATTTGCCAAGAAACACCGTATTTATCCTTGAGCCAGCCGCATTGCTGGGCTTTCTCATCCCCTCCTTCCGACAATTCTTGCCAGTAATAATCAACTTCTTCCTGCGTCACACAATTCACTTGAAATGAAATGGCCTCATTGAAGGTAAACATCGGCGCACCATTTAATGCAGTAAAAACTTGCCCATTCAGCTCAAACGATACTGTCATGACCGAACCTACCTGTTTTTCATGTATCGCTTTTCCTGCCTCACTGTAGCGGGAAACAGCCAAAATCTTTGCGTCCTTAAAAATTGAGGTATAAAACAATGCAGCTTCCTCAGCCTGATCGTTGAACCATAAACAAGGGGTTATTTTTTGCATCTTCCATAATCCATTTGGCTCATTGGCAACACAAAATCCCATCTCTTTCCAATATTCTGTAACCTGAATTGGATACTGCCTCTATCTCCAGTATGTTGCGAAGCTTGAATTCCCAGGATAAATCGATCGATTACCCTAGCATCTCGGGATAGTCTCCTAGTACCTTCTGAACATCAGCAGGAAAATCAGAGAATTCTTGTACTTGTCGTATTTCAATAATTTCATTATCAGAAGCCGGACAACGCATTGCCCATTGGATAGCTTCTTCCTTAGATGTCACTTGTATCATCCAATAGCCTCCCAACACCTCCTTAGCTTCAGTGAACGGCCCATCGGTGACATGGGGTTTGCCACTTTTGAAGGTAACTCGTGCACCCATTGAAGGGGGGTGAAGTCCATCAAGTGTGATGAGCACGCCTGCCTCTTGCAAAGCTTGGTTGTATTTCATCATGGCAGCGACAGCCTCTGCTTCAGGCAGAGTACCCGGCGTGGCGTTTTCATATCCCTTGGGAATCATCAACATCATAAAACGCATCCTATTTCTCCTCTGTTTATGTTCCACGAGCGTTTGATCAAAGCGATTTAGTTAGGAACATTGGGCTCCATAAAGATCAATTCCCAAATATGACCATCCAGATCTTGAAAACCATGTGAGTACATAAATCCATGATCTTGTGGCTCGCTATAGATTGTTCCCCCTGCCGCGACTGCTACACGAACCTGCTCATCAACTTCCGCGCGGCTACGACAGGATAAAGCGATGAGTACTTCGGTATGCTTCGTGGCGTCACAAATTGCTTTGGGGGTAAACAGCTTGAATTTTTCCTCAGTCAGCAGCATAACGAAAATATCCTCGCTGATGATCATGCATGTAGCCGTCTCATCGGTAAACTGAGGGTTAAAGGAATAACCCAGTTGGGTAAAGAACTTAATCGACTGATCGAGGTTTTTTACAGGCAGATTCACAAATATTTTGGTAGCCATCCCAATTTCCTTAAAAATCTATATAAAAGCATAACGTACGCTTACGTTTGGCTTGCATCAACCCTTGTGTGTCGACATAAAGGCTTCCATCCTGCTTGAGAGTTCACTGGGATCGACATCTTCAATATGCGTAGCGATATGCCAGTAGTGCCCGAATGGATCGACAATTTGGCAAGCACGATCTCCCCAAAATTGGTTTTCCAGGGGCATTTTCTCTATCGCTCCCGCTTGGATTGCATTCGCGAAAGTGGTATCGACATCCGGCACGTAAAGATGGAGCGTAACAGGGCTACCGCCGAGTGCCTCGGGAGAAGTTGAACCCCAATCTGGATTTTCATCTGAAATCATGAAAATGGAATCACCAATTTTGAATTCGCCATGCGCAATTTTTCCGTCTGGCAGATTGAGTCGCATCAACTCAGTCGCACCAAAAGCTTTTTTATAGAATTCGATCGCGCTGGCTGCTCCCCGAACAATCAAATAAGCGCTCAACGTATGGTACCCATCGGGTACTGGCTTGATTTTGTTAGACATACCCCTATTCTCCTGTATGTAATTAAACGAGATAAAATAATCCGTTACACTTATAGTCGAATGGCTTTAGCCAATTTCGACATGGCGCATCAATTTTTATACCGCAGATGAACCGCCTGGCTAAATAAAACCAAGCGCTTCAAGGGTTCGCTTATCTTCAGCGACGGGTCTGACTTCAACACACCCTATTTTAGCCCCTGGAATCCTTGAAGCCACCTGGATAGCCTCGTTCAGATCGCGAGCTTCTATAAGATAATAGCCGCCAAGCTGTTCTTTAGTTTCTGCGTAAGGCCCATCCGTTGTCATGACCTGGCCATTCCGTACTCTGAGCGTAATAGCTGCGTTAGGCGGCAAAAGCCGGTTACAGCCAAGGTAATGGCCACTTGTCCTGATGGCATCGGTAAATTCGGTATACTCCTGAAAATGCTGTTCTGCGACCCCTTTACTCATTTGCTCCATAACTTTCTCGGCACAGATTAAACATAAATATTTCATAGCAATACTCCTTACGAATACAAAAAATACAACTTCTAGTTTCATAGTCGATTGGGGAAACCCGATTTCGACATCGAAATCATAAGCAAATAAGAACTTTCTGCAGACAAGTGGCTGTGAATAAATCTACCGCACGTCTCAATCTCTACGTAGGCAGGTATTAGAAGATAGGATGAAAGCGTATGCTTTAATTAAGCTGCAAATTGATGGAGCAAAGGACTAAGTAAAAAAACGGAATACCCATCTACGAGAACAGAATGATCGATTCTGGTTTTCCCAAAAAAGCACTGAAAAAATCAGTTCTGTAACTCATCTAGCCGCCGGGCCAGGAAACGGCGCCCGGGTGCAAGTTGAGAAAGGTTAAAGGCCAATTGATAGGATGCCTTGGCTTCTGCGATCCTTCCCAGCCGACGGCATAAATCGGCCCGCGAGGAATGTGCCAAATGATAATCATTGAGCTCACCTCGCGCCAGTATGGCATCAATGAGCGCAAGTCCAGGCAAAGGACCATCCCGCATTGCCACTGCAACAGCACGGTTGAGTTCGATAATCGGTGATGGATCGAAGCTAAGCAGAATATCGTACAACGCAACAATCTCAGCCCAGTCAGTTGCCTCCGCACTGGCTGCATTGGCATGGACAGCAGCAATCGCCGCTTGTAATGAATAAGGACCAAAGCGCCTTGACGATAACGCCTGCTCCACCAACCTTGACCCTTCTACGATATAGTTTTGATTCCAAAGCGCGCGATCCTGCTCAGCCAGGAGTACCAAATCACCAGAAGGCAGGCAGCGAGCGGCACGGCGCGATTCCTGCAATAGCATTAATGCAAGCAGTCCTTGCGCTTCAGCTTCCGGCAACAATTCTACCAGCAACCTCCCCAAGCGAATGGCTTCTTCAGACAACTCCGGGCGAACTAGCGAGTCACCAGAGGATGCAAAGTAGCCCTCGTTGAAGATCAGATAAACAACGCGCAATACATTACCCAGGCGATCACGCAGCCTGTCCGCTGAGGGTACTTGATAAGGAATTCGTGCTGAACGAATTTTAGTTTTTGCACGGACGATGCGTTGCGCCAGGGTTGTGGGCGCTATCAGAAAGGCACTGGCAATGGCCTCAGTAGTCAGGCCACAAACTTCGCGCAATGTCAGTGCGATCTGAGCTTCAGGCAGTAAAGCAGGATGACAGCACGTAAAAATCAGTCTGAGGCGGTCATCTTCAATCCCCTCCCCATCCAGTCCCTCAGGGATATCGGCAGCAAGCCGCTCTTCAATGTCCTCTGGCAATTGCTCGAAACGAGCAGATCGCCGGATGGCATCGATGCCTTTGAAGCGACCCACCGAAACTAGCCATGCACGCGGATTAGCCGGGATACCATCGCTCGGCCACTGTTCGACCGCAGCCTTAAACGCATCATGCAATGCTTCTTCGGCCATGTCGAAATCACCCAGCAACCTAATCAAGGTGGCAAAAACATGCCGTGAATGATTTCGATAAATGACTTCGATAGCTTCATGTATCTCTGTAGCTTTACAAAACGCTTGAGACATGGGTTAAAACCTATTTGCCCTATATTCAGCTTAAATTGATGATGAGGATAGCCTAAGCCTAATATTGATAATGGCTTCAGGCTGAGCATCTCAACAGTTCTTCAATTGCCTAAATGAACATTTCTCCCAACCTACGATGAAAAGCAAATTAGTTTAATGCATACGCTTACGCAGAGCGAGTTCATCAATGTCAAAAAAAGTATCATCAACGATAATCACCCACTTCTGATGCCGAACTTTTTTCGGCTAGCTCGTGATAATTTTGCAAGGGGCTCTAAAAAATTACCTGATAAAACAATTCGTCCTAGCTGATATTTTTGGGTAACACCAAATATAATGGAATGGACGTATATGGACATGAATGTGATAAAGCCCTTACACTAACTTCACTGAACGCATAATATTATAAAACAGACAAAATAATGGATATCACTAAACTTATTAGGGCAGGCTCAGTTCTGATTTTATTAGGTATTTTAAGCACTTCCGGTCTTTCTCAAAACACCCCCTTGTCGATAAACTATACCCTGCCACCATTACAAAACCAAGGTGGCATAGAGTTTCTGACAGGTGGCATTGGCTCGGATGAATCCCAAGCGATATTACAGGAAGGAGGAAAATGGCCATTGATGCTCGAGTTGGCCAGAGCCAGTGCGCCTCGAGCGGAATATCTTAGCGATGTTCACATTACTATTAAGGATGCATCAGGCCTTACTGTACTGAAAACAGTAACCCGAGGGCCTTACCTACTCGCTAAACTTCCTCCCGGAAGATATTCGCTTGATGCTACATACGAAGGGAAAACACTACATCAAGACCTGAACCTGCAGAAAGAACATAAAAAAATTACGCTACTTTGGCCTGCTCCCAAGTTGTAGCTCTCTCCTACCGCGAGTAAGCTAATCAGAGCGGATATATGCTCGTGCATCCAGCCAATCTATAGTCTAACGATGCTATTATCAGTAATGCTATATTAAAAAACCAAGGATAATGTAGCATCTGCGGAAGTCGGCCATCTCAAGTCGATTACCTGACCCATGAGGATGATTATTTAATATCAAGTGGAATTTGGATTTCGATATTCGCTCCCCTATTACCATTGTTCTCACTCAAACCACCGCTGAATTTGAATTTCGTTCTATTATTTACAAGTATGTAATTAATTGCCCCGCCACCTCCAATTGTATTAACTCTTGCACTTACACCATGTCCGCTTGTACTGGAAAAACCACCACCAAATGAGTTCAGTTGCGGTCCTGTTATATAATTCGAAAAATTAGTATCTAACGTGATAGTTCCATTCGAATTTTTATGCATGTAATTTATTTTTCCATCACCTCTTTTAAAATTAATTACTGCATTTGCACGATATCCATTGGTGCTTGAGAACCCCCCACCTAATGACTTCATCAGTGGGCCTGTCTCCTCACTCGAAAAATTTGTATCAAATGTAAAAGCACCACTGTCTTTTTTATGCATGTAGTTTATTGTCCCATCACGTTTTTCTAGATTGACAGTCGCTTTTGTACGATGCCCGCTCGTACTAGAAAAATCACCACCAAATGATTTCATGCGATGCTCTGCCCCTGCATCCGAGAAATGGCTCTCAACTGTCACCGTTCCAACCGACTCAGATTTAATGGGTAAACGTATACTCTCTGCGTTTATTGTGTTAATAATAAACAGCATACTTAAACCATAAATTCTCATAACGGTATACATTTTTTACTCTGCCATCAAAATAGCCAAAACTCCTTTGTTAAGTGTCATAGAGGAATGACAACAAGACTATATAGAAGTGACAAAAAACATAACGAATCAGTAAAAATCTTTGCATTTATTTTAGACCATGATAGAAACAACTATGTTACCTAGCGCACAGAAGGGGAGTCACATCCACTTTATTATGATCCTTAGTCATTATTGAATTAATGATGTGGCTCATAGCACGCGAGCCGAGTACGGCTCGTTTTATAGATGTTTCAATTAATTATTGAGGAATTCATTATGAACAAGGATCAAGTAAAAGGCGAAGCAAAAGATATCGCTGGTAAAATTCAGGAAGAAGCAGGCAAGATGATTGGCAGCACAGAACAGCAAGCCAAAGGACTGCAAAAGCAGACTGAAGGTAAGATACAGAAAGGGGTTGGCGATCTGAAGGAAGCCACCACAGATCTGAAAGAAGCCATTAAGAAAGGATAAAAATTGCTGTCGAACAAACCCTGTAGAAAAACTTAAAACTGGCTATAGCCACCATGATATTGGTTCGAATGGCAGGCTGTTTATCGTTTGGTTCGGGTAAGACTGGCCCGCAAGGCCCACAAGGCGAGTCCGGAACCAAGGAAACGATCATTATCGTACCTGAGAAACAGAATTGAACCTATTCGGAAATAAATAACCAACCAACGCATGCTTATAGGTAACGCGCTAGCAGTGCTCTAAGCAGCCCTCCTTCGATCAATTCAGAAATCCATCTTCCAAACATATCCTGAGTCGGCTATTTCATTAAGCAGAATCTGGTGAAATAGCCGGGTTAAAAATTAAGTTCGTCACAAGTATTTCGTAGCAGTCACTGCAATGCCGCCGCATACCCTACCGTCGTGTTGAGCTACGCGATTAGCTCATAAAAAGGAATAGGGTAATTTCTTAAAAGTGATTTTGAATTATTTATTCAGTTATGTGCGTCAGCGTACAGAACAGTGGGCAACATACCAAGGATAATGAAAATTATAGAAATCATGAAATAGAAAGCCGCGACAACCTCCAAGTTAGAACTAAATAAAGCTTCAATATATTCAACGCAGGAGAAAAAATGTATGGATATCAAAAATAGATTAATTGTGCCGAGGCTAGAACCACAGTAGGAGACGAAATCGATGATAGCGTCGTTACCACAAGGTGAAGGCTGCGCTGTTGAATGATACGGGTCTGGATAGTTTAGCAATCAAAGTTGAAACACGTAAGGGCGAAGTTCAGCTCAGTGGATTTGTGGATAGCCAAAATCAAATGGATCGTGCTATAGCGGTGGCTCAAGAGGTCAAGGGCGTCAAAAGCGTAGTTAATAAAATGAGTCTTAAGTCTGGCGACACCAGCGTAGGCGTCAAGATAGATGACGGAGTCATTACTGCCAAGGTTAAAGCCGCACTCATTAGCGATCCCATCATCGAGAGTGCTGATATCAGTGTAGTGACACGTGATGGAGAAGTTCAACTCAGCGGGTTTGTAGAAAACCAAGCCCAAATTGACCGGGCAATAGAGGTTGCACAGGAGGTCGAGGGCGTAAAAAACATCCTCGATGAAATGAGCATCAAGCAGTAACAACCGTAATTTTAATGTAAGAAAGGAGCTACAAAATGAACTGGGATCAAATAGAAGGTAACTGGAAACAATTCAAAGGAAAAATCAAGGAACAATGGGGCAAGCTCACCGACGATCATCTCGACACGATTGCCGGGAAACGCGATCAGCTTGCTGGCAAAATCCAGGAATCCTACGGAATCAGCAAGGAAGAAGCTGAAAAGCAAATCGAAGAATGGGAAAGAAAACATAAAGATTAAGTAGCGCCCTCCTCCTGCGTAAAGCAGAGCAGCATGTTGCGAAAGCGACATGCTGTGCAACAGATTTTTATTGTCGGCCTAGCAGTCCGTGCACAGTAAATCATGAAACATTCAGAATTGCCGTGATCGCAACTAGCTTTGCGTCTACAATAAAAAATACCGGATTTCCCGGTAAGCTCTAGCGTAGTATTCCTTTAATACATTCAGGAGAAACATCATGTCTAAAAGAAAATCAATCATTTCTGCTGCAGTCGGTTCTGCTTTCGCTGTAACCCTCGGTATTGCACCCTTAGCTTCTGCTGCCGAAAATCCTTTCAGCATGCAACCAATGGAAAAAGGGTTTATGGTTGCCTATGGTGATAAGAAAGCAGGTGAAGGCAAATGCGGCGGTGAAGGTAAATGTGGTGAAAATAGGTGTGGTGCTAACATGGCTGACACCGATAAAGATGGCAAGGTTAGCAAGGAGGAATGGGATAAACACCACGATGCCATGTTCGAGAAAATGGATGCCAACAAAGATGGCGTTATCGATAAAGATGAGATAGAAAAATCGAAAGCAGAGAAAAGAAAAATGCATGGTGACAAGAAAAGCTATTAAGCTTTAATTAACCAGCAAAAGCAGGTTTCCGGCATGAAAAACAATTCATGCTGGAAACCTGCTCTATTTTAAGCTACTTATTTGCAACAAGTTTGAAGCAAGCAAAATGTGCGACCTATCCGTTACTTGTCATTATCCAACCCATATTGTTTTAATATTCACAAACTCACGAATGCCATGGTAGGACAATTCCCGGCCAAAGCCGGATGCTTTGATGCCGCCAAACGGCAAACGCGGGTCGCTTTTGACGATGCCATTGACAAAAGCCGCTCCCACAAGTAGCCGTCGGGTGATTGCTTCACCGTGCGCGATATTACGGGTCCATACGCTCCCACCCAAACCAAACGGAGTTTGATTAGCTAACTGAATTGCTTCCTCAGTGTTTCTCACGCGTACAATTGCAGCAACCGGACCGAATAACTCCTCATCGAAGGCGGGCATGCCTGGGTATACCCGATCCAAGATAGTGGGCGCGTAATAAGCGCCTTGCGTACCGATAGTTTCTCCTCCTGCCACAAGTATTGCCCCCATCGCTAGGCTGCGCTCGATTTGTGCATGCAGTGCGTCACGCAAATCTACGCGCGCCATTGGCGCGATGGTCGTGGATTCATCCTTAGGGTCACCCATGCGCAATTGACTTACCAATGTTTTAAAGTGTTCTAAAAAGAGATCAGCAATACCCTCCACAAGGATGAATCGCTTGGCAGCAATGCAACTTTGTCCCATATTCTGAAAACGGGCGGAGACTGCCTGGGATACCGTAAATTCAAGATCTGCATCCTCCAGCACAATGAAAGGATCTGATCCGCCCAATTCCAATACACATTTTTTCAAATGCTGGCCGGCAATTGCGGCCACTTTACGTCCGGCTGCACTGCTGCCGGTCAAGGTCACCGCTGCAATGCGTGGATCTGCAATGACCTTCTCGGCTTGTGTAGCCGAAATCATCAAGGTGCGAAAGGCATTCTCCGGAAAACCTGCTTCACGAAATGCTTCTTCTAGTGCGAGTGCACAGCGCGGGACATTGGAAGCGTGCTTAAGCACAACGGTATTGCCTGCCATCATTGCAGGCACAGCAGCGCGTATCAGTTGCCAGAAAGGGAAATTCCACGGCATGATACACAATAACGTACCCAAAGGTTGATAAATGACCCCACTGCGGCTGGCATCTGAGTCTATGATTTCCTCAGCCAAATAGGTTTTCGCATGCCCCGCATAATGTTCACAGCCGAGCGCACATTTGTCGATCTCTGCCCTGGCTTCTTTTAGTAATTTCCCCATCTCCTCGGTGATGAGTTGGGCGTAATCGTCTCGACGCTGACGCAAGACCTGGGCCAGATTGTGCATGTAAACTGCTCTCTGTTCGATATCGAGTGCCGACCAGTAGGCGTAAGCAGTGACGACACGGCTCAAGGTCGAATCGATCGTTTCATCCGACCAGAGGGGAAAGGAATCCAAGATTTGCCCTGTAACGGGATTGATCGAAAGTATAGGCATCAGCAAAAATCCTCAATAACAATTTAGCTTATTGCTGGAGCAGTCGAATAAACTCAGATATGGTCACAGGGCGGCCAAAATAATAGCCTTGCACCAGATCACATCCCTGTGCATAAAGAAAAGCCAATTGCTGTTCCGTCTCCACACCTTCCGCGACCACTTCCAGATCAAGTTTATGAGCGAGCGAAACACTCGCTTCCACGATTGCGGCGTCGCTGGTATCGCTTGTGATGTCACGGACGAATGTCTGATCGATCTTGAGCGCATCGAGTGGAAAGCGCTTCAGGTAAGCCAACGAGGAGTAACCGGTACCAAAATCATCAATGGCGATGCGGACGCCCAAGGCATGAATGGCTTCCAGCAATTCAGCTGCACTGACAGGATCGCGCATCAATATATTTTCTGTAATCTCGAATTCAAGTGCTTGATGGGGCATGCGCTCCTCTTTTAGCACTCGTTGCACCTTAGCGAGCAAATCAGCGTCGCCAAATTGGGCAGCAGAAACATTGATAGAAACGCGTAAATCGTTGAACCCCAATTTACGCCATTTGCGATGCATTCTACAGGCTTCATGCATCACCCATTCACCCACCGGAACGATCATACCTGATTTCTCTAGCAAGGGAATAAAATCGGCAGGCGAGACCAATCCGCGCGTAGGATGTTGCCAACGAATCAACCCTTCCGCTCCGATTATTCGGTTATCACGCAGGTCGATTTGCGGCTGATAGTGCAATACAAACTCCTCTTGTTCCATGGCGCGACGCAAATCAGCTTCCAATGCCAGCAGCTCATGACCACGAACGTTCATATTGGGCGCATAAAAACGGTATTGATTGGGCCCAGCCGATTTAGCCTGATACATGGCGATATCTGCATGACTCAGTAAATCCTCTATTCCTGTGCCATCATGTGGGTAAAGTGCGATGCCGGTACTGAACGTCACATAAATTTCTTGCGAGTTAACGATTATTGGCCGCTCGATTGCCTTTCGCAGCTTGCGCAGCACACCTAGGATATTTTCTGGATCATCGAGATCGCCAACGACGATAGTGAATTCGTCGCCTCCATGCCGCGCCACGGTGTCATTGGCACGCATACAACTGTGTAACCGTTGAGCCACCTGCTGCAGTAAACTGTCACCAGCTGCGTGTCCGAGGGTATCGTTAATACGCTTAAAGTGGTCCATATCCAGGAAAAGCACTGCGACATAGTGTCTATGCCGCCGCGCATGTTCCAGTGCGGTGGTAAAACGATCAACCAAAAAAAAACGGTTCGGTAGATTAGTCAAACGATCATGCGTTGCCTGATGCTGTAACTCAGCTTCAAAACGTTTTCGTTCAGAGATATCACGTGCGATGGTGGATAAAAACTCGATTTCTTGACCATTGTTCTTATGCGCCAATACAACTTGGGAAACAGGCAATTCTCTGCCGGCAGCAATCTGTAAGACCGTCTCTCCACTCCAAATTCCATCCTGACTTGCGGACTTGATAATCTCATCCATCATCTGTTGCGCAATATCCTTTCGGAATAGTGTTTGCATACGATATTGAGTAATATCTTCTCTCAGACTGATCCCCAGAAGCCGTCGCCCTGCACCATTCAAGTAACGAAAAACACCGCTCGGCTCAAATATGGCGACCAGGTCAGGCGTCGCTTCCAGAATAGCCGCCAGTCTCGCACGTTCTCGCTCGATATTGACCCGGTTCGTGATATCTCTACCGGTTGCGACATAATGCGTAATATGTCCTTGTTCATCCTTTAAAGGCGTTATTTCCTGTTCTTGATGAAAAAATTCTCCATTCTTGCGCCGGTTAACCAGCGTCCCTTTATAGATATTACCACTGACGATCGTTTCCCATAACTGACAGTAAACATTACGATCATGTTGGCCTGAACACAAAATGGCAGGTGTTTTCCCCTTAGCTTCATCGATGCTGTAACCGGTAAGCAGCTCAAACGCCGGATTCACATATTCGATATGCCCCTCCCGATCTGTGACGAAGACGCTGTCCGTTGTCTGGGTCACCACCAAAGATAGCTTGCGCAACAATTGATCAGTCTGACGACGCTCCCGGCGTGACCGGGCTTCACGCAGCTCGCGATCAATCGCGGGCAGTAAACGTCCCATGTTTCCTTTCATGACGTAGTCCTGTGCGCCATGTTTTAATGCTTCTACCGCTATTTCCTCACCGATCGTGCCGGAAATAAAAATAAAAGGGAGATCAGGGTCATGCTTGCGTACAATTTCAAGTGCATGAATGCCACTAAAGCCCGGCATGGTGTAATCAGAAAATACGATATCCCACGATTCCTGCAGCTTCAAGCTGACTTCCTGCTCAGTCGCTACCCGCTGCCAATCAAATTCAAGACCACCAGAACGAAGGAAGTCTACCAGCAATAGCGCGTCGTCTTCCAAATCCTCTATGAACAGAAAACGTAACAACGGTGAAGATAGCTGGGTTATCGACATACTTTTTCCCCAAGATCGGACTGTTACCGTCCAAATGGTGATTCATTCAATACCAACCAATAGAGCCCCAGTTGACCCGCAGCCTGGACAAAATCATCGAAATCGACCGGTTTACGCACATAGCTATTGGCGCCCAGCGCGTAACCTTTGAGACGATCTTCATCCTCGATGGACGAAGTCAAAATAACGGTAGGCAAAACATGGGTACGCTCATCGGCCCGAATTTGCCGTAATACTTCCAGACCATCGATTTTGGGAAGCTTCAGATCAAGTAATACGAGTACGGGCAGGTCAGCAGCATTCCGCTCTGCATAGATCCCTCTACAAAACAAATAATCGAGTGCTTCGACACCGTTGCGAGCGACCACCACTTTATTCCCGATTCGATTCGCTTCCAGAGCTTCTATCGTCAACAATGCATCGTCTGGATTATCTTCGACCAACAATATGGCCTTATCACTCATGCGCTCTCCTTTTCATCCAAAGTAAAATAAAAAATTGCACCTTGATTGACAGCGCTCTCTGCCCAGATCTGGCCCCCATGCTTATGAATGACGCGCTGCACCGTTGCCAGACCGATTCCCGTTCCAGGAAATTCGGCAGCATCGTGCAAACGTTGAAAAGCGCCAAATAATTTATCGGCATAAGCCATATCAAACCCTATACCATTATCCCGAACAAAGTAAACAATTTGTCCACCCTTCAGCTCCTCCCCTACTTCAATAGAAGCTGCTTGCGCATGAGCAGTGAATTTCCAGGCATTACCCAGCAAATTATCCATCACCACGCGCAACAACCGTGCATCCCCATAGGCCATCAAGCCGGATTGTATTTGAATACATACCGTTCGTGCCGGATCATCCTGTTGCAAGATTTGCAACACCTCATTTGCCATCTGAGTCAAATCGACTTCTTCCCGCTTGATCTCCGTACGACTGACGCGCGACAATTTAAGCAAATCATCGATCAGGGCACCCATGCGCTGTGCTGCAGCGCGTATCCGCCTAAGCCGGTCTCTTCCTTTTTCATCGAAATGATCAGCGTATTCATCGAGCAACGTGCGACTAAAACCATCCATGGCGCGCAGTGGCGCACGCAAATCGTGAGAAACAGAATAGCTGAATGCTTCCAGCTCGCGGTTGATGGTTTCGAGTTCCTTGGAACGCGCTTGTAGACGCTCGTTCAATTGTTGAATCTTATGTTCACTCTGCTTACGCATACTGATATCTTCCAGAATACCGTCGAAATAGATTCCGCCTGATTCATTTTTTTTCATGACAGCCGACAAAGCCGCATAAAACTCCCGTCCCTTCAAGGTTTTTAAACGAACTTCTTCACCCTTGACGTAGCCATCGTGCAAAACCTTACCGATAAATCGATTGCGTTCAGCAAGATCGCAATAAGATTCTCTGAAATGATGAGTGAGCAGTTGCTCTGCCGATTCTGCTTCAAAAATATCGACCATCGCCTGATTGACTTCAAGGAACTGTCCTTTTTCATCCGGCTTGTTACGATAGACCCCTACCGGCAAATTGTTGACGAGACCATGGTAGCGCATTTCTACCTGTCGTTGCATTTCCTCAGCCTGCTTGCGTGAGGTAATATCACGAATAATACTGGTAACCAATAACCCTTGATCCGTTTGTAAAGGACTCAAACTGATCTCCACCGGGAATTCGCTACCATCCTTGCGTCTACCAAAGAGTTCTAGCCCAGCCCCCATCGGCCGAGTTGCCGGTTTTCCAGCATAGCGATCCCGTACCTTCACGTGGCCCGAGCGGAAGCGTTCGGGTATGAGTTGCTCGATATGGTTCCCGAGCAACTCATCGCGTGTATAACCGAACCATTGCTCAGTTTGTGAATTGACTAAAGTGATAACCCCGCGTTGATCGACAATGACAATACCATCGGGCGCCGATTCGAGCAGCCCCCGAAACCGGATTTCACTCGCGCGGACCGCAGCTTCGGCTTGCCGACGGCGTACTATATAATAAGCGATGATCCCACTGACTAGCGCCAGCACAAATGTCAATCCAATAAATGCGATGACAAGATTGCGCTCATTTTCAGCGGTACTGGCCGCAATCACTGAAGGCGGCACATATGATATCAATACCCATCGTTCTTCTTCTGCATTCACGTTATTTTGCGCTTCTGCTGGGCTGATCTTAGAATAAGTAAATAACCCTTTCTCGTGCTCCCATTGTCCGAGTTGAGGTCCTTGCATAATTTCAGACCAAATCTCTTCACCGAATTCGCGCTCAAAGCGCACTGCCTGACGGTCTTGATACATAAATCCCCATTCAGTTCCCGGATCTGGACCCAATAACCAGTAGCCCGCCGCATTAAGTAACCATAGGCTACCCAGACTTTGCTCTGAAATAGCGCGTAAACGATTAAGTAACCGATAGCCTTGGTAATTGAGTACAACGAGACCCCGTTTCTGTCCATCATCATCGAATACCGGTGCACTGAAGCGTATCGTAGGACTAATGGGTTCTTCTATTACACCCTGTTCGATATTGAGATCGAACGGTGATATCAGAACCGCTTTTTCATCCAGCGCAAGCGTATTTCGCACGTAGGGGGACTCTGACAGGTCTTGTAAGCTTGCTAACTCTATAAACGAATGGCCATCATGAAAATTGATGCGCACTCTCTCATAGCCATGTTCATCCAAAAAGCGGATTTGGTCATAGTGCGGACGGCGTTTTGCAAAAGCCAGGAAGTCATGTGCAAGGCGTGATTTTGCCTCGGAATCATGGGTATCCAACCAGTGTTGTAAGGATGAATGTTCTGCAAGATAAAGTGCATCGCCGACGAGTACGCTCAGCGCAGCGTCTATAGAACGTTTCCCCATCTGGATTGATTGGCGCTCGTTTGCCTGCAAAATGGCTAGCGCGGCATCTGCTTGTGTGCGAAATAGTATCCATAGCACCACAACCAGCAATAAAACCAACGGCAACCACAAGCGCAGAAAATACTGCAAGAATTGATAACCCCATTTAGGTGTCTTCATTGCGCTCCTTTATCAGCTCAGCGGCTGATGATTATTTATCTTACTTGCACACGCTATTTTTGTTCACTCGGGATTGCCAAAAACTCTCCGAATAGTTTCGATATAATATTATTATATGTCAAATGGATATAATGTTAATTTGAAATTCTATTGGGGTCATATCGATCGCGCATTTACCTTGATTCTGGTATCTTCTTGTCACCTCCACGATAAAAATGAACATCCAATTGCGGGAATGCAATGTCGATCTTCTCTTCAGCAAACCGGCGGTGAATTTCCATATGCAGATCATGGATGAGTTCCATTCGGTCCGAGATCTGCGCAACATGGACTCTTAATTCAAAATTCAGCGAGCTTGCACCAAACTCCAGAAATAGTGCGCTTGGTTCGGGATCACGCAAAACCGACGGATGATTCCGCGCGATGTCCAACAGCAATGACCTTGCTTTTTCACAATCCGATCCATAAGCTATCCCCACGGGTATCTGAATACGGGTAACTTGGTCAGTAAGCGACCAATTGATTAATTGCTGGGTAATAAAGGTTTTATTCGGGACAACCACTTCCTTGCGGTCGGGGTCAATTAGAGTCGTCGCGCGAATATTGATCTTGCTGACCGTTCCGGTGACATTGTTCAATGTCACCAAATCACCTATCCTGATTGGCCGCTCGAACAAAAGAATGATCCCGGATACGAAATTGGCTACAATTTCTTGTAACCCAAAGCCCAACCCGACACCTAGCGCGGCCACCAGCCACTGGATTTTAGACCATTCCATACCGATCATCTGGAAAGCCACCATCACACCAATGATGATAATGGTATATCTGAGCAATGTGGTGATTGCGTAACCGGATCCGGCATTCAGCGACAAGTGTTGTAGCACGAGCAGCTCCAGTGTACCTGGTAGGTTATGCGCTCCCACAATGACTAGGGATAAAATAACCAACGCGACCAGCAATGTTTCGAGTGTAATGAGGCGTGTCACCACTTCGCCTTCGACCATGGTGGACGTACGCCAGATGATGATTTTTTCCAGAAACCCGAAGGCGGGTAACATTTCCAGCCAAATCACACTTAACCCACCCAGCAACACCCCCCATACGCTGATTTTCAGTAGGGTCGCGGATTGTTTGCTGATTGATTTGACATCGATATAGTTATCATCCACATATTCGATTTCACTACTCCCTGCAGTTGCACGTTGCGCAAGTATTTCTTCCCGCTTTGCCAGCGCACGTTTAAAAGCAATTCTTCGCTGCGTAATCAACAGACTCCGATAACCGAGGAAAAAAATCAGGCTGCAGAGTATTATCCAAGAAATCGATTGGAATATCAGGATGCTTTGATACAGCGCAGCAAAGTAATAACCCCTCGCCGCCATAACGATCATATAGAATTGCTGCAGGAAGAGTAGTGACATCCATAGTTTAGGATTCTGGATGAGGGTCAATCTTTTTCCGGAATAAAGCGCCTTCCCGGAGCGGGACATCGCTGTCCAACCCAAAGCAAACAATGCCAGCCAGATACATAACAGGATAAATGCGGCCCGCCCAATGCTGTTACGCACCACATCATCGGTAAGGGCATCCGTGAAGCCAATGACGATCGCGAGTACCCATATACCGGGGGCGTAAAATTTTACGTCATGATAGAGTTTGTTGACCCAATCTTCGTGACAATCAAACTGACTCACGAGCAGCCCGCCAGGACGACAAAGCTGCAGTAAAAAACTCCAGAAAAAAACGGTGACTGCCGACACATAAAAAACCAAAGAAAGTGCACGGTTGATTTCTGTATTGATACTATGCTGAAGCACCTCATGAATCAGCATGAACGGTAAAGCAACCAACGCAGACTGAACGAGATTGATCAACAGCATACCGACTGGATAACGCACCTTATCTTGGTTAACTTTTCCCCAAGCTTCATTAGCCGCTTCTTCCCAGCGCAAATAGCGAGGCCAATAAATCAGCCTAAAAATCAATCCAATCAGTAGCGAAATACCCATAATGATCAAAGCAGGCAACCAGACTTTATCGATTACTTTGATCAACGCCGATCGGGTCTTATTGGAAGCTAGCCAGCTTATCGCCGCATTAAAATCATCGATTACCTCCAAACTAACAGGTTTCGCACTCCTTGTAACGAGCAAATTCTCTTTGAGTAACAGCTCATATTGGTCAATTTTCTCGACAAGCTGAGTCTGAATCGAAATATAGAACTCTAATTCCTTGATATAAGAATGCAGGACACCCATGAATTGATCGATGACATGCAAACGGGAATTCTTGAGCTCCTGAAACGCATCGACAATAGCCTGATAGGCCGGGTCTTTGCTATTGATAGCATGCCCTTCAGTCATATTCTTGAAATAAGCTTTATCATTCAGCATCTCCAACTTTTCTTGCTCGAGCTGGAATAACTCGAGTTTTGCGCTATTCAATAATTTCTGTGCGTTCCGGATATTGGGTTTGGATAGGATCTGCTTGAATTGTTTTCTGATCTCGGTCCCTACTGCATCATCTTCCTCCTGGAACTCGAGCCGTTGCTGCATTGTCGCGTAATTTCTGGTAATCAAATTGAGCCGGTTTTCATACTGCGCTTTTTGTATCATCAAATTTGCTGCGCGCTCTGCATAATCACTGAGCTTAGCGGCGAGATCTTCGTTGTTTTTCACCATCATGAGCAACGCAGGGTGCTGCCACTTACCGTCACCCAGCAATTGGCCCGTTTTTTCGACAACCTTTTCGGTCTCACTCTTTCTAGTGAGGTTGATCTGCTTGATTAACCACTCCGCTTCTTGCTGCAAGACATGAATTTCTGGCTTCAAAACGGTATCTTCCTGCAGCGTCGCGATATCGATAGCGTGAGGCAAGACCAATGCTTCGAGCTCCAGCATACGAATCTTATCTGTCAATGCCTGGTTCTGATATTCTTGGAGTATTTTTTGCGCATCGACAACTTTCTCATCTGAGATATCGTGAGGAGAAGACGATAATGACTTTTCAGTCAGTACTTTACGCGCATTAATGGTTGTTACCAGTTCCTCACGAATCTTGATCGCCCGTTGACGGAGGGTAACAATTTCGGAAATCAGTTTTTGCTGTTGATTCTGGAGTTCCGATAATTTTGCTTGTACGGTTACATACCGCTGCTCCATTTCTGGCAGAGATAATTTCGCTAATTGAGCGGTATCAATTTGTGCAGAAGTCGTCTTGCTTTTCTGCTTCCTAAGCGCTTCAAGCTGCTGAGGGTACTTTTTTAGCTGCTCGGTATAAAGCTGTGTTTTATCGAGATACTCCTGGTGATCGAGTAAAACTTGTTGCGTATTGAGGTAAATTTCTTTCAGCTTCTTTTTCTGCGGTGTTTCATCGCCGCTACTCACCGTTTCAAGCTTAGACTGGATAGATTGAAGCTGGCTGGCAAGCTCGCTCGCTTTGCTATGTCCAATATCGACTCCTACCCCAAACAGCAAGAAAACGATAAATATGAGTTTGATTATGTGCATTCGTATTTCAATTAAGAATCTCTGATCCGATATTTTCACTGATCTGATTCTACGGAAATTTCTACAGCTTTAAAGCGTATCCTGAAGCGGTTAGAAAATCTAAACTGACTACCGATAGCTCTATCTTTTCCTGCAACATCATCGCTCTTTCCAAGACTTAACAGGGGGTTGAAGCACTTGGAGGCAGATGCAGACTACTTCAGGTCAAAAATCTTTTTCTTTGGCAGCAGGCTTATGAGCGTTATCAACCAAGGGTTTATCCAAATCCGCACCAGCTGGCTTGTTAGTCAATCCTGCTAGAAAAATTCCCAGTTCATAAAGCAAATAGAGGGGTACTGCCAGCAGAAATTGGGAAATGACATCGGGTGGTGTAAAAATTGCACCAATTACAAACGCGCCCACCAACACATAAGCGCGCACTTCTTTCAGTTTTGTCAGCGAAATCGCCCCCGTTCGGGCCAGTACTACGACAAATACGGGTACCTCGAATGCGATGCCGAAGGTCAGAAACATGGTGAGCACAAAGCTGAGGTATTCACCGATATCAGTCATCACTGCCACGCCATCGGGGGCAAAAAATATAATAAACTCAAATACTAGTGGCAATGCAGCAAAATAAGCAAAGGCCATGCCTAAGAAAAACAACAGACTGCTTGCGAATACCAGCGGCAAAAACAAGCGTTTCTCATGTGAATACAGACCGGGGGCAACGAAAGCCCAGACTTGATAAAGTGTATGAGGCAGCGTGACGACGAAAGCAGTCATCAAAGCCACCTGCATCGGAATAAAAAAGGGGGTTGCCACTGCAGTCGCAATCATTTGCCCCCCCAACGGCAGTTTCTCCAATAAAGGCTGCGCCAAGATGGTATAAAGATCGCGCGCAAAATAGGCGCAGGGCAAAAAACCCAGCACGATCACGGTAAAAGCCCGCACTAACCGGGCGCGCAACTCAACCAGGTGCGAAATAAAAGTACTCTCGTCATTCATATGCTCATGATGAAACGGCTTGATGAGATCATCCGGTAAATCACTGAAGGGATGATCGGGGTCAATCTCAGCGGTTAGATTAGCAAGAAATTTGCTTGGCTAATACAACCCACGTAATATTTTTTTAAGATTTTGGTGGATTTTTAGTTGATTCAGGTGTCTGTTGCAGTGCGGCAGATGGGCGTTGACTGTCAGATACACTTTGAGAAAGCCCACCTGCGTGCTTGTTCTCAGTCCCTTCAGTCACCGTAAGGGAGGACCTGTTCTCAGCCTTATTCATATCGACATCCGCTCGCAACTCATCGAATTCTTTCCTGACTGATTGTTCGATAGAACGCGTTGTTTCATGCACGGACTCTTTTAGACGCTTTAATTCATCGAGTTCGATTTCATGCCGGATATCATTTTTGACATTGTCGACATAACGCCGTGCACGCCCAAGAAGATGACCGACGGTCCGCGCGACACGAGGAAGCCGCTCAGGCCCAATCACTACGAGCGCAACGATTGAAATGATCAGCATTTCCAGAAAGCTGATATCAAACATGCAGAATTTCCGTCAAAACAGTCTCTCTCCCAGAGCCTTCCACCAAAGCAAATACAAGTCGCTCAGAGCTTGGTCTGATTTTTCTCTTTGATTTCAGCTTCGACTGTATGGTTTGTAATCTGTTGAGAATGTGAAGGCGGGGGCGTTGTATCCTCCTCAGCACCCTTCATCCCTTCTTTGAACCCTCTGACTGCATTGCCAAGATCACTGCCGAGATTACGCAGTTTTTTCGTACCAAAAACCAGTACCACGATTGCCAGTACGACCAACCAATGCCAAATACTGAATGTTCCCATTTCGTTAACCCTCAAGAAAATTTATTGCCCATGATGAATCATCGTCGGCAAGCGGTCTTTTCCGCCAATAATATGGATATGGAGATGAAATACTTCTTGCCCACCTACGCGTCCCGTATTGATAATCGTCCGGAAACCGTTCTCGCAACCCTGCCGCTTAGCCAATTGAGGAACCAGCCAAAGCATTTTACCCAACAATGATTGATCCATTTCACCTACCTCATACAATGAAGCGATATGTTGCTTGGGTATCAGTAAAAAATGCACAGGTGCAGCAGGATGAATGTCATGAAAAGCGATAAAATCTTGATCCTCATAAACTTTGCTCGCCGGAATCTCGCCTTGGGTTATCTTACAAAAGATACATTCTCCCATTTTCATCGCTCCATTTTACGTGATTGTTTCTCTTCGATACCGGAAACACCCTCTCGCCGTTCCAATTCATGTAATACATCGCCAGGTTTCAATCCATGATGCGCCAGCAATACCAGACTATGAAACCACAAATCAGCCACTTCATAAACAAGATGTTTCATATCGCCGTCTTTTGAAGCCATGATGGTCTCCGCTGCTTCTTCGGCAATTTTCTTGAGTATTTTATCCTGACCACCAGTGAGTAGCTTTGCAACATAGGAGCTCGCAGGATCTGCACGCTTACGTGCCTCGAGTGTTTCCGCCAAACGATCGAGAATGGTTAAATCGCTCATTGCTGGTAGATCTCCGTAGGATCTTTGATTACAGGTGTCACGACCACCCATTGATCTCCCTCCAGTTTATTAAAAAAGCAGCTTTCTCTACCCGTATGGCACGCAATCCCACCGACTTGCTCAACAGTGAGCAGGATCACGTCCTCGTCACAGTCTAGATAAATCGCTTTCACTTTTTGCACATGACCTGATTCTTCGCCTTTATGCCAAATTTTTTTGCGGGAGCGAGACCAATAGACAGCTTGACCTGTTTCCGCAGTCAATTTAATCGCTTCCCGATTCATCCACGCCACCATCAGCACTTTTCCGCTCTTTTCATCCTGTGCAATAACGGGCACCAATCCATCCGCAGACCAGTTTATTTTGTTAAGCCAAGTATCCGACATAAGCGCTCATCTCGATAAGGTATCACTCAATTTTGATTGGAGTATTACAAACGAACTTCAATTCCATATTTTGCTAAATATTCTTTGGCTTCCTGAATAGTATGCTGACCATAGTGAAAAATACTCGCTGCCAATACTGCATCAGCATGCCCTTGTAGAATACCGTCAACCAGGTGATCCAAACTGCCCACACCACCGCTTGCGATCACAGGCACATCGATAGCCTCTGAAATCGCTCGCGTTAAAGCCAGATCAAAACCATTACGCGTTCCATCTCGATCCATACTCGTTAGCAAAATTTCTCCTGCACCCAGCGACTGCATTTTGCCCGCCCATTCGATCGCATCCAGACCCGTCGCCTTGCGGCCGCCATGGGTAAATACCTCCCAACGCGGGCGACCATCCTGATCATCGGTAACTTGTTTGGCATCGATTGCGACTACGATACATTGTGAACCGTAATGACCGGAGGCATCTGCTACCAGCCGCGGGTTGATCACGGCAGAGGTGTTGATACTCACCTTATCGGCCCCCGCATTGAGCAATCTACGCACATCCTCCACTTTGCGTACACCACCTCCGACAGTCAGTGGAATAAAAACCTGAGCGGCCACTTCTTCTATGACGTGCAAAATCAAATCACGATTATCAGCACTTGCGGTAATGTCCAGAAATACCAGTTCATCTGCGCCTTGTTCATCATAGCGGCGAGCAATTTCGACAGGATCTCCCGCATCACGGAGTGAAACGAAATTAACACCTTTGACGACGCGCCCATTATTAACATCGAGGCAAGGAATAATACGCTTAGCAAGACCCATGAAGCTAGAAACCTTTTAAAGTAGAAAGTTGGAATAAGGAAGAAACATGTTTATGAGAAAGGATTACGGTACCGTACAATTTGCGGCAAGACCGGTCAAAATCAGCAATGGATAGAGAACAAGCTTACGCAGCTACGATTTGCCTGTTGGATAATATTAGCGTGAAACGATAGCAGACTTTTGAATTCAATACATGTTACCGTATTATTTTTCGTAGGCTATTTCGCTCAGCTTGTCAGCTAAAAGCTGTGCTTCTTTAAAATTCAAGGAACCTTCATAGATCGCCCGGCCTGTGATGGCCCCCATGATGCCTTCCGATTCGATTTCACAAAGCGTCTTGATATCGTCTATATTGGTAATACCACCGCTGGCTACAACTGGCACCGTCAGTTCGCGCGCTAACGCAACCGTTGCTTCTATATTGATGCCGGTAAGCATGCCATCGCGACCAATATCCGTATAAATAATGGCTTCTACGCCATAATCCTCAAATTTTTTTGCCAAATCGACAACATCGTGCCCCGTCACTTTCGACCAACCGTCTACTGCGACTTTTCCCTCTTTGGCGTCAAGTCCCACCATAATCTGACCTGGGAATGCATAGCAAGCATCATGAAGAAACCCTGGAATTTTGACAGCAGCCGTACCGATGATGACATAGGTAATACCACTATCGAGGTAGCGTTCGATCGTCTCTAGATCACGAATACCTCCGCCAAGCTGAATTGGAATACTGCCGTCAATAGCTTTGACGATGGCACGTATCGCTGACTCATTCTTAGGCTTTCCGGCAAAAGCACCATTCAAGTCGACGAGATGCAATCGCCGCGCGCCTTGCTCCAGCCAATGCTTTGCGACAGCATCAGGGTTATCTGAAAAAATCGTGGCATCTTCCATAACGCCTTGTTTGAGACGTACACATTGCCCATCTTTGAGGTCTATTGCAGGAATAATCAGCATATGTTGTCAGGACTAATTAAATGAAAAATAAAAACAGACTCAAAAAGCCATCTATTCAATGAATCGGATCATGCGAATGATTCGGGCTCCCATTTGGCAAAATTGCTCAATAGCGTCAATCCAGCCAGATGGCTTTTCTCGGGGTGAAACTGAACCGCAAAAATATTATCCTTAGCAACCGCGCAAGTAAATGGCGTGGGATACCGTGTATAAGCTGCCGTCACTTCGGGATGCGCCGCTTCTACATAATAGCTGTGAACAAAATAGAAGCGCGCATCATTGGCGATGCCCTCCCACAAAGGATGCTCGATTGTCTGATGCACTTGGTTCCAGCCCATATGTGGCACCTTGAGCTTGTTTTTCTCAGCATCAAACATCGTATCATGCGGAAAATGACGCACCTTTCCCGGCAAAATACCCAGGCCGTTTACATTGCCTTCTTCACTCTCGTCAAACAGCATTTGTAAACCGATGCAAATACCAAGAAATGGTTTATTTTCTGCTGCTTCGAGTACTGCTTGCTTGAGTCCGCGTGTGGTAAGTTCATGCATGCAGTTTGGCATTGCACCCTGCCCGGGAACAACGACGCGCGCTGCTTTTTGGACGACTATGGGGTCGTTGGTCACCACAATCGAAGCATGCGGCATGACATGTTCGAGTGCTTTTGATACCGAACGTAAATTACCCATCCCGTAATCAACAATGGCGATATCAATCATACTTGAAATAGTTAGGGGTGTTTACAAAGAGCCTTTTGTGGAAGGAATGACATCAGCGGCACGGGGATCGGCTTCTATGGCCATGCGCAAAGCCCGTCCAAACGCCTTAAAAATGGTTTCTGCCTGATGATGCGCGTTATGGCCAGTGAGATTATCGATGTGCAAAGTCATCATGGCATGGTTGACAAGACCCTGGAAAAACTCATGCACGAGATCGACATCGAAATCACCGATGCGTGCGCGGACAAATTCAACATGATAGACCATACCGGGACGTCCGGATAAATCGATCACCACACGCGACAATGCCTCATCAAGAGGCACATAGGCATGTCCATAGCGACGCAATCCTTTCTTGTTGCCATAGGCTTGTGCGAGGGCCTGTCCCAATGTAATACCGATATCTTCAACAGTATGATGCGCATCGATATGCAAATCACCCTTTGCTTTTATTTTAAGATCGATCAATCCATGCCGTGCAATTTGATCAAGCATATGATCCAGAAAGGGCACACCGGTATCCAGCATCACCTGACCTGTGCCATCTAGGTTGACCTCAACAGTAATTTGGGTTTCCAGCGTATTTCTTGTGACTTGGGCTTGCCGCATAGAACAGTTTCGCAGATTATGTGTTGTGATCAGGCCAGTTGCAAAGGTTTTTCAAGTATGCGGCGCAAGGTCTTGCAAAATTGTGTATTCTCATCAGGTGTACCTACGGTCACTCTTAAGCAATTTGTTAATAAGGGATGAGTGCCATCAAGGTTTTTGATTAATATCCCATGCCGCTGCAGTTCCTGAAAAACCCGGCTCGCCTCATTAAGCCGGAATAAAACAAAGTTCGCATCGGATGGAAAAACTTCCACCTCCCCCATCGTTGCCAACCGCGCTCTCAAAATAGCGCGCTCGGCCTTGATAGAGGCTGCTTGCTCCAACAAGATATCATAATGTTGAAGTACTCTCTCCACGATCAATTGCGTCAAAATGCCGACATTATAAGGCAAGCGCAGCTTCTCGAATTGTGTCAGCCACTCCGCTCTGCCAACCAGCATGCCTAGCCTCAATCCTGCCAATCCCAATTTGGATAGGGTACGCATCAACAAAAGATTGGGATACTCCATCAGTTTCTCTATAAAACTTGCATCGGCAAAAGCGTGATAAGCCTCGTCGACGACAACAATGCCCGGGGTAGCTTCAATGATGCGGCAAATTGCCTCGGTATCGAATAAATTCCCACTTGGGTTATTGGGATAAGCCAAAAAAATAACCGCGGGCTGGTGTTGATCGATCGCAGCCAGCATAGCTTCCAAGTCAAGGGAGAAATCGGCTGACAACGGCACACCAACATAATTCATTCCGCAAAAAGTTGCGATGATACGGAACATGGCAAAACCCGGATCAACCCCCATCAATACGGCACCAGGCTTGGCAGTAGCAAGCGCGATGATTTGAATGATTTCATCCGAACCATTCCCCAGCATAACCGACATTTCCGCAGGAATAGACAATGTTTCCTTCAAGATCGTCTTGAGCGGGGCAGCACTGGGATCAGGATAACGATTAATGCGTGCATCCTCTGCTAACTGCGAAATTTCTTCTCGTAGAATCAATGGCAAGGCATAGGGATTTTCCATCGCATCCAGTTTTATCATGCCTTCTGCCGGCGGCACATGATAAGCAGATAAGGCAACGATTTCCGGACGAATGATACTTTCAGGCAGATTAGACATGCTTTATGTGTTCAAAGCGACAAGGAAAGCAAGCTTGGAATGCGTAAGGCGTGTAACACATTGTGATTATTTTCGATATCAGCAAGAGCAAATTAGGAAAAGAAGAGTAGATTCATTTTGTGATTTTTGATTGGGGCGAACTGTGCGCTTTTCTTTAAAGAATAGCTTATTGCCCATTACACTATTGTTATTATTATTTTTTAGCTGATTTCTATTTGCATTCCCAACAACAAAAATATTATCACTGTTATTAATTAATCAAAGTTTAACATACCCGACCAGAATCAAAGATCAAAGCATTAAAATATTTTTGCATGTTCGAGGATTTTTAATCGAGTAACTAATAATAAGTCATCTTCGATAGATTATAACGAATCACAATCTCTTTTTTCTTGCCATGTCATATAAATACAGACACCGACAATCACAGATACAGGAAAAACGACGTAATACGCAAGCGCATAAATGGCATCGATAGCTTGACCTGTGGGCGGAGGGCTGTTGATAATTTTATAGCCATGAAATACTGCCATAACCAAAACACCGCCCAACCCGGCGATGCGTCGGTTGATCAAAATTCTCCTGGCGAATACATTAAGCCCATGAATAGCAAAATAGCCAAGAAAAAAAACAACCGTATAAAAAAGCAGCGCACCCACTGGAATCAATAAAATTTCGTTTCGTTAGACAAGTCGATCAAATCGCTCAATTACTTTCATCTGGCCATGATACCTAAACAGTTCCTGAATAATCAATGTTTGTTTGCAGCCAATTGATCCAGAGATTTGTGACCATTCTCGATCTCGTGTACGACTTTACATAAAAAGAGAAGGTGAGTAAGCAGCCGTCCCGAACGATTATCTCGTCGCAATCATCCCGTCTTTTTACCGACCAATCAACAGGTTCTCGCACAAACAAGCGTCTCTCGCTTCATTATGAGCGCATCGATACTTCACAAATCACTATCTCACAAACACGATGATACGTTAATATTTTAACTGCGCCTTGCTCATCTCTGATAAGCAGGTAGCTTAGTACCTTCTACTACCCAAAAAAAGGAACCATCTAGCATGAAAACACGTGCGGCTGTTGCCTGGCAGGCGGGACACCCTCTCACGATAGAAGAAGTCGATTTGGCAGCACCCAAAGCCGGAGAAGTATTGGTTGAAGTCAAAGCAACGGGCATTTGTCATACCGACTATTACACGTTATCTGGCGCTGACCCTGAAGGCTTATTTCCTGCTATCCTGGGACATGAGGGCGCAGGAGTCGTGGTAGATACCGGCCCGGGCGTCAAGTCGCTCCAACTGGGCGATCATGTCATTCCCTTATATACGCCAGAGTGTCGTGAGTGTAAATTCTGCTTGTCAAGAAAAACCAATCTATGCCAAGCGATCCGCAGCACCCAAGGTCGCGGATTGATGCCGGATGAAACTTCTCGCTTCTCTCTCGATGGCAAACCAATCCTACATTATATGGGTACCTCCACTTTCTCCAACTACATCGTGGTACCAGAAATTGCGCTCGCTAAAATCCGGAAGGACGCGCCTTTCGACAAGGTTTGCTACATCGGTTGTGGTGTGACTACCGGTATCGGTGCGGTGGTATTCACCGCAAAAGTGGAAGCCGGAGCGCATATCGCTGTATTTGGTCTCGGCGGCATTGGCCTGAATGTTATTCAAGGTGCTAAAATGGTCGGCGCTGACAAAATTATCGGTATCGATATCAACCCTGAGCGCGCAACCATGGCGCGGGAATTCGGCATGACGCACTTTCTCAACCCTAACGAGGTGGACAATATCGTCGACGCCATTGTGCAATTGACAGGTGGGGGAGTTGATTTCAGCTTCGAGTGTATCGGTAACACACAGATTATGCGCCAAGCATTGGAATGTACGCACAAGGGATGGGGACGCAGTATCATCATCGGTGTCGCCGAAGCCGGTGCAGAGATCAGTACGCGCCCTTTTCAGTTGGTTACCGGACGCAAATGGGAAGGTTCCGCCTTTGGAGGCGCGCGTGGTCGGACCGATGTTCCAAAGATTGTAGACTGGTACATGGAAGGCAAGATCAAGATCGACCCATTGATCACCCATACCTTGAAACTGGAAGAAATCAATGAGGGCTTTCAGCTTATGAAAGCGGGCAAATCGATTCGCTCGGTCGTGGTTTATTGATACAGCTATGACGGCACATCTGGAAATACGCAGCACACATCGTTGCTTCAGCGGCACACAAAGTTTTTATCAGCATACTTCCGAAATCATTGGCTTACCGATGCGTTTTTCGGTATACCAGCCTCCTCAAGCACAAGAGAAGAAGGTGCCGGTTCTTTTTTTTCTAGCTGGGCTCACTTGTACGGAAGAGACGTTCATGATCAAGGCTGGAGCCCAGCGGGTGGCCTCGCAACTTGGCATGATGTTAGTCAGCATGGATACCAGTCCACGCCAAACGGGTATCGATGGCGAAGCGGATGATTGGGAAATAGGCGCGGGTGCGGGTTTCTATCTGGATGCGACTGAAACGCCTTGGTCAAGCTATTTTCGTATGGAAAGCTATGTGACAAAAGAACTGTACCAACTAATTCTGTCTCAATTTCCGGCCGATCAGGAACGTATCGGAATTTTTGGCCACTCTATGGGAGGGCATGGCGCACTTACCCTCGCATTACGCAACCCGGGTCTTTATCGCTCCGTATCGGCATTTGCTCCGATTGCCGCTCCGCTCCATTGTCCCTGGGGCCAGAAGGCATTCCACCATTTTCTAGGAAACCTACCACAAAGCTGGCGTGAGCATGATGCCACCGCATTGATTGAGGCAGGTTATCAGTTACCTGCCCTGCTGGTCGACCAAGGTCTCAACGACCCATTTTTGAACGAGCAACTTCATCTTGATCGCTTCGAAGCAGCATGCCAATTGAAGGGGCAACCCCTTAACTTACGCCGCCACGAAGGGTACGACCATGGCTATTACTTCATCAGTACTTTTATTGCCGATCACTTGCACCATCATTACAATCAGCTGGCGTAACAAAGCAGTGCGCGTAGCGATCGATCATTTGAGCTTGATTCGTTGCAAAAGCGGGCAAAGGAACAGAACCATCGTTTCAGGTTTGCAGTTTCTCGGTTTGCACCCGCTGTTTCCATACTTCTATCCAGGCTGGAATTTCTTCGGCGAGCAATGGCTTTGAAATGAAATTGCCTTGAGCAAGGTTGCAGCCAGTGCGGCGCAACAGATCCCAATCATCCCGATCTTCCACTCCCTCCGCCACCGATTCCATATTCAATTGTTTCGCCAATGCCAAACTGGTGTCGTAAATTGCTCGTAACGTCTCATTTTTCCAGGCGTGATGGACGAATCCTTGATCGATCTTGAGTTCGTCGAAAGGAATATCCCGTAATTGCGCCAAGGAAGAATGCCCCGTACCAAAATCATCGATGGAAAGATGAAAGCGTTTCAGCCGGAGACGCGAGAGTATCTCGAGCGATACACGCATATCCCCCATCAACTGACTTTCCGTGACTTCCAGAACCACCTTATGAGGAGAAATCCCGGCTTTTGCTGCAAGATCGACCACCAAATCCTGAAAATCCAGTGAAGCCAGATTGTCCATGGAAACATTGACGGCTACGCGCAGCTCTAAACCAGCCTGCTGCCATTTTTTTTCTTGGGCGAATGCTTGGGTCAGAACCATACGGGTTAAATCGTTGATCAACCCATTGGCTTCGGCCACACCGATAAACTGATCTGGAAAAATCAGCCCATCTACCGGGTGATGCCAGCGTACTAACGTTTCTACACCAATCACGGCGCAGCTGGCAACAGAAACCTTAGGTTGATAATAATTAATCAGCGCACCCTCTTTGATAGCAGCGCCGATCTCTTCAACGTCATAGACCTTTTTCGCTTTGATCGGCTTTGCCGGCAAAGGGGGCGCCCATAACGCCAACATCGCCAGTAACGCTTCCGGTTTTACCGGTTTTTGCAAATAGCCTAGCATCGGGATGTTATGCGCCTGCACGAGCTTTTCAGCTGTGCGCAGCATTCGCTCATCTTCACCACTGACCAGTATCAAGCTACCGGTAAACTTCCGATCAACAAGGTAACGGACAAATTCGATTCCATCCATTCCCGGCATGTTCAAGTCGAGCAAAATCAAATCGGGCCGGGTTGCTTGATTATCCACTTGCATCAACGCATCACGCCCGTTATCACAACAAACAACTGAGGTGAACCCCTGATTGGCCAGCATGCGCGCCAATAATTTGAGCATAAATTGCTCATCGTCAAGAATTAGAATTTTGATCGTGGAAGCATCGATCATGATGTGCCTTTCCAAAGAAAAAAATGTTTTTAAAAATCATGTCAATGATGATGGGTACCACTCTATCAGTAAATGATTCAATCAATCCAGAAAGTGCCTCTTTGCCGCTGTAAAAACCAGTCGGCTCCTTCATTTTTGCACCCGCCATAGCGGAATGAAGGAGGTAGATAAGGAAACTGAAATCGTAAATCGTAAAACCAGACACAGATCCCTTTGTCAGAATAGTCGATACGCTCCATTTGTGGAAACACAGCAAATCGACGGAAATCAGTTAATGCAGATTGGTGCCAAGCTTCACGAGCAAGCAGCTCATCTGCGGCGGTAGCGCCAAATCGTTTAAGTTGCTGCCATTCAGCGAATAACGAGGGTCGATATGTAGCTGCCATTCTAGAAAGCAACCCGGCATCAATAGCGGCTATCCACGGGCTGGATCCGAGATTAATCCATGCGATATGGTAGGTATCCTCTTGCGTGACAATGATTTTCCAATTGTAAGGTGAGAAAGGTTGCGGCAAAACGTTGATCTCTGCTGAAATCAACGCCATTTCTCGCGCATAAGCTTCACCTATCCTGTTAGCTTGCTGGTGTAACGATGCCAGAAATAGTCCATACAGTCCAAGACAAATCAGCGCACCAGCAGCCATCATTCGACCCCATGCGAACAATCCGCTCAGTATCAACCCCAGCACAATGATACCGCTGAACCACAAATCGATAACGAATGCCAGCGGCACCGAGAACCGCTCAGTGGAAAAAGGCGAGAACAACATCAGCCCATAAGAAGTGATCACATCGCCTGCAATATGAATCGTGATCCCTAAGCAAACTGGAAAATAAAAGCATTGCCACGCATAACGGCCACGTGTAATCAATGAAAACACATGCGCGAGCAAAAATGCCCATAACGGCAACAGCACCAGCGAATGGGTTGGCCCCTGATGCCAGTTGAGATAAGTAAGCGTGTCGATCAGCCTGAGCACAATATCGATATCGGGAAAGGCTGCCGCAGCAAATCCGGCAATCAGTGCGTTACGTAACGGAAGTGCGCGCGACTTCGACTGTGGGCTGATGGCCGCACGGACCAGTAAAGCTCCGCTCAATGCATGAGTCAACGGATCCATCGCTGCAGTTCACTTAGGAATGGGTTCTTTGGTTGGCACATGGGCTGGCAAGTAGATTTGATGAGGGGGCGTACGCGTCGCACTTGGCTTTTCTTCGCCATAAACGGCCTGTCCCACCCACATCGCCAAGCTGAGATTACGATCGAGAAACCGGCGTGTGTGGCTGGATCCGGGCGATTCATCCCGCATCCAGAAAAAAAAAGTCATCAGATAAATGGTCGTCAACACGGATTCTTCCAAAGCACGCCGCAAAAAGGTCGCATCGCGTTGGGCGGCTTCGCGTATCCATTGCACAGTACGGCTGATACGCATCACTGCCGGCACCTGGATATGGATATGTCCAGGCTCCATCTTGGCCAATATCATCTGCCGTGTCACCTTGCGCTGGGCCGCCAAGGCATCCAGCCATGCCATTATAAGACAATGAATACGCTGCTGTGGGACCAGTTCAATGAAATCTGCCGCTTCGGCTTGCTTAAGCATGACGCCGTCCGCACGGTCGAACCAGGCATCAACCAAATCCTCCTTTTCACGAAAATAACTACGAATATCCTCCAAGGAAATATCCAGCTCGGCGGCAACGTCGTATAGACGCACCGCTTCCCATGAAGTCCGCGCACCTATTGCAACCGCCGCATCGACAATCGCGTCACGCATCGTATCTTTCTCTGCCATCATGACCTCCTCATATATTTTTTTCTCCCGTATCACCCCGATCAAAGGCGACACGCTTCCACCTTCAAAAAATTGAAGATAAGCCTTTCCCATGCCGAAAAAGATAGGATACTCTATCCGCCCAAGTTATAAATTCATTTCATCACACTTAAAGGGAGACCATTGATATGAAACACCGCTTGAAGCAGCTGATTTCTTCGGCTTGCGCACTTATCCTCGTTGGCAATATCCAGATTGTATCCGCCGATCTAGCCACTGATACCGAAACACTGCTCAATTGGGCTGAAAATACCTATCCTCAATTCTTTCCAAGCCGTCGTGCAACACAAAGCCTGGAGCCCTGGCTTTACCGATATTATCCCGAAACCAATACCTACGCAGGCGTTAACAAGGACGATAACGGCGTCTACGTCATGGGCGGCAGTTGGGGAGACAGCCCGACCTATATCGACAATCTTCCTGGCATGATCAGCTTGATCAATAACTCAGGAGGTAATGGTAGCATTCCCGCTTGTAATACTGCCAATGCGCCTACAGGCTTTTCTTATAGCCAAAGCGGCAATGTCGTCACCATCACGACCAATGGGCAATGCATCAAAGTTCCCAACATGACGACCAATTTTTGCGAAACACCTGCTCAACCTACGCAAACAGGAATTTCCGTATTCACAACGAGTGAAGTAACTTCGGCAGAGTGGCGTGGCATCACGTTCAGCTCGAGCTTTCCTACCGACCCCCTGGCATCCATGACAGGCACATTCAAACAATGCACCATCAACGCGCCAGCGGAACAAACGAATTTGGTGGTCAATTCGGATACTTGCATGGATATGACCGAACAGATGGAAGCTTCATTCGCCAGCTTAATTGAACAAGGTTATGCGACGGTTACCCCGCCTATCACGTTCGCATCCAAATCGACGTATTCAAGTCAAGCTGTAGCAGATTGCTTCGCAACGGACGCTGACAGCATCTACGATGCTTTCACGCAACAGGTCTGGATCAAACAGAATGGTCAATTTGTTGAAATCAGTAACCCAAATCAATAAACCACGTCTCACGTTCTAAGTAACAAGTACAACAGGCAAACGACAGAAAGCTATCGTTAACGATAGCTTTCTGCTTTCAATCCCTACCAATGACCACCGCTATCCAATTCTGCGCAATGTCAGCAAGGGAGGTTGCGAAAGCGAGGAACGCGTACCGAGCAGCCCTGCGATGGTCACCCCGATTATTCCCACCACAATACCCACCAGCCAAATCCAAGGGTTAAAGGTATAGGATACGTGCAACGCATAATCGCCGATCACGTAGGCCAACACGGTTGCGCCAGCCGAGGCGAATAATCCTACCAAGGTGCCAAGAATGGCGAATTCGGCTGCCCAGGCGCGAATCAGTTGCCTACGTTTCGCACCAAGGGTACGAAAAATAGCCGCTTCATAGATACGCTCGTCTTGGGTGGCCGAAATCGCGGCATACATGACGATCAAGCCTGCCAGCAAAGTAAACATAAATACGAACTCAATTGCGTTGGATACTTGCAGAATCATCTGCTGTATTTGTTCGATCACAATCGCCACATCGATGATCAAAAGGTTTGGAAAGCTCCTGACCAACTCATGCATGATCCCCGCATGCGAAGGCGGCAAATAAAAGCTGGTTACATAGTTGATGGGATACTGTTCAAGGGAACCGGGGCGCGCAACTACGAAGAAATTAACCTGAAAAGTGTCCCAATCGACTTTCCTTAGGCTCGTGATGGTGGCTGTATAAGGACTGCCTGCAATATCAAAAGTGAGACGATCGCCCAGTTTGACACCAATGGTCTTGGCAACTTCATCTTCGAGCGACAATTCATTCTCCGGAGTAGCTTCTTCGTCCTGCCACCACCGGCCAGCCACGATCACATTATCCGATTGCATTTCTTCCGACCACGATAAATTGAATTCCCGGTTCAGCAGCTGCTTCTTACGCAAATCGGTATATTCATCGACGCGCACAGATTGATCGTTGATTTTTACCAGCCGTCCACGCACCATAGGAAAGAACTCCGGCTGATCCATTTCATGCTGATCGAAGAACGCCGCCAGCGACTGTAACTGATCGGGTTGAATATTGACCAGAAAACGATTAGGCGTATTGGGTGGCAAACTCCTCCGCCAATCTTTCAGCAAGTCGTTCTGAATCAAGGTCAACACCAGCATGGCCATCAACCCCAACCCTAATGCAATTGCCTGAATGACCGTCGCTATCGTACGGCGCCGGATACTGGCCAACCCATAGCGCCACGCACTCGTGCCTTGCTGCCTAATCATCAACAATAACCTGATCAGCAGCCACCCTAAAAATGCAAATACGACAATGGCCGTCAAAAATCCCAGCATGACTAAAATACCTAAATGGAACTCGCCTGCTTCCCAAACGAACAAAATGGAGAGCGCAAATAGCCCAAACGCATAACCAGCGAGGCCGTGCAAATTGGTCTTACCAATATCACGCCGCAATACGCGCAAGGCGGGGACTCGCTTTAAATTGAGAAGAGGAGGCAAGGAAAATCCCAGCAACAAGACCATTCCACTCAATAAGCCATGCACAGCAGGCATTCCACTTGGCCAAGGCAGTGTGGTGTTGACTAACTCTGACAGCCAGCGCGAGAGAAATTCCTGCGCGGCAAACCCCATCACGCAACCGGTAATACTGGCAGCCAGCCCCAGGATGGCAAGATGATACGAATACAGACGCAATATTGTCGCTTGGCTCGCACCCAGACACCGCATGATTGCGCAACCATCGAGATGACGCTGTATGAAACGACGCACAGCCAACGCAACTGCGGCTGCAGCCACCACGACGCTGGCTAATGCAGCCAGACTTAAAAATTTTTCGGCACGCTCCAGCGCAGCACGGATTTCAGGGCGGGAATCGCGTATCCCCTCGATGCGCTGTCCAGGAACAAGCTGTGCCTGAGCCCAGTTACGGAATCCAGCAACCCGCTCCTCATCGCCCGCCACCAACAACTGGTAGGTCACACGGCTTCCTGGCTGAATCAGATCGGTCGCAGCCAGATCCTTCACATTCATCAACAATCTTGGCCCCATGTTGACAAAACCAACAGAATGGTCGGGCTCACGTGCAATCATCGCGGCAGCCATCATCTGCACGGCGCCTACTTCCAATTCCTCACCCAATTTGATATCCAAACCGGCTATAATTTTTTCATCTATCCAGACCGTTCCTGGTGCAGGTATCCCTGGAGCGACATAGGTCACCTGCTCCGAAAATGTACCGTCTGGTGGATCAGCAAGCCGCAAATCGCCCCGTAACGGATAGCCATCGGACACTGCCCGAATCTCAGCCAGGAGATTGCTTTCATCTTTGCTCGTCATACTTGGGAAACGCGTCATCGTTGCAGTCTTCAAGCCATACTGCTGCGCTTTTTCTGCATAGTGCGCTGGTAAGGGGCGATCGCTAATAACGAGCAAATCAGCGCCTAATAAGCGATTGCTTTCTCTGGAAAGCGCCAGCTGTACCCGATCAGCAAAAAAACTGACTGTCGTGATACTGCTCACCGCAATGATCAAGGCCAGCGCAAGAATGCGTAATTCCCCGGCCCGCCAATCACGCCGTAACATACGTAAGGAAAGTCGAAAAAGATTCATAAAATTTGTCCTTTCAGAAACTCAACGCATTTTGGAATAACCACTTTCTTATTCAACCCCCTTGCAAGAAGTAAGCATGTCAGATCGTTCATCGATTTCCAGCGGCCCACTTCCAGAAAAACGGTCAAGGTAAAGGTAAATCACCGGTGTAATAAACAAGGTAATCACTTGCGAAAACAATAACCCTCCTACCACTGCCAAACCCAGCGGCTGGCGTAACTCCGCACCGGCTCCAATCCCCAAGGCAATCGGCAATGCTCCCATCATTGCTGCAAGCGTCGTCATCATGATGGGCCGAAAACGTAACAGACAAGCTGTCCGAATCGCCGAGTATGGCGTCATGTGCTGCGTGCGCTGTGCGTTCAGTGCAAAATCGATCATTAAGATAGCATTTTTTTTGACGATCCCGATCAACATCAGAATACCTATCATCGCGATGATGGAGAGCTCGATATCAAACAGCCACAATACCCCCAAGGCACCGACGGCTGCCGATGGCAGGCCGGAAAGAATAGTAATGGGATGAATATAACTTTCATATAACACACCCAATAAAACGTACATGACCAGCAAAGCAGCCAAGATCAGGACAATCTGGCTGGTTTGAGTGGACTGGAAAGCGGCTGCATCTCCCGCAAAACTCGTCAGGATATTGCCGGAAAGATTGATTTCTTGCTCAAAATGTCCAATAAGCTTGGCGGCATCCCCCAAGGCTGCGCCAGTGACAAGATTGAACGAAATAGTCAGCGACGCCAGCTGTCCCACGTGGTTGATTGCCAGTGGGCCCATTTCGCGCATGACCGTGGCAATACTAGGCAAGGGGACAAGCGCACCATTTTTTGCACGCACATGAACATGATCGAACGCATTTTCATCCACTCGATATGCTTCAGCAACCTCCAGAATAACCCGGTAGCTGTCACTCGAAGTAAAAATGGTCGATACCTGGCGTTCACCATATGCGCTATAAAGTGCAGAACGGATCGCAGCCATTTCGATACCCAGTAAACTAGCCTTGTCTTGATCGATCTCCAGCCGCGCTTGCAGCCCTTTGAGCTTCAGATCGCTGGTGACATCTCTAAAAATGGTATGTTCTTTTTGCATCTGCGACATCATCGCCTCTGCTGCCACATATAAATCTTCGGCACGCACGCTGCGCATCACATATTGATAACGGCTTTTACTTGGCATGCTGCCGATGCGCAAATGCTGGGTGGGTGTCATGAAAATTTTGATACCAGGTATAGCACGCACTTCCTGGCGCAAGGCTTCCAGCACTTGGCGCATTTCCGGGCGTTCGCCGCGCGGTTTCAATCCGACAAACATCCGTGCACTGTTCGCCCCCTCCGTGAAGGCGATACTGTTATCGACGAGTGGATTTGCCCGGATGATATCGCTTGTTTTCTCGACCAGCTGCAACATGGCAGGAAAAGAAATATCCTCCGCAGCTTCAATTGCGATCATGATGCGCCCCGTATCTTCTTCCGGGAAAAAACCTTTGGGAAGGATTGCGAACAGCACGCCGGTCGCAACGAACGTACTCATCGCGATAACCAGCACGGTTCGCCGATAGCGCAAAGCACTGTCCAATAAATAGGTATACGCCGCCAATAAGTGATTAAACCCATTTTCAAACCATTGTGTCAATCGCATTACCCCGCCATCAGTCGAATCAATAGCCAGATAGCGACTTGCCATCATAGGGATAAGTGTCAGCGACACCACTGCGGACATGAGAACGGCGATGCTGACGACCGCAGCGAATTCGTGAAACATCATTCCAATGACACCCGGCATGAAAAAAACCGGGATAAATACCGCCACCAGTGAAATCGAGATCGAGAGGATGGTAAACGTGATCTCTTTCGATCCACGTAGTGCCGCCTCTAACGGCGACAAACCTTTTTCGATATGCCGTACGATATTCTCTAACATCACGATGGCGTCATCCACCACCAATCCCACTGCAAGCGTAATGGCCAATAAGGAAATATTATCCAGCGTATAGTCGAAAAACCGCATGAATGCCACAGTACCAAGCAACGATATGGGTAGTGACAATGCGGGTATCAGCGTAACAGTGGGTTTGCGCAAAAACAAGAACATGACCAGGATAACCAATGCGACCGTCAAGCTAAAAGTCATTTGCACATCGAAAATCGCCTCCCGAATCGATTGTGATCGATCCAGATAGAACGCCAAGTGAGCCGCAGCAGGCAGCTGGGCGTTGATCCCAGGCAACGCCGTCTTGACCGCATCGGCAATCGCCACCACGTTTGCCCCAGGTTGCGCATAAACCAGCATGACGATTGAGGGCTGACCATTCGTCCAGCTTGCAGTCTTGACGGACTCCACGCTGTCTTCGACCTTAGCGACATCCGACAACTTAACAAGATGCCCCTCAGCGGTCGCTGCCACGATCAACTCGGCGAATGCGGCCGCATTGTCGAGTTGTCGATTGGTCTGGATGACCAAGGTCTGTCGAGGACCATCCAGCGTCCCTACGGGTGAATTATCATTGGCCTGCGCCAAGGCGGCTGCAATGTCATCCACCGTCAAGTTGCGCGCGGCCAATGCCAGCGGATTGACTTGCACACGTACCGCGTATTTCTTCTGGCCATTCACTCTTATTTCGGCAATGCCAGGCAGGGTAGACAATGTTGGCACGATCAGCTTGTCAGCAAAATCGTTCAATGCTGAAAAAGGCATTGTTTCCGATGTCAACGAAAGCAGGGTAACCGGGGTATCGGCTGGATTGATTTTCCGGTAGGAAGGCATCGCCGTCATCTCAACTGGCAGCGAGCGCTGCGCCTGCAGCAAGGCCGCTTGAACATCTACGGCGGCGCTATCCATATCACGGTGCTGATTGAACTCCAGCGTAACCACGGTGTTACCTTGCGTACTGGTCGAGCTGATCATAGACAAACCAGCAATCGCTGAGAACTGTCGCTCAAGCGGCATGGCCACCGCCGAAGCCATGGTATCCGGGCTTGCTCCCGGCAGTGCTGCGGTTACTGTAATCGTAGGTGTATCGAAACGAGGCAATGCAGCGATGGGTACACTGCTATAAGCGAGCATGCCAGCAAACACCGCTGTCAACGATAACAATACGGTCATCACTGGGCGCCGAATGCATAGCTCCGCCAGATTCATCGTCAATGGCTAAGAGATCACAGCCCGATTGGTATGAGGCCCTTGCCCGCAACCCTGTCGTCCGGCATCATTGCTATCTTCTGTCTCGCTGTCATGGTCTTTGACTATACTGCCAGGACGAATACTTTGCGTTCCTTCGACCACGACACAATCATCCGGCGCAATCCCTTCCACGACGGCAATGCCTTCTTGGATCAATCTGACATGAACAGGCTGAGGGCTGACTTGATAATTCTCATCCACCACAAAAACAAATGTCCCCTTTATATCGTTTTGTACTGCCTGTGCAGGTAACGTCAGTACATCAGATAGGGTGCTGGATATGAGCGTCACATTGGCAAACATACCAGGCCAGAACGTACCCTCAGCATTAGCAAACTCAGCTTTGACACGTATCGTGCCACTCGCGCTATCAACTGCACTATCGATGAACACGACACGCCCCACGTGTGTCTGGGCATTGGGCAAATCTAGCCGTGCAGTCACCTTTACCTCATCTCTGTTTAGTGCTTGCATCAGGGGAGCCAGTTCGCGTTCGGGCAGAACGAAACTCACATGAATCGGATCTATTTGCGTGATACTGACCAGCAGGGTAGCTTCAGGCCGCACTAAGCTGCCTGGATAAACGCGAATGATGCCGGTACGCCCTGCAATCGGCGCTACGATTTCGCCATAATCACGGACAACGCGATCAGCTTCGATCGCGGCCTGATCAAAGCGTAATTGACCTCGCAAAATCGCTACCTGATTCTCGGCCACATCCAAAGCCGCCTGAGAAATAAAATTTTTATGGAACAACTCCCGTTGGCGCTCTAGTTGCCGCTCGGCGTTACTGAGTTCCGCGCGCGTTTTAGCAAGCTGAGCGACAGATTTGGCCAACCCAGCTTCTTCAGCGCGTGTATCCAATGTAAACAAGCGTTCACCCTTGTTTACAAATTGACCTTCTGTAATATGAACGGCTTTGATGGTTGCTGTCACCTGAGGATACACTTCAACCGTTTGAATAGCCGAAACCGTACCCTTGGCATTAAATTTGACAGGCATATCGCGTTGTACCGCCCTTACTGCGATAACTGGAATAGCATGCACTTCAGATTGTGCACGTGAAAAGTCAGAAGTGGATGGGCGAAATAACCAATATCCCACTGCCGAGACAGTGAGCGAGCAGCCCATGATGAGCATCACGCCAAAACGCCTAGTACGCCGTGTTTGAGCAGTTACACTTTCTTGGGGAATCGTTGCTTGCAATAGTCTAACCCGTTTTAAGTTCTACCCAGTAAGCTTGGATCAATCAGGTCAGTTGACAATTCTGCCTGCCGCCATGCGAATCTGCCGAGAACAGCGGTTGGATAAAGCTTCATCATGCGTAACCAGCACCAGCGTAGTTCCACGCTCCCGATTCAACTCGAACATGAGCTGAATAATTTGTGCACCCGTCGCCGAATCGAGATTACCTGTGGGCTCATCGGCAAATAATAATTTGGGTTGTGTGACAAAAGCACGCGCTATCGCCACACGTTGTTGTTCACCCCCCGAAAGCTGTCTCGGATAATGCTTGAGCCGCATCCCCAATCCCACCCGCTCGAGCAATTCCTGCGCCGCTTGCCGGGCATCGTTCACACCTGAAAGCTCCAGCGGCAACATCACATTCTCAAGCGCAGTCAACGCAGGCAAAAGCTGGAATGATTGGAACATAAAACCAAGTAGCCTGCTGCGCAAGGCTGCCCGCTCATCTTCGTCCAACAAAAAAATTTCTTCACCATCCAAATAAACTTGACCACTCGTCGGAACATCTAACCCGGCCAGCAGTCCTAGTAAGGTAGATTTACCCGAGCCGGAGGCACCTATGACAGCAATTGACTCACCTGCATTTACTTCCAAGTGGATATCCTGCAAAATTGTCAACTGATTGTCGCCGGTGTCAACTTGTTTAGTTAGGGCGTGAGCTCGTACGATAGGATTTGCTGCTTCTATGACACGATCATTTATCATGAAAAAATTATTGGTCCTTCTTTTTTGTTTATTTAATATTCTACCCACTGCAATGGCCAAGCCGGACGGTGGGCTCACTGTCATGATTCTAGGAGACAGTTTATCAACTGGTTATGGTTTACCCGCAGACGCAAGCTGGGTCAATTTACTCAAGCAGCGCATGCAAGCACTCTCCCCTCGCTATCAGGTTGTCAACATCAGCATTAGTGGTGAAACAACGTTGGGTGGTCGCAATCGTATCGAGCAAGCGCTCAAAACACATCACCCGGATATCGTCATTATCGGATTAGGTGGTAACGACGGACTGCGCGGCGCATCTATTAAATCTATCCATGATAATCTGGAAGCCATCATTCAAACTTGCCAACAATACCATGCTACGCCTATATTGGCCGGCATGCAGCTACCGCCCAATTATGGCATAGCCTATACACAAAAGTTCCGAAATATTTATACCGATCTGGCTGAACGCTATCAATTGAAATTGATTCCATTCTTACTGGCCGGGTTCGGTGATAAGCGTGAATATTTCTTAGCGGATGGCATCCACCCGGATATCCCAGCCCAAAAAATCATCACAGAAAATGTTTGGGACGTATTACATACCATGCTGGAGTCGGGTTTTTCTTCCGCAAAAGGAACGATACAGACCGTTCCAACCTACAATAATTAATTGATTATATTGGTATAATGTTGCTTAACTTAAGAAATCTCATCATTCAGTTCATGTAAAAATAATTTTAATTCATCAGTCAGTGGCGCCTCCAAACAAATAGGCTTGCCTGTAGCAGGATGCGCCATCTCCAACTTGCACGCGTGCAAAAACATTCGCTTTAAATTAAGACCCAGTTCGCCTTTCAATAAACGCTTATTCAATTCAAAATCACCGTATTTATCATCGCCTGCAATCGGATAACCAAGATGGGCTAGATGAACTCGGATTTGATGCGTCCGGCCAGTTTTCAGCTCTGCTTCCAGCAAGCTGAAATTTTTCCAGTTTTTGATCAAAGTAAAGAGGGTATGCGCGGATAGTGCCTTTCGCTCGTTATTTTTTTCAGCAACAACCGCAACGCGCCGCTCTCCCTCTGCAGTTACATATTTGCTGAGTGACAGTCTCACATTTTGCTGGGCATTACGCCATTTACCGCGAACCACTACCGAATAACGTTTCTGAACGATACCTTCACGAATTTGCCGGTGTGCTTCGACCAATGCACTCCGTTTCTTAGCGAGCAACAGCACGCCTGAAGTCTCCCGATCGAGGCGGTGCACTAACTCAAGAAATTTCCAGTCTGGATGGCGTAGACGGAGCTGTTCGATTACCCCGTGACTTATCCCGCTACCACCATGCACAGCCACACCCGACGGTTTGTTGATGGCTAATAGATATTCATCTTCAAACAGTATCTCGAATGTCGTCAAATGAGGTTTGACACGCTTCCCCCCACTTTGTAAAGGCCCGCTTGGTGTCACTTTTATTGGGGGAATACGCACTTTGTCATTGATCTTCAATCGATAGTCTGCCTGAATACGTTTACTGTTGACACGCACTTGACCGCTACGTAACAATTGATAAATATGACTCTTGGGAACGCCCCTGAAACGTTTAAAGAAAAAATTATCGATACGCTGCCCATCGGCATCTTCACCGATATTTTCTACTTTGGCCATATCTGGCATAATGTCTTTGCTTAGTGCTCTAATTTTTCCTATACTTTTCAACTGAAATTCCCGGTTAGACCCATATACAGATATCATGTATCGACTACATGAGGAATATGAATACAGGATTATTAAGAATAGTATTAACTTATCCGATAATTTTGAAGTGCTGAAGAATATCAGCACTGATTTGGTTAATGTCGCTCACCACCTAAAGTAGCGATAGTAATTGATTTGCGCGCTCAAAGCACATATGAATTTTAGTTTTTGGTTTCGTAGTCCCCGTAGACGGGATAGACTTTGTCGAAACCCTGTATAGCTTGATCCAAATCTGTTTAAAAACACACAGGAAACAGGATACAAACAAGAAATTGGCCAGTCTCCAAGAATAGGAAATTAAAGAAGGTCTGAATAAGTGAGCAAAAAAATCGCTGCAAGGAGCGCTCGAAGCATAAGACCTACAAAAACGAACAAAGCGCATGCCACTAAACCCAATCAAGCAAATTTTAGTGACGTGCACTTTGTAAATTTTGGTAAAACTTCGTTTTGGCGAAACTTCGTTTTGGCAAAACTCTTCGTTTTGGCAAAGCTGCATATCGTACGATTCAACCCAAGCGCCGCGCAATACGGCTGCGCCACATCAGTCCCTCTCATCCAGATCTTTCCTAATAGCAAGACCCCCAATTATCTGAACGATAAATTCTATTATGTATAAACGATAGGTAATTATGCTGCAGTATGCAGTGATAAACCCGTGAAATGAGCGCGGGAGGCATAAAATGAAACGCATGTTATTCAATGCGACACAACCTGAAGAGTTACGTGTCGCAATTGTTGATGGACAAAAGCTAATTGATCTCGATATTGAAACAGTTGGCAAGGAACAACGCAAAAGTAATATTTATAAAGCTGTCATTACTCGGTTAGAACCCGGTCTGGAAGCTGCTTTTGTTGACTATGGCGGAGACCGTCACGGTTTTTTGCCCTACAAAGAAATTTCTCCTACCTGCCTTGGGCAGGATGCAGATTTACCTAGCCACCGCATTCCAGATTTCCTAAAGGAAGGTCTGGAACTGATCGTCCAGGTCGATAAGGACGAGCGGGGAACCAAGGGTGCGGCATTGACCACCTATATTTCGCTAGCCGGAAGATATCTTGTTCTGATGCCTAACAATCCAAACAGCGGCGGGATCTCGCGTCGCATCAGTGCGGAAGAGCGGACAGAATTACGTGAGGTCATCGCGCACCTCGAAATTCCTGCTGGAATGAGCATTATTGCACGTACAGCGGGTATCGGCCGAGATGAGGAGGAATTGCAATGGGATCTCAATTATCTGATCCAGCTCTGGCGTGCTATTGAGGAAGCCGCCAAAAATCAGAGCGGGGTCTTTCTGATCTACCAAGAAAGCAGCTTGGTCATCCGCGCCATTCGTGATTACTTTCACCACGAGATTGGCGAAATCTTAATTGATAATCCCGAAATTTATGATCAGGCATGCCAATTCATGGCGCATGTCATGCCTGGCAATGTCGATCGTCTCAAACTGTATCAAGATGATGTCCCCCTATTCTCCCGTTTCCAGATCGAGCACCAAATAGAAACAGCTTATTCACGGCAGGTATCCTTACCGTCAGGAGGGGCAATCGTCATCGATCACACCGAAGCGCTCGTTTCCATCGATGTCAACTCGGCGCGCGCTATTCGCGGTACAGATATCGAAAACACTGCATTCAACACCAATTTGGAAGCAGCTGATGAAGTGGCGCGGCAGCTCAGGTTACGTGATCTCGGTGGATTGGTCGTGATCGATTTCATTGACATGGAGGTTACTCGTAACCAACGCGAGGTGGAATCACGTTTGCATGAAGCCCTGCGTCATGACCGTGCACGCGTTCAGGTCGGAAAAATATCACGCTTTGGCCTGTTGGAACTTTCAAGACAGCGCTTACGACCTTCGTTGGGCGAAAGCAACTATATCACTTGCTCTCGCTGTCATGGCACGGGCCACATTCGCGGCACCGATTCATCCGCATTGCATATTCTCAGAATCATTCAGGAAGAAGCCATGAAAGAGCACACCAGTGCAGTTCATGTGCAATTGCCGGTTGACGTCGCCACTTTCCTGCTGAATGAGAAACGCTCTGATATTCATAACATCGAAGCGCGTTTAAAGGTCAATATCATCCTGATTCCCAATATTTATCTCGAAACACCGAATTACAAAATCAGCCGGCTACGCCATGAAGATATTAAAGCTACCGAAATGCAAGCCAGCTACGAAATGGTTGAAAAAGTTGCAGAAGATATTACTTTCCCCGTAAAAACACAGGATATCAAGGCAATTCGCCCACAAGCCGCCGTGAAGGGCGTGACACCAGCACAACCTGCTCCGCTACGTGAAGAAAAACCACGTGAGCCTCTTTCGTTTCTTGATAAATTTTTTAGTTGGTTCAGGCCAACGAGTCAAGAACATGCGCCAGTGGAAGCAACTCCCCCAATTCCTAAGGAAAAATCATCGCGCCATGAGAGGGGCCGGGGGCGTCGTGATCGCAACCGTCGCGGTCGCGGCAAAGATGCGCTTGCCCATGAACAAATAAAACATCAGGACATCAATGAACCCATAATCGAAACAGTAAACGAAGAAAGCGGTATATTGCTTCAGGAACAGCTTACATCTGAACGTGCTGGTGAGAAGGCCCCAAAAAACCGTGAGCAGCATGCGATGCGAAAAAAACAAGCTCGCTCTCCCCGTGAAGAAAAGATAGCCCCTGAAACAGAAATAACGAGCGCTGAAGTTATCCCTGCTATCGAATCATCCTACGAACAAGTCGAAGAACGGGGACGTTCGCGCCGTCGCCGAGGTGGACGACAGCGTACCCGTGCAGATCGCCCACAGATTTCCCATACTGCCGAAACAGAAGAAACTTCGTCTGCGCTACCTGTTCAGTCTGATACGGACACTGGCGAGGAAAAGCAACCGGATACACACTATCCCATCACGGTCACACCGCAAATCGTCCCCTTGGCCCCTGAAGTAGCTGAAACCAGCAAGCCACTTGAACCGGCAGAACAAACAGAGCCTGCACCTATTCTCTTGGCAGCGTCCCCTGATTTTTCTGCTCAAACCGAGCCATCATTAGACCATGTTCAAGAGTCGGTAGCCATTGAGTCGCTTGAGTCGCCTTCGCCTCAAATCACGCCACCTCAATCAACCCAAACCCATACCAAGACACCTACCGAGATACCCAAGACAATCGAGTTACCCGATTTGACTAAAAGTGGCCTCGTTATGATTGAGACTGCGCCAGAAAAAGTATCCGAGACGGTAGAAGAACCCGATCTCCCTAAGAGGGTACGGCGAAAACCTGTCGCTCCTAAATCGATCGAATCCGAACCATTGGTTCAAGTAGAAACTAAAGATTGACGTAATAAAAGCCTGCGGCATCATCGCAGGCTTTTATTAGTTGAGATGTCGTTGATGGTAGGTATTCAGCGCTTGTTCTCAATACCACGGTGACAGCCATGAGATCGCTACACCTTTGTCAGCGCGTTACTGAATACACATTTCCTCGCAAGGGGAAAGCATCATGTTATATCAGCAGCATCGGCTGTGACTGTAATCATTTTATTTTAATGAGGTAACAGGTATGAGCGATTTTCCCGAATACGACGAAATTCATGTCATCTCCGATATTCATATGGGAGGCGACAAACCAGATTTTCAAATTTTGCGTGAAACCAGTCGCCTCGCCAACTATATCCGCTGGGTTGCAGGCCAGCGGCCCGAGGGACGTGTAGCATTAATACTCAATGGAGATGTCATCGATACGCTCGCTGAGGACATACATGGTTATGTTGCTGTCGACGAAGCGGTTGCCATCTTAAGGCGGATCATGAAAGATGCTTCATTTTCCGATATATGGCAGGCCTTGGCCGATTTTGTCAAACTGCAAGGGCGCACGCTCATCATTGTCATTGGCAATCATGATATCGAATTATCCTTCCCGGTCGTCCAGCACTTGCTCATTACTTCACTTGCGGGTGACGACTTAGCTGCGCGCGCGCGCATCGAATTCTCGACGACTGGCGCAGGCTACACTTGTCAAGTCGGAAATGCCCGCGTCTACTGCACTCATGGTAATGAAGTCGATGCCTGGAATTACAACCGCTACGAGGATTTGGCTAAAGTAGGCCGTCGCTTGAACGCTGGCCGCTCGCTCGACCCGAGTGAATGGTATCCAAATGCGGGGACGCGCATGGTCAAAGAAGTCATGAACGATGTGAAACGCAGATTTGCCTGGATCGATTTGCTCAAACCCGAAACTTCAGCCGCCGTAGGAACACTCCTAGTGCTGGATCCCTCACAAATAAGTAAAATAGGCAAGCTACTATCCATTGTCGGTGAAAAAATTCAGGGCAATAAACAGGTTGATCAACGTCTGTCAGCAGAAGGCTTCCATCAACCGGACCAGGAAATTCCTTCGTCCATTACGGTGGATCGTCTATTGGGCCCCAATCTCAAAGCGGGCATACTCAGCTCAGCCTTGCCTGGAGGAAGAAATGCTGACGATATGCTGCTCGCTGCTGAAGAAAACCTCAACCGTACCGACGCAGGCAGTACGGCTGTCGACAGTACTCTGGGCACCCCCCAACTGATACTGGATAGCTTGACTGGCTGGATGAGAGGCGTCGGTAAAGATGAAGCATTACGTCGCGCGCTTAAAGATTGGTTGGCAAACGACAAAACGTTTGATATCACTGATCAAGATGATACTTACAAACAAGTAACCGCCGTCGTTGGACCCGCCATCGACTTTATTGTGACTGGGCATACGCATCTCGAACGCGCGATCGATATGGGTGGCGGGCGATACTATTTCAACAGTGGCACCTGGATCCGTCTATTGCAATTTACTGAAACAATGCTCAAAGATACGGCTACCTTCAGACCCGTTTACGATGTTCTCATCGATGGCAAGATGGAAACCATAGATCGAGCGGTATTCGATAACCGGCCCTTTGTCATGAATCAAACCAGCGCAGTATCGATTAAAGCCGAGAGTGGACAAGTCGTAGGCCGACTGTTGCATGTGATGGGTGATGGCACGGATGCGCCTGTCGAGATAAAAAGATTTCCGGAGAAATGAGATGAGTGCCGACCCTAATAAAGTTATCCAGAAAGTTAAACTCGAATTTCTCCGGCCGGGACCGCCTCACAACCAATTACTTTCCCCGCTTACCCCTTATATCGCGTTATGCGGCGAGGATGGGCCTGTAACAGTGCAAATGCCGTTCGAACATCGGCATTTGCTGATGCGTTTACGCAGATTACGTTACGAATCCGATAAAGATCCGGCTAAAGATGAGCAGCGACAAGCTGAGGTGCGCGATATGGGCGAAGCAATCGGCAGGATGCTTGGGCAAATTCCGGCATTGCTGTCCGAGTTGGGTAACACCTCAGGGGGCGTTGGTAAGATGGTCCACCTACGTCTTTCCTTGTCTGCATTTGAGCTTGGATTAATTCCTTTCGAACTTGCCATTGGCACAGATGGTTTTCCAGGCTCCGGTTCGCCTCTGTTTCTGCAATCGCGCACCCCGATTTCGATCACACGGGAAATCCGCCGCGGACGCCCACTACCCATCGAGTGGAACCGGGCACCGCGCATTCTTTTCGCTTTTGCAGAACCTGATGGTCTTTATGTACCCGCCCAGGCGCATTTACAAGCACTGCGTTCTGCCATCGACCCTTGGGTAAAGATCAGAAGCCCCGGCATGGCCAAGGAGCGTGTCGAAGACGTCAAAAAAATACTGACTGTTTTACCCAATGCCACATTGAAACAAATCCGTGAGGCTTGCGCCGAAACCGAATATACCCACGTTCATATCCTGGCCCATGGCGCACCAATAGAGAGTTCTGGTGACAAACACTATGGCGTAGCATTATGTAGCGATCTCGATCCGAGTAAAGGGGATATCATTGATGGCGAAAGGCTGGCAATTGCCCTGACAGCCCGCGATTCTTCGGGAAACACAAAATTTTGCCCGACATTGGTCACGCTAGCGACCTGTGATTCCGGGAATATCGAATCCGTACTCACACCAGGCGGCAGTATCGCGCATGAACTTCATGCAGCCGGTATTCCCTGGGTCATTGCTTCACAATTCCCACTATGGATGCGCGCTTCAGCCATCGCTGCCGAAGTGTTGTATCGTCGGCTGTTAAGTGGCGATGACCCACGCTGGGTCATCTATGAATTACGTCAGCGCCTGCGAACCGATGCGCCCAGTACGCATGATTGGGCGAGTATCGTCGCTTACGCTACTGTACCATCAGATTTCGAAAACCAAGTTGCCATTTTCCGAGACAAGCAGATCAGAAGGCGGCTCGAAGTCAAATACGACCGTATCGATGAATTGGTTGGTGCCAATGCCGATATCGCTCTCCCCTTGGAATCTGCGTTCACCGTCAATTCAATCGAGCGTGAAAAGGAAATCACAGCGTTATGTAAATCGATCCGGAGTGAACTCAAAACATGGTGCAAAGAACCCGAAGCGGCTTATTCTCCGAAAATAAAAGCGGAGCGCCTCGGCATGAGTGCTGCCAGCGAAAAACGCATCGGAATTGCTTTTTCATTGCTTGCGCACAATCAAGCTACAGACTCCGAACAAACCCAGAAATGGATGAGAGCAAGTCAACAAGCTTATGAAGCTTCACGTGAGTTTTATCGCGAAGCACTGGAAGTCGAACCTCATAATCACTGGGTCATGACTCAATATCTTTCAATATCTGCCATCCCTGCTTTGGCAGACAAGCCAACGTTCGAAGCATTGCCTAAAAACTATGGTCAATGGTGGACCGCGGCGCGACAAATTACCGAATGGAAACTAAACAAAGCAACTGCAGCAAATCGAGCATGGGCGCTTGGAACATTGGCTGAACTCACGTTACTCGGAATCGCCTATGATGTTCAAAATTTCGACCCGATACAAGCCAAAAAGGATATTGTCCGCTATTGTAATGAAATACGTGCGTTACTAGGTCCTGACGAGTTTCCCCTGTTCTCGACCCAGCGCCAATTCAGGCGTTATATCAAATACTGGGAAAGAGAGGAGTGGAAAGACTTGGCCTTAACAGCATTAAAAACTTTAGGCGATCCATCGCCGCAAGGTACGCGCATAAACGGATAAGAGGCCCCTATTGGTAATTTCATTCCAGTAAAATGGGTTGCATAATATGTAGAATGATCTCAATATTGTGTTCTGGATGCCGACATAAACTATTATTCAATCAATGAGGAGTCGGAACCATGCGTTATTTCTCATGCTTACTTGCTGCATTCATGATGGTCACACCTCAAGCCCTGGCCAGCGATATAGGCGTTTCCATTCGAATTGGCCAACCCGGTTTTTATGGAGAACTTCATTTTGGCGGCTATTACCCCACACCTCGACTCATTTATCCCCAGCCTGTTTTAGTATGGCATACCCCCGCAAACCTGCGGCAACCGCCTATTTATATGCATGTCCCCCCCGGTCATGCAAAGAATTGGAACAAACATTGCCATCTCTATCGCGCTTGTGATCGGTATGTTTATTTTGTTCAGGAAAGTTGGTACAACAATGTCTATATTCCCTATTATCAGAAACGCACCAGTCACTCATACCGATACGATAATGGGTATCAGCAACCTTATCGAGATGATCGCAGGGATTACCATGATCATGAGCGGGATCATGATGAGGGTTATCGCAAAAAACGCAATCAGGATAAACGTGGTCACGATCATTACCGCGACAGATTTGATCCTCATCCCGGCCAGGAAAAACAGGACAAGGGCCACCGAAAAGACCGAGACTGAATCAGATTGGCAGCCAATCAGCGCTTCTAAGAAGTGCTGATCAAATAATTTCAATTATTCCCTGTACCGTCCAGGCACCATGACGCTCATGTAAGAAAACAGCATTTCCTCTATGAACAACTTTGTATTGAGCGGATGCTGCGATAATCGCTGGGTCTTAATCAGATCGCGCCAGAACTGAGCAAACTGAAGCGGGTTAATCGTTGCAGCAAGCTTTCTTATAGTCGTTTCATGCTGTAAGTGATAACGCACCTTGCCTGTCACGCGGCAGCTCATCAAGTCATAGCACCATTTCTGTAGCCAGTTGACAAGCATGGATAGATCAAGCTTACTCAATGCACTAGACAGCGGAATCGGATCGAGACGCTCTGGCAAACTCATTTGCCGGATGAACTCAGCATGTTGCACAAGGTAATCTCCCTGACTGAACATTTTCGCCTGCAAGGGCGATGCACCAGCCAATGCCAAGTAGGTTTCAGGGGGATCGACGCCTTGCTGGATCAGCCAGTCGCATGCGGTAACCGTATCCGGCACCGGCATCGTAATTTGTTGACAACGACTGCGTATCGTCGGTAGCAAATCCTGCCACTGATGGGCTATCAGCAGGAATAGCACATGGGCTGGGGGTTCCTCGAGCTTCTTCAGCAAGGCGTTGGCTGCCGCCGCATTCATCGCTTCTGCAGGATGAATGAGAATAACCTTGTATCCCGCCTGATGACCGGAAAAATAGACAAAATGATCAAGTGATCTGACTTGATCGATCGTAATTTGCTGACTGGCTTTCTTCCGGGATTTTACGGTGTCGTTCTCCAGCCGATCTTCGTCGCTTTCCAGCGCAGCATCGCTGGGCGCCGAAGTAAATGCTTCCGGTGCTATCAAGTAGAAATTGGGATGTGTTCCCTGCGTAAACCATCTGCAACTCGCGCATTGCCCACAAGCAGTCAGTCGTGCTGTCACTCGTTCACACAGCAACGATTTGGCAAGTGCATATGCAAAACTCAGTTTGCCAATCCCTTTCCTCCCTTTCAGCAGCAAGGCATGCGCACGCATTTCTTCAGCACGCCTGAGCTGTTGCCAGAGGGTATTTTGCCAAGGATACAGTTCTTCCAATTCTTCCACGATTGGCTACGCTATTGCGTCCGCTCCGATAAAATTTCACTCATAATCGCTTCAAGCGAAGCCGTGACTTCCGCTAGTGGACGCCCGGCATCGATCAATCGTATCCGCTCAGGAAATTGACGCACCCGCTGCAGATAGGCTTTCCGTACCCGCTGAAAAAATGCGCTCTGCTCTTGCTCGAAACGATCGGCAGCTTTGATGGATTGCACGCGCTGTTTGCCCAATTCTACAGATACATCGAAATAGAGCGTCAAATCAGGCTGAAACGAACCTTGCACCCATCGCTCCAATTCCTCCAATTTGCGCAAAGCCACCCCCCTGCCACCGCCTTGATATGCAAAACTCGCATCCGTAAAACGGTCTGATATCACCCATTCCCCTTTATCGAGGGTGGGGAGAATAACTTTATCCAGATGCTCACGCCGCGCAGCGAACATCAACAACACTTCTGTTTCGGCATGCATCGTCTGCCGCTGATCGAGCAGCAGCGCGCGCAATTGTTCACCGAGCGGCGTTCCCCCTGGCTCACGCGTCGTCACCGTAGTGATCCCTTTGCTCATCAAATAATTTTCCAGCCAGACAAGATGTGTGCTTTTGCCCGCACCATCGATACCTTCCAACGTGATAAATTTTCCAGGTTGCATGTTTTTTTACGAAACAGGAATAACAGTAAGCACCCGACAATGCACTATCATATATATGTACTTAAATATGTACTTAAATTTTTATGAGTTAATCGTCTATGCGAATCGACGCAACTGGCTATCTTGAAAACGTGCGATTCATTCCTTCGCCTAATTGTGATGAACGTCCGCCCGAATGCACCATTACCCTCCTGGTCATCCACAGCATCAGCCTGCCGCCTAACGAATTCGGTGGTAGTGGGATCATTGAGTTATTCACCAATCAACTCGACCCCACCGCACACCCTTACTATCTCTCGCTACGCGATCTTAAAGTCTCCAGCCATTTCCTGATACGCCGCGACGGTGAAGTTATCCAGTTTGTTCCATGCACACTGCGTGCCTGGCATGCCGGCATTTCCTGCTGGCAAGGCAAAAACCGTTGTAATGATTTTTCCATCGGAATCGAGCTCGAAGGCAGCGACGATATCCCCTTTGAATCCATACAATACGAGCGACTCATTGCATTGACCTCCGCGCTGCTGGCTGCCTACCCGATAATCGATATCGTCGGGCATGCCGACATTGCACCCGCCCGCAAAACCGATCCGGGCCCATTTTTTGATTGGAAAAAATACCGGCAAGCACTCGCTAACGGTGATATTCGCCTGATCGCTCAGGCTGATAAATAACCTCTTCCATACGAACGCGCAACATGCCCCCACCTGGTTTTGGCCATTCGATCTCATCTCCTTGCGAAAGACCAAGCAGTGCACTACCGACAGGTGCAAGAATAGAAATCTTGCTACCGCTCGTATCGCTATCTTTTGGATAGACCAGTGTCAACTCGAATTCTTCAGATGATGATTCGACTTTAAATCTGACTGTTGAATTCATGGTCACCACGGTCGGTGGAACATGCTCGGGATCAACGACATCCGCCCTCGCCAGTTCTACTTCTAATTCCTTCTTACCTGGAAAGCTTTGATCAGGCAATGATTCGATCAGATTTTCTAGTCTTTCTGCATCGAGCGATGAAATTATTATTTTTGGTTTAGTTTTCATGGTCACTCTATTGAATTGGGTTAACGTTGGAGATCCCATAACTGAATACGTTCAGTTATGGGAAGGCTTCAGTTATGGGAAGGCTTTAAAAAAACCAATGCAGCCTCATTCGGCATACGTAGCTGATATTGCTATTACTCAGAGCGGTATTGCGCAGTCAATCTAAATTCGCTGCCTGGCTGAATCGTAACGACATCACTCGCTGCATTGGTTGTTTCGACACATAACAAGCGCAGGTAATCATCATCCTGCAAATCAGCCATTTCAGACGCTATTTTTGCCCAAGGGTTCCATATGACCGCCGATCGGCTACCTTGAGAAGTGATTCGAACGTTGCGTTTCCTCGCAGCATCGTGAATAACCAGTTCATTCGCGACATCCAGATAAATGCGATCAACTTCTGTGTTTATCGTTACCGCCCCGGATTGTATTTTTTGTTGCCCGCCATCGACCTTGTCGATATAAGATTTGCCTTCCAGGCCCGATACACTCGTCTGATGGATATCGCCGACGCCGAAATAGGTATGGAAAGCTTGTGTGATGCTGAACGGCTGATCCCCGCTATTGCGCGTGATTAGCGCCAGACCCAGCGTCTCCCCGATGGTGATTTCCAATCTCAAAACGAAAGCATGCGGCCAGATAGATCGCGTTTCCGGTGTATCCGTCAACCCCAACACAATCCTGGCCTCCCCATTGACCGATACCGCGGTATCGATCACATCCCACATCCGGTTACGCACAAAACCATGGGCCGGGCGTCCTTTTCCTTCGGGATCAGAGCCAAACCACGGCCAGCAAATCGGCACGCCACCTTTGATCGCTTTCCCTGCTTGATAATAAGCTTTTTCACTGAGAAACATCAAATCGTCAGCCTTGCCCGCCGGCCGGTAAGCAAGTACCTGGCCAGCATAAACTGATATCAACGCATTGGCCTTGGCATTGCTAGCACGAATGAAAGGCAGCCCACCCTGCCCTTCGAAAAACTCGATCTGACCCACAATACCATGATCCGCGTTAAATTGTTCAATATTCATTTTTTACCTTATTTTTGTCGCAATAGGTTTGGAATGATAAACTCAAACGCATACTTCATAAACCTAAACCGCAATTTGTCGATTATCGAACCCTGCTGAAGGAATAACCATGACCCATACGCTATTCAATACACTGAAAACCCTGCAACTCCCGACAGGCCAATCCGTCCGATACTATGCCTTATCTGCACTGGAAGAGGCAGGCCTTGGCATGATCTCACGACTGCCTGTTTCGGTCCGTATCGTTCTCGAATCAGTTTTGCGTAACTATGACGATCAAAAAATAACGCAAGCCCATGTCACGCAATTGGCTGGTTGGCAACCCAATGCCGCGCGTACTCATGAAATCCCGTTCGTGGTCGCACGTATCGTGCTACAGGATTTTACTGGCGTTCCGCTATTGGTCGATCTCGCCGCCATGCGCAGTGCCGCGGAGCGGCTGGGTAAAGATCCTAAACGGATCGAACCGCTCGTCCCCGTCGATCTGGTTGTCGATCACTCGGTGCAGGTCGACTATTACGGTGATAAAAATGCGCTCGCCCGCAACATGGAAATGGAATTCCGCCGCAATAAAGAGCGTTATCAATTCATCAAATGGGGCATGCAAGCATTCGATACCTTTAGGGTGGTCCCTCCTGGGATCGGCATTGTCCATCAGGTTAACTTGGAATACCTGGCGCGTGGCGTGCATCAGAAAAATGGCTTGATTTATCCGGATACGCTGGTCGGAACCGACTCGCATACGACCATGATCAACAGCATCGGTGTCGTTGGGTGGGGCGTAGGGGGGATTGAAGCAGAAGCGGGTATGCTGGGCCAACCGGTCTACTTCCTTACACCCGACGTGGTCGGCGTTAATCTGACCGGAAAGTTGCGAGAAGGCGTCACCGCCACCGATCTGGTTCTCACTATCACCGAAATGTTACGCAATGCGAAAGTGGTCGGTAAATTCGTCGAATTCTTTGGTGAAGGTGCTGCATCGTTGAGCCTGCCAGATCGCGCCACCATCGCTAATATGGCACCCGAATATGGTGCAACCATGGGCTTCTTCCCGGTCGACGATGCCACACTCCAGTATTTCAGAAATACTGGACGAACCGACGGGGAAATTCAAGCTTTTGAAATTTATTTCAAAACACAAGGGCTGTATGGCATGCCCCGCACGGGCCAGATTGATTACAGTCAAGAACTACATCTTGATTTGAGTTCGATCGTCCCGTCCTTAGCCGGCCCCAAACGACCGCAAGACCGCATTGCGTTGGGTGATCTTAAATCAACCTTCACCGAGCTTTTCAGCAAACCCGTGGCGGAAAATGGCTATGGCAAGCCAGCAGAAGAACTCAGCCGTGCCTATACCCCACGCGAATCAGGCTGTCCGGAGAGTGATGTGTGTGTCACGAGCCCAATCAATCAAGATGAAGCCACGCTACCGCCGGGTTCTGAAAGAAACTTGGCCGAATTGGTCAATAATCGCCCCACCCAGGATACGATCAAGGGCAATAGCAAGCTAACTCAGCCCTTTGAGCTATATCATGGCGACGTGCTGATTGCTGCGATCACCTCCTGTACCAATACTTCCAATCCCACGGTCTTGATTGCCGCAGGTTTGCTTGCCAAAAAAGCGGTGGAAAAAGGCTTAAGTGTCAAAAAGCATATCAAAACTTCGCTCGCACCCGGTTCGCGTGTTGTCACGGAATATCTCAATGCAGCCGGTCTGATGCCCTATCTGGAACAACTTGGCTTCAACCTGGCAGGCTACGGCTGCACCACCTGCATCGGTAATTCCGGACCATTGCCAGAAATCATCGAAGAATGTGTCGTCAAGGATGATCTCATCTGCTCCGCTGTCCTATCCGGCAACCGGAACTTTGAGGCTAGAATTCATGCCAACATCCGCGCCAATTTTCTTGCCTCCCCCCCGCTGGTAGTCGCCTATGCCCTGGCAGGTACCGTGCTTAAGGATCTCACCACCGAACCGATCGGGATGGGCAAGGATAATCAACCCGTTTGGCTGAAAGATATCTGGCCGAGCAGCGCGGAAGTCGAATCCTTGATGAAATTTGCCACTCAAGCCGATACCTTCCGTCAGCTCTATAGCGATTTCACCAAAGATCTTCCTCTATGGAACGAGATTACCTCAGTCACAGGTAAACTCTACGACTGGCCGGACTCTACATACATTGCAGAACCTCCCTTCTTTCAGGATTTTACACTGCAACCTGCCACAGAAAGTGGCGCCGGTGGCATCCGCAGCGCGCGCGCATTGGCGATCTTCGGCGACTCGGTTACCACCGATCACATCAGCCCGGCAGGGGCCATCAAAGAAACCTCACCGGCTGGCACCTACCTACTTGCCAACCAAGTCACCAAAGCCGATTTCAACAGCTATGGCTCACGCCGCGGTAATCATCATGTCATGATGCGCGGCACTTTCGCCAATGTCCGCATCAAGAACCTGATGATTCCCGGCAGCGAAGGGGGTATCACGCGCTATCGCGGCAACGATGCCATTGAGGGCGAACAGATGTCGATTTACGATGCAGCCATGCGTTATATCAAACAAAACATTCCCACTGTAGTGTTTGCGGGTAAGGAATATGGTACCGGTTCGAGCCGTGACTGGGCGGCGAAGGGAACGCAACTGCTGGGAGTCAGAGCTGTCATTGCGGAAAGTTACGAACGCATCCACCGCAGCAACTTGGTCGGCATGGGGGTGCTGCCTTTGCAATTCAAGGATAACGTCAACGCACAAGCCCTTGGCATTACCGGCGATGAGTTGTTCGATATACAAGGCATCGACACCATCCAACCTCAGCAACAAGTCACGCTGATCATACATGACAAAGATGGCAGTCAACGCGAAGTCCCTCTGCTTTGCCGTATCGACACCGCCATCGAGGTCGATTACTACCGTCATGGCGGCATATTACCTTACGTACTCAGACAGTTAATGAACGGTTAAAAAATAAACGGATGCTGATAAAACCCACGATGCGATGGATCGAATAACTTCGATTTCTGAACAATATCGGGCACGCGTTGCTTTGCTTCACACAGCCAAACAAAATGAACCCAATAGTCAGTATCGACGATTTAAAAAAGCTGGCACAACAACGCGTGCCGAAAATGTTTTTTGATTATGTCGATTCTGGCTCATGGACTGAATCGACCTATCGCGCAAATGAAAGCGATTTCCAGAAAATCAAATTGCGTCAGCGCATCGCGGTCAATATCGCAGATCGATCGCTAGAAACTAAAATGATCGGCTATAAAGTTGCCATGCCGGTAGCGCTCGCCCCAGCAGGTTTATGCGGTATGCAGCACGCCGATGGTGAAATCCTGGCAGCCCGAGCTTGCGAGAAATTTGGCGTTCCTTTTACCCTTTCGACCATGAGCATTTGCTCGATCGAGGAAGTCGCTAGCGCAACCACGGAGCCCTTCTGGTTCCAGCTCTATCTCATGCGCGATCGTGGATTTATCGAACGCCTGATCGAACGTGCCAAGGCGGCTCACTGCACTGCTTTGGTACTGACCCTCGATCTGCAGATTCTCGGACAACGTCACAAGGATATCCGCAACAATCTCTCCGCTCCACCGAAATTGACACCCCAGCATATTTGGCAACTAATGACACGGCCACGTTGGTGTCTGAAGATGCTCGGTACTCGTCATCACGGTTTCGGTAATATCGTTGGTCATGCCCGTGGGGTCAGCGATTTGTCTTCTTTATCGGCCTGGACTGCCGAGCAATTCGATCCCCATCTCTCATGGCACGATGTGGAATGGATCAAGGAAAAGTGGGGCGGCAAACTGATCTTGAAAGGAATCCTGGATGTAGAAGATGCCAAAATGGCTGCGCAGTCTGGTGCCGATGCGCTGATCGTATCGAACCATGGCGGCCGCCAACTGGATGGCGCACGCTCCTCCATTGCTGCCTTAGCGGGTATTGTCGATACTGTCGGCGATCAAATCGAAGTTCACATGGATGGCGGTATTCGCTCCGGCCAGGATGTACTGAAAGCGCTGTCAATCGGCGCCAAAGCAGTCTATATTGGGCGCCCCTATCTCTATGGTTTGGGTGCGATGGGAGAAGCAGGGGTTACCAAGGCGCTTGAAATCATCCACAATGAATTGGATATCACCATGGCGTTTTGTGGAGAACGACAGATAACGCAGCTAGGCCGACATAATATCGATGGTTCGGTTTATCTTTGAAATTCATAGAGGTGATGATGAGCTCAAAAAAAAATTCAACCCAATCCCTTCTCCTTTTGGATGATAGTCACTTAATCAGCATCTATAACCCTAGCGTGAATCGGGCTATTAAGGTTAGTATATAAGGTTAATTGCACCAAAATTATAAATTCTTCCACCTAGAAAAAATAAAAATATGAAAGTATGGCCAGGACAACCTTATCCACTAGGGGCTGTTTATGACGGTTCCGGTACCAATTTCTCGATATTTTCCGAAATCGCGGAGCGTGTCGAGCTTTGCCTGTTCGATGAAGAAGGGATTGAAACCCGTATCGACTTACCTGAAGTAACAGGCTATTGCTGGCATGGATACTTACCCTCCATCGAACCCGGACAACGCTATGGTTTTCGCGTTCATGGACCTTGGGAACCCACCAACGGGCAGCGTTGCAACCCCGCCAAACTGCTGCTCGACCCCTATGCGAAAGCAATTGAAGGCCAGGTCAAGTGGCATGAAGCGGTTTTTCCCTATTGCTTCGATAAAGGCCCCGACATACGCAGCGATCGGGACAGCGCGCCCTTTGTCCCTCATAGTGTCGTGCACCAACCCCACTTCGAATGGAATGGCGATCGAAGACTACAAATCCCCTGGCATGAAACCATCATCTATGAAACCCATGTCAAAGGGCTCACGGCCCGGCACCCAGAAATTCCTCCAGAGTTACGGGGCACTTATGCAGCATTGGCACATCCTGTGATTATCGATTATTTCAAGCAGCTTGGCGTGACGGCAATCGAACTCATGCCGATCCATCATTTCATTCACGACAAGCATTTAGTCGACCAGGGATTGCGTAACTACTGGGGGTACAATTCGATCGGTTATTTCGCACCTCATAGCGAATACGCTTACCAGAAGCGTCCAGGTGCCGCAGTCGCTGAGTTCAAGCAAATGATCAAAACTTTGCATCACGCTGGCATCGAGGTTATTCTGGATGTCGTCTACAACCATACGGCAGAAGGGAATCACTTCGGCCCGATGCTCAGTTTCAAAGGGATCGATAACGCCTATTACTATCGCCTGTGTGATGATCGGCGCTATTACAAAGATTACACAGGCACAGGCAATAGCCTGAATATGCGCAACCCTTTCGTACTCCAACTGATCATGGACTCCTTGCGCTACTGGGTGTTGGAAATGCATGTTGATGGATTCCGTTTCGATCTGGCCGCGACCTTGGCGCGTGAATTACACGATGTGGACCGGCTTTCGGCGTTCTTCAATATCATCCAGCAAGATCCAGTGATCAGCCAAGTCAAGCTGATCGCCGAGCCTTGGGACGTCGGCGAAGGCGGCTATCAGGTAGGAAATTTCCCCCCCGTGTGGACCGAGTGGAATGGAAAATATCGAGACTGCATCCGTGATTTCTGGCGGGGTGAGGACCAAACACTCGGCGAATTCGCTTCCCGTTTTACCGGCAGCTCCGATCTGTACGAAAACACCTCCCGCCTTCCCTATGCAAGTATCAATTTCATCACTGCGCATGACGGGTTTACTTTAGAAGACCTGGTCTCTTACAACGAAAAACATAATGATGCCAATGGTGAAGGTAATCGGGACGGCGAAAGCCATAATCGTTCATGGAATTGTGGCGAAGAAGGTGCTACTGAAGATAAGGCAATACGCCAGCTACGAAACCGCCAAAAACGAAATTTCCTGACTACATTATTGCTGTCCCAGGGCGTGCCCATGCTGCTGGGTGGCGATGAAATCAGCCGGACACAACAAGGAAATAACAATGGTTACTGTCAGGACAATGAAATTTCCTGGTATGACTGGGAAAATGCGGATACAGATTTTCTCGCCTTTTGTCAGCGGCTCATTCACTACTGCAAAGAACATCCTGTTTTCCGTCGTCGGCACTGGTTCCAAGGTCAGCCGATTCATGGCAGCGATGTCAAGGATATCGCTTGGTTTACGCTCGAAGGCGAGCAGATGTCTGAAGAAGATTGGGGACTCGGCTACGCCAAATCACTGGGTGTATTCTTGAATGGTGCGACTATCCCTAACCCCTACCCACGTGGAGAGCCGGTAAAAGATGATAATTTCTATGTAATTTTCAACGCGCATCACGAAGCACTGACTTTCGTTCTGCCTGGCTCGCAGTGGGGGACACGCTGGATAAAAGAGCTCGATACCCATATCGGCTGGCACGAGAATGAAAAACCACTTAAAGCAGCAAGCCGAATCAAGGTAGAAAGCCGTTCAGTCGTGATATTGCGTCATGCTTCTCAATGAAATACGCATCGAGCTTGCAGATGCAATCAATTCCGTCTGCTACTGTATCGCGCATACCACTAATTTGATCCATCAGCATATCCCCCGGAGGCTGTCCGAGACTAATCTACAGCGAACGAGCCTGGATGGCTGGATTTTCCGATCCTTTTCGTTAAATAGAACGACTATTCACCTCAAATGATCGAAAAATCCAACTCAACTAGACTCACCCTCGCTATTCTCGAGCAGCCTCCTCGTGGTGATGATCGTCATCGGCATCATCACCATGTAATTTCACTAATGCTGTGTATTGTTCAGCGGTCATGCCATGTAATCTTTGCACTAAATGTGCCATTGCCCAAATCGACTCGTCATCATGGGTCAACCCCCAGGCAGGCATGGCTGTCATTTTGATTCCATTTTTGATTACCCAAAAGTATTTCTTGATGAGATATTTTTTGTCTTCCTCATCCGTCACGGGTACTCTTTCGTAGAATAGAGGCGCTTGTGGGTAAAGCCCCGTGGCCAATTCCGTAGTCGAATAACCTGGCGCCAGATGACAACCGATACACATCGCGTTGTAATGCGATACCCCTTTATCCAGAATAATGGATTCCTCCAAGACAGGGGGTACCAAATCTTCCGCACGGGCTCTGATCGAGCTTTCACGAACCCAAGTGATCACCTTCTCGGTAATGGCCCAGTGTTTCTCGGTAGCGGCCATATTGTAAACTCCGGTGTCGATCACCACGTATACCAGCGCCAATACTGCTGCTAACAAACCCGCAATCAGCATTTTCATCTTCATTCCTCCTAGTGGATATGCAGAACGATCCATGACAGCTTACGGATATAAATTATCACATAAGGATACGTTTGTAGTATTAAGTTTAATTTTTGGTTATGACATCTCAGTTTATGACTATCCTGCTTGTCTACCCTGCCGGTCAAGCTGCATGCTCATGATCACCCTCAACCGCTTCTTCTGTTGCAGCAGCCTCCACTTTCTTGGTTTTACCCGCACGGGAAGGCACATGACACAATCCGCAAACATGGTGAGAATGGACTTCCAGGCTATGAACGATGAAATTGCCATTACATTCGACGCAAGGCGTTACGCACAACACTTTGCTTTCCAGGAAACGCATCAGGGTCCAAGCCCGTGTCAAGCTCAGAACACGCGGAAGCTGATTGATTTCAATATGCTCCAGGTAGAGCTTGTAGCTTTTTATGATGGCATCGATGCCTTGTACATGCGCATACTTAACCATATAGTTGTAAATATTGATGAATAGCGAAGAATGCACGTTAGGCTGCCAGCTGGTAAACCAGTCCTCGGAATACGGCAGCATGCCTTTGGGGGGTGAAACCCCTTTAATTTCTTTGTATAGCCTTACCAGCCGCTCACGGCTCAATTTCGTATTGGCTTCCAAAACCTGCAATCTAGCACCTAGCTTGACCAATTCGGTTGCAAGCTGAATTTGACGTGCTTCTGACAAGAGGCTCTTCTCTTTCATGTTCTTCTCCTTTTACGCCATCTCAAATCAAGCAACCGCTTCTGCGGGCAATCCAGCCATCAATATCGTGGCGTGAGATTGCGCCAACGCGCGATCACGGTGATGACTCGACAGAATCTCGGCAATCAGCTGATCGTCAAATCGGAAACGGCATAACAGCATATTGGAGGCCGCCATTTTCAACAACTGGCTGGAGGTCAAGTTTTCTACAATATTGGCCAAATCTTCGCCAATACCCAGGCGGTACATTGCGGTTGCTTTATCTTCCCGTAGCAACTGTTGCGCTAGCAACATGTAGCCAAGGTTGATTTCTCTGATTTCATCTAGAATCTGGTTTGTTTCCATTTCAGCGCTCCTTGTCAAACGATTAAAGGTTGGGATCGAGTCTGTATGGGTACATTCTCGATCTTGGCGCTTGACAAGTAAATGGCGCATCCGCCAAATGCAATGTCAGGATTTTGACAGCAAATTTGTAGGCGTTTTCTTACAAAGGAAAAGTGCTTCGTTAAGCGCTTGGTTTAGATCTGAGGCACTGAACAGTATATTATCATCGAGTAATTCCACTTCACGCAGCCACCATCGGAATAGGGAAAAACTACTTCGCTTCAGTAATGAGCGTACGGCCGTCACGTCTTTCGAGTTCTATGAACAACGTCTCACCCGCCTTCTTTTCCAGAATGAACGTGCGTAGCGTATCTACAAAGCGCCGATGGTAACTTGTGCTGTGGCTAGATACGACCTGCCTATCCTGCTTATCCCTACACCAGATGATAATCGCACCCACCTGATCCAATTGCACGGTATAGTTACCCTCACACTCGCCCGATCTTGACGGTGTGCGGTGTGCAAGAGAGAGCCGTGCCCCATCTACCTGAGCAATTCGTTGAGCCCCCGCCTCGATATCGTAGGCGATACGCGTTGCGGCGTCGGTGAAACACCCCGCCAGCAGTAAGAGCGGCATCAAAATAAATTTGCGCATGATTACCCTCAATTGAGTTGGATAGCTGGAGGGAGGGCTTTTACAGGCACTAAGAGGTTGTCTGAGACGAGGCGCCACGTTGAGAGCTTTGCGTCCTCACTGCACGTCATGACGTAAGCGGAGTTTAGCCATCACATTGGCAAGCCCAATCGTTGGCAACGCAAGAACACCAAACAAAATCAGACCTAGCGGCAACAAACCGTAGCTTGAACTCGATACCATCAAAACACCCGCTTGTGCGAACATCACTGCCACCCCCCAACGCCAAGATCTCTCAGGGAAGCGATAACCAAGCCACCCTGACCATATAATTGCCAGTGGATAGGCAACCGTCCAATAGGAAGACGCATCCCAAGCTTCGGTTCTTCCGCTCATCATAGCCGTAGCCAGCCATAAGCAGGCTCCGCCTGACATCGCTAGGGCATAAGCACATCGCGTTGTTGACCTATCCATGATCCACTTCCCATAATATAAAAGCGTAACAACGGCAACCGTGAGCACTTCTTGATTTTTTCGCCTAAAGGGAGGCCGTTTATTGTCGAGCCAGACAGTGCATCTCCTGTTTCTTTACCTGGATATTTACAATCAATACAATTCTAAAAACCGTAAGAAAGCGTGTTGTTGGTCTCAGTGATCAATTTGTTGGCAAACAGCATATCGATGATGTGATCGATCTCTTTCTGCGCAATATTTTTCTGAAAAATCGATGCGATATACTGCGATAGCGTCTTGAGCTTTCTTGGGCGGTTTTTCTTGTCGGATTTGCCTAATACATCGATCACCCGCTTGTAATTGGGGTCGTCTATCGATACAGATTTCGGATCAAGCTCGAGCAGGCTGTTGATCCTTTTGACTTTCAACCCGATTTTGTTCAAATAACGCAATAATGGGTCAAATCCCTTGTCTTTCGACAGAACGATGCAATGAATTTGTGGTGAGCGCTCTGCAACGCGGCCGAGGTGATAAGCAATATGAAAATCAAGCGCGTTGTTACCGTTGCCCTCTATTTTCTGCCATTCGATACGCGAACCCAGCTTCTGCGCAGAGGCAACCAACTCCAGCGGAACCGCCTTTTGATTGGCGCCCACGAAAATAATCACGTCCGTGTTGTCGCTCAAGTGCGTAAAATCAATTTGTTGAACGTTTTCAAAATCAACGAGCAGAAGTTTATGCATCAAAAGCGTCTCTCCAAAAATAGGAAACAACAAACTACGCTATAACCTTGTTTATCATACAATATGTGAGCAATTTCCCTATCCGTCACATAGCACCATGATCATTATCCGATAATTACTCGGTTGTTAAAGTTAAGAAATAGGCGAATTTACCATGTCATGATTTTATGAGATAAAATCAACCACGGAAAATGACTGCTGCATTATTATCCTCTTTGCGCGCAATTCAGCTTCGTATCAATTCACTCTGGCAAAAGGCTCTCTTCGTTTTTCACGCAACAGGAAAAATTCAGTTCAAATCCGGGGCGAATCATTGAACTGCTGAAGCATTAGCACTAAAACGGTCATTTTTCTGACAATCAAGTCAATACGCATATCCTCCGAACTTTTTAACGTTATTCCAACAATACCCCCCTACTTTGTACGAAATCTTGTTCCCCATGAATGGCAAATAAGCTTTTTATTTGGGCTATTTTCATTTGCTTCAATTTGAGATTGACTCCAACTGTTTCATGATGTGATCCGTCAGCAATATGGACAGAAACGAGTGTGAAATCAAACCGACCGGCGCGGAAAGATGCACAATAGGGTGATCGTTAAAACTGAAATACATTCGGATTTGCGATCGTTCCATTGAAAGCGATCTCACAGACTAACCTGGATATCCTCAGCATATTTGGAAAAGTAAATATCTGAGCTAAATCCTAACTTAACAGATACCCAGACATTTTTGTAACCGCACGGTCCCGCCTAGCTAGACCCCAGTAATTAAATGAACTCTTTATTGACAACATACCTCAGTTTTGTTTGGATTCTTGATCTTGCTGCGGCACACCCCCTACGGACATGTAATTAAATTAATAACCTGGGACCGTCGGATTAACAGGCGCAGATCCCCTGAAGAGAGAATGAACTTAAATAGATAATTTCACTAGTCCCATGACATTGAGGCGGCGCCTCTTCGGTAACCACATAGACTCACTGCTCATCATCCCTTTCAGCAAGTGAATTGGAATTACCATCCCTGATTAGCGCTACCTAACGAAATTTTGCGTCCTGGAAAAAGGGTATGTTTGCTTAAAAACGATAATTATGCATTATGGCTCTTAATGCGAGAAAACCTTTGTCACTCTCAGCATCCTGCCTACTACAACACTTGCACGCTCGCTTTGGCCAAGTTGGCTCAATCAGATGACGAAAGATTAAAGTTTCTCTAAATCATCAGTGCTATTAGGCATAGATACGTTACCCTTCTGTTCAAAGGGGACACTGCCTAATCCCTGCAAGAAAAGTCGTCCAGATAATCGATAATCAACTTTGTCGCGGCGAGATTTCTGCGATTCAACAAGTTGCTTCCATACCATTCCAAGAGTACTTGCCGCTTTTACTTCCATCACAATTTCACCCAAACGTGGCACAGTTACGACCTTATCGGACAACCCCCTAGCAAAAGTCGCTCCATCAAGTTCAATTTCGAAGGTCATGCCATTGATAGGCAGTGCTACGTCATTGGGATTCTGTATGCGAAGCTTGAGGTTGAATCGTTGCTCCAGGAGACCGAGTTCCACAAGTTCGATGCCAGCCAAAGAGATATCTGGATTCTGCTTTATTCCAGCCAGACGGACACAGCCTGTTACTAAAACAATCATTCCTAGAAACAGAATCAAAACAATGCGTTTTATGCCACCATCTGGTATCCGCCAGTCATTATCGGGAGCGGCATCAAGGGGTATTTGCGTCCTGAAAAAAGGTTGCGTTTGCATAAGGTGATAATCTTTCGTGTGTTCGGAGCTTTATGAGCGTTAATTAGGCAATACCCCAGAACTGTACGCTGTTTCATTCGATGATGCTATGTTGATACCATCAAATGCGCAATCGACCATCCAATTGTTTCAGCAAATCGAAGCACATCATTCAACAGCAGCATGTATTCACATTATTTGTGACAATACTCCTTATTATCGATCCCAACTGATCAGCGATCATCTCAACGACTCAAAAATAAAACGGGGTTTTTTGCCGCCGTATGCATCCAACCTGAACCTAATTGAGCGTTATTGGAAGTTTTTCAAAAAGAAGATTCTGTAGGGTCGCTATCATAAAACTTTTTCACTTTTCAAAAGCGCTTGCGAAGCTTTTATCACAGCATCAGATCATTACAAAGCAGAATTACGCACACAATTGGCTGATAATTTCCAAATCATCGGTAGTGCCTGAGTGCCGAAATTTCATGTGCGATGAGTATACATCCAAAATATCAGACTGCTTTAGCGCTAAAGAAGGTACCGATATCTTTTGCTGTGTGCGTAGCTATCTGCAAATTGTTCCGAATAACGGTTAAACACGACTTCACTTCCTGGTTTCTTTATATGGTTCAACTGCTCTGGATGATTGCAGCAAGCACAATTATTCAATTCCTTGTGATTTAAGATAATCTTCATAATTACCTTTGAAGTCATTAATACCATCCGGTCTCATTTCGAGAATTCGTGTGGCCAGTGAAGAAACGAATTCCCGGTCATGAGAAATAAAAATCAACGTGCCAGTAAATTTTTCAAGCGCACTGTTCAGTGATTCGATCGATTCCATATCCAGATGATTGGTAGGTTCATCCATCAGCATAATATTCGGTTTCTGGAGAATCAACTTGCCAAAGAGCATGCGGCCTTGTTCTCCGCCAGAAATCACGCAGGTAGATTTTTTAATATCATCGCCCGAGAACAATAATCGACCCAATGTACCTCGTATCGTTTGATCATCATCATTTCCTTGTCGCCACTGATCCATCCATTCGGTCAATGACATGGTATATTCAAAATCAGCCGCATGATCTTGTGGATAATAACTGGTACGCGCCTTCTCGGCCCATTTTATTTCGCCAGCATCCGGTATTAAATCACCTGCGAGGCAACGTAGGAGCGTAGTTTTACCGATTCCATTAGGGCCAATGATGGCGACTTTCTCGCCGGCTTCTATGTCAAAGCTCAAATGATCAAATAATGGCTTATCCAAGCCGGGGAAACCTTTGCTGATTTCTTTGATGGAAACAGCCAGACGATGAAGCTTATCCCTCTCATCCACTTCAAACTGTATAAAAGGATATTGGCGGCTGGATGGCTTTACATCTTCAAGTTTTATTTTCTCAATCTGCCGAGCACGGCTGGTTGCCTGTCTGGCTTTCGATGCGTTCGCAGAGAAACGACTGACAAAAGATTGCAAATCGGCAATCTGTGTTTTCTTCTTGGCATTACTTGCTAACATTCGCTCGCGAACCTGGGTCGAGGCGATCATATATTCATCATAATTACCAGGATAGATCCGTAGCTCACCGTAATCCAGATCAGCCATATGCGTGCAAACGCTGTTCAGAAAATGCCGGTCATGGGAGATAATGATAATTGTATTTTTGCTTGTATTGATGACATCTTCCAGCCAGCGGATCGTATTAATATCGAGATTGTTGGTCGGTTCATCCAGTAATAAGATATCTGGATTGGAAAATAATGCCTGCGCCAATAATATGCGTAACTTGAATCCTGGCGCAATCGCACTCATCAATCCATGATGCTGGGAAGATGGAATGCCCACTCCAAGAAGCAACTCCCCGGCGCGCGCTTCAGCAGAATACCCATCGAGCTCGGCAAATTGTGACTCAAGTTCTGCAGCATGCAGATAATCGTCTTCAGTGGCATCCGGGTTGGCATAAATTGCGTCACGCTCTTGTTTGACGTGCCATAACTCTGCATGTCCCATCATTACAGTATCAATGACGATACAATCTTCAAAAGCGAATTGATCCTGACGCAGCTTTCCCACCCGTTCACCACTGTCGACAGCGACATTACCAGCAGTCGGTTCAAGATCCTTGCCAAGAATCTTCATGAATGTTGACTTGCCGCAACCATTAGCGCCAATCAAACCATAGCGATTACCACCGCCAAATTTTACGGAAACATTTTCAAAGAGTGGCTTGGCGCCAAATTGCATGGTGACATTGGCTGTTGTAATCAATAGGTATACCTTAAGGTTAATATTGCAAGAAAAGGGCTGACATTCTAAATGTTTTTAAGTGTTACGTGGAGCGTTAGTCTCTTCCAATATGGAATGAGTCTGAGCAATTAGATTCTGAACTGGCCATTTTATGCAAGACACGATGGTCGAGATGGATAAAGCAAAGCTACAAACGGTTGCACCGGATTTTGGGAAAGGACGCGCGATGTTACCAAATTCCGAAATAACAGCATCACCTATCAAAATTAGGTACTCAGCAACGTATTGAGAAGCCAGCTATTAGACCAATCATCTGGATTTAGCAAAGGTGTATCTAACGCAATTGGTGCATGGAACTTTTTGTAGGTAAAAAATATAAGTCCGGCGCTCATCCCTGCACCCCAATCGAAATATTCTGGCGGAATCTCAATATAACAAAGCGTTACCCGCAGATAAACTTCTCATTCCTGTCTATTACCAGTGACTGTAGGATTAATAGGTATTATAACCTACCCTGTTTTTATTAATTTAATACTCGCCAATGCTTGAAACATGCCAATAATCATCAGATTTATCACGTTTTCTTTATGACTAACTCAAACTCGGTAACATTTTCGTTTCTAACCGCAGTGCCTGATTTGTTTTATAAATATGGATAAAGCCATATAAAGATTATGGCAAAAACTGTTAGCAAACAGATCAAGAGCTCATTGCATATAAATCTATAGGGTTTGATGGTATAGGCATCTGCCAAGTCTATATTGATTTTTTTTGCTACTTCCATTTCCAGAACTCTTATACGACAATAAATTGGCCTATTTACAAACCAACGAAGGCATTCAAGTCCTAGCAAAATACACGTTAAACCAATTTGTATAAAAAGCTCTTCTTTTATAAGCATGTGTATTTGCTCAGAAGAAAATAACCAACCGAGCGCAACCAAATGTATGCTGGTAGATATCCAAACGTTTTCAATATACTGTTTTGTTAGAAATTTTAGCGCGCCTAACTTTCCTACTTCTAAGTCCATAATGGCTACCCTTACCTTTTCGTTTAGCAACATTCGTTATTTTATTATGGGTTCTAGTTAAGAAATTAAACAAATTTCTTTTAGATATTTGAAGTAGATTCACACTCCTGTACTTGACGCACACTAGCGGCTTGCGGATTAACAATTGCAGATCCCTTTACGAAATAATGGGCTTAAATTGACATCCTCACCAACCGAGACCAGCTATCATATGTCTAGTAAAGGAAAGACGACAAACAGAGTAGAAAGACTGTTTCGGACGGTGAACATGAGAGTCAATATCATCGAGTGAGGCACAGAAGGAGCGCTTAATGTCACCAAGGCTCGACTCGCTTATTACTACAATGGGTTTGATGCTTGACGGTGACGCAACGACAGCAAAATGGAGGGCCATTACTTCAGGTCTCTTATTGACAACGCTACCAAATATTGAGCTCGCCAGTTTTTAACTAAACTGCGTTCAACATTCATAATTTTTATATGCCCACTCAATTACCAAAGTTCTGGCTAGCTGTGCTATATGCAGGGATTGTAGCAGGAATAATTTCGACCATCGTACAGCTTTTGCTCTGGTGGACATTCTGGGACGCTTTACCTTCAATTTTGTATCGGGATGCACGTTTTGCGGCAGCAATTATATTTGGACAGGAGGTTTTACCACCCCCAGCAACACTGAATTGGCAAATTATGTTGATTGCAACATGGATACACTTTGGCCTTTCAATCATCTACGTTATAGTACTTTCCTGGTTGATTCATCGCCTAGACTTAAAAAACTCGCTGATCATGGGTAAGCGTTCAGCACGACCATCTAACCATAGATAATCTAGTCCATTATTATCCCCATACCTATTTCAAGAGGATAATTGATGGTGTTAGCGCTGTACAAACAAAACCATATAGAAGCCTGGCAGGCAAGCGGCTTATCGCAAAGGGATTATTGCC